>JARGGB010000032.1 GCA_029210815.1 Candidatus Brevefilum sp.
GCTTCACTCTCGACCTAGGGTTTGGTTCAGGTCAGGAGACCTGAACCAACAATAGAGATGCAACTTCGAGATTGCTTCACTCTCGACCTAGGGTTTGGTTCAGGTCAGGAGACCTGAACCAACAATAGAGATGCAACTTCGAGATTGCTTTACTTACAAGCCGGCAGCCCCTGCTGCCCGGCACGTCGATGATGCACCCCGACGGTGCTCATCTTGTCGCAATGACAGGACTACAAATTCTCCGGTTCCTGATGCTTAGACAACGAACCAGAATATGTTGAAGTAAAAATATTCCAATTAAACCCGGGCTCTAATTCCTAATTGCCTGATACTTGATTCCTAATTGCCTAATCAACCAATTCCTCTCCACCAAAATACGCATCCAGCTCTGCTATAAGGTCTTGCTTTCGGTCACCGTTAAGAAATGCTGCCTGGACTGCATTGCGGCTGATTTTGTACAAATCCGTTTTGGATAAATTCAACCCCACCTGGGTGGCGTAGAAATTCTCGTTCATGTAGCCGCCAAAATAAGCAGGGTCATCGGAGTTGATGGTGACGCACACGCCCAAATCCAACAGCTGCTTGATGTTGTGGTGGGTCATATCCTCAAACACGCACAGCTTGATGTTGGAAAGCGGGCATACCGTCAGGGGGATTTGTTTTTCCACCAGGAAGTCAATTAGCTTTGGATCGTCGATAGAACGCACGCCGTGATCGATGCGCTTTACGTCCAGCAGTTCCACCGCCTCCCAAACGTATTCCGCCGGGCCTTCTTCCCCGGCATGGGCGACCACCCTATAGCCTTCATCACGTGCCCGGTCGAAGACTTCCTTGAACAGGGATGGCGGGCGGCCCATCTCGGAGGAATCCAAGCCGACCCCGAAGATATTCTCCTTGAAGGGGTGTGCCTGATCCAGGGTTTTGACGGCATCTTCCGGGCTGAGGTGACGCAAGAAGCACAGTATCAATTCGGAGCTGATCCCGAGCTTTTGCCAGGCATCTTCTTTTGCCCGCACCAGTCCGTTGAAGAAGACTTCGAAGGGGATGCCGCGGTGGGTGTGGGTTTGCGGGTCGAAGAAGATCTCAGCGTGACGGACGTTTTGACTGCTGACTTTCTCAAGATACGCCCACATCAGGTCGTAGAAATCCTGCTCTGTTTGCAGGACGTTTGCACCCTGGTAGTAGATATCCAAAAAGGACTGCAGGTTGGTGAAGTGGTAGGCGTCCCTGACTTCCTGGATGGTGCGATAGGGCAGCTGGATGTGATTGCGCTGCGCGAGTTCAAACAGCATCTCAGGTTCGAGGGTGCCTTCGATGTGAAGGTGGAGTTCGATTTTTGGAAGATTATCAATAAATTGTTTCAATGCAACCCCTTTCCTGTGAAATTTAGAGAATTATAACAGATGATTTGGGGGGCTCATGTTTCCGTTTGGTTCCAGGAGAAGATTTTTGGGGATACCAATTATAAAGAGTGTCACGTAGGTCGCTGGCGCGACCATACGTGACCTACGTTTTATATGACTCCCTCTCCCGAGTTAAAGCTGATATCGTTGGGTCTTGTAGAACCTTTGTCCTTGCATTAACCGCAGCCATAACTCTATAATAAACAATAATGAGGAATGTCCCCAGGCATTTTTATCTGCAGTAGAAAATTTCATGACACAATTGGAGGAAAACAAATGAGCAATAATCGTATTAAAGTTGATGAAAGGGCACGGGACTTCACCCTTGAAGATACCCATGGCAAGCCCGTTAGCCTTTCTGAATTTAAAGGCAAGAAAAACCTGTTCCTGGTCTTCAACCGGGGTTTTGCCTGACCATTCTGCCGCAGGCACATGGCGCAGTTGCGCCAGGATTATAAAGATTTTGTCGATCGTGATACTGAAGTGATCGCCGTAGGCCCGGACTCCCAAAAAGCATTTGTGGACTTTTGGGAAGAAAATGAGATTCCTTTCATTGGATTGGCAGACCCGGACCACGAGGTGGCGAAATTGTATGACCAGGAGGTCAACCTCCTTAAATTAGGCCGGGTTCCTGCCCAGATGGTCATTGACAAGCAAGGCATTGTCCGCTACATCCATTATTCCAACTCAATGTCTGATATCCCTGACAATGTGGACATGCTCAATCTTATCGATGAGATAAACGGCTAAAACGGCAAATTAGGAACGCTTTTATTGGTGAATTTACAGGTGCAAAAATGAATGAGAACATCCTGATTGTGGGTGCCACCGGGAAAACCGGGCGTATCATCGTCCAAAAAATGTTAGACCGCGGTGACCAACCGCGGGTCTTTGTCAGGGATCAAGCCCTGGCAGAAAATTTGTTTGGCGGCAATGTCCAGGCGATTATTGGCGATGTGCGGCAAAACGAAAGCCTGTTGCCTGCCATGGATGGGATCGATACGGTCATCTCTGCCATCGGTTCCCGCACACCTGTTGGTAAAAACTGCCCCAAACGCGTGGATTACCAGGGCGTTGAAAACATGGTCCAGGCTGCCGTGGATGCTGGCGTCAGGCGCTTTATTCTGATCTCTTCCATCGCGGTGACAAAACCGGGGCATCCAATGAATTGTTTTGGAAAAGTGCTTGAATACAAACTAAAGGGGGAAGATATCCTTAGAAACAGCGGCATGGATTACCTGGTCATCCGTCCCGGGGGCTTGAAAGATACGGCGGGCGGGAAGAAAAGCCTGATCCTTGACCAGGGCGATCACATCATGGGCACCATCAGTCGTTCTGATGTGGCAGCATTGTGTCTGTTTGCCCTGGACTACCCGGGTGAACTGCGGTTAACCTTTGAGGCTGTTGAATCCGATGATGAGGGGCCGCAAAATTTAGCGGACTATTTCTCTTCACTTGCCAGGGATGAAACAGGAACCTCCCTTTCAGCGTCTATGCCTTAAACCGGGTCGCCCGAAGTCCGTTCAACGTCACCAGCAGGGACACGCCCATATCAGCAAGCACCGCCAGCCACAAAGGTGCATAACCAAAAATGGCAATGACGGCCACCAGCAGTTTGCTCCCTAAACTGAATATGATATTTTGCTTGACCAGGCGATTGGCAAAGCTTGAAAGCTTGATCGCAAAGGGCAGCTTTTGAATGCCGTCTGCCATCAAAACCACGTCCGCTGTCTCCATTGCCTGGGCGCTGCCGCCCCCCCCCATGGCGATTCCCAGGTCAGCGGAGGCAAGCGCCGGGGCATCGTTGATTCCGTCGCCGACCATTGCTACGGACCCATATTTTTGGCGCAGCCTTTCAACGGCACCCTGCTTATCGCCCGGCAGGAGATTCGATTGAACATCTTCCAAACCGACTTCAGTTCCAACCACACCGGCAACGGTTGCATTATCCCCTGTCAGCATGATGGTGTGCTTGCCCATATCGTTCAGGATCCTCACCACCGACAGCGATTCGTCTCGCAAGGTATCCGCCACGGCAATAAAGCCGCGCACCTTTTCACCGTCGCATAAGAGCATAGCTGTTTTCCCCTGTACCTGGGCATCAGCGACCCAATCATGAACGATGGGAGGAATGTGATGTTCTTCTTCGAAAAGCCTGAGGCTGCCGATGGTCATTTTTTCCCCGTTGATCTCCCCTTCAAGCCCTAAACCGCCGCGCGTTGTGAGGTTTTTGGCGGGGGGATAAGATTCGGTCACCTCTCGCCACTCGGCTTCGGCTTCAATCGCCTGTGCTAAGGGGTGGGAACTGTAGCGCTCAAGGGCATAAGCCAGTGCAATTAAATCATCACAGGCTGCACAGCCGCCTTCACCCTCGCAGGAGAGGTCCTTGCACTCGACGACTTCAGGTGCGCCCTGTGTCAGGGTGCCTGTTTTGTCAAAAGCAAAAGCTTCAACCTGGGACAATGCCTCGATAAAAATGCCGCCTTTGAACAACACGCCAGCCTTGACAGCTCTCACCAGGCTCGCCACCATGGTGACGGGGGTCGAGATCACCAGCGCACAGGGGCAGCTGATCACCAACAAGACCAATGCCCGGCGCAGCCACCCTTGTGAACCATCTGAAGGATTCAAGAATGGCTCGCCAAAAAATAACGGCGGGATGCTGGCGATCAATATCGCCAGTATCACCATGGCAGGGGTGTAATATTTCGCAAATTTGTCAATGAATTTCTGGCTTTGCGATTGGTGTGACTGGGCTTCGGTCACCATCTCAATAATGCGGTGCAGGGTGCTGTCGGCAGCCAGGTGGGTGACCTCAAGGATCAAACGACCGTTGCCGTTGACTGTGCCGCTGAAGACATCGTCCCCGACTTCCTTCCAAACCGGGATGCTTTCCCCGGTAACCGGCGCCTGGTTGATATCGCTCTCCCCTTCAATGACAAGGCCGTCAATGGGGATACGGTCGCCCGGACGCACCAAAATCCGGTCGCCAACGGCTAATTCTTCTACTGGGACCAGGGTTTCATACCCGTCATCCACCCTGAGTGCGTGGGTTGGTGTCAGGGAGGTCAAGCCCGAAAGGGTGCGTCGAGCACGTGCATTGGTGAAGCCTTCCAGCGCTTCTGCCAGGTCAAACAATAAGATCAATGCCGCTGCTTCAGCATATTCACCAATCACGACCGCGCCAATCCCGGCGATGGTCATCAAAAAATTGATGTTAAATGTATGGTTAATCCACAGGGTCATCAAGCCATTGCGAGCAATTGGCCACCCGGCTAACAGGAGCGCGCTAATTTGCATCCCGATCACAAGCCATGAAGGTGTGCCCAGTGAATTGAGTATCAGCGAGAGCAGCACGGTGGCACCTGCAATCAAAGCCAGTTGGGTCTCTACTTGCTGAAGAAGGTATCGCCAGAAGCCTACCAGTGCATTGGGTTCATCCTCGGGTGGGATCGCAGACGACTCGCCATCGTCCACCCCATAACCCAAACTTGAAATCAACTTACGCAGTTGTCCTTCATCCACATCGCCGCGCACAGTCAAAATGCCGTCAAAGAAATTAAGCTTCGCTTCTTCAACGGACGCTAAATGGGTTACAGAGCCTTCCAGTCCCTTTGCACAATCCACACAATCCAAACCAGTAATCTTAAATTGTTTTTCAACCATTAATATAAATTCACCTCAGTCATCCAGGATATGCTCAAGGGTTCGCAGTAAGATATCCCGCACGTGATCGTCCGCAAGGGAATAATAAACCTCGCGCCCCTCTTTGTGGTACCGGACGATATCAAGCGCACGCAGGATCCGCAATTGATGGGAAACCGCGCTTTGTGAAACGTCCAAATGGTCAGCCAGGTCTCCAACGGCGTGCTCGCCGGTGAACAAGAGGGCGAGGATCTGCAAGCGTGTCGGGTCAGATAAGGCTTTAAAGCTCTCTGCCATTTGGATCAGTACTTCCTCTGAAAGGCCGTCTTTATCTATCGCAAATTGGACTTCTGCTTGCATCATCATTTCTTATCCTTGAATATATGAGCACTTATTCATATGTATTATAATCGATGATTTCATTTCGTCAAGTTTTTTATTGTATAATTACTATGCTGTTGGCGATTAAGTTGATATAATAATGCATGTGCATTAAAGAAGTTTAAAATTATCAGCAAAAATAGGAAAAATGAAAGAAAGCAACGATTCAAGTTCGATAGATAGTGACAGTTCTTACGGCGATCAACGCCGAAATTTGGGTATTTATAAGATGCGAGAATAACCGGATTCCTCCTTTGCGTTAAAGCGGGAGCCTGACTCGTATCTGGCTCCCGCTTTTTGTTAAGAACGTCCCATTTTGAAAAGAGGTAAGAAAGATGATTTATTTCAGCCAATTGATCAATCAAAATGTGTGGGATGGATTTGGAAGTATTGTGGGGAAATTAGAGGACATATTAATTGATGGGACAGAAAAGAAAATGCCGCCCATCGTTGCATTACGCTTAAAAAAGAACCCCCTTGGTATTGAATTTATTCCTGCAAACCAAATCGCGAGTCTCTGGCCAAGCATCACACTGAGGGTTGGCGCTGATCGAATTAAGGCGTACACCCCCACGGGTCATGAACTTCGATTGCTGGACCGTGTCCTGGATCAGCAAATCGTTGATACTGAAGGCAAGCGGTTGGTAAGAGTTAATGACCTGCAAATCGCCAGGGCAAGAGAGTTGTTTGTTCTGACGGGTGTAGATGTCAGTGGATCAGGTTTACTCAGACGTCTGGGCATGGAAAAAATTGGCCGCGCTGTAGGTAATGTCATCAATAAAACCTCCGAACCGGTTGTAATCCCCTGGGAATTTGTTGCTTCAATTGAACATGACGACCCTTTACGTTTGAGTGTTTCACAGAATAAATTGGTTAAAATGCCCCCTGCAGATATTGCAGCCATCGTTGATGAATTGGACCGACACACAAGTGCCGCTATTTTGGAAGGTTTTAATAACGAGGCGCTTGCTGACACCCTGGAAGAATCCTCACCAGACCTGCAGTTAACCATCCTTTCAAATATGACCCCTCAACGTGCAGCCGATATTCTGGAAGAAATGGACCCGGACGAAGCAGCCGACCTTTTAGCTGACCTGCCAACTGATACCAGTGAAGAATTACTTGGTTTGATGGAAAAAGATGAAGCTCTCGATCTGCAAACTTTATTGAAGTATCCGGAGGATACTGCTGGCGGCATCATGACCACAGAATTTTCTTACGTTCCCGATAACATCACCACACATCAAGCGATTGATTTCTTGCGAAATTCTGAAGACGCCAGTGAAGACGAAGTAATGTACTATGTCCACATCGTTGACAGTCAGGGGAGATTAAAAGGGATTGTTACTTTGCGCGATTTGGTGATGGCAGACCCTCAAAGTTCATTAAAACAATGGGAGGAACCGGACGTTATATCTGTTGAACCCCTGACGTCACAAGAAGACGTTGCATATCTCATTGCAAAATATAACTTACTCTCAATTCCTGTTGTTAATCCCGAAAGCGAAGAAATGTTAGGGGTTGTCACCATGGATGACGCACTTGATGTTGTCTTACCTACTGCCTGGAAAAAACGTTTACCACGCTTATTCTAAGTTCTAAGGGAGCAATTTAATATGAAAAAAACTAGAGTGCCCGCATGGATTAAACGAATTGGATTTTATTTAACCATATTAGGTCCTGGCTTGATCACAGCCAGTGCGGATAACGATGCACCTGGTATCGCAACCTACTCTATGGCTGGTTCAACCTATGGATACCAATTCCTTTCCATGATCCTGATTGTAACGATTGGTGAAATTGTCATTCAGGAAATGGCTGCCAGGATGGGTGTTGTCACAGGTAAAGGCACTGCCGATTTAATCCGCGAGCGTTTTGGCGTCAAGGTGACAGCTTTTGCAATGTTCTCATTACTCCTAGGCAATTTGGGCACAACAGTTGCTCAGATTGCTGGTATAGCCGCTGCTTCTGAATTATTTGGTATCAGTCGATATTTTGCCGCCCCACTTGCTGCGATTCTGGTTAGCCTAGCTGTTTTGAAAGGTTCTTATAAAATTATTGAGAAAGTATTATTAGGTCTATCACTTGCCGCATTAAGTTATATCATCACAGTCGTCATGATTGATCCGCCATGGGGGCAGATATTTAGCGAAGTAATTCGGCCCAATTTTAGTTTTGAGACGGATTTCATTATTGCTATCTTGGCAACAATTGGTACAACAATAACCCCCTGGGGTATTTTTTATATGCAAGCATCTGTTGCAGATAAAGGCCTATCTATTAAAGATTATAAATACACAAAAATCGATGTGACCTTTGGCGCCGCTTGGGGAAACATTGTCTCTGCATTTATTATCATTGCCACAGCTACCACATTGTTTGTTGCCGGTATATCTGTAGAGAGCGCAGAACAGGCAGCTTTGGTTTTGGAGCCGCTGGCGGGCAGCTGGGCAAAAGTGTTGTTCTCAGCAGGGCTTTTAGGCGCTTCACTTTTAGCAACCTCAGTTCTTCCCCTCTCGACCACTTATGCATTTTGTGAAGCATTTGGCTTTGAGCGCGGCATTAACCGGAAGTTCAATGAGGCACCAGCATTTTATACGATCTTTTCTGGGATCATAGTTATTAGCGTATTAATCGTATTAATACCTGGCATCCCCCTTTTCCCTATCATGTGGCTATCACAGACCCTGAATGCGATACTATTGCCTGTTCTCATTTTCTTGGTCCTCAAACTGGCCAACAACGAACAATTGATGGGAGAATATAGAAATAAAAAATTTCAAAATTACCTGGCATACAGCCTGGCAACAATGATCAGTGTGATTTCTATTGTTTTCTTAGTCACCTTACTTTTAGGCATCGGAAATTAAAAACAATATTCTTTTATTGTCTAAATCAAGAAAACAATTAGAGCCGATTCAAGAATAAAGCTTATAAAAGAAGTAAAGAAATCGATGTGTGCGATTCTCTAAATATTATTGAGGAGATACAGCCTCGTAAAAAAAATTTCGTTTTCACATCTAAAAAATCTTCTAATGAAAAGACAAACTGCTGTTAAAATTTTCGCGCTTAATAAACCTGCATCCTAATACTGCTATTACCGCTAATCTTTATCAATATATTTGAAGTAAACCACCTTCACAATCTCAGTTACAATAAAATCTAGCAGCACAACAATTAATATAATCCCAATATTTGACCATGTCGGGTGTGCAAAATGAAACCACGATTGTCCTATGCTGGTAAAAGGCAGGGCAATTGTTGTAACAAATGCAAAAGAGCTCAGAATAATAATTGTATTTGAAGGCCTTGTGCTGGCTTTAAAAAATATCTTTTTTGTTCGAATTGAAAACAGAAGAACAAGCTCTGACAATATACTTCCGATAAACCAATAAGTTTGTAACTGAGCCTCACCAAGACGCTGAAATATCCCAAACATTGCAAAGTCAAATAAGGTGCTGATTACACCCAATATAGATGCGATGACTATAATGTCACGGCTGTCATATTGCTTTGGTCTCAGCAACTCTTCTTTTCCAACATTATCAGTTGAAATTGAAAACATCGGGAAATCCGACAGCAGGTTCACCAACAAGAGTTGGACGGGCAACATGGGCAAATAAGGGATGATCAGTGATGCAAAAGCTACCGCAAAAAAGTTGCCGAAATTTGAAAGCAGTGTGGCACGTATATAAGTAAGTGAATTGTAAAATGTTTTTCGTCCTTGAATTACACCATCGATAATCGTTCCCAAATCAGATTTCAGAAGAATGATATCAGAGGCCTCTCTTGCAATATCTGAGGCACTTTCAACAACAAGTGAAACGTTCGCCGCTTTAAGCGCGGGTGCATCGTTGATGCCCTCGCCCAGAAAGCCTACCAAATATTCTTCTTGTAAAAGTTGGATGATTTCATATTTTTGTTTGGGCGAAACTCTAGCATAAACATTCGTCCGTGAAAGCTCAACCCGCTTTTCACCGAGTGAAAGCTTATCAAAATTTTCACCTGTGATCACATTTTCGCGATTGTCCGTAATATTCGCGTCATAGGCAACAGCACCTGCAACAATTGGGTCGTCGCCGGTTAAAACAACCAACCTAACACCAAGTTCATTGGCTTGTTCCACAACAGATCTTGTCGTTGGTTTAAGTTGGTCGGAGAAGGAAACAATGCCAGAGATTTTAATATTTGTTTCTTCATCTTCCACGCTGTACTCTTCCCCGCCTTTCTCCCACTTTTTCATTGAGATTGCCAGGGTTCGGCGGCCCAATTTGCCCTGTTGCTGAAGCCATTGAAGGATGCTTAACCGATCATCCTCCGAAAAGCTTGGGTCCAAAAGGATCATTTCCTCCGGTGATCCACGTACAATTAGAAATTGGTTCTCATCTTTTTCGACCAAAACACTGCTTCGACGTCTGGATGGGTCAAATGGGATTTCATTGATAAAATGAAACGCATTTAGCTGGTTTTTTTCTTCTTCATCCAGTGCTGCAATTAAAGCAAGGTCAAAGGCATTATTTGGCTGTACTTCCTTGCCATAGATGTCTCGAATTGCAATGCTCCCAGAAAAAGCTAAGCTTCCAAAATCGCTATTAATAACATACGTGTCCGAAACACTCAATTTGTTTTCAGTGATTGTTCCGGTTTTATCTGTGCAAAGAACTTGAATGCTTCCCAAATCTTCTACAGATGTCAAACGCTTCACCACAACATTTTGCTCTGCTAAAATTTTTGCGCCTTTTGAAAGTGAAAATGTTGTAACAAGGGGTAAAGCTTCGGGAATAACACCAACCGTTAATGCAATCGAAAATACAATCAGATCAATAAAACTGCGCGTAGAATCATCAATAAAATAGTGAATGCCAAGAACAACAAAAATGGTAACAATCACCAGCCAAATGATAAATTTGCTGATTCGATCGATATTTTTTTGAAAAGCACTTTCTCTTTTTGTTTCTGTAATAAATTTACTGATTTTTCCAATTTCTGTTTCCCTGCCAGTGGCAATAACAACGCCTTCAGCTTTCCCATTGAGAATAGATGTACCCTTAAATACAACGTTCTCTGCCTTGTAAGGTTCTGAAATCGGCTGATCCAATTTTTGAGATTTTTTTGTAACCTGGATTGATTCGCCTGTCAGTATTGTTTCATCAACCAGAAAATGACTGACATCAAGAAGGCGAATATCTGCAGGAACAATATCACCTGTTTCAAGAATAACGACATCGCCAGGAACAAGATCTGAACTTAGAATCAGGCTTTCCTTACTCTCACGGCGAACTTTAGCTCTTCCCTCGGTAAATTTTTTTAGTGACTGAACAGCGGTTTCAGAGCGGTATTCCTGGATAAATCCAATACTGGCATTGATAAAAATGAAAAGAAATATTAATGTTGCGTCAACTCTCTCGCCTAACAGGAAAGATAAAATCCCCGCAGCAAATAGCAAGTATATAAAAGATGATTTAGACTGACGAAGAAAAATTTTCCACCAGGGTGTTGCAGTATCTTTAATTTCGTTTAAACCATATTCATTCTGTTTTTGTTTGACCTGGCTGTCCGATAAGCCCTCAGGAAAACCAGATGATAACTTTTCCAGAACTTCATCCTGAGACAAGTGACTGAATTTTGAAAAACCCATTTTATTATCCTCTTCTAATGAATTCTTAAATCCATAAATGCATGAATTCAGAAATAACAAAATGAATTCTAACACAACATATTAAGAATTTTGGTGAATCAAAAAAATCTATAAATATTACTAAAAAGAAAAATTGGATTCAAAGATTTATGGAAGTCACCGTGAATGAAACTTTTGCCGTTTATGAAACACGTATTCAAAGCGGGCTAAAATGATGCCAATGATGACCAGTAAAATCGGAAACGTCATGAACCAAAAAGGGATGATATCCGTTAGAATCACCAAGACAGCTCCCAAAGCAAAGGATAAGATCCCCACAATAATCACCAGACGATAGACCACCCCCAATATCTTCTGCCAACGTGCTAATCCAGCGACATCAACCTCTGCTGGCTGTTCCGTTTTTTGTTCTTGCTCATCCATGTGCGGTCATCTCCTGCACTGTCATTACCTGTATTATAATCCCTCTCAATTTTTCAATACCTGTTAATGCAAATATCAGGTCAGATTGGCTAAGGCAAAGGTCCACATGTCGGAAAATTCTTCAATGAGCTTTGCTGTTGGCTTGCCGGCACCGTGACCCGCCCGGGTCTCAATCCTGATCAGCACCGGTGCTTCTCCGCCTTGTGCCGCCTGCAAAGCCGCACCAAACTTGAAGCTGTGTGCAGGGAAAACGCGGTCATCGTGGTCCCCGGTCATCACCATTGTCGGCGGATATGCCATACCTGGCTTGATGTTGTGATAAGGGGAATAAGCCCGAATATAGTCAAAATCCTCAGGGGCGTCTGGCGAACCATAGTCCGAAACCCACGCCCAGCCGATGGTGAATTTGTGAAAGCGAAGCATATCCATTACCCCCACGTTAGGGAGGCAGACCCCAAACAGATCCGGTCGCTGCGTTAAACACGCCCCGACCAGCAGACCGCCATTGCTGCGCCCGCCGATGACCAGTTTTTCAGTGCGGGTATAGCCCTGATCAATCAAGTGTTCTGCCGCCCCAATAAAATCATCGAAGACGTTTTGTTTGTTGTGCTTCATGCCGCCCTCATGCCAATCGCGGCCGTACTCACCGCCCCCGCGCAAGTGTGCCTGTGCAAAGATGCCGCCCATCTCCATCCACACCAGGTTGGGCACACTGAAGGCAAGGGGTAAGGGGATATTAAATCCGCCGTAACCATAAAGATATGTGGGGGTTTCCCCATCAATCTCAATATCCTTATGATGGCTGATAAATAAAGGCACCCGGGTGCCGTCTTTGCTTTCGTAAAAGACCTGCTCCGTTACATAATTTTGCGGGTCGAAGGATAAATCAGGCGCTTTAAAAACCCTTGATTCCCGGGTACCCAGGTCAAAATGATACACTGTGCCGAGGGTTGTAAAACTTGAGAATTTGTAAAAGGTCTCCGTGTCATCCGAGCGACCGCTGAAGCCCATCACCATGCCCAAACCAGGCAGTGATAATTCGCCATCAGGCATGCCATCGGTTTTGAATATCCGCACCTGGTGTGCCGCGTGATGTAAATAAGTGCAGACAAAGCGCCCACCGACATAATCCGTATATTCCAGCTTATCAACATCTTCCGGCACAAGTTCTCGCCAGGCGCCAGGATTGGGGTTTGCAATATCAATCAGGATCATCCGGTTTTGCGGCGCATCCTTATCCGTTTTGAAATAAAACCGGGTGTCATCATTGCCAACAAGGACGTATTCAGCATCAAAATCTGGCAGCAGTTCCACGACCTCTGCCGAGGGATCTGCCAGGTCAAGGTAAAATACGGCATTTTCTGAGGCGGTACCGTGCCAGACATAAATGATCAGATAACGTCCATCTTCGGTGACCTGTCCATCGAAGCCCCATTCTTTTTGATCAGGCCGCTCATAGATCAGTTGGTCTTCAGACTGAGGTGTGCCCATTTTGTGATAATAAAGTTTATGAAAATAATTCGCCTGCTTAAGAGCGTCACCTTCCGGGGCATCATAGCGGCTGTAATAAAAACCTTCATCATCCTTATCCCAGCTGGCGCCAGAAAATTTTACCCACTCGATGGTATCTTCCAAATCCACCCTGTCATCCACCCGGCGGACTCGCCAGGTTTGCCAATCTGAGCCGGCATCCGAAATCCCATAGGCCAGGTAGCGCCCATCACGGCTGATTGCTGCGCCGCTCAGGGCGACTGTGCCGTCATCAGACAGTGTATTGGGGTCGATCAAAACGGTCGGTTCACCTTCCAAGTCTTCCATCCAGTAAAGCACATCCTGGTTTTGCAGTCCATCGTTGAAGAAATAAAAGTAACGCGTATTCCGTTTAAAAGGCGGTGACATTTTCTCGTAATTCCACAACTCGGTCATACGATCCTGGATGGTTTTCCGCAAGGGGAAACGCTCCAGAAAATCGAATGTCAGCGCATTCTCGACCTCGATCCATGCCCGGAGTTCTTCGCTTTCCAGATCTTCCATCCAGCGATAGGGGTCAGAGATTTTCTGGCCGTGAATTTCTTCAAAAAAATCCAGCTTTTTTGTTTCAGGAACCTTAATGGGCATGCTTTTCTCCTATGCTGAATAATCAGCCATATATCTAAATAAAGCAGCTGTCAACATGGCATCGTCCACTGCGCGGTGGGTGTTCGGAAGGGGGATGCCGCATGCCGCCCCGGCAGACTCTAATTTGTGAAATCGGAATCCCCGCCCGCGTCTGCTGGGTTCACCATAAAAAGCAGCATAGAGTTTCATCACACAGAAGAACCGCTTGTCGTTAAGCGTCCAATCCAACCAGTAGCGCTCGTGGGTTTGCTTCATCATGCGCAGGTCAAAATCGGCATTGTACATGCCAACAAATCGCCCTTCCAACACACTTTGTAATTTCGGCCATTCATCCTTCCACGAGGGCGCGCTTGCCACCATTGCCTCGGTGATGTGATGGACATCCATCGCACTTTGGGGAATGGGGATCGTCGGTTTGAACAGGGATTCATACAGGGTTTCGCCCTGTGCGTTAACCACGCCAATTTCTATCACCACGTCTTCCGGTGAAAAACCGGTGGTTTCGGTATCAATGAATACTGGCTCGTGTGCCAGAATTTGGCGGGTGCGCTCAATCACTTTTTGGTTAGCAACAGGAAACATAAAAACCTCAGTTCAACTCAAATTTAACATTAGGAAGTTTACCATATTCATCTTTTATATAACATGCCAGGAGAACCTTATATGATTGCCAGACCCTGCAAGCCCTGGTAAATCGCAAAGCCTGCCAGCACAAGGGCGGATACCAGCAGTAAAGCTTTTCTAACCTGCTCGCCCAACTGCCGCATGCTGGAAAACAAAAAGATCAACGCGATATTGCTGATGATGAACACGCTGTAGAAACTTCCGATATATGCCAAGCCCCACCAGTGGGAGATACCCCATGCCTGGATCAGGTTTGGCCCGTTGATCAGGCTCCAAAAAAGCCAGGGTCCGGGTCCCAGCAGGTTCATGATCGTTGCTTTGACGAGGGTACCGATTGAATTTGTGTCTTCTGCTTCCTGTACACTTTGATAATTTTTGAATGATTTATAGGAATCCCAGGCAAGGTACAGGAGAAATCCTGCGCCAGCCACCTGCAGGATGCGTAAGAAAAAGCCTGGCAAATTATTTAGCACCAGGAAGACGATTAGAATGACAGGGATATCGCTGACAAGGGGCGCAAATGCCGCCGGCAGCGCTTTTTTCCAGCCGCCTTTGATGGCATAGGATAGGAATACAGCCTGCAGCGGTCCGGGGGTAATCCCGGCTGAAAAGCCAATGGCAGCCGCTTTGATGATAAATGAGAAAAGCATAGGGGTAATTATACGATATTGCTTGCAGCTTGTAGTTGGTAGCTGGTAGTTGGTAGTTTGTAGCGAACAACTTCGGGAAAGAAATTCCCTATACTTACGTTAGATTATTCGTTTTGCTGACTATTCTCCGTTTGACAAATCTCACGCCGAGATTGCCAGGTCATCCCAATGACAGGATTTTTACTGCTGCAAAGCCTCCAGCCACAGGGCGGCGATCTTGCGGTTGCGAGCTTCCAAAATGCCCATCGTCCGCACTAATTTTGCCGTCACTTCTGCCATCTCCCAGCCGTGATCCTTAATCGTCTCAATCACCGCTTTCAGGGTCTTCTGTGTGAAGCGTGTCTGAGACAGCATATCCACCAATCGCCAGATGCTGTATGCCTTTCGAATTTCTTCAATCGTCAAATCCTCCAGCACACCTAAGGTTTCCTGCATGATCACCTTGCCCTGCTGTGGGTCTTTACTTTCAACATAGACACGGTTGATTGGTTCCGTTCCCGAGGCGCGCACCCGCAATTGATAGCGCTCATCACCTTCCTCATCACGCAGCAGCATTTCTGCCACGTCATAACGGATACCGCCCAAAAATGCCAGTTCCATCCCCGCTACCCGTGGATTCGCTTCTTTCTGGGGTAAATCCAGGTAATAATTGATGAAAGCTTCCTTTGCCTCCAGGGGTGCATCCACATCCGTTCGGCCGGTGTTCGACGTCTCATCATCGGGCGAACTGCCAAAGGATTCCCACAAACCATCCATCCTGACTGTATCTTCCCAAATCTCTGCAATGGTCCTCAGGGGGTTCTCTTCCCGGGTGCCAAAATATGCCAGCATATCCATCACCAGCAGGTTTGCCCAGGGACCGTCCTTATCGGTGACGTGACCGCGCGTGGTCAGCCCGGAGGATTCTTCTCCACCGATCAATATTCGGTCACGCCAGTCATCTGGTAAAGACTTTTCGCCTTGATAAGCACGGTTCACTCGGCGGATCTCTTCAATATATTTAATCCCAACCGGCACGAGAAAAGCGTGCTCCAAAACACGATCTTCCCGTGTGCCAATCCGAATCTTATAAAAGGGATGGCTGACATATGCCGGCAATGCGCCTTCCGCCGGTTCATTTTCCTCATTGTTCGGGATCATCCCTGCCAATATCTCCAATAACGGCGACCCTGTTTGCGTTGCAATTACACGCCCAGTCAAACCGCGTTCCACACCGAGGTAACGCACCAGCATCGGCAAAATTTGGTTGGGGCGGAAGTAAACGCCGCCCTTATCCACAACCCCAAAGCGATCAGCATCCGTATCCATCCCCAGCCCTAAATGCGCCCCGGTTTCAGCAACCTTTTCCTTGAGAGGATTGATAAAGGGTTCTTCGGGGTTCGCATACGCCAAACCGGTTAATTCCGGGTCTCGTTGGGCATGAATGACAGTGTAGCGCACACCCGCTTCACCAGCCAAACGTGTCATATACCCCCTGCCAGAACCGTGAAACTCATCAATAACCAGCATCTTATCGCTGAAAAAGTCACGTATGCGGTCAAAATCAACCGGGATGCGAGCGTTCCCATTGCCGTTGTCTTTGATCCAGTTGACATAATCGTCCAATGGGTCGAAGCCCTTCAAACGCCCACTCAAGCGCGCTTCTTCCACATCCGTTGTTCGCGCGCCTGCATCCACCAATTGGAGTTCGTTGATATGAAAAGCAAGAAAATCGGTGACATTTGAGGGTGCAGGATAACCCAAACGAGGATTGAATTTAATGCCCTGCCATTCCGGGGGGTTGTGGCTGGCTGTACAGATCAGCAATCCGGCGACATCTTCAGCGGGTAAATAATCCGTCAGGTAATAGACCAAAGCCGGTGTGGGGGTGTCCCGGTTAGCAAACGCAACCTCAAAGCCATTTGCAAGACAAACAGATGCCGTCCATTCAGCCACCCTGTCCGCATTGCGTCGGGTGTCATATCCCACCACAATCTTTTTACCTGAGAGGTTTTCAGCGCCGACAAAATCCGGAACATCGATATCATTCAAGAAGTCACAAACCGCCTGGACAACCTGCTTTGCCCGCCGCTCAGTAAAGTCCGCTGCCCACCGACCTCGCACGCCGCTGGTGCCAAATCGCAGGTATTTCCGATCATAAATTGCACGCAGCAAACCCGGTTTTTGATCATCACCAACCAGCAGCGGATCCGCTGACCGCAGCCTGAAGCCGTAAAGACGTTCGTAAATATTCGCGGTTTGCACAACTCTGAAGGGCATCCAGCGATCCGGATCCTTTTGATAATCCATGCTGTTCAGCAGGGGTAATATTTCGTAGTTGATAGCATCTCGCAAGCTGTCAAACACAGCCGCTGCCAGGTATTTTTTAGCCAGGTCAATGGCTCTTCCGCGCAGCTCACCGGTTTGGGGAACGTATTCTTCCAATATGGTCCGGCGCCGCTCACGACCTGCACCATCCTTTGGTTTAAACTGCTCAAGGCGGTATTGGGTCCCAACGGCAATCAGGGTCAGTAAGATGCTAAACGCCCGAGAGGAATCCACAGGATTTTGTGCGATAATTGTCTGGTTTGAAATTAATTTTCGATTCAGTAGATCCAAAAATTGCTCCATTGCCTGGATCGCAGGCTGCCATGCTTCAGCATCCTCTGCTGTCATTAACTCCCTGTTCAAGGCATTAAATACCATGCCAAATTGGGATACTTCAAGTTCTTCAAATTCAAAACCATGGTTACTCATGCATTACTCCCAAATGTTGTCTTAGACTTCAATTTTTCTATTCGTTCAGTCTTAGCTTACCCAATAATCACAAGTTTCAAAATAATTTTATCGCTCAACGAGACCGCCGCGGGTGACGTTGAGGACCTCAAGAAATGCACCTTCAGGCGTATTCGTTGCCTTCTGCACAGCCTCACAGAGTTCAAAAGCTCTGGCAGCCAGATACTCTTCTGTATGGCGATTGTCTGCTTCCAGCATCAGGCGCACCTTGGGTTCCGTCCCGGAATAACGCAAATTCATGCGGGTGAGACCCGGTAATTGCGCTTTAATTGCCGCTTCTAATGCAACAACGTCGTCCAGCTTATCCAGGTCAATTTTCTGAGCAACAACTGCAGAGGCGATCACCTGGGGATATTTATTGATGCTTTCCGCTAAATCTGCCAATTTCACGCAGCCGCTCGCCAGAAAAGCCCGTATCAAATAAAGTGCTGACCGAATCCCATCCCCAGTTGCGTGGTTTTCATCCATCAGAATAATGTGACCGGATTGTTCACCACCCAGGCCAATTTGATCGCGCTTATGATCCTTCGCCATCAAATCTCTTAATTCCGCCATGATATATTTATCTCCAACGGGGGTTTCAATAAAGTTCAGGTCGCGTTCCTTGAAGTAATTAACCAGTGCGCCGTTGCGCATGGTCGTGCTGACCACAGTCCTGGCCAGCAATCGATCCTGCGACATCAGATAATCCGCTAACATCGCCAGCATGTGATCGCCGTCCACAAGGTTCCCCGCCTCGTCCACGAAAATAACCCTGTCCGCATCGCCATCAAACACCACGCCAAAATTTGCACCATATTTTTTAATCAGATCGCTCAAATCCGCTGGTTGACGCCGAACATGTTCTGAACCCGAACGCACATTAATATTGCTTCCGGTTGGTGAGGCATGAATCACAATCACCTCCGCGCCTAAACGAGAAAACACTTCAGGTGCATACCATGACGCAGCCCCATTGGAACAATCCAAAACCAGTTTAATCCCATCCAGCAAGTCAACCGGATGTTCATCCACTAGGTGATCTGCATAAAGTTCTCGCATATCCCGTCCATCAATGCGCCGCCCAAATTGCGATTCAACGGCGCCTTGTAAATCGATTGAGGAATCTAAAAGCGCCTCGATTTCAAGCTCAATTTCCCGATCCAATTTTAAGGCTTCAGCGTCAAAAAACTTGATGCCATTCTCGCCAATCGGGTTATGAGAAGCGGAAATTACGACCCCTGCTTCAGCTTTCATCTTCTTAACCATAAAAGCAACACCCGGTGTTGTGATCACTCCCAGGTCAACCACGGTCGCACCGCTAGAAAGCAGCCCGGTCGTCAGGGCACTCTGCATCATTTCTCCCGATTGGCGTGTATCGCGCCCAATGACGAAGGTCGGGTGCGATGCCCGACGAGAAAGAACCACGCCGGCGGCATAACCCAGGCGGGTGATGAAATCCGGTGTCAATGGATGCCGACCAACATGGCCGCGAAGGCCATCTGTTCCAAAATATTTTCGTTTCTTTTGATTTGAGATGGTCAAAGTCAATCTCCTTAAATTTGCTATGGTTCTAAAATTAATAAACGCTGTCCTCAGAGTAAAGGTTCAAATCCGGACAGCGTTGAGCATACCTACTTGCGATTATTTAATTTGTATGTCGGCAACAACCGGCAAGTGGTCTGAAGCCCTTCTACTCAAATCACCCACCGCAATTTGACATGAATAATCGATCAAACGGTCTTTTGGATAGAAAAAAATATGGTCAATGGGCTGTCCTAAAGCGGGATGCGTCGGCCCTTCATTCTCCGGTGTTAAATGTTGAAAATCGTGTTCCGAAAGGAGCCTTTCTGAAATGCAGGGTTCATTCCTGGTTGCATTAAAATCACCTGCCAGGATTAATGGCTGATTACTTTCCAATATATGTTTTCGAATCAAATCAAGCAGGCGCTGAATTTGCCTCATTCGCATCTGCCGAGATTGTTCAACGATTTCAGGGACTGCCCGAGGGGGACGCTCACCAACCAGGGTGGACAAATGCACTGTGATGACAAAGGGATAGGGCGGCACTTTCAAACGCCCGATCACGGCAAACCGGGGGTCTGTATCCCGGGTGCCTTCATAGGATACTGGCTGGAACAAAGGGATATTCCTTGGGATGCCGGGGTATTGAGGGTCACCCAGGCGCGCAAAGGGAAATTTTGCGTGAATAGAATTGCCTTTTGACCAATTCCACCAATCATTGAAGATGCCGGTCACCATCACGTCCTTTTTGACCTGCATATGGGTTTCCATAGAAAGGGTCTCACCAAAATAGGAATAATCATAGCCGCCTGCGTGATTAATTTCTTCCATCAGGCTGTACTTAACGCCATCCGCATTAACATGCTGGGATACCTCCTGGAGACATAAGAGGTTTGCACCCAGTTTCTTGATTAATATTCGTAATGCCTCTTTACGGGATTTCTGGGTATCATGGGGGAACTCTTCAAATGTTTTTTCACCCCCGCTGATATTTAATGTTGCAATGCGTAAATCCAATCCGGTCACGAGCACCTTTCCCCTTAAAAAAATATCCTGATTAAATGATTATGCTGAACACTCATACCCATTCATTATACCAAGTATCAATCACAGGGAAATCCTGGCACATTCTCAAATTTGAAATCAAAAGCAAACCAGGCACTTCAAACACAGGTCTCAGGCTGATAACTTCGCAATAAAAACATCCAGCGCAAGATCTCCCGGCATTTCACCGGTTTTTTCGCCGAGGTCAATTGTTAATAATTGCTGGTAGATGGATTTCAACGATGAGAAACTGAACTTTTTTACCTGGTTGAAAATCTTTTGGGCAACAAAAGGATGTAAATTCAAATGAGTGCGGATATCATTCTCACTCCCGCCGGAATCTATAAGCTCACGGGCTTGAATGAGCAAACGGAACTGCCTGATGATCATACCTAAAAGGTAACTGAACTCCATCTCGTCTAAGAGCAAATGTGCCATATCCAGGGCTTGTTCACCCTGCCGATTGCCAATTGCGTCCACCAGGGTGAATACGTTGGTCTGATAATCCCTGGTTGTCAAAAGAAGGACATCGTCCTCATCAACCGGACGTTCGTAATTTACATATGTCAATAATTTGATGATCTCTTGTGTTCCGCGCTGGGTATTGTTGCCAATAAAATCGGCAAGGGTGGCTGCTGCCCGGGGGTTGATAGCCCCGCCAAGTTCAGTAAATTTTTTCCGAACCCAACCCGGCATATCTCGCTCTGATGGCAGGGGGCAATCCACAATTAATGCGCGCCCACCCGCCTGGTTTGCCCAGCGAATAAACCAGTGCTTATCGTGATATTTTTCCCATCCCCGCCTGTAATGCATTGAATCAGGCAGGATCAACACCAGCGCAGTTGACTGCGGCAGGGAATCCAACAAGGATAAAAACTGCGCTTGCAGGTCTTGATTCCCCTTGCCGTCAAAAGGCCTGAGGGCATCCTCCACAAGCACCAGGCGCCTTTCAGCCAAAAACGGCAGTGACAATGCCGCTGATCGGAAATCATTTAAATCCGCTGATTTCCCTTCCAGGCGAGAGGTATTCATCTCCGCCATATCCGGCTCACCCAGTTTGCTGTAAAGGGATTTAAAATGCGACTTAATTGCTTCCTGGTCATCCCCCCTGAGGATATAAACGATGGGCTTCATCTCTTCTGGCATAAAAGCAATTATCCCCTGGTGGTCACGCGATGAAAACGCAAGCCAGCCCGTTCAGTCATTTCAATCTTTGTTAACACAAGCCCATCAGGATGACCCGTTGTTGTATATTTTTTCTGGATATAAGGACCCAATGGGCGGGTCAGCACCAGGGCAATCATTGCAAGGCCCATCATTAAGGGCAATCTCTCGATTTTTTCCTTTTTGGAATTACCAGCGCCGATGGTGCCCAGCCATGCCCCCAATCCAGCCATCATGCCTGGAATGGCAAAATTTGTGCCGCAATTCGGATGCATGGCAAGGTCGTACTGACCGCCTCGCAGCTTTTTCAAGGCTTCAATTGCAGCTTCTGCAATGTCTTCTGAAGAAACATCCCCAACAATTGTGAAGCCTGAAGGCGAAGACACCCCGCCAAATGGCTGATTGGGGAACTTTTTGGTCAACATATGAATGGTCGCATGTTCAAGACCGTGGTTCCGGCGGATGCGTGAAATGGGTTGTGAATCCAGTATTGATTTGGTCATTGATTGTCCTGTTTCCAATCTCGATAAACAATGTGTGTTACTCGGTTTTTTAACTTAACCTATTATAACGGTGTAATGGAGAAATTAAAGGCTTTTTCAGAGATTAATCAATCAATGCTAATTTTATTGCTTCACGCAATGAGCGCGCCTCTGTCACCTCAATACCCCCTGGCCACGGCTGTTTCCGCTGCAGTCGGCGAGGGACAATCGCCTGTTTAAAGCCTAAACTGGCTGCCTCCCGTAAGCGGGCATCCATATGACCAACCATGCGCAGTTCTCCTGAGAGACCCAACTCCCCGATTAAGACCAGGTCCGCCCGGACAGGTTTATCCCGCATGGATGAAGTTATAGCAGCAGCAACAGCAAGATCCGACGCGGGTTCATCAATACGAAGTCCACCTACAACATTGACAAAGACATCCTGCTCGGAAAGCCGAATGTTGAGCCGGCGCGATAAAACTGCCGTGATCAACAGCAAGCGGTTAAAGTCAATCCCGTTGGGGGTGCGCCTCGGATTGCCAAAATTCGTATGACTGGTCAAACCCTGGATCTCCACCAGCAGCGGTCGCGTCCCTTCCATGGCGACGGCAATGGCAGAACCCGGTGCGTTCACCATCCGCTCCGCCAAAAACGCTTCCGAGGGATTGCTGACTTCAATCATGCCGCTTTCTTGCATTTCAAAAACACCCACTTCAGAGGTGGCACCAAATCGGTTTTTGACCGACCGCAGCAAGCGGTATGCCTGGAAACGGTCGCCCTCCAGATAAAGCACTGTGTCCACGATATGTTCGAGCACACGTGGGCCGGCAATTGTCCCCTGCTTGGTGACATGCCCGATCACAAACACGGCAATGCCGGATGTTTTTGCCAGTTCACGCAGTTGAGATGCGCTTTCACGCACCTGTGAGATAGATCCAGCGCTGGATTCCATGTCGGGTCGGTAAACGGTTTGAATTGAATCGATGATCAGGATGCGAGGGTTGACAGCCTGAACGTGGGCTAATATCGCGTCCATATTGGTCTCAGTTACAAGGTAAAGGTCACCCGGCAGGTCGTCCAGGCCATTTTCCGTACTGCGCAAAAGGCGGTTTGCTCGCATTTTGATCTGGCGTGCCGATTCCTCACCAGAGACATACAAAACAGTGTTCCCATCTGCCATCTGCATGGTCATTTGCAACATTAAGGTCGACTTCCCGATACCAGGATCACCGCCGATTAGGACAATGGATCCAGGCACAACACCGCCGCCAAGCACCCTTGAAAACTCTTTAATAGGTACCGGGATGCGTTCTTCACTATCACCCTCTATCTGGTTGAGCCGTACAGGCACAGAAAGACCACCCATGCCGTGCTTACTAACACGGCTGAGGGCGGTCTGATTTGATTCGACGATTTCTTCGACCATGCTGTCCCAGGCTCCGCACTGCGGGCAGCGCCCCAGGGCTTTGGGAGAGGTTCGTCCACACTCCTGGCAGACAAAACGCGTTTTGGTCTTCGCCACCGTTTACATTCCCACTGCAGCTAAATCAGGGGTTTCTTCCTGATCAGCCTGGGCATCATGTTTGAAAACGATCTTCTTGACCTCAGCACCGTCTTCCTGGGTTACTTCAAGGTCAATTAAGATATTCTGCCCTTCATCAAATTCCTTAGCTAACAAGGCATCGGAAAGTTTATCTTCAATCTTGTGCTGGATCACACGGCGCAAAGGTCGTGCACCCATTTCAGGGTTATATCCTTCTTCCGCCAGGTAAGCCAGGGCTTCATCGGTTGCACGTAAGTGAATATTGCTTTCTTCCAGCCGGTCGTTGACCTTATTCAGCTCTAACTGAACGATCTCGCGAATATCCTCTTTGTTCAGCGATCGGAAGACAATCACCGAATCCAACCGGTTGATAAACTCCGGTCGGAAACTGCGTTTGAGTGCATCGGTTAATTTCTTCTGCATTTCTTTATAAGCCTGCGCCTCTTCTTCAGTTTCATCAACAGTCAATGAAAAGCCGAATGTCGATTGACGCTGGATCATTTCCGCACCAACGTTGGTGGTCATGATGATGATGGCATTACGGAAATCCACCTTGCGACCGCGGGCATCTGACAGGTGCCCCTCTTCCATGATTTGCAGAAGCATGTTATGGGCTTCCATGTGCGCTTTTTCAATCTCATCAAAGACGACTATTGAATAAGGTCGTCTGCGAATGGCTTCCGTTAACTGCCCGGCATCTTCATAACCAACATATCCTGGCGGGGCGCCAACCAGTCGGCTGACGCTGTGGCGTTCCATAAACTCGGACATGTCCAGTTGTATCAGGGCATCTTCACTGCCAAACATGAACTCTGCCAGCGCTTTGGTCAGCTCTGTTTTGCCGACACCTGTCGGTCCCAGGAAAATAAAGGAGCCAACCGGGCGATTGGGATCTTTCAATCCCGCTCGGGCACGTCGGATCGCTTTCGAGATGGTTTCAATTGCTTCATTCTGACCGATAATATGCTCTGCTAATTTTGCTTCCATATTCAATAGACGAGCAGATTCCTCGGTTTCAAGCTGCATGAGGGGCACACCGGTCCACATTGAGATCACTTCAGCAATATCTTCCGTGGTTACGTGTGGGCTGGTGGTACGGTCCCAAATGGTACGCATTTCCTCAAGCTGTCCTTCAAGCGCATCAATCTGGTCCTGCAAATCTTCCACCCGGTCAAATTCCTCATTTTCCCTGGCTTCTTCGATTTCTTCGCGCTTTTCCCTTAAGTCTGCAATGACCTTCTTGGCATCAATCGCCGCAGGGCTTTTGTACATGCGGACACGAGAAGCAGATTCATCAATCAGGTCAATGGCTTTATCCGGCAGGAAGCGGTCGCTGACATACCTGGCTGAAAGCTTCGCCGCCGATTCCAGGGCTTCATCTTCAATCGTCAGGCGGTGATGATCTTCATACGCGGAACGAATGCCGTGAAGAATTTCAATGGTCTCTTCCACACTCGGCTCGTTAACGATAATGGGTTGGAAACGACGCTCAAGCGCCGCATCGCTCTCAATGTTCTTTCGGTACTCATCAATGGTGGTCGCGCCGATCACCTGTAGCTCACCTCGTGAGAGGGCAGGCTTCAGGATATTTGCGGCGTCCACAGACGAGCCGGCAGAACCAGCGCCGACCAGCATATGGAACTCATCGATAAACAATATTGCATCAGATGATTTAAGTTCATCAATGACGCGTTTCAGGCGCTCCTCAAACTGCCCGCGGTACATCGTGCCGGCAACAAGTGAGCCCACATCCAATTGCAGCAAACGCCGATCCAGCAAGGGTGCCGGTACGTCGCCTTCGACAATCCTCTGGGCAAGGCCTTCAACAATAGCCGTCTTACCCACACCGGGTTCACCTATCAGGGCGGGGTTATTCTTTGTGCGGCGAGCCAAAATTTGTATCACTCGCTCAATTTCAGTTTGGCGTCCAATAACAGGGTCCAGCTTGTTTTGTTCAGCAAGGGACGTTAAGTCCGTTGCCAATTGATCGACAAGCGGTGTCTTATCCTTATCCTTTTGCTCAGGTTTACGTCGTCCTCTGCTTGACCTTCCGGTCAACTGCGGTCGGGATTCGGATTGCGATTGTGATTGTGATTGTGATTCCCTTAAAACCCGCTCCGTCTGACGGCGAATCTGCTCGGCGTTATAACCCAGTTTTGCGAGGATATTCATCGCTTCACAAGTGCTGAGGCGAATCAATCCCAGCAGCAAGTGTTCCGTTCCCACTGTTTTTTGACCCATCTTTCGGGCTTCTTCAATGGCGAAAGGAATAACCTGCTGCATTCCTGGTGAAAGGGTAACCTGACCGGTGTGATCGCCGTACCCAATTTCTTTTTCGATTAATGTGCTGACCCGATCCCTTTCAAGACCGAGCTCCCGTAAAACACGGCTGGCAACGCTGCCCTCAAGTTCGATCAGCGCAAGTAATAAGTGTTCTGTGCTGATCTGGGGCTTGCGAAAACGTTCTGCTTGTTTTTGAGCCAGGCTGAGCACGTGACGTGCTTTAGGTGTAAAGTTATCAATTCCAGCCACGGCTTACCTCCTTGTGTAAATTCATTAGTAATTTCTACCTGTACTTTTAAATAATTGCCTGAATCGTAAAGTTCTATCGTTGAAATCGGATCCAGGGGGAAGTTGAAGACCTTTACAACTTCAAAATGATACAGAATACACGATTCTATCTTCAAATCCATTCATAAGGTCTAATCTAATTCTACCAAAAATATACCCCGACGGAACATCTGTACAATGTTTATAATAGAATGTTAATAAACCTGACATACTTAAACTTTCATATAGATAATTATTACCAGATTTGTATAAATTAATTGTAAATATCTACAAATGATCATATTGTATTAGATTGAAGCTTGCTTACATTTTTTGAGGAAACTTCAAATACTATATCACACACTTTGACAAGAAACTAATTATTGGCTATGTTTTATATAGTAAAAGTTTATACGTAAAGTTTTGTGATATGTGAAGGAGAAAATAATGAATAATTTCGGTATTTCATTCCTATTCTCAATTTTTAATATTCTTCTACTAGTATCGTGGATCGTCTTATCATTAATTTCCCTGTTCAAGATAAAAAATAGAAATTTATCTTCAACTGCAACGGCTATCTGGGTGCTTATCGTCATTGCTGTACCAATATTAGGCGCTGTTAGTTTCTTTATCATAAACCCTTCAGAGTCAAGGGAATAAGACCAAAAACACGATTACAATCACCAATAATGCCATAAAAGCACCCAGCAAGGATAAACATCGAACTTGCAACACACCTGGTAAGATCAACGATTTAACACTAGTACAAATTTGTATCCGAGAGAAACCCAGGGATGAAAATCAGCCAGACCACATCATCTGCATCATCCCTATTACAATTACAGGCCAAGAATGAATCGCCATAAGATTTATGAGATTTTTGATATAGGTTCATTTTGAATCTTTTTAAATGGGTCAGATGGATAGAATATAATTATAGTTAATCTCGATTAGAACCAAATTCTGCCCAGCAGTGAAACTGGTAAAGAAAACTAAAAAATGGAAAAAAACAATCAGGAATACCCATTATTAATCGCTCAATCCGGCCCTTTGGAAGGTCAAAGGTGGAAAATCAAATCCGAATTACTGCTCGGCAGGGACTCCGACTGCGACGTTGTCATCCCAATGCGCCAGGTCTCAAGACAGCATGCACGAATTTTCAAGCGTGAAGGTGGGACGCTGGTTGAGGATCTCAACAGCAAAAATGGCACTTATGTCAATGGCCATCACATTGAAGACATCGTGCGTCTTGAAGAAGGGGATGAGATCCAGGTTTCGCTTGCGCAGCATTTCATTTACCTAAGCTCCGATGCCACCATGCCCCTGGAAGCCCTGCCGGTTGACATGCAAAAACGGCGTCTCCGAGTAGATATCGGTGCCCGCCGTATTTGGATTTTGGATAAGGAACTCGATCCGCCCCTATCTGCCTCACAATTCAATTTACTGAGAATTCTTTGTGAACAAAGCGGTGAGGTGGTCGCAAGATCCGAAATTATCCAAGCGGTGTGGGGAAAAGCCGCCGAGGGTGTAACTGAACAAGCCCTGGATGCGCTTGTAAGACGATTGCGGGACCGCCTTGCAGAGGTTGACCCGATCTGGGACTACATCGTCACCGTCAGGGGTCACGGCCTTCGCCTGGACAACCCCGCCATCACACAAGCCGCTTAGATTTTTAGCCTGCCTTTTGCAAATTGCGCTTCATGGTAAAGCGCAGCGCCTTGCGGTAAATTTGCTGCAGTTTTTCGGCAGTCGCTTCCTGCCCTTTTTGCTGCTGTGTTTGGTTCAGCAAATTCATCAGAAACTGCATAAATTCATCCGTCAGCTCGTCGGCATTTTCGTCCAGAATAGCATTGATTGCATCATCATTTTCTACCCGGATCAATGCCTCAATCAGCTCGATATTTGCCCCGGGTGAACTTACTTTCTGAATGGCGCTGGCTACTTTTTGAAGCTTTGCCAATTTATCCTGCGCTTCTTCTTTACGAGCTTTCTGAATTTCGCTCCGAAGCACATCCAAAAAGATCTCGTTGATCGAAGGCAGTGCTTCCATGGTTGCTTCTTCAATATCCTCTTGTTCAAGGATTTCATCTAAAAGTTGTTTGGCAAGACCTTGCTGTTCTTTAATCGCCTTGTCAATTTCGTTGGTCATTTCCAAAAGATTCTCTCGCAGCTCGGTCAACTTCGCCTGCTGCTCACCTGAAGCGCGCTGGATTCGTTCTGAAAGGAGCTGGAAGAAAGCGTAGTCCAGTCCACCTCTTGCCATGCTCACCAGGGTCACCAGGCGGATCTCACTATCTGCCGCATCAATGATTAAATCGAGCAATTTCTCCCGAGTCAGCCCTTCTTTTGAGGCTTTTTCAAGATCTTGCATTGCGGCTTGCTGCTCTTTTGCCTGGACCAGGATTTCCTGACCATATTCGGTGCTTTCCAGTATCTCCTGCTGCAAACCGGCTAAAACCTGTGTGCTTTCCTCTTCACCAGATGCTGCTGCGCTCTGGATCAACCGCCCCAGGATCATCAACAATTCTTCATCAACCAGTTCCTCTTCCTGTTTAATCACCTCAGCCCGTGCCTCAGGGGAAGTGCTCGCCAGACGTTGAAGGAAGTTCAAGCGTTTCTGCTGCGATTCAAGCATTTCAGGTGTAATGCCGTCTTCTTCAAGAATACGTTCCATCAAGCGCTGACGTGTCAGCATGGTTTCTGGTTTAAACAGGTAAGCTTTACGCTTTTCCATCGGCAGGCTTTCCATGACTTTAGTGATCATGGGACCAATCATTTGCTCTTGCTGATTCACCGGTACGCTCAATTCAGGCGGGAAAAAAGTTAACAATAATTCCTTATCCGGATCATGATACACGATCGGTGTGGGTGCCTGACCCTGGTAACCGCAATTTGGGCACTGGATCAAGTTGTAAGCACCGGAAAGTAAAGTCTGTTTTGCCTGGGGATTCTGACTCACATCGAATAAACGGGTGATATCCGCAGCAACTGGTTGTCTACACTGGGGGCATGAAATGGTTGTCTTAGCCATGTTCTCTCTTTCTTTTAATTTACGAATCCAAGGAATGCATTATACCATCTGGAAAGGCTCCAAGAATCAGCACAAATACAAGCCAATAATAAACTTTACTGGTATTTTCTAAGAAGTCTATAAGAGATTCGATGCAAGGTGTTATTTCGGGTTACACCCAGAGCTTTTTCCACCTGACAACTAAAACCCCTGGACATCATTCTCAAGAATTGTCCAGGGGTTAGTATCGTCAAACTTCGAGATTTGAGTATTTTCTATATTACGGCAGCAGCTGGGTCCAGTTTTCACCGCCGTCAGATGTCTGATACAGTTTGCGCGGCTCCCAGGTATCCTCATCCGGTGTTGCCAGGACCCAACCATGCTGCTCATCCACAAAATCAAGCTTCAGGAAAATTTCACCAGCTGGGATGCCGGTCATTGCGGGCATGAACCAGGTCACGCCGCCGTCCGTTGTTTTGAAAAGGTTTGTCCCGGCAGCCATCCAGCCTTCATCCAGGGAATAAAAATCAAAATCTCTGCCGTCCTGAACGGCGTTTTGAAATATCCAGGTCTGACCGCTGTCATCACTGCGATAAACAAGAAGGTACATGTTATCATCCGGCGCCAGGGCACGAACGGTAATGTAGCCTGTGTTATCTGTCAAAAAGACAGGCTGGTGCACTTCCAACCAGCTGCCAGTGTAGGTACTTGGCAGGGAAATATCCGTTTCCAGCGCCCAGTTAACGCCGCCATCAGTGGTTGTATGGAGATAAAAATAATCCGTCATTGGGTAGGTGCCCCCGATCCAGGCACGATCCACATCCAGGAATGTAATTCCACCTTTAGATCCGCCCTCAGGCAAAGACTTCGACTCTCCTGGTTCATGACTGAACACCTCTGTCCAGGTTGCCCCGCCATCACTGGTGTGATAAATCGCCACATAATGTGACCCAGCCCCAGCGCCCAAATCAACCAGTGCAAAGCCATTATTCTCATCCAGGAAAAAATAGCGTGCCCTCTCAAAGGGAACAACGGATACTGTCCAGCTGACACTCCCCTCCAGGGTATGATAAATTTCACCACCTAAAGAATTAGGCGTGAACCAGGCTGTTTCTGCATCCAGGAAGAAGGCTTCTATCCATAAAGAGGTGACATCGGGCGGCAGTGGATGCAGTTCCATGGGCGTTGTATCCAGCCAGGTGTGACCGCCGTCCACAGTTCGCAAAAGCCTGTCATTATCCTGGGTTAATGCCCAACCTTGCGTTGGTGTGAACATCTTGAAATAATAAATAACAGGGTCTGTAAAACCCGGCAGGGAGATCTCCGGTTCTTCGGTAGGCGTTAATGATGGGCTTAATGTTGGTGTGTTTGTCTCAAAGGGGGTTGGTGTACTTGTCTCTGCGTCGGGTTCTGGCTCTGTTCCTTCCAGCCACGGTAAATTGCATGCTTGCAAAGCAAGGATCAAGAGAATGAGTGTTGAGATTTTGATCCAATTCTTTCTCATATTTGTCTCCAATTTTGAAAAGACTCATGTTTATTGAAGTATTGAAAGTAATGAGCAGCATTTTGTCATCAACAAAATGTGCCCCAGTAGATCACAGATTCAGGCATTATCCTTTTCTATGAGCATATCACAGTGAAATACCATGAGTCAATCCTTATTGATCTGATGTTGCAAAAAACAGACTTAAATACCCAAAACATTTCCATACAAAGTTGGTCTTATTTGCAAACCTTCGTTATAATTAATTCAAAGTTTGCCTTTAAATGAATTTTTATTGGAAGGAGAGACGATGTCTAGGATTGAATCAGTCAAAAAACGAGATGGCTCGATTGTAGACTTCACACCGCAGCGGATCACCAACGCGATTTACCGTGCGGCTGTCGCTGTTGGCGGACGTGATAAAAGGACCTCTGAAAAATTAGCAGAAAAAGTCGTCCAGACTCTTGAAACGCAAACGCCTGAAGGTGAAATCCCCACCGTAGAGCAGATCCAGGATATTGTTGAAAAGACCCTGATTGAAGAGGGTCATGCAAAGGTTGCCAAAGCTTATATCCTTTACAGGGCGGAACGCGCTCGATTACGTGAACAGCGAGAGGAACGCCGGGCTGAACCCTCAGGGAACATCCCCTGGGCAAAATTATGGCGTATCCTGGATTGGGCGGTGGAACATAATTTCCATACCGTTGAACACCTCAATGAGCGCATCCGGAAAGGCGAGCTTTCTGAAATTGTCGGGGCTTCTGAGGCTTTTTACCAGGAGGATGTGGAAAATGCCGCAAACCTGGTAGCACAGCGGAAAGATGATCTTCGAATGGTGATCATTGCTGGTCCATCCTCATCGGGGAAGACCACAACCACCATTAAGCTTGGCGAACGTCTTGCACGGCATGATATGCACCTGGTGACGCTCAATGTCGATAATTATTTCTTTGACCTCGAAATGCATCCGAAGGACGAATTTGGCGACTATGATTTTGAAACACCGCAAGCGCTGGATTTGGATCTGATCAACGAACATCTCACCCGCTTGTTTGCTGGTGAGGAGGTCAAAATTCCGTTCTATGACTTCAAGACCGGTACTCGCCAGCTTGATCAAACGCCCATGAAATTAGCGTCGAATGAAGTCATCCTGATTGACAGCCTGCACGGTCTTTACCCCGATATGACCAAAGACATCTCGCCGGAGAAAAAATTCAGGCTTTATATTGAACCCTTGCTCCAGCTTAAGGCGCATGATGGAAGATATATCCGCTGGACAGATATCCGGTTGATCCGGCGCATGCTGCGCGATGCGTCGCATAGGGCTTATGATCCAACCAAGACACTCCTGCACTGGCATTATGTGCGCGCCAGTGAGCTGCGAAATATCATCCCATATCTTAATACGACTGATTACATCGTCAACAGCGGGATGCCCTATGAAATGCCAATGTACAAAGCCAAGCTGTTTGATGAATTTGCCAGGTGGACAGAGGAATACAAAGGCGATCCGTTACGCGCTGATGCCTATGAACGTGCCAGCCGTGTTTATAAGCTGATGCAGTCTCTGGAGCCAATCAAAGATGATTCGATCGTCCCAGAGAATTCAGTCATCAGGGAATTCATCGGCGGGAGCATTTACGAGTATTAAATTGCGATTCTTTGCAAGCTAAATATTTTTAAGAACCCGTAGGGGCGAGGCGTGCCTCGGCCTTACCAATTACCCTTCTATTGCCCTCAACAAATCACGGACAATATCATTAGGCTCTTCTATCCCCACCGAAAGGCGCACCAAACCATCCGTAATACCGGCTGCCAGACGTTTTTCACGGGGGGTATTGCGATGGGTCATGCTGGCTGGATGCTGCACCAGGGTATCTACATTTCCCAAACTCACTGCCAAGGTCGCCACCCTGACATTATCCATCATGCGCTTGCCAGCTTCCAACCCACCCTTAAGATCAAAGGCAATCATCCCACCATAATCGGACATCTGAATTTGTGCCAGGGCAAAATCCGGGTGACTTTCCAAGCCGGGATAATAAACGCAATTAACCTCGGGATGTTCCTCAAGGCGCCTTGCAACGCGAAGGGCGTTTTGACAATGTCGTTTCATCCGCAATTCAAAGGTTTTCAAGCCAATATTCGCCATCCATGTATCGATAGGGCTTGGCGTCGCTCCCATAATTTTATAAATCTGGTAGAGCGGTCCTTTTAACAAATCCAAATCCGTGGTGATCGCTGCCCCACCCAATACCTGTCCATGCCCCGAAAGGTATTTCGTCGTCGAATGCACCACGATATCAGCGCCCAGGGTTAGGGGACGCTGACAGAAAGGTGTTGCGAAGGTATTATCCACTGCGACCCGGGCGCCATTGCTATGGGCTAAATCCACAACCATTTTGATATCTGTCAAACGCAAGGAGGGGTTGACCGGCGTTTCGATATACGCCAGTTTCGCTTCAGGGTTGGCTTGAAAAGCCTGTTCCCAGGCCTGATACGTGTTATCCGTGACCCACACCACATTGATCCCAAAATTGGGAGCAAGGTTCTTGAAAAAGAGATAAGTGCCGTCATAAAGCGCTGCTTGTGTCAGTACCGTTTGACCAGTTTCTACACAGGATAGAATGGCAGCCGTAACAGCAGCCATGCCGGATGCAAACACCAAACCCCCGACAACATCTTCAGGCATCACATTCGGGTTCTGTTTCAAGATATCCCAGGCTTCAAGCGCTGCCAATTTACTGGCTAAATGCTGATGATTGGGGTTATTCAGCCGTGTGTAATAAAAGCCTGGCTTCTCTCCGCCGGCAATTGCCGCACCAGAATCAGTATCATCAAAGGTAAACACGGAATTCTGATAAATGGGCATGATATGGGCATTTTCTGCGTTATGGCCTTCTTTATAATGGGTTAGAAAAGTCGTCAACCCTTCATATTTACCCGGATGGTCTGACATGCATTGCTCCTTGTTTGACAGATATTAATTAGCAAAGCCGGTTAAGTCTTGCGTTTGATAAACTATCTTAACCGCAAATCCAATTCTATCACAGCCAAACAGATAAATAGCTTGTTTATATGTCTTTTTATAAAGTGGGCGGCAAGGAGAAAACCTGCTTTTGTAGGGTGCGGTGCGTTCTCCACCGCACCATTATTGGCATGATTCAACAATCAATACTGTCTAACAAATTGTCATTGGTTTATTGCAACAATTCGGCGGGCAGAAAAAAGACCCCCCTAACCCCCCGCAAGCAGGGGGAACTGGGCGTCAATGGCATAAAATGCTTTTGTAGGGTGCGTGAATCTTTCCACCGCACCATTATTGGCATGAGTTCAATATCAACCCTGTCCGACCAAATTTATTCAGGATTGAATGCATAAATCGGCGGGATGAAATTCGCATCCCGCCCTACGAGCTCGCATTGCATAATTCCCTAAATAAATTCAAGAAGCAT
>JARGGB010000033.1 GCA_029210815.1 Candidatus Brevefilum sp.
TGGTGGATCGCTATGTTACCCATTATAATAACTATCGGTTGCACAGCGCCATTGGTTACATCACGCCTAAAGATAAGCTGGAGGGGCGAGAAGCCAATATTTTTGCCATGCGAAAGCTGAAGCTTCAAGAGGCTCGTGAAAGGAGGCAGGCTTCAAATAGAATAGTTTCATATGTCGCAATAACTCATGCACCAATCACCTTGGAGGTATGAGAAAGTGTCTAATTCCAAATGCCAGTTTTTCCATTTCCGTCTGAAGCAAAACAATATCTCCTGATTTGAGGGGACTTGTAAAGGTGAGACCATGAATTTTTACGCAGACAATATTGCTGGCAGGTAATACACTGGCAACCGCAATAAAACCAGCCTCGACAAACCATTCGCTGCAGCGGCCGGCAAATAAAGTGCGGTGGTGATTTAAATCTTCGCTTTTTACCAATCTATCGTAATTAAATATTTTGGGTTTCATTTGTCCCTTTTTGATGGTGAACTAAATATAAATTATTGTAACGGTGATTAATTTGACTGGGGATGAAAGTTTAAGGCATCTCCCATCCAACCTTTATTGGAATACATTTCTTTTTTAGATATCCAGGATTTTGTAAGCAAGTCTTCAACAATAAAAGGTATAATCTACCAGTTCTTGATCGTAAATTAAGGAAAAACAAATGTGTTGTGAAAAACAAGAGATTGACCTGACAGGGAAAACAATTGTTCTGACAGGTGCGACATCAGGCATAGGCTTTGCCTCTGTAAAGAAATTAGCATCGAGCGGTGCTTATGTTATTGGGGTTGGCCGATCTGAGACTCGCAACCAAAAGGCGCTGGAGGGAATTCAAAATGCTTTCCCCAATGCTCATGTGGATTATTTATTTGCTGATTTGGCAAGTCAAGACCAGGTAAAAAAACTCGCAGAGGATATCAAAGTTTTACTTCAAGGGCATGAGATAAACGCTGTGGATGTTCTTGTAAACAATGCAGGCATCTACCTGGAGAAGAAGCAAACAACGAAAGAGGGTATTGAACAGACATTTGCAGTTAACCACCTGGCTGCATTCCTGCTGAGTCATGAATTGATGCCTTTGCTGCAAGCCTCAAACCAGGGGCGGATCATTACAGTTAGCTCATATTCACATCGTAATACGCCTTTAATTATCAATCGGCTGGATAATCCCTGGCCTTATATCGGTTTACTGGCTTATAAACGTTCAAAATTGTGCAATATTTTATTTTCTTACGAATTCAATCGTCGGCATGACAATAAAGTGACTGCCATTGCTCTTGACCCGGGACTGGTGGACACCTCGATTGCATCCAAAGGAAGCAACGGGATATCTGATTGGGTCTGGCGTTTACGTCGAAAAGATGGGGAATCGCCAGATGTCCCCGCAGAGTCTATTGCCTATCTTGCCGGCGTTGAAAATTTGGATACCTCTCACGGTTACTTTTATCGAAACTGTGATCCGGAAACGCCAAGCATCAAAGCAAGAAGCGAAGACCTGGCAGAGAAATTGTGGCAGTGCTCATGCGAATTGACCAATATCATTTGGTAAAACAAAACAAAAAAGCCTGGGGTATGAAGTTCACCCAGGCTTTTTTGTTTAGATTTATTGCTCAGACCAGATCATTTTCTACCAGTTTCTCGAGTCGATCGACATAATCAGCCATCACTTTAAAGGCAGCATCAACCGGTTCGGAGCTGGTCATATCAACCCCAGCGGCCTTTAATGCGTCCAGTGGGTAGACAGAACTGCCAGCACCCAGGAATTTTAGATACCTCTCAACAGCTTCTGGATCTCTTTCTTGAATCTTTTTAGCAAGAGCGTGTGCTGCAGAAATCCCAGTAGCATATTGGTAGACATAGAAATTCATGTACATGTGTTGAAATTGCGCCCAGGTGATCCCCACTCGCGATTTGTTAAATTTAACCTCATTTCCGTACCCCTCGGCAAAATAATCGCTGCAGATCTCACTCATGATATCAGCACTGAGCGGCTTGCCAGCCTCTGCTCGTTCGTGAACTTCCAATTCCCAACGGGCAAGGGTGGGCATGATGAAAAAGTAACGGTGGAAATTTGACATGGCTTCTTCAATCAAAGCCAGCTGAAAAGCGGGATCCTTTTGTGTATTGAACAAGTGATCCCTGACCATTGCCTGGTTGAAGTTGCTGGCAACTTCTGCGACAAAAAGGGAATAACGCCCATAGATAAAAGGCTGCGTTTTCCAAGTCAGATAGGAGTGCATGGAATGTCCCAATTCATGTGCTAAAGTGCTGAGGCTGAAAACGTCATTAGCATAGCTCATCATCACAAAAGGATTGGTGTCGTAAACGCCGCTCGAAAATGCGCCCTGACGTTTCCCTTTGTTACGCGCTCGATCGACCCAGCGGTCTTCTAAGGCACCTTTTCTCAAAGTGTTGACATAATCTTCTCCAAGCGGTGCCAAACCTTCACTGATCCAATCCACAGCCTGTTCAAAGGGAATTACAGGGCTTTCATTCGATAAAGGGGCTTTGATGTCATAAATATGAAATTTTTTATACCCCAGTGCTTTTTTCCTGACCCGCCAGTAACGATGCCAGGTTGGCAAATTCTTTTTAAAGGTTTCAATCAAAGCATAAAATACATCCGAAGGAATATTATTTGAGCCAAGAGAAGCTTCAAGGGAAGAACCGTAATTTCTGGTGCGCGCGTTGAAAACATCTCGATGAATTGCGCCCATCTGAATGGATGCGAGTGTATTCTTATTTGCTAAATAGGCATCTGCGTAATTATTGAATCCAGATTTGCGCGCCTTTCTGTCATTATGCGTAATCAGGGAGCCAATGCTGCTTTGGCCAACTTCAATTTTGCTTTTGTCTTTTGTCCTTGCATCTTCAAACTGAAGGTCAGCGTTGGTTAAGGCGTTGTAGGCTTTGAAAAAATTGCTCATTGGTTCGCCTGAAAGTGCCAGGACCTGTTCAACCTCATTGGAACGTACATGATCTTTTTCACGCTCTAACTCATCAAACAAATGTCCCATATCGGATAAACGGTTATCCTTTTTGATCCATTCACGCAGAATGTCAAAACCAATTCCCATCAATTCAGGGTTGATAAAAGAAGTCGCTGCGTTTAATTTGACAAACACGCTTTGCGCCTGGCCTGCTCGTGCCTGGGCAGCTTGATCGCTGGTATCCGTTGCCATTGATAATGACCCATAAACCATCACTTTTGAAGCCAGGCGTAATGTATTTTCATAAAGCTCAAAGAAATCCCCAAGGACTTCAGGTCCTTTTGATAAGCTGCCTTTATATTTTGAAAGCCCAGTAACTGCTGAAAGAACTTCATCTTTCGCTGTTTCCCATTCTTGAACATTTTTAAAGATGTTTTCAAGGTTCCATGTTTCTTCTAAAGGGACCTCATTTCGTGAGGGTAGGGTTGTCTTTTCCATTTTTGTGATTTCTCCTGATCAACTGGTTTTTAGACAAATGTCTAATTTATTTGCCGATTATCATACCAGAAATCTTCTCTGAATTTCAATAAATCCATCAATCGATTCGGTCTGCCAGGGCTTTTTTGACATCTTCAGGCGCTTTGAACACACCCCGCACAGTGACCGATTTTATGGTTTCAAGTGCCAGTTGGGGAGGGATATCATCGCTTAAAATGAATAATCCGATCACCTTCACATTGACCATTTCACTTTTTGATTGTAATTTTTCCAGATCTTTTCGTGTGTAACCCAGGGTTCCGATCACCATTGATTTTCGCGAAGAAATTGAGTCAACGGCTGACTTCTGGCGATCCAGTTGATTACGAATAGCTGTTCTTATGAAATCCGCCCGGCTTGAATAAAAACCTTCCTGAACCAGAAGGTCAATTCTTCCGAGATCAACACTTCCAATATTCACTGTAATTTTTTCAGTTTCTGACATTTCAGGCTCCCAAGTGTATAAAAGCCATCCAAATGGATGGTGAGTGGATGTTTCTATCTTAATCAATTGTTTAAGCCAGGTCAAGGGAAGTTTTTTATGTGCTGTGTGTTCTTCTTGTTGTTTTGTTTCTAAAACGAAGCAAAATGAGTGCCACAATGATCATGCCGCTTCCAATTAACTCAGTGGTTGTCAAACGCTCACTGAGCAAAAAATAGGCGGTTATTGTCGTCAGAACGGGTTCAAAGGTCAGGATCAAATTGGCAGTACTGGATGCTAATAATCCCAGACTAATATTATAAAGACCAAAACCTATCAAAGTAGGACCACCGGCTAATAACAAAAGAAGAGCCCAGGCTCGCCATTGTTCTCCTAATTGAAATAAATCCGAAAAGGAATTAGCAGTTTCGGGAATAATATTGACTGGAAGAAGGTTGATTGCCAATAAAGCCGCAGCAGCGACGAGGAAAGAATAAAAAAGTGTTGTCCAGGGGTTTAACCCGCGTTGTGTGGCATGGCGTCCAAATAGACTGTAAATTGCATAAAGCAAACCAGAGAAAATGCCGCTGACGATGCCAAGGGTATTTTGCTGCCAAGCTTCCAGGTTGGTTGCACCTGAAACAAGAACACACCCTGCTAAACAGAGTGTAACCGATGCCATCTTCTTAAGACCCAAGGATTCTTTGAAAAGAAAATGACCCAGCAGAGCAGTGAATCCCGCCGATGAATAAACCAGTACCGTTGCAATTGATGCGCCGGATAATGTCACAGCCATGGTCCATGCAATATTAAAGCATGCCAATGCTATTCCAAAAATAATCAAAAAAACTTTATTGCTCTTTTGGACTATTAATAAACCTGGTTTGAGAAAAAATAAGAAGGGGAAAGCACACAAAACGACGAAGAAGTCTCGCCAAAAGGCAAGTATGAGTGCTGGAAGATGGTATTCCTCTGACACTAATTTGATGATGATCCCGGTAAATGACAAGACAACAGCACTTGCCAGTGCGATTAAGAACCCATTATTCGCTTTGTTGACCTCTAATTTCATTGGAGACATTGATGAAAACCTTTTAACGTTGAGATTTTTGCTAGATTTATGGTGAGAAATTTGAGGCAAACAAGAACCGTGGTGGTTAATTAATAATTAAGGCTTCTTGATCAAAAACATTAATCTTCCGGATAGGGAACATCTAATTTTTCAACCGCCTCCTGCATGACCTTTGATGAGCGTCGATCGTATCTTTTTGTTGTATTTGTATCTTCGTGTCCAGCCATTTTTGATACCGTCGCGAGATCGACACCGACCTCTAATAAATCACTGACAAATGTTCGGCGCATATCATGAGGTGTGGTTTTTTTGATGAGTCCCGCTTGTTTCGCACGTTTATTGATAAGATGATATACCGTTTGATCACTGAGACGGGCGACGATCTTTTTGGGCGGTATGCCCTGTTTATTTTCTTCTTTGGACAGACGTTTTTTGCGATGCCGGATGATATTGCCGCCCTTATTGACCGAGTAGAAAAGGGGGCCGGGTTCAATTCCGCGCGCTTCAAGCCACTTCTCAATCGCACGAACAGCACCGTTTGCCAGGAAAGCTTTCCGTTCTTTATTTCTTTTCCCAATGACCCGGAGCTCACCCTTTTTCAAATCAATATCCTCAAGATCAAGGGTGACGACTTCCGCTCTTCGAAGCCCGGAGGAATACATCAGGCTGATGATGGCTGCGTCACGCAAGCCAAGGGTGGGATTATCCTCATCAGAAAGGGAGGCGTCAATTAATCGTCGTATTTCATTATTTTCAAGTTCACGTCCTGTGGGCAGTCGTTGGGCTGAAACAGATTGGACGTCCGTCGCGCGCTGATATTCCTCTGCTGAAATCAATTGGTGACGCCAGGCTTCTTTGATCACGCGCCTGACAGCGCACAGGTAACGGTTGACAGTTGAGGGAGCGTATTTCGCGTCTAGCCAGGCTTTAATCGCATTCACAGTTCCATAATCCAGCTTTTCCCACGGAAAAACAAGGCAATCCGTAATCGCGCCATTTGATAGGGCATTTGCAATTTGGTCCAACGCAGTTTTCTGTACACGTCGGCTGTCCTTACTGCCCAAGCTGGCCAAATAGGAGACAACAGGGTTTTTGTTATGCGAACGTTGAACCTGCGTTTGCAATTGATTTTGCTTTTTTCGATCTTCCGGTGAAATAATCTCAAGAGACATAATGGGGTCAAATTTTCTAAAAGTTTTGCACCTGTCTAATTACTATTTGTGCTTACTAGATCGATATACAATAAATCCTTCTGGATTAATCATTGGAATCAAGGTTTTTGCCTGGCACTTGATTCCAATTATCAATCCGAGTAATTAATGAAGCATTTCGATATGGTCTTTAAGATCACCTTTCAGGTAAGCGTCAATCGCCTCATCAATATTTTCAATTTTTGTGACAATGGGTTTTACGCCAACTGTCCCCATACTTTGATATGCTCCTCTTCCCATTCCGCCGCAGATCAATGCACTGCAGTCGTTGATTGTCTCAGCCATCCGCATGTGTTTACTGTGAGACGCGGGATCCATACCACTTCCTTCGATCGAATCCGAGTGATGATGTTCTCGATGGGCAAATTCAGAGTGCCCCACTTTATCTCGCATTTCGCGATCGATAACTTCTCCATTTTTTACTTCAATAACCTGATAATACCGAGCACGACCGAAATGCTGACTGATCGTTTTTCCGTCATCTGTAATAACTGCAATTTTCATGCAAATCCTCCAAGAGGTAAATTTATTTACGCTCTACCCAACATGTTTATGTATGTTGAACGATTTCAATTGTAAAATCCATATGCTATTTTACCTGATATCTTGTGATCCATTTTATTGAATGACAACAAAGTGTCGGGATTTTGTGACAAGTTGTTCTGAAGCAAGTATAATCAAAAACCATCACTATAAATCAACGGAGTATTATGGTACAGGAAAGAACACGAAAAATTGTCATTACTGGTGTGCTGAGCGCAATCTCAATCTTTTTAGGTATGACCCGGTTGGGCTTTATTCCCTGGGTGAGTGGTGCATCGCTCACCATCATGCAGGTTCCAGTGATTATTGGTGCTGTTCTTGAAGGTCCGATTGTGGGTTTTGTGATTGGATTGGTGTTTGGCGTATTCAGCCTGATACAGGCTGCAGTCGCGCCGACAGGTCCTGCGGACGTATGGTTCACCAATCCTTTATTATCAATTTTGCCAAGATTGTTCATTGGCCCTGTCGCCTGGTTGATTTATCGTGGATTGAAACGATGGGAAATCCCAGCTTTAATCGCTGCCGGAGTTGGGGGAAGCCTGACGAATACGGTTCTTGTATTGGGAATGGTTGGTGTCTTAAAGCTGGTTCCATGGGCGGCAATTCCACCCATTATTTTGGCGAATGGTGCGCCAGAATCCATTGTGTCAGCGGTGCTGGTGGTCGCAGTTGTGGGCATCTGGAAACAAATTGGGACAAAGGGTGAAAAATCCGGCTCCGAGTTTTAAAAAATCATACCTGAAAATAGCATCAGACTGCTTAATAAAAGACTAACAAAAATTAACAAGCCATCCTGCCATGAATAGCGAAGGCTGTGGAAGCTGCTGCGCTTGTGAGCAGCGTTAAAACCCCGAGACTCCATTGCGACAGCCATTGTTTCGGCGCGTTTGAGGCTGGTGACAATCAGCGGCACAATTAATGGTATGACCCGTTTCGCCTGTTTAATAGGGTTAAAGCCCTTATGTTCCCAGTCAGCACCCCGCGCAGCCTGTGCTTTTGCTGTCTTTTCAGCAGTTTGAGCAATTAATGGCAAATAACGCATTGTGACCTGGACCACCATTGTTACATCGTTGACAGGCAAACCGATTTTTTCAAAAGGTTTCAACAGGTGAAATAGGGCTGCGGTGAGCTGAGATGTTGAAAGGCTCATGACGAAAGCGTTTAACAGCAATATTAAAGCTAAGAATCTGAAGATCAAGTTTAATGCGCTGTACACAGCCGCGTTTGTAATAACAAAGTCAAAAACTTCCCACAGAACACTTGCGTTTTCTAACCTTTGATAGAAAAGGATTTGCAGAATCGCCAGGATTAAAATAAATGGCAGTGCTTTTTTGATCCCTCTCAAAGTTGATTTCACCGGTAATTGTGCAAGTAAGTAAAGCCCAATGACAAAGACAATCCCTAACAATAATCCCCAAATACCAGGTGTGAAGATGAGGGCAGTGAAGACGATCAAAAAGCTGATCAGACGGGCTCGTGAGTCCCTGGCGTGAAACCAGGAGTCCCTGGGTATAAATTGACCGAGGCTTGTACTCCCTAAAAATTCAAATCGGCTGCTCATTGCACCCATTCTTTCATGGCATCGATTAAATGATCAATTCCCAGGCATTCACATTCTTTAATTGGCCAACCGTTCTGTTGTAATCTTTGAACAATTTGAATGATCAAAGGAACGGACAAGCCTGCATCTTTGATCAATTGATTGTTGAAAAGGAGGTCGTGGGTTGCTTCTGTTCTTACAACGCGACCAGATTTCATTACAGTGAATGCTTGTGTGATTTCAGCAATCTCATCAAGTCTGTGGCTTGCAATCAAAATTGTTTTGCCCTGCCGCTGCAATTCCTTAAATAAATCTAAAAGTTCGTCACGGGATTTTGGGTCCATACCCGCTGTGGGTTCGTCAAATAATAGAATTTCCTGGTCCAGGATTAATGTGGAAGCTAATGCGACTTTTCGCTTTTCGCCACCGCTCAAGGTTTCTAAACGCCGGTCTTTGTATTCTTCAAAATCCAGACCAACCAGTGTCATTGCATTCTTTACACGATCCCGAATATTGTCCATCTCAAATTGCTTGGGTCCAAAAGCAATTTCGTCGCCGACAAAGCTCTCAAAAAATTGTGTTTCAGGACTCTGAAAAACAAGCCCCACTTTCTTAACAATTACCTGCAAAGATGTGTCCGGATTATCAACATCAAGGTCTCCCACTCGAACTTTGCCCTTGGATGGGCGTAAAATACCAATGATATGCTGCAAGAGGGTGGATTTCCCCGAACCGTTTGTGCCTGCAAGGCCTTGAATCACAGTTTGATTGACTCTTAGATCAGCACCCTGGAGGGCTTTTTTTGCAAGGGGTGATCCAGCCAGGTAAGTATAGTGAACGTTCTCCATATCAATCAGAATTTTTCCTGATGTGCCATTCTCAGACTTTGCTTTGTTACTCTGTTTTTCACCATGGTATTCTGGCAAAGCAGCTAATAATGCTTCTGAAGAATAAATATTTTCAGGAATTGAAAAGCCAAGATCGCGAAACGAATGTGAATATTTCGCTGCTTCAGGAATATCCAAACCAATTTCGTGTAGTAATTTACTTTGTCTGAAGATTTCCTCAGGTTTACCACTTAAGAATATTTTCCCCTGATTAATTACAACAATTTTATCTGCTAGAAAAGCTTCTTCCATGTGGTGGGTGATGTACAGGATTGTCATTCCAGCGCGGTGAAGTCTGCATATGCGATCCAGGAAAGCATCACGCGTTAGTGGGTCTAACATGGATGTGGGTTCATCAAACAATATGATTTTTGGTTGGCGAGCTAATACACCAGCCAGGGCTAAGCGTTGAATCTGTCCCCCTGAAAGAAGGTGGGGTGGTCGTTTTGCTTCTTCAAGTAGGTCCGCTTTTTCTAATTGTTCGCGAACCCGTTTTTGAATTTCTGCAGATGGTAAATTCAGGTTTTCCAACCCAAATGCAACATCTTCCTCTACTGTAGAAGCAACAATTTGATCTGCAGGATTTTGAAATACCATACCCACCAAAGAGCGTAACTCAGGAAGATTTTCCAATTTACTGGTATCCAGCTCTGCAACATCAACTTTTCCACCAGTTGGAGCCAATAAGCCGTTGATGTGTTTTATAAATGTGGTTTTACCCGAGCCGTTTCGACCAATGATTGCAATAAAGGCACCATCCTCTATTTCAAGGTTAATCGTTTGCAGGATGTCCGGTTTTTCCACCGGGTAATGGGTTGGGCGGTAGGATAAATTCTTAATTGAAATCAGTTTTGTCACGGGCTAATCTTATCAGGAATGGTGATTTTTGGGCAATATTGAAAAACAATTCAATCAACCCATTCGTACGATGAGATGATGATCTTTAGAGTCCTGCATAAGAGGAATTTTATTATCTTGCATCTTCTCACCATCCAATGTCATTTCTTTGACGCCTTTTTCAATGTGGCCAGGATTTTTCACTTCAATATAAAAAACAGAATTGCCATTTTTATAAGTTATATTAAAGCCATCCCAATTATCTGGAATACAGGGGTCAATTGTAAAATGATCACCTTTTAGTTTGAATCCCAGAATGGCTTCCATACCGAGGCGGTACAGCCATCCAGAAGAACCCGTGTACCACGTCCAACCGCCACGGCCTACGTAAGGGGCTTTACTGTAAATGTCCGCAGCGACCACATAAGGTTCAACAGCGTACCGGTTAGCATCTTCATTTGTTAGACTGTGAGTTATGGGATTTAATAATTTAAATTGTTCGTAAGCCTGATATCCCATACCAAGTTCAGTCAAAGCCCAGACTGCCCATACCGCTGCATGGGTATATTGTCCGCCATTTTCCCGAATCCCAGGCGGATAACCTTTGATATAGCCCGGGTCCTTCTCGGTTTTTTCAAAGGGCGGTGTAAATAATTGAATTAACCTATCTTCCTTTTGGACAAGATGTTCATCCACAGCGTCAATAGCCTTGAATTGCCTTTCTTTAGGTGCGCCGCCTGTGATTATGGACCAGGATTGCGGCAAAGAATCAATCTGGCATTCCTGATTTCGGTGTGAACCTAAGGGTGTTCCATCGTCATAATAGGCTCGTAAAAACCAATTACCATCCCAGGCAACCTGGTTAATGGTCGTTTTGAGTTTCTCCGCTCTTTGTTTGTGTTGATTTGAAAGCGCTTGTTCTCCTTTGATTTCACATAAATCAGCAAATCGTTTGTGATTTTCATACAGGAACCACGCCAGCCAAACACTTTCACCTTTCCCATCAATACCGACCCTGTTCATGCCGTCGTTCCAATCCCCACTGCCCATCAAAGGCAAGCCATGCGGGCCTTTGGTGTCTGCATGCGCCAGCGCTCGGTGGCAATGTTCAAATAAGCTGAATTTCTCTTCACCGGTTTGATAATGGTCGTATCTTTCTTCCTCATCCTTGCTTAAAGGTCTCCCTAATTTAAAGGGGATTTGCTCGTCAAGGATGGTTTTGTCACCAGTTATTTCGATATATTCTGCAATGACATAGACAAGCCAAAGTAAATCATCCGTAATTCGGGTACGAACACCTCGACCGGAAGGTGGATGCCACCAGTGAAGTACATCTCCCTCTTCAAATTGATGCGCAGCGGCACGCAATATATGTTCACGGCTTTCCTGGGGGTCAAGCGCCATTACAGAGGTAACATCCTGCAGTTGATCGCGAAAACCATAAGCACCGCTGGATTGATAGAACGCAGATCGTCCCCAAATTCTACAGCTCAGCGCTTGATAGGGCAGCCATCGATTCAAAATGACATCCATCATTGGGTCGGGACTTGATACCTGCAATTTGTTCAGCAGGGAATCCCATTTTTTTACTGATGCTTGCCAGCTTTGCTCAATTACTTTCCTACTGCTGAAACGCTGGATCAAATCCAGTGCCCTGTCTTCTGTTTCTCCCTGTCCCAAAACGAAAGTGATTGTTTGGGATTCACCAGGCGCAAAATTGAGATGCGACTGCAGTGCAGCGCATGGATCAACGCCCGATTTAACCGTTCCTGATAAACCAATACGTCGTAAACCTGTCGGGTTGGATCTGCTGCCAGGCATGCCTAAGAATTCCTGGCGGTCGGTGGTTAATCCGTGAACAGGCTGGTCAGAGAAAAGAAAAGCTGTATTTTCTGAGAATTCAGCGCTGTAAGTATTACGGGCAATCAATGCACCACTTTCATTTATAAAACCTGGAACAATAAAATTATTCGATTTTTCTCGATTAGGTCCAAGAACCCATTCTGCAAAATAGGTTGCAGTTAACCGTCGGCTTTCTTCTGTATAGTTGGTCAATTTGAGTTGAATAAATTTAACCGGTGCTTTCGGATCCACAAACAGCTTCAATTCCTGTTCGAATCCATGGTTATATGACTTAAATATGGTATAGCCCTGACCATGCCTTACAAGGTAACTTACGCCATTACCTGATGGGTATGGTGTGGGAGTCCAGACATTTCCTGTAATTTCATCCCTTAGGTACAAACTTTCACCACTAGGGTCAGTAACCGGATCGTTTGTCCAGGGTGTGAGCCTGTTTTCGCCGCTGTTTTTCGACCAGGAGTAACCGCCGCCTGCTTCAGTCACAAGGAAGCCAAAGTTTTGATTTGCAATAACATTTATCCAGGGTGCTGGTGTGTGTTGGCCTTTTTCATTAGCTGATTTTGGATAGTTTTCCAAAAAAATCTGGTATTCTTTTCCGTTTTGGGTAAATCCACCAATACCGTTATCGAAAATCAAATCTTCTGGTCGCTCGACAGACTGATCAATTTGAAATTTCTCATCGCTTGTGGTTGACATGAAAAATGGAAGATGAGGTTCGATTTGATCTGCTATTGTCAGGTGGGTTTCAAGATTTGCTGAATTTAAATCAATCGCAGCACTTGCAGAAGTTTTTAGCAAAATGACAGAATCTTTGTTCATTTGGCTAGCTGTCAGGACAAAAATCCCACCTCGCATATTCAGTTTATCTTGCCCGCCCATTTGATTAATCGCCCGATGAATTTTTTCATTTAACTCATGCTCATAACCCGTATCTTTTGTATTTAGCAAAACCAAATCAATCAGCAAACCCAATTTCTGCCAGTAGGCATGAGCAAGCAGACTTTCCTGTAGAGCTTCCAATTCTTCCTGGTGATCAATCATTACTAACAAAATTGGATAATCACCTGAAATGCTGAAAGGCCATAGTCCAGATTGATCAAGCGTATTGCTATTCAAAATGGCAATATCGGGACGCAATCTTGCATTTGGGTAAATCAAATTTGATAGCAGCTTTTGGTACTTTGAAAGCTGATCACTACTGAGATCCATTGCTCTTAATAGTTTTTCAGAGTATGACTCGGATGAAGAAAAGGCGTTTTCAACCTTGATTGTATTTTGATAGCTTTTCGCCAGATCCCTTGTTTTATTGAGATTTTCTGCAGCAATTGTTAAGAAATAAAGGTGAATTGTTTCGTTTGGTTTCAACTCAAAACGCTTCCCCATTGAAAATATTGGATCAAGCGTTATCCCGATATTTTTACCAAGATTAGATTGGTTGTTTAAAACAATCGGATCTGAAATATCATGCCCTCGTCCAATAAATTTTCCACGGTCCGTTTCATACTCTAGGTCACTACTGCTATCATCAAGGAGCAAATGTGCCATGCCCAATGATTTTTCTTCTGAAGAGCGCTTTCTTCTCTGGAAGTGGAGCATGTTTAAGTCTGCTTGGTAGCTGCTCTTGATAAACATTTTGTTAAATGCTGGATGCTGCTGGTCTGCCGATTGCGGTGCTAAGACAACTTCGCCATAACTGAGAACGCGAAGACGTCGCCTTTTATTGGATTGATTTGTAATTGAAATTTTTTGAACACAAACATCATCTTTTGGTGTAATTGTTGTTTGCAAGATCACTCGGATATCATCTGTCATGCGGCGAATTTCAGTCATGTGCGGACCAAAAATCACACGGTATTCCTGAGTATTTGTCTTGACAGGCGCTCGTCCTATCGACCAAAAGATGCCTTTTTCCAAATCCTGAATGAAGTACCACAATCCCCAGGGGTCGAGGGCAGCGTCACTGCGCCAGCGATTAAGTGCCGTTTTTCCCCATTCAAGATAACCGCTTCCTGATTCAGCCATCAGCATTCGGAGATTGCCGTTAGAGATCACATTCACGCTTTTATTCTTTGTTTCTGTATTCACTTGCCAGGGAATGACCATCACGCCTGTTGCATCTTTACTGCGGGTCGCGACTTGCAGTTGATCGGTTTTTTGCACAGGTTTCGTTTGAGGTATCTGTTCCTGTAACAGCAGCTCGGTAGTTTTAATGCGAGGATCTTTGTGGATTCGCTCAACAATGTTGTTAGAAGCAAGAAAATTAGCCAAAGCCACCATAATCATCCCCTGGTGATGTGCCATGTAGGATTTAATGACAGCTTTATCCTGCCCAACAGGCAGGCGTGATCGAGTGTAATCTATTGATTCATAGAAACCAAAGTGCCCCATAGCACCTTGTCCTTCAAGATCGGCAATATTCTCAATAACTGCTTGATGGTCTATGCCTACCGCCATCAGTGAGGCGTAAGGGGCAATCACGAGATCTTTTTCTAAACCTCGCTTACGCCCCAAGCCTGGTACACCAAACCCCTGGTATTGGTAATTCTGTGCCTGGTCGAATCGATAATAACTGGATTCTGAAATTCCCCATGGCACGTTCTTTTTCTTTCCGTATTTGATTTGTGCCTTCACGACACCTTTGCTGGTTTGTTCCAGCAAAGTTTCCGGGTAAATTTTTGTGAAGAGGTTTGGCATCAGGTATTCAAACATACTGCCATTCCAGGATAATAAAGTTGGGATTCCTTCAATTGTTGTGAAAGGTCTGCCCATATGAAGCCAGTGAGAACGCGGCACTTCATTTAGTGCAATAGCATACAGACTCGCCGTCCGTGCCTCAGATCCTAATAAATCATAGTGATTTTTATCAAGACGACCAGATCCAACTTGATATCCCAGATAAAATACTTCTCTGCTCTCATCAAATAAGAAATCAAACTCCATTCTTTCCAGGGAAAATGAAATTTTTTCTTGCAAACTTTTGATGAGATCTAATGTTTCCTGTGCGTGTGCTTTTGAATCCTCCAAATTACCAATAAACTTTATCATCCATTTTGAAATTCTCTGCCTTTGAATTGAATCAAAATTATTAAAAATCTCATGATCTTCAAGGGACAACAAGCTCGTAAGTGCATCAATTGTTCTTTCGCACAAAGGAGGAACTTCGGAAATGCTCGATTTCAAAGCTCGATCATTGAGCCAGGGTTGAAAAACATCAAGCCATAATTCATTATTAAAATTTCTCAGGATTTCAGGTCGTTCTTGCCAGGTTTCCATCCACGGGGCTAATAAATTAATCTGGCTGCGCATATTGACAAGGTGCTGGTAATTAACATTAGACCAATAACGCAGGTCTTTCATGATATCTGCATCGATGGTACCCTCCATGCGGGCGATTTTTTCAAGAAGTAAGTTCATCGGCTCTGTCATGAGTTCTTCAAAATTACCAAGAAGTTCCATTTGCCGAGAATCTGTCAGTAAACCTTCACGGATATCGTTCTGAATTTTCCGGCAGTGTACCAGCAGAGATTCTGCTGAATGCTTAAGGTCTGGCTCAACAATCGAATTTACAACAGAGCAAAAGACATCAAGACCATCAATCGTTCCCTGGAACAGATTCCTGTGGCTGATTTGGTGCCCCGGTAAATCTTCCAAAGTTTGGTATAGTCCAATCAAACTGGTCGCATAATTTCCACTATCAACAGTTGAGACATATCTTGGTGCGAGGGTTTCAAGCGTCACGGTGTCGTACCAATTAAGCAGATGGCCGCGGTATTTCTCAATCTCGTCCAGGGTTTCAAATGTGAAAGTCATCCTGTAAACAAAATCAAGAATGGCGATATACCCCATGTCATATGCTGAGCAGGTTGAGAGCATCATCAACCCAATATTTGTCGGCGAGGTCCTATGAGCAATCATCCCTTTTGGATCTTCTTGGAAATGATCTGGCGGCAGCCAGTGATCTTCTGGTCCAATAAAGCGTTCGAAATAAAGCCATGTTTTCCGAGCGAGCATCCGGAGTTTCTGGATCTCATCCGTTTTTAGTGGTTCCACATTGTTTGCAGCCTTTTCCAGGCTTATCCAATAGGCTGCTTGTGGCGAGAAAAACCACAGGAACAAAATTGGAAAGCATGTTAAGAAACATCCGGGTTGGAAGATGTAAATAAGCAAACCAACCGCAAGGCTGAGTAATGGTGCGCTCACCATTCGCTGCCAGATGATAGAGATTTTGTGTTGTTTTCCAAACATTTGGATTGTATGGGCAGCTGTTTGCCACTGCAGTAATCGTTTATGGCTGATATATACGCGGATGAGCGTTGTGATAATTGCATCCACCATGATAATCGAGTCATACGGCAAAAAGATAAGCCACAATAACCAACGAGAAAATGCCGTTTTTAGATTCTCGAATAGGTTAACCTTGCCACCAGATATGAATCGAGAGGAGAGAGAAGTAACTATGTTATTCAAAAGAGGAAAAGCTGAAATCGCTAAAACAATCAAAGTCCAAACCCAGGCATTTCCTTCAAAAATGAACCATCCAATGGTCAGGAGCAGCATCGTCAAAGGAGAAAAAAGGCTTCTTCTCAAATTATCAAATATTTTCCACAGATCAATGATAGAAAAGGAATTTGAGCTAAATTGCCCATCTCGCATTGGAACTTTTGGAAAAAGCCAGGGCAGCAATTGCCAGTCGCCACGAACCCAACGATGCGTCCTTTGAACCTGGCTGGCGTAATTTGGCGGATACTCTTCAAAGAAGACAATATCCGTCACTAAAGCCGCCCTGCCTTGAATGCCTTCAAATAAATCATGGCTTAATAAAGCATTGTCCGGCACTTTCCCTTCCAGGCTTCTATGGAAAGCTTTGACATCATAAATACCCTTGCCCACATAGATACCTTCAGCAAACAGGTCCATGTAAATATCGGAAACCGCACGGGTATATAAATCCAGACCTAAATCCCCGGCAAAAATTCGAGTAAATAAAGACCGGTTTACAGAGGTTGGTTTGACCTCTGTTCGAGGCTGCAAAATCGTGTAACCGCTGATAAGCGCTCCTGTTTCTGCATCAAATTCTGCTCGATTAAGAGGGTGTGAAAGCGTTGCTATCAAGTCTTTTACGCTGTCACGCGGTAATACAGTATCCGCGTCAACGGTAATCACAAATGCTACATCTATTAAAAATTTGGTATCACCAATGATTGTGTCGAAGCTATCCTTAAAACCTTCCAGCAAATACCTGTTGAAATCAGCCAGCTTCCCACGCTTTCTTTCCCATCCAATCCATGAATTCTCTTTTTCGTTCCATTGTCTGCGGCGGTGGAACAGGTAAAATGGGCGGTGTCCGTGGTCGCCAAGATATCGATTATTTAAGCGATTAACGCCCCGAATGGTTTCCTCAAGCAAGGTTTCATCTACGGGCATTGATTCCTCGGGTGCATCGCTGAAATCAGTTAGCAAAACAAAGGCAATATTTTGTTGTTTATTGGCAAGGTAATGTAATTCAAGTTGCTCAAGTAAAAATTGGATTTCTTCTGAATCCGACAATAGAGCGGGAATGGTAACCACTGATCGGTACTGGCGTGGTATCTTGTTTTTGTAATCCATTTTAGGCAAGATACGCGGTGGGAGAATCGTCGTAAGAATTGAGTTGACCAGGTTGGTCGCCACACTCGTGGCGGGCACAAAACTTACCAACAAGATTGTGATCAACAACCACAAACTATTAATCAGATTGCTGCTGAATAAAAGCAAAGCCCCCATCACAAGAAAAGAAATAAATGTAATCGTGCCTAAATAGAAGCCTGTCCGATGCTTAAAGAAGAATTTATGAATTCTTCCAGCAGTTGTGTGTTTATAATTTATTTCTTCTTTAAAATCATCCTCACCGTCACTGATGAGATAATATCCAACGTGTTTGAATTTTTCACGCCCATCATTGGCAGTTTTTGCAAAATTTACTGCAGTTTGTGCAATTTCTTCCTCACCATAATTTGATTGTTCTGAAAAATGCTCAACCTTTTTTCGGTAGATGTCCCGCGATTCAAAATCCATCGAAGAATAGACGCCGCCAGGATCTTCGGCAAGTATCTTTTCAACTAATGAGTGGACCTCAAAAAAAGATTTCCAATCAATTTGATCCAGCAAGATCAGCGTTCTCAAGGAACGCGCAACGATTTCACTTGAATCGAGTTCAGGGAATTCTAGATTGTTCGTGCTATGAACAACTTTTTGATTTTTAATGAGGTTAAAGATTGTTCCAGAAATGATTTCTATTAGGCATAATCGGAGCATCAGTGGGAGAGCCCACAATTCACTCATTTTTAAAGGGACTTCTTTTTGATATGCATCTAAAAATTCATGGAGATCATTATGAACGAGTTCTATCTCATAATATTCCACCATTCGTCGAGCGATGTCGTAAATTCGTGGGGCATTGGGTTTTCCATCTTTTGAAGGCAATTTGCTGAAATAAATTTCTGGTAAATCATCTTGAATGAGTTCGATAGCTTCCTGGACCACATGGTAGTTATCAAGGAACCACTCCACGCCGCTTGAGGCAATTTTTTTTGCCTCTGCTGAGCTGCTCAGTTCAAGAAAAGCTTTTTTTAAGTTTTCATAATAATTTTGTGTGTCTTCGACAACCTTGTAATCAGTAGATTTTTCTTGAGTAAGCTTAGTTTCGTCAATAACAGAACGAATAAAATCTTCAAATGTCATAAGAGAAGCCTTCTCCTGGTTAGAAAGTGACGTGAAAATTAATGCCCTTTTGATTGCTCTGCAAACTTTTCTGCTAAAGTTATCCCTGCTTCTTCATGGGACAGATCCTGCATAATGATCAATGGTGTCGTACCATAGACAATGAAACTCAGCGCAATTTTTCCATATGGCCAACGGCTTTCGCCTGAATAACCGTGTGCACTCAGCATAACCAGGTCGATCTGTTCACGATCGATAATGTTATGCATGGTAATTGAAGGTTTTTCAGATGATTCAATGATAGTCTCAACCCTTTCAGGTTCAAATTGTTCTTTTAGTTGTGCGAGATAAGTATTCGCTTCTTTAAAATTGAGACCTTTTAATTGTTCGATGATACTTTTGACTTCATCACTTACAGGTGTTTGGCGAGGCAGCCTTGGTTCTTCAATGATATGCGTCAGGAACACCTTTGAGTCCTGTGCACTACAAATGGATTTAGCCATCGGCAATATGCATTCGGCGCGCTTGGAACCGTCTAATGGAAGGAACAGGCGTTGATATTTCAATCCAATTAATGTACCAATTTCTTCCTCGTAAGCCCGAATAATCATTACCGGAACAAATGCGCGTAACAAGACTTTTTGAACAGTGCTGTTGATGTTCCAGGCAGAAACGCCGCTGCTTCCGTGGCTCGATAGAATTATTAATTCAACGTCCTCGTTTCGAGCAAATTCGATAATTTGCTGCGCTGGATTTCCTTCCAGAATTTTTATATCGCTATCCAAATCAATCTCTGCCAGGCGATCTTGAACAGATTTCAGATAAGCTTCGGCTTCTGCTTTCTTGATTTGCCATGCCATTGGATTGATTATATTGTTTTGTTCTTCTTCATTTCCTTTATGAATGACACGAAGCAGCGTTAATTTGGAATTGAATGCTTCAGACAAAGCAACCGCATGCGGCAGGACACGCTCCGCCAGTGAAGATCCGTCAAGAGGTAGTAAAATATGTTCGAACATAATAAATGCTCCTCAATGATTTGAATTGAACTTTTCATTGAAACAAATTGTTGGCTTGATGTCGTTTGACTTGCTTCAAACAGGTACTGATATTACCTTGTATAATTATTATATTGCGAATACACAAAGAAACCAAAACAGGAAGAAGGACCATAGCTTTTTTTAAGAATATTTTTGTTTGATAAAGCAGTAATTGGAAACATGGAACAAATAAACAGGAAAAATCAATGAAACCCACGCCCGGGAATTTTAGAATCACAAAAGTTGCTCCTGCTTGCATAATTGCAGTTTTTGTTATTTTTCTCAACCAGGGCTGCAATACTGATTTACCTCTCTCAACACCTACAGATCAAGTACCATCATTAGAAGTATCACCATCGCCAGACCAGGGCTTAACAATTGCTGCGTATGAAACGCAATTGGCAGACTTAACTCAAACTGCAGGATACACACCTGAGCCTTCAGCAACCTCAACATCAACCGTGACACCGATTCCGCCAACAAGCGTACCTACGCCCAGAATCACACCAACACTTCGTAATTGCAATTGGGCTGAATTCGTCAGAGACATAAGCATTCCGGATGGTACCGAGATAAATGGTGGGGAGACATTCTCGAAAACCTGGCGATTGAGAAACATTGGTGACTGCCCCTGGACGACAGATTATGATATTGTCTTTGTCAGCGGCGAGTCATTTAACGCGCCAAATCGAATTGGCATGCCAACATTTGTGGGTCCCGGTGAAATGGTTGATATAACAATGCTTATGGAAGCGCCTGTATATCCAGGAAATTACAGGGGCTATTTTATGCTTGCTGATCGACAAGGGGAGCGGTTTGGCACTGGCGTCGATGCAGACGGGCAATTATGGGTAGATATCATTGTTAGAACGCCTGATGAAATCAGCTATGATTTTGCCCAAAATTATTGCAGGGCGGATTGGAAAAGCAGCGTTGAGGCAGACTTGCCTTGTCCTGGAGACGTGACTACAGTAGATTCCGGTTTCGTTTCTTATCAAGAAAATCCTATTCGTGAAGATGGCTCGGTTGAAAATGAGCCGGCATTGATAACGAGCCCTGACAGCACAAGTTATGGGTTCATCTACGGTATCTATCCCAGCATTACGATCAGGAAGGGCGATTTGTTCAGAAGTGTTATTGGATGCAGTTTTGACAGCCCGGGTTGTGATGTAACCTTTGAATTACGCTACCTTATTCAGGGTGAAGCAATGCGCACGATTAAATCCTGGGAGGAAGATTATGATGGGATTTACCATTCTGTTTCTACAGACCTCTCAGACCTGGCTGGATACACGGTTAACCTCATTCTCTTTGTTGGGAATAATGGATCCTCAGAAAACAGCCGCGGGGTTTGGATAGCTCCCAGAATAATGCGGTAATTTTGGGGATCCATCATCGAAATAATCACTTTTACTACTTGGCACTGTTTGCATGTTCAGAAAATGTTAAATGGGTGATCATTAAATTTGCTTATATGTAACCAAATTTAGGGGAAATGCATCAAAAGAATAACAAATGGCAACAAATATCACGGCGCTTAAAGAGCAAAACAGCTTCCAGAATGAAAGTTGCATTGTGCTAATTGTCTTAATAGCTTCACAATAAAGGGGATCAAAATTTTATTGAGAATTCTTATCAAAATCCTTTTGATGATATTGCTGTCTGTTCTTTAGAAAGGAGAGCAACATTTTAGTCATTGATTAATAAATCAATTTTTGCAATAATTGTAGAAAAGAACGACAAATAAAGGAGCAAAAAATGGTTATCAGAACAAAAACAATCGAAACAAAAGACCTGAAGTATTACGAAAAAATTTCAGACCAAACCGGCATCATCGCAGATGATACTGTAAGCCTGTATTTGAACGAAATGGACCGGGTACCGCTGCTGACGAAAGAGGATGAAGTTGAATTAGCAAAACATATGGAGGCAGGGCGGATAGCACGGGAAAAGATGCTGGATTATGACAGTGACAGCATAGAATTCGAAACTTTGAAAAAAGCAGTAGAGAAGGGGCGAGACGCTAGAGATCACTTGATCAAAGCAAATATCCGTTTGGTAGTGAATATTGCGAAAAAATATCGGCGGTACAGCTCGTCTTTTCTCGATCTGATTCAAGCCGGCAACGTGGGCTTGATCAGGGCAGTGGACAAATTTGATTACACCCGTGGAAACCGGTTCTCCACCTATGCAACATGGTGGATACGCAGATCTGTTCTGCGCCATTTGAACCAAAAAGAACGGACCATCAGGCTGCCAAATTACCTTTCAACAAAAATAAGAAAGGTGCATCGTGTGCGAAAGGAATTGACTACAGTACTCTCACGAACACCTACCAATGAAGAAGTTGCCAAACAACTAGATATGTCCGCAGAAGAAGTGGGGAAATTGCTGGAGTATGCACAAAGAGCGATTTCATTGGACCAGCCAGTGGGGGAGGATGGGGAATCCGATTTGCAAAGTTATATTGAAAATAAAGATGCCCCCAATCCATTTGTGGAAGTTCGTCAAAACTTGCTTGCTGAAGATGTCATCGACGCACTCAATAACTTAACGGAAAGAGAAGCGAAAATACTTATCTTTCGTTATGGTTTGAATGGTTCACGAAAGCACACATTAAAGGAACTGGGTGAGATATTTGGAATTACAAGGGAAAGGATCCGGCAGATACAAAAGGGCGCGCTGCGAAAATTGCGTCATCCAAGTGTAAGGCAAAAACTGCACAACTATTACTAAATATTGCAATTCTTCATGAGAGGAGCACTTAATGCCATTCACATATACGTACACAGCAAGAAGTGCACGAAACCCGGAAAAGGTCATTACCTTTACCATCTATGAGGATTATCTCAAGGTGAACTTAACTGGCCTTTTGGATAAGGTGCCTGATATTATGGAAGAAGATCAGCGGAAGGCGGCCATAAAATCGTTCCTGGCTAACCAGTCTGGTTCTGCTCTTTACAAAGCAGTTGAGCGTTTATCAGGTCCGGTTCATATCAATGATGTCAGTCCAAATTTAGAGGATGGGCAATTCAAACTCACGCTCTGGAAACGATTAGCTGGACTGCGATTAGCACCCATCACACTCGCCATGGTCAATGTTGACAATCCGGACGCAGCAGCTCAATTCATTGAAACCTTACTCGAGCGTCAAAAAAGCGCTGAAGTCCCTGATGTTTTTGCAGGACCTTTGGATTACTGGATAACCTGGATTGGCATGTTGATCGGGCTGATCGTGCTGGTCAGGTGGCCGCGCAAGGACAAAACATAGGCGCGTAGAAAATCGATTTGTTATTAATGTCACCACAATCTGAAAATTCATGGCAGATTGTGGTGTTTTTTGTTTAAATGTGTAGAATAAGGTTTAGGATTGAGGGGGGAATGGTTTTACCGGAATATGTTAATCAAATATATATTTTAATTTCGCATAGTTTAGGTTTTGTTAAGATTCTTTGTGCGCAAATTGGAATTAGGAAGAAAAAAATTGCCAAGCTTAAAGGGATTTTCGTAGTAGGGGGGAAACAAATAATGAACTCTAAAAGAATCAGCTTATTACCTTTTCAAAAAAGCATTGGTGCGAAGCCTTCAGGCCGATACTTAAAATAATAGAAAAAACATTTCTGGATCAATGAAATGTTCGAAGATTGCAGAATAATTATTAATCCAATGCTATTCGGGCTAAAGCCGTTCGCTCCAGGTTCTGTTTTTATGATCTAAACAATATTTTCGCGTAGGACCTTTGAAATCACTTCCTGGTCAACCGGTGTTCTGTCAATTCGCACGCCAACAGCATTGTAGATTGCATTTGTGATCGCTGGCGTCGTTGGGATACTGCTGATTTCACCGACACCCTTTGCGCCATAAGGACCATCTGCTGTGGGTTGTTCAATGATAATTGATGTGATATTTGGTGTCAGCATAATACCGGGTATGCGATACCGGGCAAGCTGGTCTGTAACCACATTGCCCTCGTCCATAATGAATTCCTCCGTCAAACAATGGCCTAAACCCATCATAACGCCGCCCTCAATCTGCCCTTTTAAACCAAGCGGATTAATCGCCATACCGACATCATTGGCTGATATCACGTTCAGAACCCTGACCTCACCGGTGAAGGTGTTCACTTCGACCTCAGCAGCCTGTACGCTGTATGAATAAGCGAAATGCATGTCTCCACCGGTCCCAAGCGCTTGTGTTTGGGGGGCATTATATTTATAAACTACCCGGGGTTCCTGTCCTGAGGCTTTCATTTCACTGGCGATTGACGCATATGATAATTGGTGACCGTTTACGTGTGCAGAACCATCCTTAAATTTTATCTTGCTCGGCTCAACATCATATTTTTCAGCAAGAAAAGATGATATTGCTGTACGTAAAGTCTTTGCAGCATATCTGGAAGCGTTGCCGGTGATATAGGTCTGCCTTGAGGCTGTTGTTGGTCCGCCGTCCGGTGATAGATCTGTATCCATAACCAAAACGCGAACCGCATCAGGGGAAACAGACATTTCTTCCGATACAATCATTTGCATCACTGCTACTAAACCCTGACCAAGCTCTGCAGCAGAACTGCGGATTTCAAACGACCCATCCTCAAACAGCTCGATATCAGCATTAGAGAAGTCAGGCGCGCCGCCGCCTAAACCTGTATTTTTATATGCCGCTGCGATCCCCCAGGATCTAACCAGGTGAGGTGAATCAGAATTAACAACCGGCTCAAAGGGGGTTGGATTGATTTTCTTGATTTCAGCTTCTAAGCGCTCAAAGCATTCAAGCAAACCAACTGATTCATCCAATTCCTGCCCGGTGTTGGTAACACTGCCGACATGCAAGGCGTTTAGTTCTCGCAGTTTGATCGGGTCCATGTCAAGGTTTTCTGCGAGCATGTCCATCATCGATTCCACTGCAAAGGCAGATTGGGTCACTCCAAATCCACGAAAGGCGCCAGCAGGTGGGTTATTGGTGTACATGGCATAACAATCATTACGGACCTGCGGTACATCATAGGGTCCTGCAGAATGCGTTGTCGCTCGTGTCATCACTTTTTCGCCCAATGATGCATATGCGCCCGTATCGCCATAGAGCTCAGTTTCTACTGCCACAAGTCTGCCATCCTTTTTTACCCCCATTTTTACACGTATTTGTGTTGCGTGTCGTTTAGGGTGCGCAATCAAGCTCTCATGCCGATCATATAAAAGTTTGACCGGACGCTGGGTTGCATCAGCGAGCAATGTCGCGTGGATTTGTCCTGCGATATCCTCTTTGCCGCCAAACCCACCGCCCATTTTCTGGCCAACAATCCGAATGCGTTTTTCATCCCAGCCCATAACCCGGGCGATTTGACTGCGGTCCTGGTATGGAATCTGGGAGCCAACGTAAACCTCGATTCGACCGTCCGGTAAGGGTACAGCGATACTGCACTCTGGTTCCATAAAGGCATGATCGGTGGTTTGTGTATGAAAGGTGTGCTCCAGGATGATGTCTGATTCTTCAAATCCTTGAGTGACATCGCCTTTGCGAACCTTGATATGTTTAAGCAAATTCCCGGATTCGTGGATTTGCGGCTGCCCCTCTTCCAGTGCCTGTACAGGATTGGTAATAACAGGTAATAAGTCGAATTCCGCGTCAATTAATTGGACGGCCTGGGCCGCGATTTCTGGTGTCTCAGCAGCAACGATGGCAATTGCATCGCCAACATAACGGACACGCTGGCTTACGCCGATAAGTGTTGGCCAATCAAGAATAACAAGCCCGTGGTTTTGTTCACCAGGGATATCATCTGCAGTTAAAACTGCACTTACACCTTCAAGCTGAGTGGCTTTTGAGATATCCAATTTCGTCAAAATTGCATGTGATACCATGGCTCGACGCACTTTTGCGTAGAGCATATTGTCAAACTTGAGGTCATCTGTAAATATCGCATCCCCTGTCACCTTGTCAACGGCATCAGGGCGTAAATGTTTGTGACCTACAATTTCTTGCTTGTGAATTGATTCAAAGATTTCGGGCAGGGGTAGGGGATCACCTGTGCGTAATGTATGCGCAGCGGCTAATATAGCATTCTCAATCATCGGATAACCAGCACAGCGGCATAGGGTATCTTTTAATGCGTACCTCACTTCTTCCTGGGTAGGATCAGGATTGCGTTTCAATAATGCAAATGCAGTCATGATTTGACCAGGGATACAAAAACCGCATTGAACTGCACCGTGTTCAACAAATGCCTCCTGTATGGGATGTAATTTCATCACATCATGAACCATTTTCGCAAGACCTTCAACCGTGATGATTTTTTTGCCATCAGCCCTGGCTGCAGGATAAACACAGGATAAAACAGGCTGATCATCTACAAGGACAGTGCAAGCGCCGCATTCAGCCTCATCACAACCAATTTTTGTGCCTGTTAGGTTCAAGCGTTCTCTAAGTAGGCTGGCAAGCATTTCACCTGGCTTTACGGGTAATGTGTAGGTCTTATCATTGACATTAAGGGTAATTTCTGATTTTCTCATTATTCACCACGTAATTTCCTATAGGTTAATTGTGTACAGATAATAATTTCACCTTATTATTTTTTCGATCGTTCCCAAGCCTGTGTAAAGGTGTCCGTGAAAAGCCCGGATACGACATGTTTTCGATATTCGGATGTCGCTCTACGGGGACTGGTTCGGAAGCTGCCTTGTTCTAACACCTTCTTTACCGCTTCTTGTATCAATTCATCATCCAAAATTTGATTTTGCATCAATGCTTCAGCAGCAGTTGCACGGAAGGGTGTCGGTCCGCCGGGACCGATTGCAATTCGAACTCCTTTAACCGTTCCTTCTTCACGTTCAAGCCACACAGCACAATTCAATATTGGCAAGGCAACACCTTGCGGACGCATGATTCTCTTGAATGCAGATGCCTGTCCGTGATCGGAAAGTGGAATATAAAATCCAGCAATCAATTCGGATGTCTTGTCAATTGCAGATTTCCCGGGTCCTAAAAAGAGCTCGAGAAAGGGCAGCTTTCGTAATCCATTTTGGTTCGCAATCTCAGCACTTGCACCGAGGGCAGCCAAAGCGATGGTGCCATCCGCTGCTGGAAGCGCGTGCGCAACATTCCCTCCTAAAGTTGCGGTATTGCGTACCTGAGGACCAGCAATCAAATCACATGCTTCGATGAGTGCTTCTGCATTATTCCTAACAAGATTACTTGCGAGTATTTGGCTGACAGGGACGCATGCCCCAATGTAAAGAAAATTGCCCCGCTTCTCTATTACATTCATTTCTGGAACGCTTGTAAGGTCAATCAGCGTGTTTGCAGCTTCGTGGCGACCCTGACGCATCTCTAATAGAAGGTCTGTGCCGCCTGCTATTGGCACAACTGGGGCGGGAGCATTTAAAAGATCTTCGATTGCTTCTGATATGGAATTGGGTTGTCGAAATTCTTGCCAAAGGTGCATAGGTGGTTTCCTTTTCAACTAAAGTGGCGGTACTTTTCGATGGGATAACCCAACGCCGCTGAAGAAAAAATTCAGCGACCACCTGACCAATGGAATAACTTTATCTTACCAGCAATGAATCCAATAATAAATAGAATTATGCCTGTTCCGCTGGCATTACACCAGCCATTAATAATCCAATTTTTTCTTTAGTGGCATCTTCTCTGGATAAGATGCCCATGATTTTTCCTTCGTAGATCACAGCAATTCGATCAGACAACGCAAAAATTTCATCAAGATCTTCCGAGATCAACAACACTGCTGTACCGTTATTCCTTTGTATGATCAATTGTTCTCTCACGTATTCTGCAGCACCGATATCAAGACCTCGAGTGGGTTGGGCAGCAATGATGGTTCGGGGTTTTCGTGACAATTCACGCGCAAGAACAATTTTTTGGATATTTCCTCCAGACAGGCTTTTTGCCATGGTCTTATGGGATGGGGTTTTTATTTGAAAACGATTGACCAATTCTTTTGCGTGACCTTCTATTGCTTTCAATTTCAAGAATCCGTTATCGGAAAATTTTGGCTGGTCATGCTCACGAAGTATCAAGTTTTCTGCCACAGTAAAATCTTTAATCATGCCATCCCGCATTCTTTCTTCGGGAATATACGACAGCATTTTGTTGATCAGCACATCGACATCAGCGCCGGTGATATCTTCATCTTCAAGGATAATCCTGCCAGATGAAACCTTCCTTAATCCTACAATTACTTCTGCTAAATCTCGCTGTCCGTTGCCGGAGACACCAGCCAGACCGAGGATTTCGCCAGAACACATTTCAAGATTGATATCCTTCAGTCCCTTTGCGCCCCGATCACTTTCACAAGAAACATTTTCCAATTTTAAGCGAACCTCACCACATTGAATTTGATCGGTGGTTGTGATGAAATCGATGGCATGTCCAACCATCCACTTAGCAAGTTCACTTTTATCGACTTCAGATGTGGGTCGGGTGCCAATTTTCCTTCCATTGCGCAAAACGGTCACGCGATGACTAATTTCAATGACTTCGTGTAGTTTATGTGAAATGAATATCAATCCAAAGCCATCTTTTACCATTTGGCGCATAATACCAAATAATTCATCCACTTCCTGTGGGGTTAGGACGGCTGTTGGCTCATCCAGGATGAGCAAATCAGCACCGCGATACAATGCTTTGATAATTTCAACACGCTGCTGCTGACCGACTGACAACTGCCAAATATAAGCATTTGGATCTATCCTCAGTCCGTAAAGATCAGCCAATTCTAAAATCCGTTTAGAAACCCTGTCCAGGTCAGTCAGAGGACCACGAGAGGAGGGCAAACCTAGAGCTACATTTTCAGTGACAGTCAGCGTGGGGACGAGCATGAAATGCTGGTGGATCATTCCAATGCCCAGGTTTATGGCATCAGTGGGGGAGTTGATTTTTACAAGTTCATCATTGATATAAATTTCACCGCTGTCTTGATGATAAAGACCATAAAGAATTTTCATCAAGGTGCTTTTGCCAGCGCCATTTTCACCCAATAATGCATGAACCTCAGAAGCCTTGACATCAAAATCCACACGATCATTTGCAAGAACGCCAGGAAAACGCTTTGTAATTCCTTGCATCGTCACTGATTCGATTCGATCTTTCTTTCCTGAATTTAATTCAAGATCTGTCATTTATTTACCTTGCCACTATTAATTGATGAATATTGTGATTTCGGAGGTTCAACTGAACCTCCGAAATCACGTGAGATCAACTATTAAGGTAACTCGATTGTAATTGTGCCATCGATTATCCCCTGAATTGCCGCTTGAGCAGCTTCCATCACCTCTTCAGGAATATCGATATTTGGATTGAAGGCCATTACCTGACCACCATTGGCTAAATTTGCAACAAAAGATTGTCCACCCAAAGTGCCTTCGGATCTCAATCCAATCATCTCTTTAAGGACGACTTCCCAATGATAAACTTGGCTAGCGACAACCGTATCAGGAGCAAAATCTGCCTGGTCTGCTTGAGTTCCAAACCAATAGCCGCCATTTTCCTGGATTTTTCCGATTGCACCAACAACCATCTGGGCTGTACCCGTCATTACATCAGCACCTGCAGCGATTTGTGTTTCTGCGGTTTCAGCTGCTAAAGCAACATCCGAAAAATTGTTGATATAAGTCACAAGGACTTCAATATCCGGGTCAGTTGCTTTTACGCCGGCAACAAAGCCATCAACATACAGTTTAGCATCACCCGTCTCTACAGGACCAACAACACCAATTACTTTACTCTCCGTCAACATGGCAGCCATCACGCCATTGACATAACCACCTTCGTGCGAAGCTGCTTCATAAGCGTAAATGTTATCCTGTCCAAACGTATCTACAGTTGTTCCCCAGGCAAAGCTAACCTCAGGAAAATCTGGAGCAATTTCTTGCAATGAGGAGCCGTATTGTGAACCATGAGCAATCACCATGTTGTATCCACTGGCAGCATAATCTCGAATAGCTGCTGCTGCGTCATCAACGATGAACATATTTTCAGAGTAAACAAAGTCGATCGTATCCTCACCATACTCTTCTTGCAATGCTAACATTGCATCATAAATGCTTTGAGTAAAAGCAAAGTCATTGATTGAACTTGGTGAAACAATAGCAATGCTTAATTTTTCTATCTCTTCAGGTTCTTCAACTGGTTCCTCTGATGATGGTTCTTCAACATCAGGCTCTTCTACAGGCGTTTGTTGTGCGCAGGCTGTAAAAATAAGCATCAGCATTAATACTAATATTAGGATTATTTTTGTCTTTTTCATGTTTTCTCCATTTTTGATAAGTTGGTTATTGACGACTTCTCTTCCGTTATAGAACTTGACAACAAATTTGAATTTCAAACCTCCTTTAAATTTTTGATCTATTACAAAGAAAAGTTAATTACTTTACCCCTCACGTTCAAAGGGCTTTGTAAGAGCGGATGGTGCGCCATATTTAGACCTCGATAATGTAAGAACAAATATTGTCAGAATATAAGGCATCATTACTGCGAACTCGGATGGTATATTTATTCCCAAGACTTGAATCCAAAGCTGAAGGCCGTTGACCAGGCTGAATAGAAGCGCACCCGCCAATACACCCCATGGACGCCAGGCGCCAAAATAAACCAGTGCCACGGCGATAAAGCCCTGACCTGCCGTCATACCTAATTGAAACACATTTAATAAGGCGATAGAAAGAGATGCGCCGCTCAAGCCAGACATTGCCCCGCCAAAAATTGTAGTGAAATAACGAACTTTAGATACACTCACACCGAGAGAATCAGCAGCTTCAGGATTTTCACCAACAGAACGGATTTTTAACCCAAGATTGGTTTTATTTAATACAAATGAAGCAATTGGAACAAGTAAAAATGCAAGATAGACGAGAATGTTATGATCAAAAAATAGTTTCCCAATAACCGGTATGTCACTTAGAATTGGAAGGGGTACTTTTGGAAAACCACTAACAGTTTCAACGGTACCAACCAGTAATTGAAACAGCAGATTGCTCATCCCTAAACCAAAGAGATAAAAACCTATCCCGCTGATACCCTGTTGAGCCTGTAAAGTGATTGAAACAAATCCCATTGCTAAACCCATTAACGCGCCAACACCCATGGCAGCAAGAACACCTAAGAGTAAATTCTCAGTGTTCATCACAACGTAAAATGCTGTGAAAGCACCCAGGATCATCTGTCCTTCAACACCTAAATTCAGTACACCGCTGCGTTGGCTAAAGGCTTCACCAATGGATGCAAAAAGGTAGGGCGTTGCCAGGCGGATACCCGATGAGATAATACCTAAGAGAACTGTGAGGCTGAAAAGATCTGAAATCATGATGCTTCCTCCACAGAATGACCTGGTATTTCATTGGAAAATTCATCAAATACTTGATCTTCAATGGCAACTGTGAGCCGTTTTTGTTGCCTTTTCTTCCGCCAAATTTCACTGCTGACAACGAAAACCACCACAAGCCCATTGAGTGCTGTAATCAACGCAGAAGGTACTTGTGTAACCCTTTGCATGGTGTTTGCTCCAACCAGCAAAGCACCAAAGAGAATTGATGCGGGTATGGTTAAAATTGGGTGCAGTGACCCGAATAAAGCTGCAACAATGCCGTTGTAGCCAGCCCTCCCTGTAAATCCGGATGTCGAACCATCTGTGATCATTCGAAAATTAACCCCGTATACCTGGGTAACGCCTGCCAAGCCAGCTAGCGCACCGCTCAGCATCAAAGCAATAATAACGTATCGTTCAACCTTGATACCTGCATAGCGGGACGCAAATTTATTTTGCCCAACCGATCGGATTCGATAACCCAGAGTCGTACGCCACAACAAGAAGTAAACGAGGATTGCCAAGCCTACAGCTATAAGCGCTCCCAGGTGCAAACGTGTGGGTACCAGACGTGGTAAACGATACGCTTCTTCAAGGCGGGCTGTTTGAGGTATCTGTGAGGCTTTCTCCGATTGAATGGGATCAATCATTGGTCCTGTGAGTACAAAATTTAGCAGCTGCACAGCGATAGCGTTCATCATCACAGTACTCAATATTTCATTAACGTTAAAATACGCCTTTAACACACCGGGGATACCGCCCCAAACGGCGCCAGCTAATGCACCCAGCAGCATTGCCAGGGTAATCATCAACCAGCCGGGCATATTTGTGTACCTGAGGCCAAACCAGGTAGCCACAATTGCCCCCACAATCATCTGCCCCTCGCCGCCAATATTGATCACGTTACCCCGATATGCAATACATATACCTAAACCTACCAACAAGAGGGGGGTCGCTTTTACCAGGGTTTCAGCTAATGCATTCGAACTGCCAAATGCGCCATTAAGTAGGGCGCTATATGCCACAATTGGGTTGACATCCAAAATGATTAACATGATGGCGCCAACTAACAGTGCCGCTATAGTCGCTAAAAGGGGGAGTAATGCATCGAGTATGGCGTTTAATCTGGATTTCATCAAATAACTAATCTCCACTCACTAATAAATGGGTTGCAATCAAACGTCAGTTTATAATCATAACAGAAATAATAAACTTTTTAAAATGCAATAATGAACCAATTTTACTATAAACCGAGATTCTATCAGCCGCCTATTGAATAACAATTGAAGTTTCGCAATACTTAATAATTGAATCTTTATTGATTATATCAATAAGTTCAATATATTTGATTATTATACATAATTTTTATTTGCCATTATTTAGCTATTATAAGAATTTTCTTAAGAACCTAGGTGGAATAGGGCAAGATGTGGAAATGAAGTACAACGAGTAAGCCAATCACGCGATCTGAAACATAAAAGCCAATTCACTCTGAAAACCTTGGACGATGACAACTATGTGATTAGCTCAAGGGAAGATATCGAGAACAATTCAAAGATCAAAGAAGATTTAATTCTATGATTGTTTTATGAAAGACCAACAGGTAAGATTTCTGTAGAAATGGCTTGTAGAATCATAAATTCACTCATAGTATTTGAAAATATGCATTCTCATAAACTATTATTTACCTAAAAATATGATCGGCTTTTTCTCTTGTTTCCCTGGCCGCCATCGAAATTTTACCAGCGTTTAAATAGTACGCACACTTCTTAGCGTTCGATGCAAATGTAATCACAACTCGATCCGCTTGATTCATTACCGCAATCCCACTAACGATCTTTCTAGTATTTGGAAATTCCTCAGCTTGCCAAAACAGCACAATCCTACCAGGGACTATAAATTCCGATCCCAGCCGCAGGACATCACCCGCAAAGAGAAGCCGCTCGGCTCTTGCAGATTCGATTATCTCAACAGCATACACATTTGATTATGATATCGGCCACTAAGGAAAAGCAATATTTCTCTTTTACCCTGCAGCACGGCAAACCTGTCCACTCCACCTCTAAAGCAAACGCAACCAACAGTTTACATCATTCGCCTTTTAGGCTGAAAATAGATAATGGGATCTCATCCTAAGCTACGCGAAACCTATAGATAATTTCGCAGTTGATTACTAACATTATATAGAAATACTATGCGAATTGGGTAAATATATTTGACCAAAAGCGAAGTATTTCAATATAATAGTATTAATTTATACAATATAGTCTTGATTGCGGTCGATTGTTAGGAGACTAAATTCGGATTAACAGAATGATTTATGGCTCATTCTTTTTTGAAAGCATCCCTGTAATTCTCTTCCATCCATTCTTCACATCAAGCCTTTTTAGACGCCATGTGCCGACAATTCCATAAGGCAGGAACATCACGATCAAAATGAGGTGGACCCCAAAAACTAGACCACAAGCTAAGGTAAAATTTTAAAAGCTTGTGGAGACAAAAATGACAAAAATACGCAAACAATATAGTGATCAGTTCAAGTTCAAAGTGGCTTTGGAGGCAATCAAAGGTCTGGCCACAATTAACGAAATCGCCAGCCGATTTCAGGTGCACCCAAACCAGGTCCGAAATTGGAAAAAGCAATTAACAGATGATGGACCAATGGTTTTTGAAAGAAAATCAGGAAAACATCATCAAACGTTAAGCACACAAGAAGCAGAACTATATGAACAAATTGGGCGACTCAAAATGGAACTTGAGTGGCTGAAAAAAAAAGTTACCTGAATCAATTGAGGCTAAACGCAAGATGATTGAAACCAACAACCCCAAGATTAGCCTTCGTCAACAATGTTCTCTGGTAGGGCTGAGCCGCGCTACGTACTAT
>JARGGB010000034.1 GCA_029210815.1 Candidatus Brevefilum sp.
CAACCCCGCGGAACCCGAACGTGTGCTGCCATTCAGAATAAAATTTGAGCATCTCAGGTCTATATTCACACATTTCACATCTGGGGTATGGATCAAACCTGAAGATTTTACGACCGAAAATTTAATGCAGCGCACGCAAAAGATTTACTGGTCTTTATGGCTGGTTGACAGCAACGTTGAGGGTCAATGGCAAATGGAAGCTGGCTTTGATTACCAGGTCGAAAGCTCAAAAGAATACTTCCAGGATGGCCAGTGGCATTCCCGAAAGCTTGTGGAAGATCGCATCCGCTGGGAGCCGCGATTGGGAGGAATCAATTATCACGTCGACAATGTGCCCGTGCCCGCCTTGGAAGAACATCAAAATCGACAACAAATGACAGGGGCATACAGACTGGAAAATACAGGATCTTTTCACCTTGACAAGTCAAATGATGCCTTGATTGAGACCCCTGACCTGCCGCCTGCAGATGCCTGGCCGCTGGCTAAGCCTCAGGTAAATAAAAAACTCAGCCAGGTATGTGCAGAAGCAGCTGGCGCCCAGCACAGTCGAAATTTTAACATCAACGCAAAATATCAGAAATTGAATTGGACACAATTCCTCCTGCCGATGTACACAAGTTACTACAAAGATGATGAAGGAAATCCACAAATCCTGGTCATTAACGGCGAAACAGGGGAAATCCATGGCCCGCGCCTTGCTTCACAAAAACGAGGCTGGCGAATTGCAGCCATCATCGGCGGCATCGCTGCAGTTTTACTGCTGTTTGCCCTGCTCGGGTTTCTCGTTACACCTATCTTCCCGCCAGCAAGCCTCCTTGCAGTATTTTCTTCCATCCTTGGTTTTACGGCAGGGATAGGGGCATTGATACCTGCCATCTGGCCGTCACAATGGAATCGAAAGAACCAATCACCGGTTGTCACAAAGAGGGACTGAATGAAAATTATCAACCCACAGCGGTATAAAAAATTAGTAGCGGAAGCACAGAAAGCCAGTTTCTCCGGGTGGGACTTCAGCTGGCTTAATGGAAGGTTAATCCAGGAAGAGCCGCCCTGGGATTATGAAAAATTGGTCCTGGGTCATATGAAAGGTATCCATTCCATGCTTGATATGGGCACAGGCGGTGGTGAGTTTCTAGCATCATTAGGACCGCTGCCTGAAGACACTCATGCTTCGGAATCCTACCCACCCAACCAGGTCATCGCCGCAAGAAATTTGGAACCCCTTGGCGTTACGGTCCATAAATTTACTAAATATGTTCCACTTTCATTTGAAGATGCGTATTTTGATCTTGTTATAAACCGACATGATGATTTTGAGCCGGCTGAGGTCAAGCGAATACTGAAACCTGGCGGGGTGTTCATCACTCAGCAAGTTGGCGGTTTGAATAATCTCGAACTCAACCAGGTTCTTCAAGAAAAAATTGCTTTTGAATTTATGGAATGGGGATTGGCACCAACATTGATAGAGCTATACGAAGCGGATTTTGTGGTTGAAATTGCAGAAAAAGCTGCTTTAAAATCAACATTTTTAGATATTGGCGCTGTCGTCTATTATCTGAAAGCCATCCCCTGGCAGGTCGAAGGATTTGACCCTGCCACACACACAAAAGGTTTGGTGAAAATTCATAATATCATCGAACGACAGGGCAAGTTTGTTGCAACCGCCCATCGATTTATGATCATCGCCAAAAAGAAGGTGCAAAAGACATGAAAAAGAGCAAAATCGAATTTCCTGAATTAATAAAAGTCTTTGCTTTTTTGCTCTATCTCCTTGGAAGCTCACTCACGCTCATTAATCATGGCATTGAAATATCCCTGTGGATAATGACCTTTGCGGTGGTCATCAACATTGCTTTGAGAATCCTGTCCTGGATGGGCTTTTGCTGGCTCTCCTTATCCAAAATGGGTTCCAAAACCGGCAGGTGGTTGGCGGTCTTGCTCGATATTGCCTCCTGGGGCAGCTTTGGGTATGCCATGTACCTACGCTTGTGGCGAAATCTACCCATGTTCTATACCATGATTACAATCACCACCCTGCTTTGGGCAGTCGGATTGCTGCTTTTCCTTTACAGCAGGCATGCTTTTACAGATGGAAAAACTGGTGATAAACTTGATAAAAATTAGACGCATTTTATGATGGTATGAAAGGTCGAATTAAATGGAAAATGTCTTTGAATCCTCCCATCCCCTTGTCAAACATAAATTAACTCGAATGCGGGATAAGAATACAAAACCGAAGAAATTTCGAGAACTGGTTCGGGAACTGGGGGCGCTGCTAACCTATGAAGCCACAATGGACCTTGAAACGACAACGGTGAGCATCGAAACCCCGTTAACAACAACCCGTGGTGAGAATTTGAAGGATAAAATCGGCCTGGTACCCATCCTCCGGTCAGGTCTGGGCATGGTTGAAGGCGTTTGGGAATTGATGCCTTCCGCCGAGGTTTGGCACATTGGTCTTTATCGAGATGAGCGCACCCTTAAACCCGTGGCTTATTACAACCGCCTGCCGGTTGCACCTACCGTTTCCGTCTGTCTGATCCTGGATCCCATGCTTGCAACGGGTGGTTCTGCTGTTGCCACTGTGGATATCCTCAAAAATTGGGGGGTTGCCAGGATCAAGTTTGTGGGTTTGATTGCCTCGCCTGAGGGTATCGCACGCCTGCACGGTGCCCATCCCGATGTTCCCATTCACCTGGCAGCCATTGACGACCACCTAAATGAACACGGTTATATTGTCCCAGGATTGGGGGATGCAGGCGATCGTCAGTTTGGCACTTAATAAACGCTGCTGAGCAGCAAACCCAAAAAGCAAGGCTATCTATAACCGCACAAGACACGCTGTTAAAAAATTCAAGCCGCCCAAACAGGCGGCTTGATGAATATCAGCTTAATCTTACGTTACTCTTTCGAAGTTTCCTCAACAATTGTCACCAATGAAGCACCTTTGATGATTCCAACAAAGGAATCTGCTTTAAGGCTGGCACCACCAACCAAACCGCCGTCGATATCGGACATCGCAAAAAGTTCTGCAGCATTATTGGGTTTAATGGAACCGCCATACTGAATGCGCATGGCATTGGCTCGCTGATCACCGAATTGCTGCTTGAGCAGCGGACGGATGACATTCTTGTGAACGTTGTTGGCATCTTCAGGTGTTGCAGTTCGGCCTGTGCCAATCGCCCATATAGGTTCGTAGGCAATGGTGATATGGGCTGCCTGGTCTTCGGTGATACCGGCCAATCCTTCAGAAATCTGGCGGGTGACAACGGCTTCTGTTTGCCCGGCTTCGTTCTCTTCCAGGGTCTCGCCAACGCAGACGATCACGTCCAAGCCTGCTGCTAAAGCTGCCTTAAGACGTTTATTGACCGTTTCATCCGTCTCACCAAAGTAGGTGCGGCGTTCTGAATGGCCGACAATCACAAAATCACAAACTTCTGCGACCATCTGGGGTGCAACTTCACCCGTATAGGCACCGGATTCTTCCCAAAATAAGTTTTGAGCGCCAACTTTCAATGCTTTACCTTTGCATAATTCAGCGACAGCCGGCACAGCCAAATAAGAAGGTGCGACTGCGACGTCAACATCATCGAAGGCTTCAAGCTCAGGCAGCATCTTCGATACCAGGTCAACAGCCTCAGCGATGGTTTTATTCATCTTCCAATTACCAGCTACAAAAATTTTTCGCATTTCATCACCCTTTCTTTTTCTAATTTTGATTGTTAATAATTGCGCTAATTAGATTTTACCAGCAAAACACCTTTGAAAATGAGTTAAAAGGACATCGAAACAAGAAAGGCTATCCATTCAATTAAAAAACAGATAGCCTTTTCTAACGAATCGGTTCCTTTTAATTTTTACTTATTTATCATCCAGGGCTGCCAGGCCGGGCAGCATTTTGCCTTCCAACATTTCAAGTGAGGCGCCTCCGCCGGTAGAAATATGGGTGATCTTATCCTCCAAGCCGGATTTCTTAATGGCTGAAGCAGAATCGCCGCCGCCTACAATACCCGTGGCGTCGCTCTCGGCTATCGCTTTTGCGACTTCAAAGGTGCCTTTAGCAAATTTATCGAGTTCAAATACACCCATCGGTCCATTCCATACCACCGTGCCAGCCTTTTTGATAATATCCGAGAAGGCTTGAACAGTACGAGGCCCAATATCCAGAATGCGCCATCCAGCCGGCACATCACCGACATCCATTATTTTATCCTCTGCATTGGCATCAAAGGCATCTGCAATGACAACATCCACTGGCAGAACGAGCTTTCCACCCGCCATTTCCAGCAATTCCTTTGCAGTGTCGAGAACCTCATCTTCAACCAGGGAATCCGCCATGGCATAACCCTGCGCTTTAAAGAAGGTGTTTGCCATGCCCCCGCCGATCAGAATTCTATCGGCTTTCTTGATCAGGTTATCAATCACGCCGATTTTGTCACTGACTTTTGCCCCGCCCAGAATAGCAACAAAGGGACGTTCGGGCTCAGCAATGGCATTGCCGAGGTATTTGATTTCCTTCTCCAGCAAGAATCCTGCAGCAGCTGGCAGATAATCTGCCACACCTGCGGTTGAGGCATGCGCACGATGCGCGGAACCAAATGCATCATTGACGAACAGGTCTGCCAGAGAAGCCAATTCCTTTGCCATCTCGGGATCATTTGCTTTTTCCCCGGCATGGAAGCGGGTGTTTTCCAGAACAAGGACCTCATTTGATGTCAAATTCTCAGCAGCTTTCTGAGCAACTTCCCCGATGCAATCTTCAGCAAACTTCACAGGCACGTCCAACAAAGTGCCCAAATAATCTGCCACTGGCTTCAAGCTAAATGCAGGATCCGGTTCGCCCTTTGGTCGGCCAAGGTGCGAACACAAAATCACAGCTGCATCATTTTCCAACAAATATTTAATCGTTGGAAGCGCTGCCTGAATACGGGTGTCGTCGCCAACTTTGCCTTCACTGATCGGCACATTAAAATCTACACGCACAAGCACTTTCTTGCCTTTAACATCCAGATCTGTCAACATTTTTTTACTGAACATTTCTTAATAGCTCCTTTCGAAAAAATGCGTAATGTGATTTTGAGCAGCACATTACGCATCTTGTTTATTGAGTCTCCAAAGGATAACGTTAGAGTGATTTTGCCATCAATGCTGCCAGGTCAGCTGTTCGGCAGGAGTAACCCCATTCATTGTCATACCAGGTTACAACTTTGACAAAAGTGCCATCCATGACAGTGGTTAGTTCAGCGTCGATGATGGAGGAATATGGATTTCCTTTGAGGTCCATTGACACCAGCTCATCTGTGGAGTATGCCAAAATGCCTTTCATTGCACCTTCAGAGGCTTCTTTGAACAAGGCATTGAGTTCCTCTGCAGTAGTGGGTTTCTCAACTTGGGCAACAAAGTCCACAATGGAAACTGTGGGCGTCGGTACGCGTAATGCATAACCGTATAATTTTCCCTTCAAATCAGGAATTACCAGTGCAATCGCTTTTGCGGCACCGGTGGTTGTTGGGATGATATTCAATGCTGCAGCGCGGGCACGGCGTTTTTTGCTGTGAGCAAGATCAAGAATACGCTGATCGTTGGTGTAGGAGTGAATGGTTGTCATCAATCCACGCTCTATTATAAAATTATCATGTACAACTTTAGCTGCAGGTGCCAGACAGTTTGTGGTGCAGGATGCATTCGAAATGATATGGTGCTTGTCAGGATCATAGAGATCATCATTAACACCAAGCACAATGGTCAAATCTTCATTTTTTGCAGGCGCAGAGATAATCACTTTTTTCGCGCCGCCGCCGTCAATGTGTGAATTGGCACCAGGTTTTGCTTCTGTTCCCTTTCCATCACGGAAAACACCGGTTGATTCAACAACAACATCAACACCGAGGTCTGCCCAAGGCAATGCATATGGATTGCGCTCGGACATGACTTTAATTTCCTTGCCATCCACAATGATATTGCCTTCTTTGACCTCAACTGTGCCATCATAGATGCCGTAGTTTGAGTCATATTTAAAAAGATAAGCGTTGATGTCTGCATCAAAGAGATCGTTAACAGCTACAACTTCAAGTGCATCTGGATGCCTTTCGTTGATAGCTTTTAACACTTGCCGTCCAATACGGCCGAATCCGTTAATACCCACACGAATTGTCATTTCTTGCCTCCTATATGATTAGTTTTTATCAATTTTATTTTACCATCAATGAACAAAGATGAATGAATTAATTCAAACAATTTAGTGATTATTGTTCATCAATGGACCTGTTCTTTCGTAAAATAAGTTCATGATTGTCTTTGATAATCGTTTAGAATCATGCCGCCAGGGATAAGTGGTGTCGATGAGGTCGGCACAATAAACTGCGGTGTGCGCCTTCAACTCCTGGTCCATTTTGACCCAATCGACATCCTCCCCCAACCTTCCTTCAAAATGATTGTTGCAGATAACAAGGTCAAAAATTTCCTGTCCGACATGGGATTCTACGGATTTTACATGGTCCAGGCAGGAAAATTGATCGGTTTCACCGCGTTCAGTGGCAACATTGCAGATGAAAAATTTTAATGCCTGACTGGCACGCACAGCTTCAGCCAGATCCCGAACGAGCAAATTCGGCAGCAAGCTTGAATAAAGGCTCCCCGGCCCGATAATTACCAGGTCAGCATTTAAAACTGCAGCAATTGCGGGTGGGAATGCAGGTGTGTTGGCGGGGTCCAACCACAAACGCTGAATAGCCCCCTCTGTTTCGCGGATTTGCGTTTCACCTGAGACATGGAGTCTATTTCCGTTTTCATCGATGAGATCTGCCAGAAGGCGCACATCCGTCAGTGTTGAAGGCAGCACCTGGCCGTAAACAGCCAACACCCGCCCGGACTCCGCAACAGCTTCCTCGAAACTGCCTGTGATTTCCGTCAGCGCAGTGATGAATAAATTGCCCAGTGAATGCCCTTCCAACCCGGCACCACTGGCAAAGCGATACTGAAAAACCTGGGAAAGCAAATCCTCATTATTGCTCAAGGCTGCAAGGCAATTGCGAATATCCCCTGGTGGTAAAACCCCCATTTGTCTTCGAAGTTCCCCGGAGGAACCGCCGTCATCGGCGACGGTTACAATCGCAGTGATGTTATGGGTATATTCCTTCAAACCACGCAGCAAGGATGCAAGCCCATGCCCGCCGCCAAGGACCACAATTCGCGGGCCGCGATCCCGCCTGCGAAAGGAATCAAGGGCTTCAATCACGGGTTTACCCGGGGGAACAAAAGGTTTGAGCAATGAGCGGTTTGAGCCCCAAATGCCGATCAAAACCAGGGTAACCCCAATGCCGCCAAAGATGATCACGCGTATGGGACGATCCAGGAATCTTAAGGATAAATAGGCAAGGGCAGGCAGCCACCATGTTTCAGGGGCGTTGCGATAGATATCCAAAATAAACATCGTCAAGCCAACACCAAGCAGCGTTGTGCCAATCAATGCCAAAATTAACCAGCGTTTAAAACCCAGTCCTGGTCTCAGCCATTGCACTTCCCGACGGAGTACGTTCCACAATCGAGAAAATATGTCTTTCTGTTTATCTTGCATGATAGAAAAATGATAGCAGGATTCCAGTTAATCGTCAACGTGATTAACTCACATGAAATTAATAAGGCTGTCCGAAAAGCACTTCTGATCGAATTGATAACCTAGGATAACAAAAGACCTCAATCTCTCTCTTTGGCCAAAGGGAGAGGTTTTTTACTATGAACAAAACCTGAACATTACGTCTTTTCCAAAATTACCAGTTGAGTTATTAGCATTTCCTCGTGGCGATTTGTTACTTTTCGGATAAGCTTATTGTCTTCCTCAAAAAACGCCAATTCAAAACAAATCAAGGGGTCATCAATCGATCACCTTCCATGCTATAATCACCCCATGACCATAACAATTGCCGTAGACATTGGCGGCACCCACATGCGAGTTGCCGCATTTCCTGAAAACGAAAAAAAACCGACTTTCCACAAGCGCATTCGGACGTACACCAATGGCGAAACCTCCATTGACCGCCTGATCAACCTGATCCAGGAAGCAATACCCCCTGGCGAGCGCGTGGATGCTGTGGGCATTGCGGTGCCCGGTCCGGTAGACCCTGAAAAAGGCATCATTTTAACAGCACCCAACCTGCCAGAGTGGGAAGGTGTCCCCATACCGCAGCGTATTGAAACGGAAATTGGGGCACCTGCATTTCTCGGGAATGACGCCAACCTGGCAGCCCTCGGTGAGTGGCGTTATGGCGCTGGCAGAGGGCATCATGACTTGGTCTACTTCACGATCAGCACCGGCATTGGCGGCGGTATGATCAGCAATGACCGCCTCTTATTGGGCTCACACGGACTCGCTGCTGAACTCGGGCACGTCACCATTCTTCCCGATGGTCCCTTATGCGGCTGTGGTCAACACGGGCACCTGGAAGCTCTTGCCTCAGGCACCGGGATTGCCGCCTATGTTGCCGAACAGCTTGCAAGCGGTCGGGTATCCTCCCTCACTGGAAAACCTGATACAAAAGAAATCAGCCAGGCAGCAAAAGATGGGGATGAATTAGCCAATGAGGCGTTTCAACGTGCTGGGCATTACCTGGGATTGGGCGTTGCAAATTATTTAATGATCTTCAATCCCTCAATTGTCATCTTCGGCGGCGGCGTTTCACAGGTGGGCGACCTGCTGTTTGAACCCATGCGTGAAACACTCAATAAATCCGTGCTCTCGAAACATTATTTACAGGGATTGGTGATTACCACCGCAGAACTTGGCGACAATACAGGCTTATATGGCGCTTTAGCCCTCGCCCGAGATTCAATCCTTTCCACTCCAAAGCTCTGAGAGCCCGTGCTTAATGTTTCTTCAAAATCCCCTAATTCCAAATACATGTTTCCTGACAATTATTGAATCCTGCAAACCAATTTGAGAACGGGTCACGACTCACCAACCACCATTCACTAATCCCCTCTCACAATTCACTATCACCAATCCCCATCCCAGTGATATAATCTCCCTCACAAACTCTACTCACTATGGGAGGTATCCTAAATGAAACCGCTTAAGTTACCAGGGCCAAATGCGAAAGCGATCATCGAAAGAGATCGCGAAGTCATCTCACACTCCTATCCTCGTGGGTATCCATTTGTGATGGATCATGGTGAGGGTACCCAGGTTTGGGACGTCGATGGCAATCGCTTTTTGGATTTTGCTGCCGGCATTGCAGTCGCAGCAACGGGGCACAGCCACCCCCAGGTAGTAAAGGCTATTCAGGACCAGGCAGAGCAATTTATTCACATTTCTTCAGATTTTTATCATGAAACATGGGTGCGGTTGGGGGAAAAATTGAACGAAATCGCCCCCTTCAGCGGACCGGCAGCATCCTTCATGACCAATTCAGGCACAGAAAGCGTGGAAGCTGCTATCAAGCTGGCACGATACCACACGAAACGGTCGCAATTCATCGGTTTTCTGGGAGCCTTCCATGGACGTACCATGGGCGCCGTCTCCTTCACCGCCAGTAAACCCAAATACAAAGGCCGTTTCTTCCCCATGATGAGCGGCGTTGTGCACGTACCTTTCCCCGATCCTTATCGCCCCGTGCTTCTGCAGCGCAATGGCGACGGGTATGGTGAAGCTGTCGTCCGATATATCGAAGAAGAAATTTTAAACCGGATCCTTCCTGCGGATGAACTGGCTGGTTTCCTGATCGAACCAATCCAGGGTGAAGGTGGTTATATCATCCCGCCCCCAGATTTCTTCCCTGCGTTACGGGAATTATGCGATAAATACGGTATCCTGCTCATCGCAGATGAAGTTCAATCCGGAATGGGGCGCACCGGTAAGTGGTGGGCGATCGAAAATTTCGGTGTCGAACCGGATATCATCACCAGTGCAAAGGGGATTGCATCCGGCATGCCCCTCGGTGCGATGATCTCCCGTAAGGAGATCATGAGCTGGCCCAAAGGCTCCCACGGCAATACCTTTGGTGGTAACCCAATCTCCTGCGCAGCTTCTTTGGCAACCATTGACCTGATCGAAAAGCATTACCTGCAAAATGTGCGCGAGGTTGGCGAATACACCCTTGACGCCCTGGCTGAGATCATGGCACGCCACCCAAGCATCGGCGATGTTCGTGGCATTGGCTTGATGATCGGCGTGGAATTTGTGCAGGATCGCGAATCCAAAAAGCCTGCCATATATTTGCGCGATGAGGTCATTGAACTGGCATTTGAACGAGGCTTGCTGACCCTCGGCTGTGGTCAAAGCGTCATCAGGATCTCACCTCCCCTCTCGACATCAAAGACTGAGATCGGTGAAGGGCTGATGATCTTTGAAGAAGCGATTGCATTGGCAGAAAAAAAGTACTTAAATAATTAAAGGGAATGTACAATGAAATTAGCACTTCATTGGTTGATTGAAGTGCTAATTTCAAGAAAATGACAACCATTTTTGGGTCACAAAAAGGATTAAGAAGATGGTATGGACAGATTCCTTGAGGTGCGACTCATTATCCTGGCTTTTAGAAATGGACCAACCCGGCGTCCGCTACCTGGCACAGAGAGATCTTTCAGACCTTCCCCAAAACAATCCAGAATTCATTGAAGCCCGTAAGAAAGCGCATCAAGAAGGTCCAATTGCAGCAATATTAGATCAAATGGATGAACCGGGTTACTGGGTTGAACCGGGTCCAGGTTATTTGCCTAAATATCGAAGCACGGTATGGTCGCTGATCATGCTCGCCCAATTGGGTGCAAAAGTTGATCAGGATGAGCGGATCGGGACAGCCTGCCAATATCTATTAGCCCATGCACTGACAGACTACGGTCAATTCAGTGCTTCCGGTACACCGGGCAGTACGGCAGACTGCTTGCAGGGTAATATGTGTGCTGCGCTGCTTGACCTGGGATTTGAGGACCCCCGATTGGATGGCGCTTTCGATTGGATGGCGCGCAGCCTGACGGGTGACGGCATTACCCAAATGGGAGATAAAAGCACACCCGTCCGTTATTATTCCGGAAATTGCGGTCCCGGTTTCGCCTGCGGGTCAAACAATAAACAGCCCTGTGCATGGGGGGCAGCCAAAGTCATGCTGGCATTTGGAAAATTACCAAAAGAAAAATGGACGTCCCAAATCAAGGATGCTGTGAAACAGGGGATTGATTTCCTCTTCAGCGTTGATCCTGCAGATGCAAACTATCCCTCAGGATGGAATGACAAACCCAGCACCAATTGGTGGAAGTTCGGTTTCCCGGTATTTTATGTGACGGATATGCTGCAAATTGTTGAAGCACTGGTTCGTTTGGGTCATGGTCAGGACCCTCGATTGATCAATGCCATCAATCTTATCAAAGACAAACAAGACGCCCAGGGACGCTGGATTCTTGATTACAGTTATAGCGGAAAAACCTGGATCGATTTTGGTAAAAAAGGACAGCCAAACAAATGGGTCACCTATCGCGCCGCCTGGGTCCTAAAAAACCTTTACAGGAAAACTGATGATGATCCTCAATCTACCACCCTGCTTGCCTAGTCTCCTGATTGCCTAATACCTGCTACCTACTACCTAATTCCCAAAATTTCTTATATCCCCCTAACAAAACTAAGCTAAAATTAGCTCATGTTACCTGATATCCGTGTACGCCAAAGAGATTATCTTTTAGAAATCTCAAGGGCTGTGACTGAAGAACTGAACCTGGACAAGCTCCTCAGCCGTATTTTGAAATACAGTATTGAGCTTCTGGCAGGGCATGCCGGCTTTATCGCCCTGAGCAACCCCAACAGCCACTGGTCACTGGCTGTATCCAACGGTTTACCCGAAGCCATCCAGCGATTTTTGGATGCCTGGCTTGACCGGATCCCCCCCATCAAAGACCCCAAAGACATCCAGATTCCTGAGATCAACAACATTCTTTCTCAAATAAGCATGGGAACCCTATCAGCGGTTGGGCTGCCCCTGGTCGCACAGAGCGAAGTGATCGGCTTCATCTACATTTTCCGTAATTACCGCGGTACTTTTTCAGCCAATGACCGCTCATTATTATCCAGCTTTGCCAACCAGGCAGCCATTGCTGTACGCAACGCGCGCCTTTATACGGAGGTCAATCGCGAAAAACAGCGCACGGATGCCATGCTCGATTCTGCCGCGGACGGCATCCTGATCCTCAACCCGGATCACAACATCGAACGCACCAACGCAGCCTTTGCACGCATGTTTGGGTTATCCCAGCAAACGCTGCAGTCGATGACCCATGAAGATGTCATCCATTGGGCAAAGGACCCCCACGGGATCACCCTGGGAGAAGCTGAAGCTGGTGGATGGCCGCTCTCACCCCAGGCACACCTGTATGTGGAGGGCGACCTGCGCCGTCCCAATGGGCAGCCGCCCCTGCCGGTAGGGATCACCTATGCACCGCTGATCTCAACAGAAGGTTCGCTGCTCAACACCATCGCAACCATTCGGGATATCACCCGCTTCCGCCAGGCAGATGAACTCAAAAGCGAATTCGTCTCCATCGTCAGCCACGAGCTCAAGACCCCCGTCGCGTTGATCAAAGGCTATGTGAGCACATTGCGCCGTGATGACGTACAGTGGGATCCGGAAATTATGGGTGAAAGCCTGCAGGTAATCGAGGAAGAAGCCGACCACCTGACGCGTTTAATCGAAGACCTGCTGGATGCTTCTCGCCTCCAGGCAGGCGGGATGCCGCTTAAACGCTCCGATATTGCCATGGTTGCCATGGCAGAGCGATTGGCAGAGCGCTTCCAGGTTCAAACCGAGGATCACCAGATCATCGTGGACTTACCTGAAGACCTGCCGGTGGTCATGGCGGATGAAACCCGCATCGAACAGGTGCTTTCAAACCTGATCTCCAACGCCATCAAATATGCCCCGGACGGCAAGATCACCATCAACGGCTGCGGACGCCCTCATGAGATCCTGATCTGTGTTGAGGATGAGGGGCCTGGCATCCCCACCGGTGATTTGCCCCACATCTTTGACCGGTTCTACCGCGCCCCTGAGACCAGCCGAAAGACCAAGGGGGCTGGACTGGGTTTATACCTGGCGCGTGCTATCATCGAAGCCCATAAGGGGCGCATCTGGGCGGACCCCAATCCGGACAAAGGCGCTCGAATCTGCTTTTCACTGCCGAGGGATTGAAGAGAACAAGCCTTTAAATATCCAGGAGAATAATTGGCAGCGGTATTATGTATATTGGAGCGAGGTACCTACCCTGAGCGCAACTGAACTCCTTCAGTTTTGAATCCTATAAAGCGTGAGGGTTTAGGCTGACCTCAGCCAAACTTGTGATAAATAAAGATCAACGACAAAAATATTCTCAGGGGCATAGATAGAACACTTGAAAAGCCAATATTATCAAGCCAAAGCCCTCACGCCAGCCCATCAATCCTCAAAGCATCAAATTCAATCTAAGTGTTTATAAATATAAAGAAACAAATAATTCCTCCTTCTCAAAATTTAAAACATCATATAAAATAGAATAACAACACAGACATAAAAAGGGGCGGCATGATGCCAACGCGGTCTCACCTTCGATCAACCATTACCCTCCTGCTGACACTCTTGTTGTCCACATTGACAGGCTTGCAAGAAACGTATGCAAGGGCTGACGACGACTGGTGGGACGACCAATGGCCTTATCGGATCCTTTTACAGGTAAACGAAACAGGGACCGTTACTAACGAACTGAATTTTTCTCAAGAATTCGCAAAATTAGGGATACCCAATGCGCTCTTAGACCTGAGGTCCTTACGACTGATCCCCACTACCGCCGGTATAATCGGTGATCCAATACCCTTTGAAGAAACATTCAGCCAAATTATCAGCGATGCAGACGAATTGATCCTCAGCACCTCGTATGATGAAATGGGTTGGGGAATATTAGAAGAGAGCACAGATTTTGAAATCAATAACACGCCAAAAACACAGGGAGAAGGATCCTTACACGCCCACATTGAAATTACAGACACAACTCAATATGACTTCGGTTTTTACTACAATTTAGTTGGCTCTCCCTTTATTGAATTGTCTAATTATGATCTATTGCTTTATGACATCTACCCTTCTATAAGCGAAGGATTGATAAATACGAAACCCGAACTGTTTTATTTTGAATTTGAGGGGGTAAAGAATTGTCGAGATGAGTTTATCAACAGCCCCGAGTTGATGATGAACAGCTGGAATAAAATTGACTTTCCGCTGAGACCTTACGGAATTTGTGCAGGACCTGACCTTTCACGTATCAATAAAATTAAATTCTTTTTCAAGAAAGACAACTTCAATTATAGTGATGCTGCCATCATGGATTTTTGGTTGGATTACCTCCGCATATATGACCAGGAAGCGGACGGCCAAATCACATGGATTGCAGAAGAAAATGTCGATGCATACCATTTATATTTTGATGTCCTCAGGTATCAATATATTCTTCCCCTGGTGTTTCGCTAATGACTTGGTTAGAAAACTGGCACAACAATCATTCCCTTTCATTCCAGAAATTTCATTTTCAGAGACCCCATTGCTTGTTGTCGATTCTTTGCCCGATGTGTTAAAATCCGTTTATGGTGGTCCTGAGAAATTTCAAACCGATTCTGCGTTTCGCCTGGCGTTCGCTGCGCCTGGGTGTCCTGTTGTTGCTGCTGGTCTTTTTTACAGCCGGCTCGGTTTTGCCCCCCTCCGGTTTGGAAAGCCAGGCATACGCCTACACCCGGCACATCGAGTTTGATTACGGCGCCTGGACCCTGGATGCCATCGCTGCCAAGCTCTCAAGCTGGTCGCTGAGCCTGAACCGCTTCCTCCCCGGTGAGGCGCAGTCCCAATTAGTGCTGGACACCCTTTCGCAGGTCAGCCTTGTTAATACCCTCCAAACCGAGCTTGTGCTGATTTACGCAAACCCCAACATTGAAAACCCGCATACAGCCTCCAAAGTCGTCCAGGCTGAACTTGAAAAAGCCCAGCAGAAGCTGAGCGACCTGGCACCCCTTGCCGAATCCATCCTGCAAAGCCAGTTGATGAGCGTTGTCAACGAAGCAGGCCTGGGACAATTTGGGCAGGTCTTTCCGCCATCACTCTACCAATTCAGCGACACGCCCCAATCACTGGTTATCTCCCCCCGAGAAGAAATCTCCCAGGTGCTGGATATCTCCCTGCTGCCCGTTTTAAATGCCGATGACATGGATGCCCTTGAAACTCGCGTCTTGCAGGAATTGAACCATGCCGCCCTGGTTGTGCCCATCGGCGGCGTTGGCACCTATCCCACCATGGTTATGCAGACCGCCGATATTATCTGGCTAACCGAGGTGATCGCCCATGAATGGATTCACAACTACCTGACACTGCGTCCCCTGGGGATCAATTATTACACCACCCCCGAACTGCGCACGATTAATGAAACCACAGCCTCCTTAGTCGGCAAAGAACTGGGGAGGTTGATCCTGCAAAAATATTATCCCACGTACCCCCCACCTGAAGAGGAACCGGACCAAAATAAAGCTGCCCCTTCAACCAGCGCCCTCGAAATGGCACCAGAAACCTTTGACTTCCGGGCAGAGATGCGAGAAACCCGGGTCGAAGTGGACCGGCTTTTAGAACAGGGTCAAATTGAACAAGCAGAGTCTTACATGGAAACAAGACGCCAGGTCTTTTTGGAAAACGGCTTCTTAATTCGCAAACTCAACCAGGCATATTTTGCTTTTTACGGCGCTTATAATGACGTTCCCGGCGGGGGTGCCGCAGGGGAAGACCCGGTTGGCCCAGCAGTCCAGGCATTCAGAGAAAAATTCACCTCCCTGTCCGATTTCCTGAAAACAATCGCCTGGGTTAATTCTTATGCTGATCTTTTAAAACTTCTTTCGGGCTGATTAATCATCCCAGCCAGGGGCAACGTCGTCCCCCAGGTCAGCCAGTTCCGGCATTTCTCGTTCAATCTGTTCCGGGTCCTGTCCCTTTTCCAGCCTTGAGACCACTTCATCAAACTCAGGTCCAACTTCCTCCCCTAACTCAGATTGCATCTTCCGCATGAGCCTTCCCATCGCCTTTGGATCATCCTCAATACCATCCAAACTTGAAGGATTCACTAAATTTTCCATGCGGCTTTCCTCAGATTTTGCAATCCGAATTCTCCCAATCCGCCGTCTCACCTGTCCACTCCCGCAGGCTGGGCAGCGCACCTCAGCCGCATCATATTCTGCATAGGTTAAAAAGACAGCAAATCGCTTATGACATTCTTCGCAAAGATATTCGTAAGTTGGCATTGGCATTTCTCCGGTTGGTAACCTAAAATACATTATAATCAAAGTCTGGTACGGTTTCGATCAACAAACATTTCCAGCCCTTTGCTGTTAATCCTTCACTCCAGGAAATATAACAAAACCATCTATGAATAATATTAAAATTGATTTTGAATTAAAACAACCCGAACACAGCCCCCTGCTGATCGTCATCTCTGGTCCATCCGGCATCGGCAAAGATACCGTCGTCCAGGGGATGAAGGATCGGAACCTTCCCTTTCATTTTGTGATCACCGCCACCAGCCGTCCCCCCCGAGATTATGAAGTTGACGGTGTGGATTATTTCTTTTACAGCAAGGAAACCTTTGAAAAGATGATCGAGGAAGGCGAGTTCCTGGAGCATGCCTGGGTGTACTCAGATTATAAAGGCGTTCCAAAATCACAGGTGCGCCAAGCCATGGCATGCGGTGAAGATGTCGTCATGCGCCTGGATGTACAGGGCGCAGAAACCGTCCATTATCTTGCTCCCGATGCCATCCTGATCTTCCTGACAGCAAACAGCAAAACTGAATGGCTGCAGCGTTTGAAAGATCGCCGAAGCGAAACCGATGAAGAGCTCGAATTGCGGATTGAGACAGCAAAAAAGGAATATGAAACTTTGGACATCTTCGATTACATTGTCCTCAACGAAAAGGGTAAGCTGGATGAGACATTAGATGTGATCGAAAGCATTATTAACGCTGAACATCACCGGGTTCACACCCGTCAGGTCAAATTATGAACGACGAATCTCCCCGACCGGATACCAACGCAAACCGGGAATCTTTCCGTATAAAATTCCCAGGTACAAAACCGATAGCCACATTCGTCCTGATTGGCATTTCAATCGCGTTTTTTATTCTCCAAACTATAACTGAGACAATCAGCGGATATGACCTTTTGTTCCTGTATGGCGGCAAGATCAACAGCCTGATCACAGCAGGCCAGGTTTGGCGCCTAATAACCCCTGTTCTGCTTCATGGTTCAATATTACATATTGCCATGAACATGTACGCCCTTTACATCCTCGGCCGCAGGATGGAAAGATTTTACGGCCACAAGCGCTTTTTGCTGCTGTACCTGATTTCTGGTTTTGCAGGCAACGTCCTGTCCTTTGTGCTGACTGATGCACCCTCTTTAGGCGCTTCAACCGCTATCTTTGGATTGTTCGCCGCAGAAGGGATCTTTATCATTCAGAACCGAAAGCTGTTTGGCTCAGCCCAAACACGGCAAGCCTTGATGAACCTTGGGATTGTTTTAATAATCAACATGGTTTATGGCTTTGCACCGGGGTCTAATATTGATATTATGGGGCATATTGGGGGGCTGATCGGTGGGGCATTTTTCGCCTGGAAAGCCGGACCCATCCTTGGCGTTACCGGAGAACCGCCCTTTTTTGATATGATCGACAAAAGAAAAAAGAAGGATGTAACCCTTGCCAGCGTAGTAGTTCTGGTGGGTTTCACAATTATCGCGTTAATCCCCTTTATCACCGGGTAAAACTTTAAATTCACTTATAAAAAACAGACAAGGCCGCCTGAGAAACCAGGCGGCCTTATTTTTGGATGTAAAACTATCAATCAATTGTAAACAAGTTACCAGCTGAAGTGCCCTGAACTTCGGGATAGAAGTACATCCAGGCACGGCTGGGTAAAACCTGGAAGGTTCCTCGCTGGAAGGGGACCAGGGTATAAACCAGGGTGTAGGTTCCGGCCGGCACATAATCCGCCGTCCACAGGATGTGGTCATCATAGATTTGCGGCTGATTAAAGTACCACCACCCCCATCCATGTTCAAAAGGCGATCGAGGATGATAAATATCAATCGGGGATTCCTGAACTGTTTGCGATGTCAGAAAGTCCTGGTTGAGAATTTCTGTTCCTGAGGGGATGAAATCCTCCAGCATCAAATTGATCATATCGCTGGACAGGGTGAGCGTCAGGGCAGCAGTGATCATTTCTGAAGGACCATCCGCACCCAGGGATATTGTATCAATTGGTGTGCAATCATCCCTGCCGGGGCAGCCCGTACCGGAAAGGTAATATGTCCGTTGAATGGTAATCCCCCTGTTAATCGCCTCAGCGTCAGCTGCTGGTTGATAAGTCCGCAAATCGACACGATAATACAATGTGCCAGGGCCGTCCCCCCGCTCAATCACCAATGCATTTGGTGACTCCGGATACAGATCAAGGATTGAAGTGCTTGTTTTTACGCTGGTCGAATCGGCTTCTCCTTCTGCAAAAAGGCGATCATTCAAAAATGCCTGGAATGGGTAATCAGCCTGGTAATCCCCAGTCCCTTTTAACGCGGACGTGGCAGCAATCAGCACCCAGGCAGATTCAAATGGCGAACTGGCAGGGTTCAAGGCGTTTCTATGGGTCATCAAATAACGCAATGCCGGAACCAGGCTTGTTGAGGCAGGGTCAAGTGCTGAGAGTGTCAGCACGCCTACAGCGGTGTTAAAAAGCGGTGTTCCCGGCAGCATCCACGAAACCTCCTGGCTCTCCCAGTGGACGCCCGTTTCAGACCGAACGGCAGCGGCTTCCAAATCGCCAAGCAAGACGTTAAGCCGTGCAGAAGATCCCTCAATTTGGTCCAATGCCAGGGTGAATAAACCCAGTGCCCAGGGATTCAGATCCGATCGGCGATTGTAGACGGCAGCAATGTAATTATCCAGGCTAAAATTGCTCTCTCGTAAAGCATATATCTGGAAAGCCAGGCGATCCAACGCCCAGGTTTCCTCAATATTTCCGGGATCAATAAGATGATAGAAGAGATATTCAAAAGCTCGATCCAGGTAATAATCGCCAACCTCAAACCCTGCATGTGAGGCAAGCTGCAAACCATGGAGGACGTAAGCCGTAATGAAGGCATCCGAGCTGAGAAAACCTGCTCCCGAACCACCCCACCACGACCATCCGCCGTCAAATTTCTGGATTTCCAATAATTCTTGCAGGCTCTCAGCAACCAGGATGGATAAGTCTGATTCGAGCTGCGGTGTTTCAATCCCCAGGTCCTGTAAAGCCTGGTAGGTATTGACATTTGCCAGCATTCTCGAGACGATTGAGATCGTATCTGAAAAACTTGGTGAATCAAAGGCTTGCAAGGTATCAAGAATGGACGCGGTCAGGGACGGCTGTAATTCCAGTGAAAGGGAACCGGATGATGGATCGGTTGAAATTGGCAAACTGACCAGTTCCAGCACCTGCCCTTCTTCCTCAATCTGACCCGCTGTACTGAAAGTAGCAGGCATCGCATACCGCAGTACTTGCAAGTCTCCCCAAACCGGTTTTGCAGCATCTTTGTACCCATCTGATTTAGCCTGGAAAATTAATTCGACACTTTCCTGGCTTTCTACCAGGCACCACCAGGTAACCCGGGCATTTGTACCGGCATCAATAACAAGCGTTTGGCTCTGGTCTGTCCCTGCTTCCAATGTGAATCCGCTTCCCAGAAGCGAAGCCTCAACTTCCAATGACTCTTCTGTATTGTTATGAATAATTGCTGCCAGTTCGACCCGGTCGCCATCAACCAGGAAACGAGGTGTGACAGGCCGCACCATTAATTCCTTTTGGGTAATAATCTCTCCCTCTGCCTGCCCGACCAGGTAATCTTCAGTCAATCCACGCACATCCACCACCCAGGTGGTCAGTGAATCCGGCAGTGGAATTGTGAGCTGGGCAGTCCCATCAGATCCTGTCACAACACGTCCTTCCCAAAGGGCTGTGTCAGGGAAGTTTTCCCGCAGAGACTTTTCGGCAGCCATGTCGCCCCCGCCGCCGCCAATCCCCAATTCCGATGTTAAGGCAAGCTGCATGGCGTAGGTCTTTAGTGAAAAGGATGTCTGTACTGCGAGCGGTTGACTGCTGTAAAAGGCATCCAAAATCGGCTGGCTGTTAGGCTCAATCAGTGCCAGCAAAGCCTTATCAACAACAGCAACGGAAAACTCGCCCTGCACCGGATTTCCCTGCAGATCGGTAATCAGCAGTTGGGCAGAAACAGGCGCACCTGGGGTTGTGACTTGCGGGTTAAGGATCAATTCAACATTCAGGGTTTTACTTTCTGGTGAAACCTTGATGTTATTTATCCCCTGTCGGAAACCTGGATTACCATCCTCATCCCGCCCGAATAACATCACCGACAAATAAACATTTGGAATGGAGTCGCTGGTTATTGGGACCTCAAGGGAATAGCCCGAATCCCTTACCTCAACAACCTGTGTTTCCATTACCTGCCCTCTTTCAAGGGTGATCAATGCTGTTGCATCACCCGGGAAGGGGTTCGGGAAGAAAATACTGGCGCTTTGACCGGGCTGGTAAAGCTCGGCATCCGATGTTAATTCAATCAGGTTTTGTGTTCGCCTGGGCCAAACCGCGGTACCCTCGCCTGCTGCCCAAACCAGAGACTCGGTCACTGCATTACCGGATGTGACAGTCAGCAGGTAGGTGCCTGGCTCAGGTGGAACAAAAGACAGTCGTGAAAGCCCATCATCTCCCGTAATTGGGTTCGCTGTGTCGATCAAGGTTTTTCGTTCGACGTATTGGTAGGGCATTTCCATCCTGCCAGTTTCCTCGACCTCCCACTCAATCGCCTCAAAGGAAGCTTCCAGAGCAAGCTGTCCAACTGGCTCTTGTTCCCAATCAACCGTCAAAATCGTGAAGGAGAAGGCGGTGTTCACATTCCCGAAATAGGTTTCTGGCTTGACCCCGATATAGAAAGTATCAGGATGAATCTTTGCTGATTCCCGGTAAGAAACGGGAAACCCACTTTCATCGGATATTGTAAATTCGAGGGTCAGTTCCTGCAGTCTGCCAGCCAAAGCTTCTTCCAGCGCTATATCTGCTTCTGAGAAGACAAGGTTTGACTGCCCCTTTTCATCAGTAAACCCCTCTCCAAACGCAACACGCTCACCAAGAACAGAATACTCTGGCAAGCGCGGCATGAGCCAATCCGAGCTCGTCGGTCCAACCTGGTAACCCGGGAGTTCAAACCGTCCTTCATCCCTGTAGAGCGACCATGTATAGCCTTGGTCTGCAACCGGCAGCCCAAAATAATAAGCTGCTTGCAATTGGGCGTTCAAATCCTCCCCAAAAACAATCTCATCCGGGGTCAAATCCAGCGTGAGTTCAATTTCAGGTTTCCGATATGCAGCGACATCAAAATACAGGCTTTCAATCGCTTTTTCTCCCTGTGTCAGGGCAATCTGGAACATGCCGGGGGAGGCATCCGGGGGGATATCAACGCTTCCTTCCAGCGTGCCAAATTGGCTCAGCGTGAGCGTGTTGGTATAAAGGTTCACTGGGATTCCCGACATACCCGGGTCACCATACACAGCCACATCCACCTGGTCCATGCCTGAAGGTACTGGTAAGCCGTTTTCTCGTGAAAACAAAACAGCCTTGAAATGCACCCTGTCGCCTGGGCGATAAATCGGCCGATCCGTATAAATATAAGCTTCAATTTCTCTCGGCAGGGTGTTTTGTCGGATACCCTGTTCATAAAGCACATAACCCTGCCCCCAGGTCGAAATTGAAAAAGCAAAGTCATCCTGCCCTGGTTTGCCAATCACTGCCAGGAAATTGGCGTAAGGTTCCTCAGCCCTTGTGATGTCTTCTATGAAAAAACCTTCTGAATCCGTTTCTCCACTGGCAAGAATATCCCCTTCTGAGTTATAAACCGTCACGGGTGCCCCTGCCAGGGGAGTTTGATCAGACAAGGCCGTTCCCCAAATAAAGGCTTGCTCAGGTGCAATCTTCATAACAGCATGATTGTCACTGACGATCAGGTAGTATCTTTGATAAACCTGTTCACCATTCTCGACCAAATCAGCTGACGTCATTCCAAGAAAATACACGCCTGGAGATAATGGATTTCCCTGGTAGGTGAGGGGCAGCCGCACAGCCTGGTTGATATTTCGTGTCAACTCAAGATTGTGCGTGCTTGTTTCTAAGTTGCTGGGCAAGAACATTTGCCGGTATTCATAATTATCCGGATGTACCAGGGTAAGCAGATCACCCACCGTGATGGGGCCAATTTCAAAGGTCAGGGTATTAATATTCGTTGCCTGCAAAACAACATCAGAGCTTTGAGCAGGAACAAACATCAGATTATAGCTGGTATACCCGGTGACCAAACTGAGGGCAGGATCTGCTGATGGCGTCACAAAAGTGTAAGATAAGGTTCGTCCTAATGCTCCGCCCCATCGATCTTCTAAATTTGGGTCCAGCGTCAGCGTATATTCTGTGTCAGGTTTGAAATAACCATTCAAAACAAGGTTCATGTCATTGTTACTCAACTGCAAACCTACAGAACCCACTTCTGGATTGATTTGAATATGATCCTTAAAATTCTGTTTGGAAACAGGGGCTGTTAACTGGATCTCATACTGACCATACTGCCCATAATAGCTCCTGAAATCAGGCTGCACTGAGGATAAAACATTCAGCCCAGGATAGGTCGTCCGCCAGGTTTCAAAAGGTACGTCAACTGGCAAACCACCGTAGGACTGCGCGCCGGAATCAAGCCTGATGTCATAGCGAGTGTTTCGATCAAGATTGTCTTCCGGTGTAAATAGAATGCCCTGGAAATCTTCCTGCCATTCAAAACGACCGTTGACTCTTCTCCCGTTTGGCGCAAGCAGGTAAAAATGCTCCTCAACACTTTGCTTGTCCATTCGAATATTAAACCTGACTTCTATTGGACCGTCCAAACTCAAAAGCTCTGACCCAATCGGCAGCACCTCCAAAACCTGGGGTGTTGTTGTTGTAAAGCTAAACGCAAGATCCTGTGTATCGAAACCAGCGCCAGAGGTGCCCGTCAATGACTCGTTGAGCGTGATATTATAGGTGGTACCGCCAGTCATCGAGGGTTCAGGTCTGAAAACATAAGTGGTCGTATTAAGCCATGTGCCTTCCCCGGGGACTTCCGGTGAAAGTGAAAACGCAGGCGGACCTGCTTGCTCTGCCCCCAATGGAACAACAGGCTGGTTGAATGTTACAAAGACCAGGCTCTCAGGATCAACATCCTGGGCAAAGTCCACTGGCATCACTTGCAAGGCTAATAATTCGTCTGCAGTCTGATAATTGACATCAACAGGTGCTTGTAAGCCCTTTTTGTTCGCTGCCTGGGCACTGGTATCAATGACCATAGAAATCTCAGTACCCGGCTCAAGATTTTGGTCTGGCGTAAAGGTAAGGATCTGGTCATCTTCCCATGAGAAACGCCCGTTGACTCTTGGTTCAAAATGTATGGCAGCTTCAACGGAACCGGTGTCCATTGCCTGATTGAAATAAAGGGAAATCGACTGATTTAGGCTGATGGCACTGCCAGAAACAGGAGAAACCTCCACGAGGGCAGGCGGCAAATCCAGACGGGGTTCTGATGTCGCTTCAGGTTCATCTTTCCTGACCTCGACACTCTCAGGCGTTGATAATTCCTTCGATCGTCCCCAGGGCAAATTGCACCCGGCTAAAAGGCTAAAAATGGTTACAAGTGAAATTACTACTTTTATCCAATGAAGGTGAGATTTTCTATTCGGCAAAATAATCATCGCCAGCTCCTCATTTTGATGTTGCGTAAATCCCCAAATAATTGATAATGTCAAAAAATGCCCTTGGTGAAAAGGGCAGAATCCAATTCTTTTATATTATAGTTTAAAACGTGAGTATTTTGCTGCTATTTATCTCAGGGTATTAGCGTAAATCATGGTTTCTGATCCTTACATGCTTCGAATTTCAATGTCTTTCGTTTCTGTAGGGGTGGGGCTCTGTCCCCACCCTAAAATTTATATTCAGAAATAAAAGATATATAAGCTAAGCTAAATTCCCAATTGCATCTAAAAATGGCATTCTAAAATCATCCACAAACAGGTCTGCCGCAGTTAACTGAGATTTCGCGTGACTCGTCAGTACAGCAATACAGGTCATCCCTGCGTTTTTAGCTGCTTGGACACCCGCCGTAGAATCTTCGATTACTAGGCATTCCTCTGGTGAAAACTCAAGCAATTTTGCTGCTTCCAGGAAAACGTCATTTTCTGGCTTTGCCGGTAAATTCGCGCCTGATACCAGCAAATCAAAATACCCTAAAAGTCCAAAAGCAGTGAGCATGATTGTAATATTCTTTATTCCAGCAGAAGATGCAATGGCTTGTTTCATACCCATTTGATTTGCTGTAGCTAACCAGGACTTAACCCCAGCAACCAATGACGCATCTCTGGACACTTTCTCTCGAAACAAGGCTTCCTTAGCATGAGTGATTTCATTGGCAAGGCTGAGATCCGGTTGAAAACCCAGATATCCGGTTAATGAAGCGAAATTATTTCTACCGTAATTCGAATTAAAAAGGTCTCGACTGATGGTATAACCATGACTTTTCAATGCCTCGGACCAGGATTCGAAATGGCACTCGGTTGAATCAATGATCGTGCCGTCCAGGTCCCAGAGGATCGCTTTTGGTAAGTGTTTCAATTCTTTCTCCTTAGAATACTGCCGTCCATTATACCTGCAGCCAAATTAACGATTTTCCATGAATTGGAAGTAAAATATCACCTGTTTTTCTAACCGGTTTGGATGATGCCAGAATTTCAATTATTTGTGGCAGTAAAAATGCGATCAAATGCATCAACGCTTTCAAGCCATTTCTGGTAGCATTATTGGTAATGATTTCGTTGGGTCAAAACCTATGAAAAATTGCTTATTAAAATTTTTGAACTGGGATGCGCTTGCTTCAAAAGCCTTACATGTGAAGCCCAATCAAAAGGTCTTTGCGCTGATCTTAAAATTCTTCGCGCACTCTGGTGATTCCTGGTTCTGGTTAGCCGGCTTATTTATTGCATGGTTGTTCAGCGGGGACGAATGGCGTGAACGCATTGTTTTTATTACCGTCGGCCTGGTCATTATGGCAGCAGCAGTGATTGCGTTGAAGTTCTCCATCAGGCGGCCGCGTCCTGAAGGAGAATGGGGACAAATTTACCGCATTACAGACCCCCATTCCTTCCCCTCTGGTCATGCTGCGCGCTCAGCTGCCCTGGCAGTGATGGGCATTGCCCTTGGTCCACCCTGGTTTGGGCTGGCAGTAAGCCTCTGGGCACCCTGGGTGGGCATCTCACGGGTTGCCCTGGGCGTCCATTACCTGTCTGACGTTTTGGTAGGCTGGCTTGTCGGGGCAGCCATGGCAGGCCTTGCCGTGCTGGCAAAACCTCTGATTCTCAATCTATTTTCTTTTTTCATTTAAAGGCTGAATCAAGCTCAATCAAGATCCTTGATCATGTAATAATCCCCCAGCTTATAGCCGCGATCCGCATAATAGCCGCGGGTACCAACAGCAGCAATCACCGCTAATTTTCGATAGCCGGCATCCTTTGCAATGCTTTCTGCTTCTACCAGTAACCGTGTCCCCAATCCGCTGTGCTGTGCCATACCCGAGCGGTCTTCCCCCACCTCCAGTGACTGACCATAAACGTGCACTTCACGAATAATCGCAGAATCTTCCAATTCTCCAATGCCGCTCATCTTTGTGTCTGTTGGTAATGATAAGCGCAGAAAACCAGCCAAATGATCATCTGTGGTGTCAAAGGAAAGGAAATGCTCCTCTACATGGGCAGGCTTGTAAACAAGATCATTCAGTTCGACTTTTTCCGCTGAAACCTGTTGTTTCCGGATTTCCCTGCAGCGAATGCATTTGCATTTTGTCCCGCGTTTTGACATTTCTCGCTGAACATCCTGGCGCAAGCTGCTGTTTTTATTGCCTTCCACAACATAAGTGGAGGGAATGTCCCGAATAATGCGGTTGATACGACAGTATCGGGGGACATCAGTTTTTATATCGGTAATCAGGTCCAACAGTGTTTCTTCGAAATATGGCTGATACTGACCGATCTTCCAAATATCATAGAGCTCTGTGTTTTCAAGCAGCTGGCAGGGATAAATTTTCAGTTCATCCGGGCAGTAAGCGCCATCACCCCATAAATGTTTGAAATCCTCCCGATCCGATTCCGGAGTCGCGCCTAATAAATTTGGCATCCAGTGCAAAACAACCTTGAAGCCCCCGGCACGTAATAATGCCGTCGCCTCCAGGGTCTCCTGAGCTGTGTGGCCGCGTTTATTAATTTCAAGAATTTGGTCATCCAGGCTCTGGGCACCCAATTGAACCTTGGTCACCCCCAGGTATCGATACCAGCGTAAGGCATCACGATTCACAAGGTCGGGCCTGGTTTCAATCACCAGCCCCACGTTGCGGTGTTTGGCATTCACATTTTGTTTTTGCGCTTCTTGCAATGTTTCGAATTCAGGAATATCGTCAGGGTTGACCTCGTTCATCGCCTCAAAGCAGCGCCGAATAAACCATTCCTGATAATTTCGCGGATAAGCGCTGAAGCTCCCCCCTAAGATCAACAACTCAATTTTATCGGTGGGGTGACCCACTGCGGTCAGCGCACCAATCCGATTTTTGACCTGTGCGTAAGGGTCAAAATTATTTTGCAATCCGCGCATCGCGCCCGGTTCCTGGCGCAAATAGCTCTTTGGCATTTGGTCTTCCTGGGGGCAGAAAATGCATTTGCCAGGACAGGGATGAAAACGGGTCAAAACGGTGACCGTGGTCACACCCGACAGGGTCCGGGTTGGTTTCATGCGGATTTTTAACAACAACGCGTCATCCTCATCCCACTGACCGCTGTTCACCATTTCATGGTAGACCGCTACCAGGGCGTGCTTGGGGATAAAGCCCCCGCCATCCGGCTTAGGGTGCTCCCGCTGGGACGTGCTCAGGTCAAGACCCTTCTTCAGGTCTTCTAATATTGCCAGCGCCAGGTCTTTTTCAACCTTGCTGTAATTTCGCTTCTTTTGCCAGCTCTCTGCTTTCATACGCACCCATTGTACCCATTATTCATGATCAATGCGAATAGCACCCTTTAAACCTTATATAATCTTTTTACAATAAATTGATGATGGTCTAATATTAAGATGAGATACTGGATATCAAGAATAGTAGATAAATAATTTAAAGGTGCAAACATGAAAAGCTCCATAAATCTCGGAAAAATATTTGGGATTGACCTGAAAATGAACATCACCTTTCTGTTTTTGCTGCTGTGGGTGGGATTTTCCAGCCTGTTTTCAGGCGCATCAGCAGGTGCTGCAGTAACAGAAATCGTATTTATCATTGCCTTATTTGTGCTGGTTGTCTTGCATGAATTGGGTCATGCGCTAATGGCAAAGCGATATGGGATCAAAACACAGGACATCACCCTGCTGCCGATAGGCGGTTTGGCGCGGCTTGAAAAAATGCCTGAAGATCCAAAACAGGAATTCTTTGTAGCCATCGCCGGACCGGCTGTCAATTTAGTGATCGGCGCCTTGCTGTTCGTTGGGCTCTTATTAAAGGGTTTTTTCAACCAGCCTTTCAGCTTTGCCCTGCTCGAAGAAAATCTCTGGATGCAGCTGCTTACAGCAAACATCACCCTGTTCCTCTTCAACCTGATCCCTGCTTTCCCCATGGACGGTGGACGCGTTTTGCGGTCTTTGCTGTCTCTGCGCATGGATCCTGTCAAAGCAACCAGCATCGCGGCCAATATTGGCAAAGGCGCAGCACTGCTTATCGGCCTTGCAGGGTTCTTTTTCAACCCCTGGCTGGTATTAACGGCGATTTTCATTTGGGTAGGTGCAAAATCAGAAGCAGATTCTGTCAGGATTCAGGCAAGCATCAAAGGCTTGCAGGTACAGGATGCCATGATGACAAGATTCTTCCAGGTCGAAGGCAACCAATCCCTGGAGTCAGTGCTGAACTTATCGGTACAATCCGGTCAGCATCACATCCCGGTGACATCCAACGGTCATTTCCTGGGGATCATTCAACGACAGGGCTTGCTTAACGCGCTTCAGCGGCTGGGCAACCGTGCCCCCGCTTATGCAGCGATTGGAATCGAGCCGGAAGGGCTATCACCAACAGCACCGCTCAAAGACGCCCTGGAAAGCATGAAGAAAACTCGCGTGCAGCCCGTGATCGAGAATGGGCAATTAATCGGATTGATCACACTTGAAAGCATTCAGCAGCGTATGTGGCTGGATCAGAAGATGAAAAATTCACAAAATCCTTCTCCAGATGAAAAAACGGACATGGTGTAAGGACATCTTCACAAAGTAAAAAATATTTTAAGATTACCTAACCTTAAAAACCCCTTCCCTTCAGGGAGGGGGCAGGGGGTAGGTAAAATTGGATTTATTATAATACACTGGCTGGGGGAAGGCTTTGCTGCACGCTTCAACTGCGTCACAAATACGGCGTATAATCCTGGTATCATAGACATAAAATAGTTTTTATATCCTCATCATTGGAGAGCCTCATGAAGCGCTGGTACCTTTATGCATTGATCGGATTGATCTTTGGCATCTTTGACTGGTTTTACCTGGATTGGCTGGCAAGAGGTCTTAGCCCGAACCTTGGTGAAAATCCATTTATCGTCATCCCCATCATCCTGGGGCTGAATTATGGGATCTGGCTCGTACCCATCATCCCGGTGACCCTTTATGAAGCAAATCGAGCGAAGACCATCAAAAGCCCGATTTTTGCCGGCATCCTCACCTGGAGCTGCGCAATCCTCAGTTATTACATTTTTTATGCCTTCCTCTTATCCCTTGGCAGATTACCCAATTTAGAACATTTAAATATTTTTGGCCAAAATTTTGAAAACGTCCGGCCTGAGTATTGGCGAATGTTCAATCGTATTATCCTGTTCCAATTTCTTGAATGGACCCCGATCGCCGTCATTGGCGGCGGAGTTGCCGGTGCAATTGCATGGTGGGTAATTCGCAGATTCAAGCATCCAAAATCCAAATTCACAAATTAAATAACACATTTGCGCTGTCTCAAAGACTGCAATATACTTTAGTTCACCATGAATTCAGCTACTCGAGATAAATTATTAGCCATCAATCGCGAATTTTATGACCAATTTGCGCATTCTTTCAGCGCAACCCGCCACCAGGTTCAGCCGGGGGTACACAATCTGATCCACCAAATGATACAAAGCGAGACAATCCTGGATGTCGGCTGCGGCAACGGCACCCTGGCAAGGATGCTGGCGGCTGAGGGTTTTCAAGGCAGCTACCTGGGGCTTGATATGAGCGAGGGCTTGCTCACCAGCGCTAAGGAGTTATTTGAACACCCATCAAAAGGAACTTTCAATTTCATACCCCTTGACATGGCTGACCCCAATTGGCATCAATCTCTCCCTGGAAATGCTTATGACTGGTTGGTTTGTTTTGCCGTCCTGCATCACATCCCGAGAGAAGAACTGCGCACACAAACAGCTCGCAATTTTGCATCCCTGGTGTCAAATACAGGACGGGTTGCCCTTTCTGTCTGGCAGTGGCAAAACAGCCCCCGTCTGAAAAAACGGGTGGTTCCGTGGTCAACGGTGAACATTGACCCGGATAACCTCGATGAGGGGGACGTCTTGCTGGATTGGCGTTCAGGGAAAACAATTGGCTATCGCTATGTGCACACCTTTACCGAAGAATCTTTATTTATTCTCGCCAAAAAGTCAGGGTTCAAAGTGATTGAAAATTTCTATTCCGATGGCAAAAAAGGCAATCTTGCCCTTTACCAAATCTGGCAGTTGGTATAAACATCAAAAAAGCTGGTGAGCATTTAGATCTCACCAGCTAATTTTTCGAATTAAAATTTTATCTACCCCAGTGCGACATCTAAAAGCATCATGACAGCAAACCCAAGCATCACACCAATGGTTGGGATGTCAGAGTGTCCTTCGCATTTAGATTCTGGGATCAATTCTTCTGCAACCACGTAAATCATGGCACCTGCAGCAAAAGAAAGGGCGTAGGGCAACAAAGGCTGCATCAACAATGTGGCGGCAGCGCCAATCAAACCGGCAATGGGCTCCACCATACCGGAGAATTGACCATAAAAGAAAGATTTGCCAACTTTCCATCCTTCACGTCTTAGGGGAGCTGAAACTGCCAAACCTTCAGGGAAATTTTGAATACCAATACCAAGAGCTAGTGCAATAGCGGAAGCAACACCGGCTTCTCCAATGCCTGCTGCAGCAGCACCGAAAGCGACACCCACAGCCAATCCCTCTGGAATATTATGCAAAGTAATGGCAGTGATCAATAACACGCTTCGCTGCCAGGATGTTTTAGGGCCTTCTGCTTCACTAATATCCATACCCATATGCAAGTGCGGCAGTAATTTATCAGTCAGGAAAAGAAAAACACCTCCCAAAATAAAGCCAGCAACTGCAGGAACCCAAACAGGAACGGGCAAATCTTTAGACATCTCGATCGCAGGTGCTAACAACGAAAAGAAACTGGCAGCGATCATCACACCTGCGGCAAATCCCAGCAATCCGTTCAATAGTTTCCGATTGACTTCTTTGGCAAAGAACACAAGCCCAGCACCCAGCGCAGTCAAGCCCCAGGTAAAGAGGGTGCCCATTAAGGCCTGAATAATAGGCGAAAATTGTTCAATAAAAGCAACCATTAATAATCTCCTTTTTTCAATCTAATTGTAATTCATAAGATTATAGCATTAATTTAGTCAAATATAAATAATTATTTATTAATAACTAAATTTTGATTTCCTGAGTTGCGAGTAAAATAATTATATGGCAGCAGATAACGAGATTTTACAACACATCAAACATGCAATTGAACAAAGAAAATCCTTTGCAGATATAACCACGGCATATGGATTGTTCAACGGCTTTTACGAAGGCTGTCCCGGACTGGTGATCGATCGATACGGCGAGACACTGGTCATCCTTGATCATGGAAAACCTGGCGAGCATCGTGAAATAATCCACCGAGTAAGCCAATGGGCAATGGAAAGCCTGGAAAATATCGCCTCAGTATTCCTCAAACAACGACAGTCACCAGACCAAAAATTGGTGAATGGGATTTTAATTGAAGGCAGCAACTTATGCCAATCGATCGTGGAGTTCGATGTAAAATATGCCGTCGACCTGCAGATAAACCAGGATGCCAGCTTCTACCTGGATACGCGCAATCTTCGCCGCTGGCTGCTGGACCATTCTGACGGATTGCGAGTGCTGAACACCTTTGCTTACACCGGCAGCCTGGGGGCGGCAGCAGGGATGGGCAATACCTCCCTGGTCGTCCAAACCGACCTCAATAAAAGCTTTCTTGAAATCGCAAAGCAATCCTGGGAACTGAACAATCTTGACCCGGGTAAGAACAAAATCATCACCGGTGATTTCTTCAGGGTTACTGGGAAAATGCGCCATAAAGCGCGCTTATTTGATTGTGTGATCCTGGATCCCCCCTATTTTTCGACAACTGAAGCAGGACGGGTTGATTTACAAAATAATTTTATACAGCTAATCAACAAAGTGCGTCCACTTGTTGCACACCAGGGATGGCTGATCCTGATCAACAACGCCCTTTTCCTTTCCGGGGAAGCCTTTATGCAGGAAATTGGTACGATTTGCGATAGCCCCTATCTCGCTTTCGAAAAGATCATCCCCGTCCCGCAGGACGTGACCGGCTATCCAAACACCATCCTCGATGCGCCGCCCGTAAATCCAGCGCCTTTTAATCACCCGACTAAGATCGCGATTTTACAGGCTTTCAGAAAAGATAAGCGAAAATAAAAACCAATAAACATCATAAAAGATTTGGACTTGAAAATGACAATAAATCAGAAAATGCTAAAAAGAATAAACATCATGCGCTGGGCTGCAAGGATATGGAGCATCCTGGCATTCGTGTTTGGAGTTATCCTTCTTGTTTCCGTTCTTAAAGAACAGCAGGTTGAACCACAATCATCAATCTACTGGCTGCTTTTTGGATTGTGGTTCGCATCCCTGTTAGGCTTGTTGGCAGGTTGGCGCTGGGAAATGGCAGGCGGCGTCATTGCGCTCACCAGCCTGATTTCCCGCGAATTAATGGTTTATTTTTTCAGCGGACAGGTGCTTGTCGGATTTTGGATGGTTTGGCTGCCAATTTTGCCGCCGGCAGTCTTATTTATGGAGACCTGGCGCCTGGAAAATAAACTAAAGGAGTCTCAATATCCCTGCGAGGTTTTCGATTGAAGATTGCGTTTTAACAGTGATATGACCTGACGCAAGCTCGTGAAGAATCCCCCATTCCCGAATCGCTATTCCCTATCTTTCCTCAACAACCGGCTTGAATATTGCCCCTTCCCACGGTGCTAAATTCCAATTCCGTAAATGACCGTCAACCAGGTGCGCCTCACCCCCGCCAACCAGGTCATTAAGAAGCGTGCCGTCCGCAATATGAGACTCCGTTTGAATGTTCAATTCCCAATTCCCATCACCAGCGTTAAATACCACCAGCATACGCTTGTCCTCAAGATGCCGTAAAAATGCGAAGTGACGCCCCTCGGAATGCACAGGCACATATTCACCAGTTCGCAGGACACGGTTCTCCCGCCGGATCTGGATAAATTTCTTGAAATCATTGCGTAAATTGTGGTTCCACCGGGACTCATCCCATGGGAATGGTGCCCTGTTTTCAGGGTCTCGACCGCCCTTCATCCCAATCTCATTGCCGTAATAAATGCACGGCGCGCCGGGATATGTCATCTGAAACAGGGTCGCCAATCGAAATGCACGGGTATCCCCGCTGACCATGCTCAAAAAGCGTGGCATGTCGTGACTGTCCATCAAATTAAGTTGGGCCAGGGCATTTTGTTTTGGATAGAGCTCAAGCAGTTCCTTTGTCCGTTTAGCAAAACCGGCTGCATCCAATTCTGGCACTTCCGGCAATCC
>JARGGB010000035.1 GCA_029210815.1 Candidatus Brevefilum sp.
TGCCTGGCCAGAAGTTTACTTCCCGGGTGTTGGCTGGGTCATTTTTGAACCGACAACCGCCCAACCCACAGTCAGTCTGCCCATGGGGGAGGAAAATCTTGATGAAGAAGGGCTGCCGCTGCTGCCAGATGAAAAGAACATCGAAGACCGCCTTCCCGAACCCGGTGGAATCCCCACACAAAGCCTCGAGGATTTGAACCCCGATCGAGCGGAATCGGGTCGGAGCCTGTTCAATCTGCAGCCAAAGCACATCGTCTGGATCATTCTCTCCATATTTACTGTCGCCTTACTGGCATGGATTTTCATCCGCTATCGCCCCTCTTACATCAAGCTCAAAATTGACCCTCTGCCAGTGGTTTTGGAGCGCTCACTACTAAAGCACAACATCACTGTCCCCGAATGGCTCAAGCGATGGCGCTATCGAGCTTTGATGTCCGTACCGGAACGAGCTTATCGTCAGTTGGGCTGGTCGATGCGAATCATGGGGCAAAACCTGAATCCCGCTGAAACCGCAACCGAGCGCGCTCTGAGATTGACGGCAATACTGCCCGACGTAGAACAGCCTGCCGGGGACATCATCAACGAATATTACCTTGACCGTTTCAGCCGCCATATTATTAATGAAGAACGGGCAAAACAAGCAGCCAGGAAAATAAGAAACCTGGCAATAAAAGCCAGGTTCCAGCAGTTATTTAAATTTATGAAGAAAACTTAACGAATCAAACCATCCTTAAGGTTCACACTTTCCTGACCAGTTCTTTCAATGCAGCTTGTCGTGCCCTGATCAACTCCGGCATGGTGTCAGCCGCATAATACACACCACTTCCTTCGGCAACAATCGAGGCGGCGATACTCCCCATAACAGCCGCTTCCAGGGGATCATATAATTCGCGATAGCCAGCCAAAAAACCGCCAGCAAATGCATCACCGGCACCGGTGGGGTCGACCTGCTTTGACTGGTAATCCGGCACGGTCCAGCGCTTATTCCCCTCGCGATCATACAGGTAATATCCAAAAGAAGGGGTATGGATGATCACATATTCGGGTCCAAAGGAGCCTAAAATTTTTGCCATCTCCCACAAATCCGTCTGCCGCCCCAAGAACAAATTCCGTATCTCCTCTTCTGTTGTAATAAAAGCGGTGATCTCGGAAAGCAAACCGGGGATTTCCTCCCAAAAGGATGGGTCCATATACCCTGGGGTGGAGGACAGGGTGATAATAGAGACCTGTCCCTGGCGAAAAATGGAGGGCAGCATCAGGTGCGAAAGATAATCAATGGGGCAAATGTGAACAGCACCTGCATCTAAATAGGCTTCTGGTATATCAGAGATTTGAATTGATTGAGGCATGGGGTCGGTACGGCTGCAGTGATTCTTGATATTCGGACGGTAGCCAAGCAATTCTGTCGGGTAGCTCAAACCCCTGTCCGCAAAATGCTGAACGGGGTTCTGAAAATGCGTGGTGTTGAGATCCGCATGCGCCATAAATCGGCGAGCATCGATGGGCTGATTGGTCACTTTTATCCCCGCTAGGTCAAACCCAAGCGAATGTAAACGTTCAAACCATTCCTGGGGATAATCATGGTCGATCCTGCCCAAAAGCCCCGCTGTACCGCCCCAAAGGTGAAGTCCCATAGCAGCATAAGGCAGATTGCCGCCCAGGACATCAATTTGTGCTGGTCCGGAAATCGGCAGGATGTAATCCCTGTTGAGACGGCCGGCAATCACAAAACGTATTAATTTGTTACTTGTCCCCAGGTCCATGCTTTATCCTTCTGCGATCATCGTTTCTAAACGATCGCGGTAGGAATCAATATTCTCGACCTCGGCAGGATACTGCATACCCAAATTCTTAATCGTGTCTTCAATGATAGAGGCGATCACCAGGTTGCGATACCATTTGCGGTCGCAAGGGATCACATACCACGGCGCCCAGGGTGTGCTGGTGCGGCTGAGCATGTCCTCGTAGGCAGCCTTATAATGGTCCCAATGCTTGCGTTCTTCCAGGTCATCCGGGTTGAACTTCCAGCGCTTGTGCGGTCGATCAAGGCGGGCTAAGAATCGTTCAGCCTGTTCCTTCTTGCTGACGTTCAGGAAGAACTTCATGATTATCGTCCCCTCTTCCGCCAGCAGTTTTTCAAAAGCATTGATGTGCTCATATCGTTTTCCCCAAACACTTTCAGGGACCAGGTCATGGACACGGACAACCAGGACATCTTCATAATGGGACCGGTTGAAGATCACAATCTCGCCGCTCCCCGGGGTGTGTTGATGCACGCGCCACAGGTAATCATGTGCTAGTTCCTTTTTCGAAGGCACTTTGAAGTTAACCACCTTGGTTCCCTGGGGATTAACGTCGCCAAAGACGTGCTCAATGGTGCTGTCCTTACCGCTGGTATCGATACCCTGCAAAATCACCAATACCTTTCGTTTGCCTTCTGCGTACAGCAGTTCCTGCAAATCTCGCAAGGTCTTATTGTGTTCCTTAAGCCTTGCCTTACCATCTTTCTTCTTGATATCACCATCGTAATAGGTTGCAAATTCGTCTAAATTGACACTGGTTTCTGGCTGAATAAGATATTTGTCCATGCCCCTTTCCTTTCCTTTTAAAGTTTGGTTAATTATAAATGAAACTCGAAAATATGCTCGATTACATTCGAAGACGAGCGCATGACAATTTTTTATACCAGAAAAGAATTAGCTCTCAAGAGGTTTATTCAGCAACCTCTCTGATGAATGAAATGTTTTTAGATTAACTTTCTATAATTTTGGGAATTCAAAAGTGTAGTTGATCGGGCCAAAAAACCCCTGGTTATCATTTAAATATAAGACCGTCACAGACGCCGGATGGATGCGTATCCGCTGGAAATTATCAAGGGGCAGGCCTAAAAAATGCGCCACAGCCAGGCGGATCACATCACTATGCGCTGTAACAACCACTATTTCTTTTTCTGAAAATTCCTGACTGAGGGAAAGCAATCCATCAACCATCCGTTCCTGTGCTTCAGCAAAGCTTTCTCCACCCGGAAACCTGAATTCACTGGGCTTCCCCTGGACGTGTTTCCAGACCCGTCCATGCTTGAGCTTATCAAGTTCTTCGCCTTCCCATTGGCCAAAATCGATCTCCATCAGTGGTGGGTGTATCTTCACAGGCAAATCATGTGCATCGGCAATAGGTTGAGCAGTTTCAATCGCTCGTTCCAGGGGGCTGGCATACACCACTGTTATCGGCAAATCCACAAATGCCTCAGCCAGGCGTTTTGCCTGTGCCCGACCCTCCTGGTTGAGATGGACATTAGGAAGCCGTCCTGCCAATTTTTTACCGATCATATCGTTATGGCCGTGCCGCACCATTAAAAATACTGCCATTTATTTTTCCTCTGCTTGTCTTTGAAGGTCTTCAATCGCTTTTTTGCTGCGCTTTACGCCACCGTTCTACCCTGTCGCGCACCTGTGCTTCATAACCCTGGTCTGAGGGGTTGTAAAATACGCGACCCAACATGCTCTCGGGCAAATATTGCTGCGGCGTCCAGTGATCCTGATGATTGTGGGGGTAATCATAGCCCTGACCATGGCCCAAACCCTTTGCATCACGGCTGGCATCCATCAAGTGGACAGGGACCGGACCTGCGCCATTTTCTCCAATTTCTTTGAGGGCTGCATGGTAGGCAAAGGCAGAGTTGGACTTGGGTGCTGTTGCCAGGTAGAGGGTCGCTTCTGTGATTGGGAAAATCCCTTCGGGTAAGCCAATGTATTCATAAGCCTGCGCCGCAGCGTTTGCAACCACCAGCCCCATCGGGTCCGCCATGCCGATATCTTCACCCGCCAGGATGATCAGGCGGCGCAGAATAAACCGGGGATCTTCACCGGCATAGAGCATTTTCGCCAGCCAGTAAAGAGCAGCATCAGGATCTGAGCCGCGAACAGACTTTATAAAGGCAGAAATGGTGTCATAATGTGCATCATCGTTCTTATCGTAGAGCACCGCTCGTTTTTGGATCGATTCCTGGGCAACATCCAGGGAAATGTGAATTTTCCCTTCAGAATCAGGCGGTGTGGTTTCCACTGCCAGTTCCAGGGCATTCAGGGCATTGCGTGCATCCCCGCCAGCCATGTGCGCCAGGTGAACCATCGCCTCAGGTGCCAGAACCACATCGAGTTTCCCGTAACCGCGCTCAGGGTCTAGCAAGGCGCGCGTGATCAATTCCTGAATATCCACCTCGGTCAATGAGTTCATTTCAAAAATTCGAGAGCGCGAGACCAGGGCTTTGATGACGTCAAAATAGGGATTTTGCGTGGTGGCACCGATCAGGGTTAACAAGCCTGATTCGACGTGCGGCAAAAGTGCATCCTGCTGGGATTTGTTCCAGCGATGAACCTCATCAATGAACAGGATTGTACGCCGCCGATATAAGCGCCTTCTATCTGTTGCTTCGGCGATCACTGTGCGTAGGTCTCCCACACCCGCCAAAACTGCTGAGAGGGACTCAAAATGGGCTTTGGTCAGGTTGGAAATCACCCGTGCAAGGGTCGTTTTTCCCGTCCCCGGCGGCCCATACAGGATGATGGACGAGAATAATCGGTCCGCCTGGATGGCACGCCGCAGCAGTCGCCCCTCACCGATGATGTGATCCTGTCCCACGATCTCATCCAGGGTCTGAGGGCGCATGCGGTCAGCCAGGGGCGCCTGGTGTTCAAGCTGTTCTTGCAGGGAGTGGTCGAATAAATCCATGGGCTGATTTTACCATGAGGGATTGCAAATTGGAACATTTGTTTCCTGAAAGGAGACTAACGCAAATAATTTATGATTATCAACTAAATAAATTCAAATTGTTAGTTTAATGTCTTTGGAGTGAGGGGCGCCTGCCCTGTTTAGGGTTAGCCCGAGAAAATTTTTATAAAAATACTAATTCCATTACATGTGACATTTTAATTCATTTATCATTATCCAGATTGTTATAATATATCAGGTTTGTTAAGTTTGCCTGAAGGCCTCACGCCAGTTATCTTTAATAATTTTCACATCGTGATGAAATTCAGAAAATCCCTGTCTTATGCCTGACAGGATCAAAGGCTGTCTAAAAAGGCTTGAACTTCCGGGAAATCCAGGCTGGTGATCTCCTGCAACCTTCCGAATATCCGGGTCAAAGGCAGTTTATCCCTGCGCATCGCTTCAGCTGCTTCAGGACGCATACCCATTTTATCAGCGCCAGCACCCAGGCTGAGCATCACAAAGCCAATCCGCCGCACAATGGCTGCCGCTTCAAACACATCCAGCTCCGGGACCTTATCACCCATCTGGCGTTCGTATTCCTTGAGGATCATCAGCCGGCGGTCAACACCCCTGTAAGCAAGCGCAAGGGTCAGTGTCCACGCCAGGTCAAAACGGTAATCCGAGATATCAGCGCTGGTCCAATCCACAACATAAAGCTTGCCCTCCCCGTCTTCCAGGATATTGTCCGGGTGGAAATCGTAATGGATCACACTGGCATGTTCGCAGGCTGCCCTTTCCCGCTGCGCAATCAGCCAGGCCATTGCCGGGTCAAGGCCGGTGAAATCTGCCCTGGAAAAATAGCCTGAAAATATTTCTAATTGGCGATCAAAATGATAATATGGCTGACCGGGTGGATTGATCGCATCCGGATTTTCAATATATAGACGCCAATCCAGGGTATGCAATCTCCGAAACAGGGCAATGAAATCATCCAACGGCTTTTGATCATCCCCTGTTGTTTTCGGGAAACGGTTTGCAAAATTTCCACCTTGCACGGATTGCATGATGATAAATGGGCGCCCAAAAGCTTCGTCAGGTCTTCCCAGGGCATAGACTTGCGGAACAGGGTAACCAGCTTTATAAAGTAAGCCAAGGGTTTTAAATTCAGCTTCGGCTTCCGAAAAATTCGCACCCGTAAGCAGCCGCAACGCACGACGGACCACAATGCGATCTGATTCGGTACCACTCTTCAGGGTAAAGAGATAAATTTCACTTTCCCAACCTGTATCAATCACCCGATCCAAATAAATCTGTGGGTTCAACAAACCTGAATTGATGTAATAGTTCACAAGCTTTTGTATAAAATCATCTTTTTGCATCATGCACCTTTGTCAACGATCCTTTACAAACATATTATAGATGAATAACCATTATTGATTTGTTCCATCTAGTTAGAAAAAATTTTACCCATAGCATTCAATTGAATGAAATGATTAGCCCCTCTCCCCTGGGGAGAGGTTGGGTGAGGGGGAACAATGGAAACAATTACCACCGCCTGCGGGAGTTAGGGAGTACGGAACAACATTACTCAACATTATCTTTCATTCATCACGCCAAAGGCGTGACAACTTCCCCTTAAGCGCAGCGGAACACCTTTCAGGTGCAAAGGGAAGGCGTAAAACAAACTGAAATGTCATCGCAAGCGAAGCCTTGCGATCTCACACAAGCTTTAGTTAACCCGCATCTCTGCGATTTTCCCTGTCAGGAGGCTGCACACACTATTCAAGCGAGCATGCAGTCAAGCCCCTCTCCCCCCGGGGGAGAGGCTGGGTGAGGGGAAGAAGGCTTTAGACAAGCTGGTCCATAGTCACGAGCGAGGTGTGGTAATCATTTAAGAAAACAGGCGGGATAGAAAACCCATCCCGCATGTTTAATGAAGATATCTGATGCTTCTAAACGTCCACGCCAAGCCATTGTTTGATAACAAAACCAATCAAGAAACTGAAGGCGGCCACACTCAGGCTGAGCCCGGCCATCTTGAAGAAATTTTTTCCAAAAGGTTCGTCCTTTGCCACGGATATGTAAAAATTAAACACCGCAATGATGATAACTGACGTCACCAGTGTAATTCCCAAACAAAGAAATTCATTCTTGAATAATAAATAGGGCAAAATTAACAGGGCAACCGTGACAACATAAGCAATGCCCGTATAAACCGCCGCTTTCACCGGGTGTTTTTCCGTATCCTCGGAGCTGGTAGAGAGGTATTCGGATGCAGCCATGGACAAAGAAGCGGCAATACCAGTCACCAACCCTGACAGGGCAATCGTATCTACATTCCGAAAAGCCAGGGTCAGGCCAGCCAGGGCACCTGTCAGCTCGACCAGGGCGTCATTCAAGCCCAGGACAACCGAACCCGCGTACAGCAGCTTTTCTTCATCCAGCATATCTAGGAGAATATTCTCATGTTTATCCTCATCTTTGATCACCTCAGAGGCTTCAGGAATTTCCTCTTCGATTTTCTGGTAATTAACCTGCGCTTTTTCTTCCCCAAGTTCCATCAACTTGAAGCCAAATGTAAACCCAAACACTCTGCTGATAGCCGTATACAGCCAGATTTGGAAGCGATTGGGTTTGACCGCCTCACCCGTGTAAGCCTTCCAAATTTCATAATGTCGTTTCTCATCATCACCGATTTGACTCACAATTTTTCGATTTTCTTCATCCGGCAGTGTTTTCGCGATATTTTTGTAAACGTGGTATTCAGTGATTTCCGTTCGCTGAGCTTTAATCAGCTCATTACGAATTTCATTTGATAGTTCCAAATTTTCCTCCTTGAATTTAAAATTAATACTCTCTGATTTTTACCTGAATTTTCATTACCCTTAATGATAACTTCTTTTGTGATTGTCAGAGGTTTTGTTCAGTGTTATATTAAGAATACAGTCATAAAAAGCATGGTTCACACCTATCAGGTGAAAAGAGAAGGCTTTTTCTCCCAGGATGAATGGAAAGAAAGATGATTAATAATTTATTCACAAAACAATTTGTTTTTCAACTCATCCTGTTCTTTTTGTTATTCTCCCTTGGCACCGCCCTTGCGATCGGAATTCCAGCGACAGTACTCATCAACCAACAGACGGAGAATCAGACTCAGGCACTAGCATATCAAACCAATCAAACCACGATCGCCTTATTCGAAAATCAGATCAGCCAATTACAAAACCTGGCTTATTTGCTCAGTGAACGACCAACACTGAATGAATTTTTGTCGGAGGATATCGATCAAAAGGGGCTTAATGAATATCTCGCGGTTTTTCGTCAGAACTCGGGCGTGGACGGCATTTTCCTATGCAGCGGGGATACGCCTGTTGCCTTAGGTGGGGATCAAGCCAGCCCGGAGATTTGCAGCCTATCACAACCCGACGGTCTGGTTGTGGCCGAAGGGAACACCTGGCTGTTATCAAGCCTACCCGGAGACCGGGTATCTATCACCGTTGGACAGATGGTGAACCGCATACTTGAAGATTTTCGCATCCAAACCGGGATGCAATACATGCTGTTCCAGAATGACGACCTATTATCCCCTGGGTCTATCGAAGGCATCAATGCTGATGAAGTCAAGTCTCTCTCAAGCCTGGAGTCAGATCAATTATTTGAGCTTGATATAAACGGTCAATCGCACTTAGCATCGGTTATCCCCTTATCGGAATTTAGTGAACAGGGGTTTAAACTTGTCGGGCTCTTAGTCACAGAAGAATTTTCCATTTTAAATCGCCAGTTCAGAAACATTATCCTGATCACCTTACTCCTGGTCAGCCTGGTGGGTGGATTGATTGCCGTATTGATAGCACGCCGTATCAGCAGGCCGCTCAACCAGCTGGCTGAATCCGCAATTGACCTGCGGGGCGGTGATCTTTCAAGCTCAATTGCGGTAAGATCTAAAATCTGGGAAATTGACCAGTTATCCAAAGCGGTCGAAGATGCCCGGATCAGTTTAAAACATTCATTGGATCAGCTTCGAATGGAAAGAGATTGGATCGAGAATCTGCTGAATGCCATCATTGAAGGCGTTGTCACCATTGACGAGAAAAACCAGGTCACTTTTGCCAGCCAGGGGCTCGAGTCCATCCTGGGCGTCACCTTTAACAACCTGATCGGGTACCCGGTTGACCAATTTTTTATCACCCCACCCGGTGAAGAACCTTTCAGCCGCCAAATTCCAAAGATGAACCAGAAAAGCAAAATCGCCATCCGGAGCAAAGAGTCGGAGATGCTATTATCGGTGTCATCTTCAAGCTTCCTTCCGCCAGAGGCTGGCAATGCCACTCGAGCATTATTAATTCGTGATGTCACGGATGAAGAACGAATCCACCGCTTGATGGGGGAATTTATGGCAAATATCACTCACGAATTTCGAACACCCCTGGCAGCACTGTCAGCCTCCGTCGAACTTTTGATGGATCAGCTCCCCGACTTATCCCTCCCTGAAACCAGGGAACTATTGGAGGCTCTGGATATTGGCGTCACGAACCTTCAAGCCCTGATCGACAACCTGATCGAAGCTGCCAGCATCGAAAGTGGACGCTTTAAAGTAAACACCCAGACAGTAGAATTCAACACAATCCTGACCGATGCCGTCAACACCATTAAACCCATCGCTGAAAAACACGAAATTAGCATCATCACTCCCCGGCAAAAAACAAGCATTCCCGTCAATGCAGACAGGCGCCGCACATGCCAGGTGCTTGTCAATTTACTCTCCAATGCCATCAAGCACAGCCCCGCCCAAGGCAGCATCACCATCACGGCATCAATCGTGGGTAAAAAATTGCTGGTTGAGGTTGCGGACGAAGGTCACGGCGTTGAACTGGATCAACAGCCTTATTTATTTAACCGCTATACCTCAACAGCGAAAGATGAAAATTTTTCACAATTAGGCCTGGGCTTGGGTCTTTCTGTGGTCAAAGCGATTGTCGAAGCACAAAACGGCGAAGTTGGTTTTAAGAACCGACAGACAGGCGGCGCCCTGTTCTGGTTTACCCTGCCCCTTACCGAAAGGTCACTCGAATGAAGGTGCTAATCGTTGATGACGACCGTACCCTTGCCGACTTATTGGCTTTCGCCATGAGGCGAGCTGGTTTCGAACCCCATCTCGCTTTTGATGCTCAGGGTGCCATGCAAGTTTTTGATAGCCTGCCGGTGGACATCATCATTTTGGATGTTAACCTGCCCGGTACCCACGAATTAAAAAATGGTTTTGACATTTGCCGCGAAATCAGGAAGGTCTCTGATGTCCCAATCATCCTGCTTACTGTCAGGGATGATGAAGAAGATATCGTCAAGGGCTTAAATATCGGTGCGGATGATTACATTCTCAAGCCATTCAGTCCCAAACAGCTTGTTGCCCGGGTTCAGGCAGTCCTGCGGCGTGCTTCCGCTGAGTCTGTCCCTGAAGAAGCACCTTACCGCTTCCAGGATTTCCAATTTGATCCAGCTCGGCGGGAAGTCAGTCGGGGGAATGAGGCCCCCCAGAACCTGACCCGTTTGGAATCCCGTTTGCTCTCTTACCTGATGCTCAACCAAGGCCAGGTTTTACCTGCCGACAACATCATCACGGAAGTGTGGGGCTTGGATGCCGCCAACACCGAAATGCTGCGCCAGCTGGTACACCGCCTTCGAATGAAAATTGAGCAGGATCCCGAAAATCCATTCTTGATCAAAACCTTGCCCGGCGTAGGTTATGGCTTTGGCATCTGAGTAAGCTCAAAATAAGCAGGGGGAATTAAGGCGCATATTGTCACAACATTGTCACATAAATCTCACAATCACTGTCACATCCAATCGCTATAATGCATCTGACAGGGTTTATCTGTGCGGTACACCCTGCATTAAACCAGGAACCATTGAGGATTTATGTCCATACAACTTGAAAATATCAGCAAGTACTACGGTCAACAAGTTGTGGTCAACAACTTGAGCCTGGAAGTCAAGGATGGCGAATTCTTTGTGCTGCTGGGTGCTAGCGGCAGCGGGAAGACCACCGTCCTTAACATCATTGCCGGTTTGATTCAACCTGATAAGGGAAAAGTTCTACTCCATGGACGTGATGTAACTGAATTAGCCACACAGGAGCGAAATGTCGGCTTTGTTTTCCAGAATTATGCCCTGTTTCAATACATGACCGTGGCTGAAAATATTGAATTTGGCTTATCCGTTCGTAAAATCGAAAAATCAAAACGGGAAAAAAGGCGTGATGAACTGCTGGAGCTGGTCGGGCTGGTTGGATTGGGCGGGCGAATGCCATCCCAGCTATCAGGCGGTCAGCAGCAGCGCGTTGCCCTGGCGCGAGCCCTCGCCCTGGAACCGGATGTGCTCCTTCTCGATGAACCGCTTGGCGCACTGGATGCAAAAATCAGGGTGGAATTACGCCGCAGCCTTAAAAACATTCAACAGAAATCCGGTGTCGCAGCAATCCTGGTAACGCATGACCAGGATGAAGCCTTTGACCTGGCAGACAGAATCGGTGTGATGAATTTTGGCCGCTTGATCGAAGTCGGCACACCCCAGGAACTCTACCAATATCCCAAAACGGAGTATGTGGCATCCTTTCTGGGATCAGCAAATTTACTCCTTGGACAGATCAAGGCAGGTCAGGTTTACATCGGGGATCACGCCTTCCCTTTATCTGATGAAACCTATAATTTCAATCTCAATCAGCGGGCACAAATCCTCTTCCGACCCGAAGACGTTGCATTGGCAGTCTCACAAGAAGATTTGGGCTGCATGCCATTAGGACAGGGGAAAATCATTGAACAGGGTTTTAATGGTTCCAACGAACATTTACGTGTTGAGATGCCAGCGATTGAAGGGGTTCGACCGATCGCCCCGCCTGTACCTTACGGACTTTCCGGTTTTCTGCTCGATATCAATCGCTCAGCAGAACAAAGCACCAATTTTCCAACCCAAAAAAGCGATCTTGCCTGGGTGGGCATCCGCCGGCTGCATGTCCTCTCCCACCCCGGCTTGAATTTCCTGCTGGTAACAGACGGCTCCTTGCGCAGCAGCCCAGCCATTTCATTGGGCGGCTACCTGGCACGAATGGCGCACGCCAGGTTAACCATGCTGGGGATTGGACAGGATTCGGCAAGACTTGAAGAACATTTGCTTGAAGCCAGGAAGCAAGTGGGCAGCGGTATGGCAGCGATGTCGGTTCAAACTTCAACAAAACCCTTTTCGAAGGCAGTTGCTGAAGCTGTCGAAATGCAGCCCCTTGACATGGCTATCATAGGTTGGCGGCCAACTGCTGGTTTTAGCGATATCGAAAACGCTTTGCAGACTGGCGAGCATCATCTCCTTCTTGCTGCTCAACCCACCCCCCGGCTGGGAAAAGCGCTGATCTGTCTTGAAAGCGGGGAACCCGGCAAGGACAATGTCGCCTTTGCAGGCCGCTTACTGCGTCACCTTGGGGCAGATGCCACCTTGATGACCGTGATCACAAACGAGGCAGAAAATGACTCCCAGAAAAGGAGAATTGAGCGCTTTCTTACCGCAGGAAAAAACAGCCTTGCACGATTTGGTGTGAACGCAGACATCCAGATAAAAACAGGGAACCTGATCAGTGCAATTCAGGAAGAAATGAAAACCCAGACCTACGACCTGGTTGTTCTTGGTGCCCCATTACCCAATGCTTATGGAAAAGTGGATCTTCAGGGCACTATCGGGACAATCCTCAATTCTGTGGAGGATTGCTCATTTTTGATCATCAGATCACGTCAATTCCAACGCATGCAAAACCGTTTCAGGAGGAACCTATGAAATCCTACCGATCATTCTTATTGATAATTATCACTTTAATTTTCTGCCTGACTGCATGCAGCTCGGGAGAAACCTCACAAAGTGAGGATGAGGTCAAATTGATACTCGGTGCTTATACCACGCCCCGGGAAGCTTACGGCGAATTAATTCCCCTTTTCCAGGAATATTGGCTGGATAAAACCGGGCAGCGTGTGATCTTTGAGGAGTCCTACCTTGGCTCCGGCGCTCAGTCACGGGCTGTGGTTGAGGGTTTTGAAGCGGATATTGTCGCCCTCTCCCTGGAAGCGGATGTCATCCGGATCCAAAATGCAGGTTTGATCACGCACGATTGGAAAGCCGGGGAACACAAAGGGATCATCACCACATCCATTGTAAATTTTGCTGTGCGAGAGGGGAATCCCAAAAATATCCAGGATTGGAACGACCTGGCACAACCGGACTTGGAAATCCTCACCCCCAATCCCAATACCAGCGGCGGCGCGATGTGGAACATCCTCGCCGTTTATGGTGCTGCCCTGCGCGGACAAATTGATGGCGTCCCTGGGGACAGCCCCGAATCTGCTGAAGAATTTCTTAAACAGGTGCTTGCCAACGTCAGTGTCATGGATAAAGGCGCCCGGGACAGCATCTTGAATTTCGAAAAGGGCATCGGCGATCTTGCCATCACTTATGAAAACGAGATCCTTGTAGGCAAATCTTCCGGTCAGACCTATGAGCGGATCATTCCGACATCGACCATCTTGATAGAAAACCCAATAGCAATCATTGATGCCTCGGTTGATAAACACGGCACCCGTGACGCTGCTGAAGCTTTTTTAGATTTTTTGTACACAGATCAAGCCCAGGAAATCTATGCCCAGCACGGATTAAGGGTGGTCAACGCCCAGGTTGCGGCAGAATATGAAGGGGACTACCCCCCTGTGGAAGATCTTTTCACCGTGGACTACTTTGGCGGTTGGGACCAAATCATGGGCGAGATATTTGGTGAAGATGGTGTGTATAACCGGGCGATTCTCCAGGTTCAAAGAGGCGAATAAGCATGGAAATCTCCCTGGACCACAGGCAAATCAAAGCCCGTACGCCTGAAAAACTGTTACGCGCATCAGGACTGCTGTATATCGGGCTGATGATTCTGATCCCATTAATCATTATCCTTCAGGACGGTCTGCGGCAGGGTTTTGCCGAGCTAATCCACCAGGTAACACTGCCGATTGCCCGGTCTGCCATCCTGTTAACCTTGTGGACCTCAAGCCTGATGACCATCATCAATGCAGTGATGGGTTTGATGACAGCTTATGCCCTGGTGCGATTTGAATTCCCGGGTAAGCGAGTGTTGAACGCGATCATTGATCTGCCGCTGTCGATCCCCACCCTGGTGACAGGGGTGATGCTGGTCATGCTTTACGGTCCACAGGAGGCGATCGGGCGATTCCTGTTAGAAAAATTCAACCTGCAGATCATCTTTGCCCAACCCGGGATCGTTCTTTCCCTGCTTTTCATCTCCTTCCCATTTGTCGTGCGTAACATTCAGCCCGTGCTGCAGGACCTCGATCAAACCCAAGAGCGGGCTGCAGCGACCCTGGGTGCCAGTTCCTGGACGATCTTCAGAAAAATCGTCCTGCCAGCATTGATTCCCCCCATGTTGAGTGGGTCGCTGTTGAGCTTTTCACGGGCAATTGGCGAATTCGGCGCGGTGGTAATTGTGGCTGGCAACATCCCATTAAAAACCCAGACCGGAGCAGTCTATGTGCTGGGCGCGGTGGAATCAGAAAACCGCCTGGGTGCCAGCGCGGTTTCACTGATCCTGATCGGGATTGCCTTTATTGTGTTAGCCCTGGCAAACCTGATCCATAAACGCTGGGGGTCACATAAATGAAATTACAAAAAAAGGGATTAGGCGCTTGGGGGATCATTCTGCTGGTGATGCTGTATACCGGTGTGTTGATCATCGCGCCCATCCTCGCACTGATCTTTGGCGCTTTCAGTGAAGGCCTGGCACCTGCCCTCAAAACGCTGGGGTCCAGCATCTTTCTGGACGCCTTGTGGTTATCCCTAAAAATTGCACTGCTGGTGGTGGCTGTTCAGACCCTGCTGGGAACGATTGTGGCATGGATCATCGTCCGGCATGACTTCCGGGGGAAAGCCTTCCTGAAAAGCCTGATCGATGTCCCCTTTGCAATGTCCCCGGTGGTGGTGGGGTACATGCTCTTGCTGCTCTTCGGACGTAATGGCTTTCTTGCCCCGATCATCGAGCCTTTGGGGATCAAGGTCGCTTTTGCCACACCCGGGATATTCCTGGCGACCCTGTTTGTCAGCCTGCCCTTTATGATCAAGGAAATGATCCCCGTTATCGAAAACCTGGATCGCTCACAGGAATTTGCTGCTCAAACTCTTGGCGCCGATGGTTGGTCCATTTTTTGGCGGGTGATCTTTCCGCAGCTTCGCACAGCCCTGATCTACGGCATGACCCTCACTTTTGCCCGCGCGCTTGGCGAATTTGGCGCTGTGCTGGTGATCGGCGGCGGAATCCAGGGCAGGACCGAAACAACCACCATGTACATCTTCCGCTCTTTGGATGAACGACATTTCGTGGAAGCTTACAGCGCGGCGATATTGCTGGGATCCTTCTCGGTGATGATCGTGCTGATCGCAGATTGGGTTAAGCGCAGGGAGGAGAAACATCAATCACAGGTGGAAACAATCGAGCGGCTGTAGAAAAATGGGGGCAGTATGTCACTGCGATCGAAGCGTGGCAGTCCCGTAGGGGCACGGCCGTCTTCGATTCCTCGACGCTTAGTGCCGTGCCCGCCTTATTCCATGGAAAATTATGTAGGGTGGGTTGGTGAGAGACATTTCAATTACAAGAACATAATAATGCATAAAGCGTTTGATCCTTTGTTTATTTCTTTACCAACCCACCAAAACACCAATGGAGAAGAATCGGTGGGTTGTCATGAAATGCTGCTATTTATTGGATAATTGTTTAATTTCCTGAGCCTGTAGCAGACAAGATTTTACAACCCAACCCACCCTACAACAACACCAAAAATTTTCCTCAGGACTACATGCGAAATCTAATGACATTAATAATTAATATTCCCGTAGGCGAAAAGCTGTTACTGTATAATATGAATAACCCAGAACTTAGATGTAAAGAAGTTCAACACGATATTGACATAATAAACGCTTTTTGGTGGTTCAAGGAGGATTAAAATGACAGATGATATCAGCGATATCGCTGCTTATTACAATCGAAATCCTGCGAGCGAACACCGCCGTCTGGAAGAAAACCAGCTTGAGTTCGAACTGACCTGGCGCTTCTTTGATGCATACCTGCCGCCTTCAGGTGAGATCCTGGAAATTGGCGCTGGCACCGGGCGCTACACCCTCGGGTTGGTCCAACGGGGTTACACCGTGACAGTCGTGGAAATTTCCAGGGTGAATCTTGATGCCTGCCGGGAATATCTGGCAGAAGCAGGGCTCCAGGATCGTGCAAAATATATCCTCGGAGATGCCCGTGACTTAAGTGATGTGTCTGAGAAGGAATATGACGCCGTCCTGTTGATGGGGCCGCTCTATCATTTGGTACTGGAAAGCGATCGTCGGATGGCTGTTAGAGAAGCTTGTGCCCACCTGCGTCCGCACGGGGTGATCTTTTCAGCCCTTATCAGCCGTTATGGTATTTGGGCTGACCAACTAAAAAACTTCCCTGAAGTGATTGAATTTAAAGATGAAATCAGATCTGTACTGGACAATGGAAAGGATCATGAGAAATGGCCCAAGGGCGGCTTTCGAGCCTATGGCTCGACTGTTGATGAGATCGCCCCCTTGCATGAGGACCTTGGCTTTGAAACCATCAAGCTGGTTGGGGTGGAACCCGCCATTTCCGCATCTGACGACGATGAAAGATACAATAAACTGGAAGGGGAAAGACGGCAGCTTTGGCTTGACCTGTTCTATGAAATCAGCAGCGAACCATCCATCCTCGGTGCCTCACGTCACCTGCTTTACATCGGGAGGAAAAAAGGGTGAGTCATCCATGGTAGAACAACACCTTCTACCAGGTAAATCAGAAATAGTTTATGAAATAGTACATGCATCTAGATATATTGATCGTTTAATTAACCTGGCTTGAAAAATCGGATTAAACATATCCTTGCAAATCCTGTTTCAGCACTTACCTGGCTTAATGAAATAGAAGTATCCATATCCGAGGGCAAGAAGTCCGTAGGTCATAACATTGAGAGGCCAGCCAAGAAAATTCATTAATCCTGAAAATTGAATGATCAGAGATCCCGTTAATCCCACAATGTCTTGGATAAAAAGGGCGAGAGCTATGGCTCTCCTTGCTTTGTAGGAACCGCTTTTTCTGCCAAACCACATCAGGGAGGCGTAACCCAGGATGGAACCACCAGCCAGTCGGGTGACCCAAATTTTTCCCTCGTCCGGGATCATCCCATATAACCTGACAGTCCAACCAGGGATAAAAACGCATGATAAACCGATGGGAACTGCAATGAAGAGGTTGATCATAAAAAGTTGTTTTAGTTTCATTACAAGCTCCTTTTCTTATTTGGAAAACCTTTGATATGAATCAAGTATAGCAATTCAGCAAATGGAAATCAAAGTCCTAAAAGTTTCAACTTCAATTTTCGTTTTTCGAAAAACTCTTCCCTTTCAGTTTTCTCTCCCCAAGCACTCTGAAAAAGATTAGAAGAATAAACCAGCGATACGCCTTAGGAATGTGCGTAATATAATTGGTATTAATTTTTCCTGAAGTTTAATCTTTCCAGGAAGTACAGCTTACTTGTTTACCGGAAAGCCAGAAAGTCTTGGGGAAAACGGTAGAAATAATTAACATAGAATAATGGATAACATTGAACTTCAATTTTATCCATTGGGTTTCTCCTGGCAAAACAAACCGATTTATGGCTGCAATTTATTGTATTTATCTCATGTGAATAAGGTGGTGCAATGAAAAATTTCAAACAAGCTGTTCTACTATTGCTGGTTATTGCCAGCCTGGGAGTTTTCATCATCTGGGGGATGAACCTCGCAGGCGAGACATTCTCTGAAGGGATTTTTGTTGGTTCACTAGAAACCTCGCTGCCAATCTTTCATCTCGCAGCAGAATTCTTGATGGCTGTTGTCACCCTGATTGGTGTGATCGGCACCTGGCAGAAAAAACCCTGGGGAAATGGCCTTACTTTGTTTGGGTTGGGTATGTTCACTTATTCCGCGATCAATTCTATGGGTTGGACAATCCTCAACGATCCCATCCAGTCCATCCCGATGGGGATCACTTTGGTGATTGTGATTGCAGCCATACCTTTATTAATAAGGTTTAAGGAATAATCCAAACAATTTTTCTTAGGTGGAATATCACGGATGGTTACACCCTAAAATTCAGGTAAGATAAATTAAATATCTCAAAAGGAGTGGTCGAATGACGAAATATTTGTGCCATAAAAAGCTCTGGGTCCGTTTCCTGTCCTACCTGGGCGTTTCAACCTTAATTTTCTTAATGATTTGGACACCCAGTTATTTCTTCCTGCCAGAAGGGATAATAAGAGGAAAATCAGCAACTGTCATCGTTGGCGATGAAGCAGCGAGATCTTTTTTCACGGAATTTCTACGGATCGCAGCTTATAACCTATTCATTTCTATGGTACTGATCATTGCAGCAAATTGGATATTCAAAGTGGGTTGTTTTCCTTTGGGTTACATGATCCCACTCTATTTTGTGATCCTCTATGCGATTTTACTGGGCACCAATTCATTTGCCATTCCCTTACCCGAAAGAATGGCACCCTCTTTTGCTGTTTTAAAGCGGTCGGGGATTTACGAAATGATTGCTTTTATACTGATGGCAGCATCAACCCATAGGATTTCTTCCTACCGGGTATTGTCATTCATCCCGCCAAAATCAGAAGAGATCATACCAAAACCGAAATTTTCACAGGATATTGACTGGGTTGGTTTTATTACAGCAATACTATTGTTATTAGCAGCCAACGCCTGGGAAGCATATCAAATTGTCTATCTCGTGTGATAGTAAATTAGGATCTACTAGGAGAAACCATCAAAAACTCACTATGGGAAAGAGAAAAAATGACTGAGAATACAAATAGTAATCGGAAAATCATGTTTGCCGGTGTGGGAATTTCAATTGGCGCTGGAATTGGATTAATCCTGGGTTTAATCCTTTTTGATAACATGGTTTTGGGAATGGGAGCTGGCGCGGGGATCGGTTTGATCATTGGCGCGGTGATAGACACGCAAAGAGAAAAATAATATCTTCTCATGCCTGGACAATTTAGGCTTGGCGATATTGTTTGTGGGTTGTCAACAAAAGTATTTGGAGACTATTGGTTAAAGTTGGTTATCCTTTTAACTAGCCTAGAAATCCTCATACATTGAAGCTTGAATCTGGTTTCAGGTGCATTCCTCCGAGGTAAATTTTCATGCCCAGTCTTGGGCGTGTTTTGACAATAATCCAGCCAGGTCACCTGGCAACCAGGGGTAAAAACATGAATGAAGAAGGAGGTGCAGCAAATAATTCAATTGCGCCGATATCACAAAATGCGGTGCCATCACCGTCGCCATCCGTTGGGCGCAAGAAACCGCGTTGATCCGTCGCTGGGCACAGGTCTGGGTTTCCAGCATCGATCACCGGGCTTCCTGGCAGGACATTGTGTGTCAGGAGTGATCCGCCGTTATCCTGGAGGGGACCGAGAAGCGGGTCAGCATTGATATTGCCTGTCCCCGAATACCCGCCCTGGATATCACAATAGGCTGCGTCAACCAGGGTACCGGCGACAGCGCTTGGAGAATTTCCCCAAAGGATCGAATTGGTGAGGTGCAGCACAGCGCTGGCATTGTAGATCCCCCCGCCAACCACATCCGCAGTGTTGTTGTAAAAGGTGCCGTTGGTCAGGGTCATGATGCTGTTGGTGTAATTTGCCAGCCCGCCTCCGGCAGAATGCGATAAATTGTTTGAGAAGGTCAGGTTGGTGCCGACCGGGTCACTGGAATAATTGTACATGCCGCCGCCCCGCTCCAGCGCTGTATTGCGGTAGAACAAGGCGTTGGTGATGATCGGTTCGCTGTGATAATTGTAGATCCCCCCGCCGTGCCTGGCTGAATTATCGGAAAATGAAAGATAGGACAGCTTCGGCTTGCTGTCGACGTTATACATGCCGCCCCCATAATCAACAGCCGTATTACCTGAAAAGTGACCGTGGATGAGTGTGCAGTCAACCAATTTATAATTTGCCATCCCGCCGCCCAGCACCCCAGCAGAATTATCATAAAAATCAACATCGTTCATGATCAGGCTGCTTTCATAGCTGTACATCCCCCCACCCTTTCCCGGCACCGAATTGCCTGAAAAGGTGACGTCTGTGAGCCGTTGTGTGCCTACATAACTGTACATCCCACCCCCATGGGGAGCCGAATTATTGGTGAAGTCCCCGTTTTCAATGGTCGGGCTGCTGTATTCGCCATAAATTCCGCCGCCATAATCAGAGGCGCTGTTATTGGAAAATGTCACATCCCCCAAAAGCATCGCGCCGTATTGATTGTAGATGGCGCCGCCGCTTGATGCAGAATTATTGTCAAAGACAAGAGCCGTTCCCAAAGGACTGCTGGAAAAATTGCCCATCCCCCCGCCGAAGCGTCCTGCTGTGTTGCCGATAAAAGTGACATCTAATAAAATTGGATCACTGCTGTCGGTATTAAGCAGTCCGCCGCCATGTTCACCAGCCGAATTGCCTTCAAAATCGACCCGTGTCAGAGAGGGTTCGCTGGCGATGCTGTAAATCCCGCCGCCGTGCATCGACGCGCTGTTATTGACAAAGCTGACCCCATTCAAAGTCGAGCCACTTTTAGAATTGAACAAGCCGCCGCCGAATTCCGCCGAGTTGCTTTCAAAGGTGACATTCGTCAGTGTGGGATTGCTCTCGTAACTGTAGATGCCGCCGCCTTTGGCTTGCGCTGTGTTCCCAATAAATGCGATATTTGCCAGCGTCGGGTTGCCCAGGTAGGTGTAAAACCCAGCCCCGCTGTCATAGGGCGCTGTGCCATCTGCAAACCCAGCCATGATGGTGAAGCCGTCCAGGATGGCAGCGCTGTTGACGCTGCTGCCCTTAACCACATGATAGCTGTTGTCATTGGGGTCACCGATCACGCCGATATCCCCGCTGAGGATCGTTGGGTTAGCTTCCCAATCCCGTGAGTCCCACGCACCGCCGCTGGGGGGAAAGCCGCCGTAAATGGCGATACCGATTTTCATCGTAAAAGATATGAAAGGATCATCTGTCGTTGTCGGGAAATATGTGCCCGCGGCTGCATGCACCTGGCTGCCGTATGCAGCGGTCTCGATGGCGGTCTGCAAATCGCAGGCGGTATCCCAGCTCAGACAGTCACCTTCTGCGCCCGGTTTGGCATACAGAATTTGGCTCTCCGTTTGAATAGTTTGAGCGGCAGTGCGTGAACCCGGGAAGAAACCGATCAAGAGCGGGAGGATGATAAAGGAACGCAGGAGGGAACGAATTTTCATAATGTTTTATCTGCCGGGATCATCCGGCGAGGAGAAGGAAATTTGAAATAAAAATGGATTGAGGTTTTCAATCAATATTGACACCAATAATCAATAAAATTCCTTAGAAGAATTAGCAAGTTAAGCTGTGACAACAGGGGGATTATATTCGATCGCAGGATTTTTGGGAAATCAGCAAGCGTACTATCTCTAAGCCTGGACAGAGGCATGCCAGCAGATGAAGTCAATATTTACAAACTGCCAGAAATCTCCCCCAGGAGATCATTGAGTAAATCCGTCAGGATTCCAGTTATTCTTAACCCATCATCCCCACCCAGCCAACCTCGATCTCACCATGGGCGCCCAAACGCTCGCAGAGCTCACCGGTGTGCTGCTGGATATGGCGGATGTTGTAGAATTGCAGTTCCAGCTTATCGAAAGGCAGCCAGTCGAAGCCTGATTCGGCCTCCAGGTCCATCGTATAGACCTGAGTTTCCATCTTTTTAAGGCAAGAGTCAAGGTATGCGAGCAGATCTGCTTTGCTGTAGGGTTCCGAGTTTGGGGCTGACGGCCCCAACAACTGCATATCGTCTTTGTGTTTCTCCCAAGGGGTAAAATCAGCCTCTGCAGGACTGAGATAAAAATTTGTGTAGATGAGGGTGTGGTAGGCAACGCGCCAGAAGGGGTTGACGTAGTTGTTGTCTGCCCATAACGAATCGGGGCATTTTTCGATTGCATCCTTCAACATTGCCAGGGCGGCGAGGTACTGGGATTGGATACTATTTTTGACAGACATAAAGCCCTCCAGGGTTGATGTTCTCATTTCATTATACAAGTGTCCTAAATACCGTGGTGGGACTACTTTTCTGCACTGCAATATCTCCAGCTTCGATTATGGGATAGTGATAACGTCTCTAGCCAGCGGTCATTCGTTCCCTGATCTGAATAGCTTCTTCATGTCAGGTGTGCAGGCAAGTTAAGCAGTAGGCGCACTGGACTGAGTCATCCCAAACAGGCTTGCCCCCTTCAATCCATATTTTATCCTTCAGGCAGACCCGCTAGTAAATCCCGCAGCCGGTGCACCTCCCTTCGGCTTGGGAGGACGGCGCGATATCGGGGTAGCGCACCTTCTGAAACCACCATGAAGCCAGCGGCACCAGGACATTGATCAGGGGAAAGCTCCAGGTATACTCCCTCTACCGGAAAAGGTTGAATCTCATAGACAAAGCTACCTAAAACACCATTAACCAATACTTTTCGTCTTTGAAGGATAACCGCATAGTTGTTCGGGTTCAAACAATAACGATAAAATTATCAATAACTTCTTTTGTATTCAAGAAAATCATTTATAATGAAAATTAATTAACAATTGAAATGACAGGTCAGACAGAGGCATTTGTAGAAAGAAGGTCAGTCCACCTTCAGCGGCGTGCAATGTGTTTATTTACCAGTAACCAGGAAAGAAGACCAAAGATGAATATATTAGAAAATGCAAACGCTTGGAAACAACGATACGAGGAAAAGGTCATCCAACCCTATCGCCAGTCGGGTGAGTATAATTTCAGCAGCTATGAGTATGCCAGGAATGAAGAAAGCCCTGCTGGAAATAGCATCTCCCTCAACAGCGCCAAGCTTCTCTTGATATCCTCCAGCGGCGCCTACCAGCCGGACAAACACGAGCCATTTGATGCGGGAAATCCCCTGGGGGATTATTCGATCCGTCAAATCCCGACCGGTGTCAACCTGGATGAGATTCATTACGCCCATGAGCATTACGATCACACCTACGTTAATCAAGACACAGGCGTATTGATCCCACTACAATATCTCAAAAACAAATTCGAAAACAGAGAACTGGGTGGGTTGACCTCCCGATGGGTGAGTTTTATGGGTTACCAGCCTGATGCCTACCGGGTTGCGTACGAAACCACGCCAGCCGTCATCGAAGCTGCCCGGGAACTGCACGCGACAGCCGCCCTGCTGGTGCCAGCCTGACCAATTTGCACCCAGTCCGTGGGACTGATCGCAAGAGGCCTGGAATTAGCCGGCATCCCAACCACGCTGACATCCTGGCAGGCCGGTATTATCCGCCGTGCCGCGCCGCCGCGGTTCACCATCACCAACCTTAAGGGCGGCATGACCCTCGGAAACCCGGGCGATAAAGCCCAGCAAGAACGAATCCTGGATGCAACATTAGCACTTCTAGAAAAAGATGCCCCCATTGAGCCGCTTTACCTCAAAGAAAAATGAATGGAATTTTATATCTATTTTCCGGTTCAACAAAATAATTGAGCACTCATAAACCTGCTAAAAAGACCAGGTCTCTTAAAAATCCTTTGAGAAATGCCATCTGATGCAAGCTCCCTTCAACGTTCACCGCCCAGGTTTAACTGCGAAAAATTAGCAAAAAATCTCACTATTAAATTTTGTTCACAACGGGTAAAAATTACACAAATAAACCTTCAGGTGGGCCCGGTAGGATTCGAACCTACGACCGAGCGGTTATGAGCCGCCTGCTCTGCCGCTGAGCTACGGGCCCGCGCCTTTTGCGGTGAGAAATTATACCATAATGAGGTGTGTGGGGGAACAGCACAATTTGCTCATTTATTAGTTTGCTTTTTAATGAAAGTATCTATTTTAATGATCATTAAAATAGGAGCCGATATTAAAAACAAAAATTTTCAAGGTTGGCACTTAAATTATTAGCAGAGGCACTACTCATTTTTATATACCAAAGAAATTTCTCGTACCTACACTCATCAAGAAATTCTTTATTTTATTCCCGCACTGCTTTTTGAGCTTCAACCAGGTATCCACCAGGGGGAGAAATTGTACCTATAAACCAGGGCATCAGGTATCAATTCCGGGTCTCAAATAGTACAACTTTAAACCTGCAAATAGCAGTTTCCATTATAATAAAAATGGCACCGCCCAATCGCAATTTGCTATCCAAAGATCAGCATCCCCACCAGCAACAAGCCTGTGATCCTTTCTGATCATTCTTTAATTAAGCAGTCAACCCTTTTCAAATAAAATTAGCATAATCAACGTTAGTAAATGGAGACAAAATGAACGAATCCTTTCCCCCAATAAACCGCAAAGTTGTTGTCGTTGGTGCCGGCGCTGTCGGCTCCACTTATTGTTATGCCCTTGCCCAGAGCGGCATCGCCAGCGAGATCGCCCTGATTGACAAGAACGAAAAGCTTGCCCAGGGGCACGTTCTTGACCTCGTCCACGGCCAGCCCTACTTCCCAACGGTTTCCATCTACACGGGCACACCGACTGATTACGCTGATGCCCAGCTGATCGTGATCACCGCTGGCACCGCACAGAAACCAGGCGAGTCTCGCCTCGATCTTCTTCAGCGCAATGCTGCCATCATGCGCTCGATTATGGCGGACATCGCTGCGGCAAAATCCTCCGCCGTCATCCTGGTCACCACCAATCCCGTCGATATCATGACCTATGCCGCCATCAAGTACGCGGGAAAAGGCAGTGAAAAACATATCATCGGCTCCGGCACCGTTCTGGACAGCTCCCGCTTTCGCTACCTTCTCAGTGATCACTGCGGTATCGATATCCACAACGTCCATGCCTACATCCTCGGCGAGCACGGCGATTCAGAGTTCGCCGCCTGGTCCATGACCCACATCGCCGGCATGTCATTCGACCAGTACTGCCCGGTCTGCAATATGTGCTCCGAATGGCAGGCAGAGAAGGATCGCATTGAGCAGGCTGTTCGCGACTCCGCTTATCACATCATTGACTATAAAGGTGCCACCAACTGGGCAATCGGACTCGCCCTGACACGCATTACGCGCGCCATCCTCCGTGATGAGCACAGCGTCCTGACAATCTCGACGCTTCTGGATGGCGAGTACGGTCTGCATGATGTCTGCCTGAGCGTCCCCTGCATTGTTTCCGCTCACGGCATCGAAAAGGTTATCGCAGGTCAGTTAACAGAAGGTGAAATGGAATCGCTCAAAAAATCAGCATCCATCCTTAAAAGCGCCAACGCCAGTCTGGGAATTTAACGACTGTCAGTTCAATCAAAACCCGGGTTCGCAGGCAGCGTTGATCACCCCCACGAGCATAGCTGGCGGTCTCAAATCTCGAAAATGCTTCGCCGTCGATTTATGGGCGCCAGCCAGTGCCTCACGGCACATGGGACATCGCTGATGGCATTATGGCGATCACGATCAGCCATCGCTTTGATTGTCGCAATAACAGGCGGCTATTTGCGTTCCTTCTGAAGTTTTGCCCAGGTATCAACCAGTGAAATCGTCCGGTTGAAGACCAGCGCACCCGGCACCGAATCCTCGAAATCGACGCAGAAATAACCCTGGCGCATGAACTGGAAGGGTTCAAAGGCTGCCGCATCCGCCAGGCTGGGCTCCAGCTTGGCATCCTTCAGCACCTGTAAAGATTCCGGGTTGAGGTTGTCCGTAAAGGTCCCACCCTCCGGCACGTCGTAGGGATCCGCCTTGCTGAACAAATAATCATACAGGCGCAGCTCGCCATCGATTGCATGGCGTGCCGAGACCCAATGGATGGTGCCGCGCACCTTACGCCCATCGGGTGACATCCCGCCCTTTGACTCCGGGTCATAGCTGCAGTGCAGTTCGGTCACATTGCCCGCATCATCCTTGACCACATCGGTGCAGGTGATGTAATAGGCATTCATCAGGCGCACTTCGACGCCCGGTGCCAGGCGGTAGAACTTTTTGGGCGGATCTTCCATAAAGTCAGAACGCTCAATGTAAATTTCCCGGCTGAAGGGCACCGCTCGGGTGGGGCTGTTGTCGCGGTCCCATGGGAAATAGGGCACGTCAAATGTCTCTTCCTGGTCCTCGGGATAATTATCGATGATCACTTTGAGGGGTTCCAGCACCGCCATCACCCGCCGGGAGCGCTCGTTGAGGTCGTCCCGCAGCACGTGCTCCAGCAGTTCCACATCCACAATGCTGTTGGCTTTCGATACGCCGATCGTATCGGCAAAGGTGCGGATAGCTTCCGGGGTGTAACCGCGTCGGCGCATCCCCGAAATGGTGGGCATGCGCGGGTCGTTCCAGCCGCTGACATAACCTTCTTTCACCAACTGAAGCAGTTTGCGCTTGCTCATCACGGTATAGGTCAGGTTCAGGCGGGCAAACTCGATCTGCTGCGAATGCCACACGTCCAGCTCATCCAGCACCCAGTCATACAGCGGACGGTGGTCCTCAAATTCAAGGGTGCAGATGGAATGGGTGATGTTCTCCAGGGAATCGGAGAGGGCATGGGCATAGTCATACATCGGGTAGATGCACCAATCGTTACCGGTGCGGTGGTGTTCGGCATGCAGAATGCGGTATAAAACCGGGTCTCGCAGGTTCATGTTGGGGGAGCTCATGTCGATCTTCGCCCGCAGGGTCTTGGACCCATCCGGGAATTCACCCGCTTTCATCCTGGCAAACAGGTCCAGGTTTTCCTCCACCGTGCGGTCACGGTAGGGGCTGTTCTTACCGGGTTCCGTCAGGGTGCCGCGGTATTCACGCAGTTCTTCGGCTGAGAGGTCACACACATAGGCTTTGCCCTTTTTGATCAATTCGACAGCGAAATCATAGAGCGCATCAAAATAATCCGAGGCAAAATACAGGCGGTCATCCCAATCGAAGCCCAACCAGCGGATATCCTCCTGAATCGATTCCACGTATTCCACCTCTTCCTTGGTGGGGTTGGTGTCATCAAAGCGCAGGTTGGTCAGCCCGCTGTTGGCTTGCGCGACGCCGAAATTCAGGCAGATCGACTTGGCATGACCAATGTGCAGGTAGCCGTTAGGTTCCGGGGGAAAACGGGTATGCACGTGGTCAAAGCGCCCGTTCTCATGATGTTCGTCAATAATATCTGTAATAAAATTCGAGCGGGTTGCACTGGTTTCTTCACTCATTAGTTTTCTCCAAATGTCCTTAATTGATTGATTCAATAATTCCTCAGATACGTATTATATTCTATTCCGTATCAGCGCCCAACAAAAACAGCCCTGGCGCTTGCCAGGGCTGCTAATTTAATCCGTAAAGCCCGATCAGGCGCCAGAGTCGCTTATCACTGCTTGTGCCAGCTGGACGCCTAATTCACGCGCGCGATCCAGATCCTTTTCGCCGGGTCCACCGATAAAACCGATGCTGTTGATCACGTCCCATTCCATTCTTTCCGCCATGCTCTCAAAATCTTTTTGAGCGCCGCCGCTCCAGGCATAAGAGCCAATATAGGCAGCTTTCTTACTGCCAACGCGTTTGCGGTCTGCCATCATCAGCACGTTCATCATGTCCGGGAACATGCCCCCTTCGTAGGTTGGCGCTGCCACCAAAACACCCGACTGGGTCCACAGGGCAGGCAATATGTAACTGGTGTGAACTTTGCGCACATCATAGACGTAGACGGGGACACCTTGTGATGCAATACCCTCCAGGACAGCGTTCATCGCGTGTTCGGTGTTGCGGTACATCGTGCCAAACAACGCGGTGATCCCCATCTCTGCCGGTTTTTTATAATATCCTGACCAGCGGCTGTAAAGTTCGATGATCCTGCCCGGGTCCTCTCGCCAGATCAACCCGTGGGACGGGGCGACGATTTCGATCGGGGAGTCTTCAAATTTCGAGATGGCGCTCAGCACCGATTTGCTGAAGGGCGCCACGATATTGGTGAAATAGCGCAATGCTTCTGACTCGTAATATTCGATATCACTGCAAGTATCATCAAATATCGCGCCGTCCAATGAGCCGTATCCGCCAAACCCGTCACAGGGGAAAAGGATGCCCTCTTCCACCATATAGGTCATCATGGTCTCCGGCCAGTGTACAAAGGGGGTGTAAACAAAACGCAGGGTGTTCTTCCCCAATGAAAGCTCCTGACCGTTTGAAAGGCGTTCGACGTTTTCCGTGATCCCGTAGAAGTCCTTCAACATCTGGACGGCTTTGGGCATCCCGAGGATGGTCACATCCGGGGCGAGCTTGAGCAGATGCGTCAGGGCACCGCTGTGATCAGGTTCCATGTGGTTGATGATGACGTAATCCAGCTCAGCGATGTCGAATACCTCAGAAAGCTGGGTTAAAAAGTCATCACTCAACATTTCTTTCGAAAGGTCAACGATTGCTTTTTTCTCATCGAGGATCAGGTAGGCATTATAAGAAATGCCCTCCTCACTGATCGGCCACAGACCTTCAAAGCGTTCCGTTACCCGGTCGTTAACCCCAACCCAATAAATGCCTGGTCGGATCTCAATTGGCTTCATGAGCGCTCCTATTTGGTGAGAAGTTCGCGAACCTTATCCAGCTCGCCTGCGCTGCCAAGGTAGTCATTCTTTTCAGCGATGAAGTCAGCATAAGCTTGCATGAAGATCTCGCCGGGTTTGCGAAGGTCGAAGACCTCGGGGTGATCGCGGAAGTATTCGCGGTGCACGCGGGTCCAAACCAGGCGGCCGTCGGTGTCGATGTTGATCTTGGTCACGCCCAATGTGGCTGCTTTTCTGAATTGTGTTGCATCCACGCCCTTGGCACCTTTAATCTTGCCGCCAGCCTCGTTGATTCGCTTGACCTCATCCTGGGGCACGGAGCTTGAACCGTGCATCACCAGCGGGAAGCCGGGCAGTACTTTCTGAATCTCTGCCAGCACATCGAAGTGCAGGGACTGGGAGCCTGAGAACTTGAAGGCGCCGTGGCTTGTGCCAATGGCAACAGCCAGGGAGTCACAGCCGGTGCGGTCCACGAATTCTTTGGCTTGCCTGGGGTCGGTCAGCTTTGCGTCCGCTTCATCAACTTTGACGTGTTCCTCAACGCCGCCTAATTGACCCAGCTCTGCTTCAACCACCACGCCTTTGGCATGGGCGGCATCCACCACACGTTTGGTGATGGCGATATTGGTCTCGAAGCCTTCATGGCTGGCGTCGATCATCACCGAGCTGTAGAAACCGGACTCAATGCAGTCCATGGCAGCTTCTTCGTCACCATGGTCCAGGTGGACGGCGAAGATGGCTTCGGGGAAGACTTCGTCGGCGCTGCGGATCAAGCCTTCAAGCAAGAGCTTGTCGGTGTATGAGCGTGCGCCTTTGCTGATCTGGATGATGAAGGGCGCTTTGGATTGTAAGTTGCCCCTGAAAAGCCCGACGGTTTGTTCGAGGTTGTTGATATTATAGGCACCGATGGCATATTTCCCATAAGCGGCTTTAAACAATTTCTTAGTTGTGACGATCATAACTGCTCCTTTATTCTAATTTTATTTATTTTTTCATCCCTGATTGCGGGGAAGTGCTTCATATAATAATGATTTCTTTAATTATTATACCCAGAATCCATTTACATTCATTCCTGGCTTTTTTAATATCCTGTTCATTGGCATATTGTTTCCCCTTTCTGCCACCTTTGTTTTGTCACTGCGTGTAAAGCGTGGGAGTCTCCATTGTTGTGCCATGGTCTCATGATCGAACGACAATGGATATTGGTGTAGGGGCGGGGACAGAGCCCCGCCCAAAGTTTTGTCACTACAAGCGAAGCGTGGCAGTCCCGTAGGGTTATTTCATGATCTTCAAAGTCTTAAATTCAATTAACTGGGTTTATTCGTTTGGTCAGGAGACCAAACGACAACGATCTACTTACCTGCCCCGCCCCCTTCTTTCGCTTTCCTCCTTTTGCTGTTAAAATGGTATCCTGCAATGCACAACCATCCCGGAGAGTACATGCACACCAAAACCAATACACCACGCGAACGTCCCGTCACACTCATCCACCATGCCGCAAATTGCGACAGCAAGGCGCCGTCCAATTCCCTATCTGCAATCAAAGGCTGTTTATCAGCCGGTGCTGCCTTCGTTGAAATTGACGTCCTCCCCCTGGCAGACGGCAGTTTCGCCCTCCTCCATGATCCCAACCTGGCGGAAGATACCGACGGCGAGGGCAACGCTGCCCAAATGACCTGTGACCAGATCAAAAACCTGCATTACCTTAATGACCGGTCAGTCACAAATGAGAAAATCGGCTTTTTGGAAGGGGCTGTCGACCTGCTGGCGCAATTCCCAAACACCCGCCGTTTACAGCTCGACTTCAAGCCCTTCTCGCCCCTGACCGAATCCACCCTGAAGAATTTCCTCTCGATCATCGAACCGGTGATGGACCGGGTGCAGGTATCCTCGGTTGCCGATTGGGCACTGCGGGATTTGTCAAACGCCGCACCGGAACTATCACTGGGCTTTGACCCTCTGCTCTACCTGGACCTGGTCGAAGAAACACCCAGGCCGGAAAAAATCCCACCCTTCCGGGTCGGTGCCTACGGATTATTGGATGACCATCCCCTTGCCGCTATTCAATGGGGCAGCCTGGGCGATTATTTCGAAGCCCGGGCAAAAGCCTTGCTGGTCCAGGCAACCCATGCTTATGAATGGTACATCCGGGCTGAAATCCTCAAAATGGCGCTGGATACGGGTTTTGATTGGATCAGCTTTTTGCATGATCACGGTTCAATCGTAGATGGCTGGACCATTGACGTCAGCCAGCCGGAGCAAATTGCCCTGGCGCAGTTCCTTGTAGATCGGGGCATCGATGAATTAACCACTGACCATCCATCAGAATTAGCAGCGAAGCTCAATTCTGATACAATTTTCTAAGGAGTCACTTCCGCCTTTGATCGGATTGTGCTATTATTCTGGACGATTTGAGAATAAAGGTATAAGCTATGAATTATTTGATCACAGGCGGTGCCGGCTTTTTGGGCGCCGCTCTCAGCAATAGATTAAATCGACAGGGACACCATGTACGCGTGCTGGACGACCTCTCAACCGGCGACCCCAGCGCCCTGGATCCTGATATCCACTTCACACGCGGCGATATTAACGATCGCCCCAAGTTATGGACGCTCCTGCAGGATATTGACTGCGTCTACCACCTGGCTGCCCGGGTATCCGTGCCGGAATCAATTTTGTTCCCACGCGACTACACCCATGTCAATGTCGGCGGAACCGCCACATTGATGGAAGCTATCCGTGACGCCGGTACCAAGCGCATTATTTTAGCCTCCTCCGGTGCCATCTATGGCGACCAGAAGGAAGCACTGTTGAGCGAAAACATGCTGCCGCATCCAGGGTCACCCTACGCTGTCTCAAAACTTTCAGCCGAATGGTTGGTCCGCACAATCGGTGAGTTAGCTGGCGTAGAGACAATTTGCCTGCGCGTGTTCAATGCCTACGGACCGGGACAGCGCATTCCAGCGGCTCACCCACCTGTGATTCCTAATTTCATCCGCCAATCCATGCAAAATGGCACCCTCATCTACCATGGTGACGGCAACCAGACTCGTGATTATGTCTACGTCGACGATGTTGTCAACGCCCTTGTTTCAGCCGGCTCAGTCCAGGAGATCGATGCCCCGGTGATTAACATCGGCAGCGGGACGGAAACCAGCGTTCGGGAGCTTGCCAAACTGGTGATCGATATCACCGGCGGCGACCCCGAGGAAGTCTTCAACCCGAGAGCAGGAAGCGGCGTTTCATGCATGCGGGCGGACATCAGCCTGGCAAAAGAAAAATTGAATTACATGCCCCTGATCCCTCTTGAAATGGGTCTGCGCCTGACGATGGAAAAGGACCCCCAGTTTACGAACGGATCGTGATATTTTGTAGGGTGCGGTGCGATCTTCACCGCACCAATACAGACATGTCTCCATTACCAACCCTGTCTGAGCAAATCCTCTTGGTATGATAAATCTTAAATCGGCGGGATGAAACCGCATCCCGCCCTACGAATGCTCCTGCGCCTGACGATGGAAAAAGACCCCCAGTTTAAGAACGGATCGTGATATTTTGTAGGGTGCGGTG
>JARGGB010000036.1 GCA_029210815.1 Candidatus Brevefilum sp.
ATGAAATCAATGAAGTTCAAAGAAAATTAAATGATCGACCTCGTAAAGCACTGAACTACAATAAACCTAACGAGGTCTTCAATAATGTTGTTGCACTAAAAGTTTGAAACCACATAGTTAAAATGATCGGTCATTTTCAATTCGAATATTATGTGGTTCAAATTTTTCAATCCGAATCCCAAGCAAAGGGAACATTATTAAACCAATCAATCTTCAAATTATATTTGTCACAAAAATTTCTACGATAGTATTAGAATTTAGTTATTGTAATAAAGCTTTTATTTAAGATTTAATCGCATCTAAAACAACGCAAAATGGAGCATGGGCATGACTGAGAAAACAAAAATCGGGATCATCATTTGTGACCGTTACCGCAACTGCGCTGGCGGGAAATGCCTGCGTTCGTTGCGCAATCGTGAGGGTGCCTTTAGTCGCGACAAGGATAAAGATGTTGAGCTGGTTGGATACACAACCTGTAACGGCTGTCCTGGCGGCAATATCGAGTATGCGGGCGATGAAATGGTCAGGAATGGGGTGCAGGTCATTCATTTCGCAACCGGCTTTCTGGTGGGTTACCCGCCCTGTCCATACATTGACACTTTTAAGCAATTTCTTGAAAATCGATATGGCGTTGAGGTCGTTCTCGGTACGCATCCTATTCCACAAAAGTACCTGGATATGCATCAGTCCCTAGGCACGTGGGAAGACCCACACTGGAAGCTTTGGCTGGAAGATACCATGACTGATGAGGCGACCAGGCTAGCATATAACTAATTTTTTGGCATGTGTACTGTGTGCTATGCCAGGATTTTGCTTGACAGAGGTCGAAGTTTTAGCGATAATATAAGTGAAGAAATATGCCATCGGCTGTGACGAAGGAAAGTAAGTCGGCGGAGGCTGACAGGGCGGTGCGGGCAAGACTGAGACCCACACCCTGCTTAACCCATCTGAAGTTCCCTTCTGAGCCGCTCAGGTGAAGGATAAATAAAATCTGGTAGTCTGAGCCGCAAGCCCTGCGTTATCGGGGTAGCCAATCGCATTTGTGCTGTTGGCAGAGAGTGGAATGTGCAGCACGTCTGCCCATTCAATAAAGGTGGTACCGCGGTCACCCCGTCCTTTTGTTCAGGACGGGTGTTTTGTTTAATAGATAGCACCGATTGGAATTAGTCATTTTTTGGAGGACGATTTTATGGCAGAAAAAGAAGAAGCATTAAATAATTTAGAAAAAATCGAAGCGGATGCCCTGGCTGTATTGGAAGATGTTGCCAATCAGGAATCCCTGGAAGCCTGGCGGGTTTCCCATCTCGGAAGGAGTTCACCGGTGATGGGGGTGTTCAGCAGCATGGGCTCGATGGATAAGGCATTGCGTCCGGTGATGGGGAAGGCTGCCAACGAGGTCAGGCAGGCTTTGGAAACCGCATTTGAAGAAAAGCAGCAGTTGATGGAAGCAAAGGCATTAAAGAAAGCGCTTGAGACGGAACAACTGGATGTGACTTTGCCTGGTCGCCCGATTGCTCATGGACGCTTGCATCCGCTGACACAGGTACTGCGGCGTATTACGCGAATATTTGGCGATATGGGTTTCCAGGTTTATCCCTCACCTGAGGTGGAGACCGATGATTACAACTTTACGTACCTGAATATGCCGCCCTACCACCCAGCTCGAGATATGTGGGATACCTTCTACACAAAAACTGAGGGTGTCTTACTGCGAACCCATACGTCACCAGGACAAATTCGGGTGATGCGCGACCGTGCCCCTGAGCCAATCAGGGCGATCTTGCCGGGTGCAACCATGCGTTATGAACAGCTTTCCGCCCGCAGTGAGATCGAGTTCGCCCAGGTTGAGGTGCTGGTGATCGGCGAAAATGTCACTTTTGCGGAGTTGAAGGGGACCCTTGAGGATTTTGCTCGCCGCTTGTTTGGCGAAGATGCCAGGACACGTTTGCGACCTTCGCATTTCCCCTTCACTGAGCCCAGTGCTGAAATGGATGTGGGTTGTTTTGTATGCGGCGGTGAAGGCTGCCCGGTGTGTAAGGAGACCGGTTGGCTGGAGATTTTAGGCTGCGGTATGGTGCACCCGGTGGTGTTGGAATACGGCGGCTATGACCCCGAGAAATTCTCAGGATTCGCGGCCGGCATGGGCATCGACCGCAGTACCCTCATGCGCTACCGAATCGATGACATCCGCCATTTCAGGAATAATGATGTGAGGTTTTTGAGGCAATTCTGAGATGGGTATTGGGCAATCAGGTATTAGGTATTAGGAGATTGGTGCTGGTTGGCAGGGTTGTGTAAAATGAGTGAGGAGCTGAAAGTGGCAAATAAAAATCAGGGCTTGGAAACTTTGGAAATTTGGCGAAGGTCAATCGATTTTGCTGTGGATGTTTGCCAGACTATTGTTCCTCTGTTACCTCCTGAGGAAAAGTGGGCGCTTGGATCACAACTGCGTCGATCCGTTCAAAGTATTTCCGCTAATATTGCTGAAGGTTATGGCAGGTACAGCTATCAAGAATCGATTCATTTTTGCTATATTGCCAGAGGTTCAATGGCTGAGACAAAAACGCACATGCTTCTAGCGCATCGCTTAGGTTATGTCGAAGACCAACTTCATCAACAATATCAGGATTGCCTTGCTGAACTTGGGAAAATGCTTCACGGCTATATAAATCACTTACGGAGCCAAAAGAAAAAGTTGGGCATCAAAGAAGATCAAGATCTCAATAACAATTATGAGGTTTAATCTTTCCTAATACCCAGTACCTGATACCTAATACCAAAATTTATAAGTGAATTGATAATTTTGAAAATGAATAACAAGGAGTACAAATGCGAGTTCCACTAACTTGGTTAAAAGACTATGTAGATATTGACGATTTGGATCTTGAAGCATTAGCGAAGGTGATGACGATGGTCGGGCTGGAGGTTGAGGAGATCCGCATGGTTGGTCTGCCAATGCCTTCTGGTGAAAAGCACGAATTCAAATATACCGGTTTCTCCTGGCCGGAGGATAAGTTCGTCGTTGCACAGGTGGATGAGGTTATGCCGCATCCCAATGCAGACCGATTGGTGCTGTGCCGTTTAAATGATGGCAATGAGGAGATTATCGTCCTGACCGGCGCACCCAACCTGTACGAATACAAGGGCAAAGGTGCGCTTGAGAAACCTTTGAAGGTGGCATATGCCCGTGAGGGATCCACCCTTTATGATGGACATCAACCCGGACGAAAATTGACCACCCTCAAGCGGATGAAGATTCGCGGTGTGGAATCTTTCTCCATGATCTGCTCCGAAAAGGAATTGGGCATCTCTGATGCTCACGAAGGGGTGATCATCCTGGATGAGGATGCGCCAACAGGGATGCCCCTGGTGGACTATATGGGGGATGCCGTCTTTGATGTTGACACCCTCCCGAATATGGTGCGGGATGCCAGTGTGCTGGGGATGGCGCGCGAAATAGCTGCAGCAACGGGCAAAGAACTGAAACACCCCAATGCCGCATTTGAGATGACAGGCCCATCCATAAAGGGAAAGGCAGCAATTGAAATTAACGACCTAGAGTTGAACCCAAGGTTTGTTCTTGGCTTAATAGGTGGGATTCAAATCCAACCCAGCCCATACTGGGTGCGAAGGCGCTTGAATTTAGCCGGGATGCGGCCGATCAACTGCATTGTGGACGCTACCAATTACGTCATGTTGGAATTGGGCGAGCCCTTGCACGCTTTTGATTATGATATCCTGCTTGAAAGGGCGGCGGATGAAACTCCGACCATTATTACACGCACGGCAAAGGATGGTGAAAAACTGACCACGCTGGATGGCGTTGAGCATGCCCTTGATCGTGAAATGGAGTTGGTTACCGATACGTCTGGTCCCCTGTCACTGGCGGGAGTCATGGGCGGTGAGGAAAGCGAAGTCAACAGCAATACGAAATCTGTATTGCTTGAGGGTGCTTCATGGAACTTTATCAATATCCGCAAGACGGTATCAAAACTCAAAATTAATTCCGAGGCAGCCTATCGCTTCAGCAGGGGTGTTCATCCTGCCCTGGCGGAATTAGGTGTACGCTTGTGCTTGAAACGCATGCATGAATGGGGGGGCGGCCAGGTTGCGAAGGGTTTAATCGATAATTATCCTGCGCCCCCGGAGGACCCGGTGGTCGAACTCTCCACCGAATGGGTGAACAACAGCCTGGGCACGGATATCAGCGCACAGGAAATTGCTGACATTTTGATTGCTTTAGAATTTGAATGCGAGGTTGAGGGTGATATCATCACCGCAAAGACACCACCGCACCGCCTGGATATCCACACTGGCATTATTGGTCGGGCGGATTTGCTGGAAGAGATAAGCCGAATTTATGGCTTTGATAAGATCCCCTCGCAACGCTTGAATCAACCCTTACCACCGCAGCAAGTAGACCCATCGTTGGGAATGGAAGAGAACCTGAAAGACCTGCTGGTTAACCTTGGGCTTCAAGAATTGATTGCTTATCGAATGACATCACCAGAGCGTGAAGCCCGACGTTTTCCGCCTGATTTTGAGGTGCCAGATCAGCAGTATATTGAAATCCAGAATCCGATCACCGTTGAAAGACGGGTCATGCGGCGCAGTATTTTATCGTCCATGCTTGAAATTCTTGAGTACAACAGCAGCTTGGGTCAAAGGTTGGCTTTATTTGAGATAGGGCCGGTTTTCCATCCAGTTGAAGGACAGCAGCTGCCTGAAGAGAAGATGATGCTCTCAATCGGTCTGACTGGCTTGCGGGAGAAGCCGTCCTGGCAGGGCAGCGAGCCTGAAAATATGGACTTTTATGATCTGAAGGGCGTTGTTGAGGGCATGATGCAGGGCTTGCATATTGCTGACGTCGGTTACCAGGCAAGTGAATATCCCAGTTTTCATCCAGGGAAAACCGCCAAAATCCTGATTGGAGACTTGGAAATAGGCGTGATGGGCGAAGTGCATCCATTGGTCAAGGCGAATTATGAGATGGAAGAGCCGCCGGTGTATGCTGCAGAAATTGAATTGAAACCCCTGTTGGAAGCCGGAAGCATTTTGTTCGATGTGGAAGCTGTGCCTACTTACCCGCCTGTGCTGGAAGACCTGGCAGTGGTGGTTAACGAGAACGTGACCGCTGCTGAAGTGGAAGCGGTTATGCGCAAAGGCGGCGGCGACTATCTGGCGAAGGTTCAGCTTTTTGATATCTACCGTGGTAAACAGCTAGGTGAGGGCAAAAAGAGCCTGGCTTTCAGCCTGACTTATATCGCGCCGGATCATACCTTGACAGATAAGGAAGTCTCAAAACTCCGAAACAAAATTATTCATCTGCTGGATCAGGAATTGGATGCGAAATTACGAAGTTAATGTAGATTTATTCTTTGTTTAGAAAAACAATGAGATGGTGCGTTCGCAACCCACCATCTTATTTTTTTATTTAATTCCATAATTCTTTTTTTAGCTGTTCATAAACATTGAAGACAATCGGACATCGTCCGTAATTACTCATTACCCCAAACAGCCTGAAGATGAAATCTTTTTTATGCAAATGAGGATAAGATCGGCATTCTTTGGGTCGATGGTTGTAATTGGTACACCTATTATTTTTTAGAAATGGACAGGGAAGTTCAGCGACTTTCATTTTCGATGGTTCTTCTTTGTTTTTTACTAAATACTGTGTTAGTAATTGTTCCGCTGATATGTTCAGTCCATCAGCAAAATCAACAATCTCAGCCTGGTCCATTGACATATAAATTTCTTTGCAGCAGTTAGCACATTCCGTACAATCGATTTTTGAGGTGACCTCTTCATTAATTCTGTGGACAATGGCATCAACATCTCTCGAATCCATGTCCAGTCTTTTTAAGAATAACCTGAATTGCCAGTTCTCATTTTCCCGTTTGGTGCCCATTTTTCTAATGTAATTTAAATCAGTAATAATATTCATCCTGTACCTCTTCAAACACTTAATAAGAATTCTATATGGTGACATTCTCAGTCTTAATCGTATCATAGTGTTTTAATTACGCTATAATAAAAATTAGGATTGAATTTTTTCTGAAGGCTTATGAAAATCACGAGATTAATTGAAAATCATCCTTACCAAAGTCTACCAAAACTTAGCAGGGCATGGTGCATAAATCTGACATGATGACAACACTATTCAAGAAGTTGGAAGAATAATGTCGGATTTTGATTCCCCAATGGTTGTTACCGGTCTTGTGATAAATTTTTAATATCAATAATCGTTAGAAATCTAAAGGAGGCATGATGGTCGAAATTGAAAAAAGAATCTTAGGAAAATCAGGGATTGAAGTTACAAAAATTGGTGTTGGGCTGTGGGCTATCGGCGGAGACCAATGGGGTGAAGTCGATGACCGGGATTCTCTGGACATGATTGATGCCGCGCTTGACCTGGGCATCAATTTTTTTGACACAGCAGATGTTTATGGGGGTGGGCACAGTGAAAAATTATTGGGCAAAGCCATGAAAGGCAGGCGGGACAAGTTTGTCGTCGCGACAAAGATTGGCTGGCGTGATTTTGACGGGGAAAAGGGCAAGAGTGCTTATGACACGGTTGAAAAATTGATCGCCGGCGTGGAGAGCAACCTGGAACGACTCCAGACGGATTATGTGGATGTGATCCAGAGTCACATTGATTTTCATGAACCCAACATGGAAATTTTTGTAGAGGGTTTTCAAAAACTGCAAGCGCAGGGCAAAGTGCGGGCTTACGGCGTCAGCACAAGTGATTTTAAATATCTACAAGCTTTCAATGCAGACAACAAAGCATCGACCCTTCAGATTGATTACTCGATTCTCAATAGAACGCCTGAACAGAACATTTTCCCATATACGTTGGAAAATGATCTCGGTGTTCTGGTGAGAGGACCGCTGGCGATGGGCATACTGACTGGAAAATTCACAAAAGATACCCGGTTTGAAGATGGGGATTTTCGTCAAAATTGGATCAAGAATAAAGATGAACACCAGGTATTCCTGAACGATCTTGAGAAGGTGGAAAAACTAAAGCCTTTGACCAATGGTCGTTCCATGGCGCAGTTAGCAATTCAATTCGTCATGCACCATCCTGCTGTCACCCTGGCAATTCCAGGTGCCAAACGGATTTCACAGCTCAAAGAGAACGTGAAAGCGGCGCTATTGCCAGAATTAACGCTTGAAGAACTTGCTTTGATTGACTCGATTACGCCGCCTGGCGGCGGGCGCAAGATTTGGCCGGCATAAAAATCAGAAATCCATTAAACAGCCAGACCCTGGACATTGCGAGACCGTTTCCAGGGTCTGATTGATTAATCCTGCAGAAACTTTCTGGGAAAACATGAACATCAGATAGATTCATTTATATAAGCTTTATTGTTACGGTTCATAAAAATTTATCTATGAGATGTAACATGTTATGATTGCATAAGACAATTGAAAGATGAGGGAGCACTTATTATGATACCGCAGACTGAAAATGAAATCCGAAGTCACAAAGTCACACGTGGGTTGAGTCCATAGCTTATCATCTACTGCTGGGTGCCTTAATCGGGGCAGTATATTATTTCATTGTGCCTTTTGTCCAAGCTGCAGGGTACCCATCAGTGATGGCTCTGATTATCACAGCTATTATTGTATTAATTCCTGTGGAATTAGGTATCCTCTTTTGGCATGGCAAACTTAAAAATGGCAAGCTTTCCTTTAAGGAGGTCATTCTCTATCGGCGAAAATTAGCCTGGTGGCAGGTTGCTTTGTGGATACTGGTAATTTTTGTCTCCTCTGGTTTGATCATGACAGTATTAAACCCCGTGAGTGCGTTTATTGAGGGGTGGTTCACTTGGATCCCGGAAAACTTGCGTTTGGGAATGGGTCTTTCTGATGCTTTCACCAAAAGCAAATTGATCCAGACCTAGGCACTTCATTTCGTTTTTATTGTTATCCTTGCGCCAGCAATTGAAGAACTTTATTTTCGTGGTTTTTTACTGCCGCGAATGCCCAGGAACCTTGGCTGGGCAGCGCCAATAGTCCATAGTTTGTTGTTTGCTGTTTATCATGTCTGGTCCCCATGGATGTTTCTTGCTCGCACGCTGGCACTCCTTCCATTGATTTATGTTGTGCGATGGAAACGGAATTTGTTTTTAGGAATTGCTGCCCATTGGTTGGTCAACAGTATTGATTTGGTGATGGGGGTTTTGTTCATCATATCGATGGGATAAACCATCAAGCATTGAATTTTGGTATTTATCAAGATTGTGATGGTTCATTTAACAATCATTGGTTGACTCTCAACTCGCGCCCCCCAATATTTCGAGAGTAATTTGGCATTCACGATCAGGAAAAAAGTCAGGGCTGCGCTCATTGTGGAACGCACACCAGGAGTGCTGATATATTTTGACCTCATCTTAGCATCGCCCCGTGTGTGACCCCATATCCTGAAAATATTGTGAACTAGTTATATTCCCGCTTGGTTTCAAATAAACCAGTGGGATTTTTTGTCGTTATTGGAAGGGTTAAACTTTCAAAAATCCAAGTTTTTTCACCATTATGATTTATTTGTTAATTTTTGAAATTGCTTATTGAAATCATAAAATGAATTAATATATAATATATTTACTGATTGTTGGGCGTGAGGGGGCGTAAACACTTCTATTTCATAATCTCTGCTCATAAGTGAGTGTTTCTTTTTCCCTTAATAAATCACGTTAGGAGTAAAAATGACTCAAAAATACTTATTTAACCAATGTTTTGGGAGGGTGCGAACCTGGTTGTTTTTTTGGCTTATTACGGCTGTCATCTTGAGCCTTTTCCCATTGGGTATTGCAGACGCCAGCCTTACTTTTGACACGCCAGAAGTACAATCTTTACCCACGCCAAGGCGGGATCCCCAAATGTTTGATAGTTTTTTGCCCCCGGGCAGGAAAGATAAACCAGCGGCTGCTAAAAGTAATCAGGCGTATCCTTATTCACCTCCGGGGGCGCCTTATCCAAATAAAAGTAATACGTCTCAGACCTTTACGCAACATCGATCATTGACATCGGTTGTGCCTGAACAAATCAATGGGACGGGCAGTGATAGAAACTTGACAGATTCATCCAGCCTTCCAGGAAACTTGCCTTATAGCATTGATCCGCGCAGCCTGCTAGGCGGTATCACAATTGATTTGACCTATGATGTGGTCATGGGTTTTGTTAACCCAGGTGATGATGTGATGGTGACTGTCGGGTCAGAGGGTTATGGCGCGGCTGTGGCTGACGGTGTGGGGTTCTTCTGGACACCTGTCTGGCATAACACCAATGGGTATCAATTGGGTATTGATTGTGAAATGACGATCAGTATAACCGTTGAGAGTAATCCACCTATATTGGTTGAACCACCGTGTATGACCGGCGCCATAAATATTTTAACAGATACGATTTCTGGAACTATCCCTGGCGACACAGGAGGCACTGAAGTTGTATTTCAGCTAGGGGAATATGGAATGTATTACGATCAAATTGGTCGGATACAGCCGAAACCACCAGGAGGTGGTGCTGTAGAATCTGTTGTTACTGAAACTGATGGCTCTTTTACTTATCAACCTGGGTTTGCATCTAATCTGGGTGCAGAGAGCCTGTTTTCGGTAGATTTCCAGGTCGATGGTATCTGGATACGATCGTATGTTTATCCAGACCAGCCTGTTTTTATGGTCCAGCAATACAATACGATCGCGGGATATGCAGAAGTTGGGAAAACGATCAATGTAGAAGTATATGACGGCAGCAGTACTTTTAAGTGGAGCAGTTTAACAAACGCTTATGGACCTCATGGTTTTTATACATTTAACGATGTGCCGATTGAACCCGGAGATTCAGTTGATGTTCAGGTTGAGGGCGAGTCGTCGATGACGACCACCATCGATTATCTGGGAGATTTTAATTTTGATGTTGTCAATAACACAATAATCGGGACAGCGCCAGATGGTGATTTAGTTCGGGCTGTTATGTGGCAGTATGGTGCTGAAGCTTATTATTATCAAGAAGATGAGACTATTGCCGCCGGTGGCGATGTATTTACAATTGATTGGATTATGGATGAAGGCCATGCAGCCGATTTGCGACCCAGGGATGAAGTGCTGGTGATATTACCTGACGCAAGCGGTAACCAATTGCAGATCTTTAGCGGCCCGCCCTTTGTCAGTGCGTATATCAGCCTTGATTCCAACCTGGACTGTGTTTTGGGCCGCCTGGATGCTCCTAATTTGCCGATTTTTGTCTCCCTGGATAAGGGTGAGGGAGAGATTTATACCCGGGATACTGGTTGGACGACAGATGTTGGGAATAAATATGATGTATGTTTTGTCCTGCGAGATGGAGAGGAAAACATAATAAACTTTGACTCGGGAGACGTCGTGACTTTGGATTCCGATGATCCAATGAAATGGTCAGGTTCCGTGGAGGTGGTCGATTTTGAAAGGACCGGGGATACGACCAATGATGTCATCAGTGGAACAAGCTCTGATGGTGATTTGGAGTTGACCGTTCATCAATGGCAGGATGGGTCCTATCCCCTCCATGGGACAACGACCATGCAAGTGCCCGTTAGCAGCGGCAACTTTAGCGCCAGCTTCACAAATTTTGATGTGCGCGATGGCGTGACGTTGGATTTTAACCATTATGATGCCGTGACGGGATATGGAAACCAAACGAATAATTGGAGTTACTGGCCTACCCTGCCTTATTTTGAACTTCAACTTCCTTACGGCATCAGCGGTATGGTGGCCAGCCCTGGTGAAACTGTGGAAGCATGGTTGTACGATACAGATGGTACAACTTTGTTAGGTTACACAGGTGATGACGGTGATGATGATCCCTACCGCTACTGGCTTGGTGATTTTGGCGGATATACATTAGAGCCCGGTTACCGGGTGGAGGTCAGCGCATCTGGGGGTTGGACAACAGATATGATAGTCCCAGATTTGACCATTGATGGTGATGTCAACACCAATATGTTAACAGCGCATGGCCCTTCAGGTTTGTTATTTTTAGAGGTTACTGATTATGTTTGGTATTTAAATCAATTTGTACCCGGATCAACTGCTTTGCTAGATTCGAGTTACTATGGTTGGGATCTGCAACCAAGTGATTTTGTCTCAGTAACTTACCAGGCAGCGGATGGCAATCGTGCCAGGGTTCAAAGTCAATTAATTGAGGTGTCAGAGGTTGAATTCTTTTTTAACCCTGGCTCAGATGATTGGATGTGGGGGTCTGCTAAACCCGGCACAATGGTGACTGCTGAAAGGGACGGTATCACTTTATTCACTACATATGCTGACCCTGCATGCGGCGGCTGCTGGAATATTGATGAACCCCTTGATCTATATCCTGGGGATATCATCACCGTCACCGCTGGTGAAGGCCTATCGCCGGTTGTAATCCAAATACCCGATCCGCTAACAGCTCATGCTGATTCAAGTACTGATGAAGTATGGGGCCAAATTGACCACTTAGACACCGAAATGGTCGAGGTCCATGGCAACTGGGAGGGGGGTTATCAAGAGATTTATACGGATTCAATTGGGAATTACTCAGTAATTTATCCGGACATCCCTAAAGGGGCGGATGGATATGTACGCTATTTAACGATGGTGGAATGGTCGCACGTTAGGTTTCATCAATATTTCCGAACCCCCGATCTGGCTTTAAATGTTAACTATGGCCATGATTGGATTGAGGGATGGTACCCGCCCGGTTATGAAGTTACATTGACCGTTACAGAAAGTGATAAGTTAACAGAAAAGGCATCCATTACGTTAACCACAGCAGAAATTCCCTGGTGGGGCGGCGGGACGGGTTTTTCGACTAACCTTGAAGGTGTGTACTGGGAACCGGAGCGGCCGGATATCCAGGCTGGGGATTGGGTGCTGGGTACGGTTGAGGTTGACTCGGTGATTTATTCCTCTGAGGTCAGGGTTGGAACAATCACCGGCGAGGTGGACATTACCACCGACAGCATCAGCGGAACAATCGATTTGCCCTGGCTGCCCCAGGATATTGAGGTGCCCATTTGGTGCGATTCATGGGGCGCACCTGGTGGTGCAGATTGGAAAGGAGATCAGGTCCTGCCGAACGGTATTGATACCTATACCTGCGCCTGGGATCCAAATACAGAATGGGATGTGGAAGCATACCAGGATATTGCGGTTAGCTATAGGACGTTGGAGAATCATTCAATTCAGAATGTCTTTAAGGGTTATACCGATGAGTTGATCCTAAATATTCATTACGACCATAATTGGATTGATGGGAATTACGAACCTGATCACACCGTAAACCTGACCGTTTATGATAGTGAAGACCATCTTAAAGCAAGCATAAGCATGCCTACCGGTTATATTGATGGCTGGGGTGATACAACAGGCTTTGCGACATACCAGGAAGGGGTCGAGTGGGTGCCTGAACATCCTGATATCCAACCTGGCGACCGGATACATGGCGAAGTCGATGACGGAAGCCAATTTTGGGCTGATGTTGTCATAGGTGATGTAACCGGTGAGACTGATTTAATTACTGATAGCATCAGCGGCACCGTGGATGCCGAATGGCTGCTGCCAGGACCGGTGGACGTGGGGTGTTATATCTGGGAAGAAAACGGTAGGAATGTTTATGATTCAGTGGTCCCGGATGGCGTGGATACCTATGAATGTGTCTTTGAGGGTGATAACTATTATAATATCGTCCCTGGCACCAATTTGATGGTCTCCTACTTTGAGCCGGAAGGGCATCAGTTGATCGGTGAATTCAGACCGCCTGCACCATACCTTAAGATTGAAAAATGGTTCATAGGAGACGGCAGTCCGGGTGTAGGCGGCAACGCGGCTTTCTGGGTGGAGTATCAAAATCAGGGTGGCTTACCGGCAGAGAATGTGACGATCACAGATACGATGGTCGGGATGACTTACCTCAGTGATGGTTCCGGTATCACACCTACCGGAGGGGATACTTTGAAAACCTGGGATTTAGGAACGGTTGACCCTGGCGATTGGATCGGTTTTGTTCTTTTTACAGAAGTGACTGCTTCTGAGGGGCAACCTATCACCAATACTGTGGAGATCAGCACCAGCAACCCCTATGATATGGGGGATCCATTGGAAAAGGTCAGCACCTGGGAAGGGACCGTGGCAGCCAATGATACTTATCTCAGTGTTGATAAATGGACCTGGACGTGGAATCCTGCCCCTGGTGAGGACTATGTGTATACGATCAATATCTGTAACAACGGCTCAACCAGCAGCTCAGAGATCAGCGTCATCGACACGCTGCCTCCCAACACAACATTTAACGGTCACTGGTGGGGCGCAGACGTGGGATGGCAGGAAGTTGGTTATGATGAAGGTACTCACACCCTTGCCCTATCCCATACCTGCGTTTCGCCCAGGACCTGCAGTGAAGCCTACATCCAAGTGACTTTGGATCCCTCTGCATCCCCTAATGATGACTTATACAACCATGTTGTGATCGCTGCAGACAATGATTTGTCAACTGGAGATGACGAGGCAGAAGTTCATCACAACGTGGGTGAACCTTATATGGACCTGGGTATCTGGCAAAATTGGCATTGGGGGGTCCTGGTGCCTGGCGGCTATTATCGCTATGGAATTTCCTTCAGAAATGAAGGCAATATAGGAGTCGATGTGCCAATTGAGATCAAGGCAACGCTGCCGCCCGGGACGAGTTTTGACGGCTGGGACAGCTGGGGATCAGCGGTTGTGGGTGACCCGGTTGAAGCTGGCAGCGTAATTACCTGGACCCTCACGGAGGGACTACCCCCAGGATTTGATGGGACGATTGAAGTCTGGTTGACAATTGACATGGATACGCTGCCGGAGACAGTACTCGAGCACCTGGCTGAGATCGACATACAAGCCGGAGAGAGTGATATTGATAACAATATAAGCTTATTGAGTCTATTGGTTAATGACCACGGACCCAACCTGCGGCTTCGGAAAGAGGGCGGTGTATGGGGAGATGGGCATAACGTTTGGTACCGATTGATTGTTGAAAACATCGGTGATCAAACGGTCAATGATGTTGTTGTTACGGATACTTACCCGGTTGGCATGGAATTGGATGGCGAAGTGAATACCAATTATTGGGAAGGGTGGTCCTGGTCGGATAATGACCCGGAGGATCAAGCCTTAAGCGTTTATCTTGACCGGGTGGAACCAGGTTGGAATTTCGAAATCACTTTCAATACAATTATCCCTGGAGAAGACCCCCTTCAACCCGGAGTAATTTATGTGAACATCGCTGAGATTGAACCGGTGGTGGGTGATGTCAACCCGGATGATAATTTTGCAAGCTACACAATGGCGACCGGTCCGGATATGTATGTGGAAAAAACATGGGACTCAGGTGACTTCTCGGCGGGTGAACAGGTGACATATGTGCTCACATTTGGCAACATGCATCATGACAATGATTGGTGGTGGGATATGACGGGGAATGCCATCTTGACCGATGAGCTGCCAGAAGGGATGAGTTTTGTTTCAGCTGAGATGCACTGGTGTGAAAGCACGGAATGGTGTGAGGTCACGCCCGATATTGATGGTCAAACATTAACCTGGAACCTTTACCCGATAGGCAGATCCAATTGGAATGAAATCCGATTGACTGTGGAAATCGGTGATGTTGAGCAAACCAACCCTCTGATTAATGAAGTAATGATTGGGAGCGACCAACCCCTGGTTGATGTGGACCCTTACCCGGAGAATAACTTCAGCTTCTATGATCCTGGATTAGTAGTGACTTTCAGCACCTTTTTACCCCTGATTCTACGTTAGTCCCCAGGTATAAGAAACGAATAATGGGGCTGCCAGTCAAAGGCAGCCCCATTGAATTTAAGCATTATCTGTATATATTTAATCTTCTGGTTTCCTTGCCACAATCACCAGCGACAAGCCTTTCCAGGGAAGGATAGGATCAATCAGCTTAAAAAGGGGCACCAGCATGTTGAAAGCTTTGAGACCAACCCGTCCGATGGCTTTTTGTTTGGCGATTTTCCCCCGGTACCACCAGCCTATCACCCCAATTTTGTTGAGCGTAAAACATTCTTCAACTTTATAGCCAAAGTCGTTGAAGAGGGAAGTTAGCTCTTGCTTATCATATCGCCGATAGTGACCGATGGCTGAATCGAGGCTGGAATAGAGCTTTTCGCCGCGAGGCACGATGAAAATCATGTTCCCGCCTGGTTTAAGGACCTGATCTGCATGTGCAATGACTGCCCGGTCATCTTTAATGTGTTCAAGTACGTTGGAACATAGAATAGAATCCGGCTGGGGCAGGTCTGCCGATGGGGTTTGGGTTATATCCCATTTTCGAATTTCCACCCCGGGTGTATTGAGATAGGCATTCCGCAGCACTTCCAGGTAGACCGGGTCCGTCTCAGTGGCGATCACGTCTGTGTACTGCATCAGGATTCGCACGTTATTGCCGATGCCAGAGCCGATTTCCAAAAGCAAATCGCCGACATAGGGGCGGGTGCGCTGCAGGGTCCATTCGGTGTATTTAGGTGCGGCTTCCATATCAATCAGGTTTTTATGTCCGTAATCCCCCTGGAACATGTCATCGATCAACCAGTATTTGAAGATTGTCCACAGCGCTTTTACGCCATCTGACCAGGTGATCTTCTTCCCCTCAGCGTAGGTTCGCCCGTGGTAACTGATGGGCACCTCGAAGATGCGGAGTTTTCGTTTGGCAAATTTTGCCGTCAATTCTGGTTCAATACCAAAGTCATTTGACCGGATCGGAATGGTCTTGGCAACATGCAGTCGGAAGGCTTTGTAACAGGTTTCCATATCCGTCAGGTTGAGGTCGGTGAACCAGTTGCTGACGAAGGTTAAAATGCGGTTGGCAATGGTGTGCCGGAAGTAGAGCACCCGTCTGTGTTCTCGCTCTGCAAAGCGGGAACCGTAGACCACGTCCGCATCACCGTCGATGATTGGTTTGAGCACGACCTTATAATCCTGTGGGTCATATTCCAGGTCCGCATCCTGGATGATGGCGATGTCGCCGGTGGCAGTCTGAATGGCGGTGCGGATAGCATTGCCCTTCCCCTGGTTTTGTTCAAGCAGAACGGGCATGATGGTTCCGGGATGTTGATGGTGCAATTCACAGATGATGTCGATGGAACCGTCGGTGGATTGATCATCGACGATCACCAATTCCATTTCGTCCACGCCCGGAACCTCTTGTTCCAGGACGCGTTGAACAATCTCCCGCAGGGTGCGGCGTTCGTTGTAGACGGGCATGAGAACAGATAATTTCATAGAAAATTCCTTGGTTAGGATTATAACACGGCGGATAGGAAGGGAAAGCAAAATAAATTGAGTTTTGGTTGAGATAATATTCAGAATTCTTAGGATTAACAAACAGTTCTTTGCTGACATTATTATCGGCCTAAAGGCCTCACTCCATAAAGGTAGGCGCTTTGTTAATGAAGCCCGTTGATTGGCGTAAAAGGAAAGCGTTTTAAAATGGGGCGTTTTTCCAGCTATAATTGACCTTATCCGATAAGGTTTTCTTTTTTTCCCTGCAAATCACCTGTGGAGGATCTTGTGCCGCTGTTTGTTATCGTAATTCTGATTGTCCTTGGATTGCTGTTCACCTGGTTGATCTACAGCCTGGTGTGGGGGACGCCGCCGTCAATCAACATGGCGGTAGAGCGCCTATCCTTGAAGATGCTCCTGAATGATCCTGAAGCCTTGACCACCTTAGGTGTGATTGACAACACCCCCCTGGATTTTCACAGTGGACAATTGACGGATGTCTCCCCAAGTGCATCAAAAAGGAAGTATCAATTGGACCGTGAAGGCCTGGCATTGATCCGCCGATACCAGGGGCGTGATTTGTCGTATCAGCAGCAAATCACATTCCAGATGATGCAATGGTATTTCGAACAGAACCTGCGAGGGCATCGCTTTTCCTATCATTGGGAGCCAAATACGGTCTTTATGGGACCTTATCCTGTGAACCATGTCTTTGGGGTGCAGATTGACCTGATTAATTTTTTAACCACTTATCACCAAATTAAAGGGCAGCGCAGTGCCAGGCGATATGTCCAGCGTTTGAATATGATTCCATCCAAAATTGCCGGCTTGTTGGAAAGTCTCAACCTGCGGCAGGAAGCGGGTGTCATCCCGCCGAAATTTGTGATTGAGAAATCCTTGAGGCAAATAGAAGTCTTCTTATCCACACCCATCGAGGAAAATCCGCTCTACACGAGTTTTACTGAGAAGGCGAAGGCATCTGGACGTTTTCCGGAGTCTGCGGTCGAGCATTGGCAGGACCGGGTTTGGGATGCTATTGAAAATGAGGTCTATCTGCCCTATCGTTTTCTACAAAATTACCTGGAGGATTCCTTAGCGTTTGCATCGGATGATGACGGCATTTGGAAGCTTCCGGATGGCGATGAATATTATGCTTTCTTACTGCGCAATCACACAACGATTGAAGCAACACCCGAGGAAATTCACAGGTTAGGACTGGATGAGGTAGCAGCGATTGAGGATGCTATTCGGGAGGTGCTCGAGGATTTGGGCTTGCCTACTGAGAATCCAGGGGCGCAGCTCAGGGCTTTGATGGCAGATTCTCAATTTCATTTCACCGGGGAAAACCGAAGAGAATTGATTCAGCGTGATTATCAGGATATTCTGGACGAGATCAACCGGAAGATGCCAGATGTTTTCTCATTTGGCGCCCTGGATGAAATTGTTGTGCAAAGGCTGCCAGAATTTCGGGAACCAGATTCACCCATTGCTTATGGTGAGGCGCCCGCTGTTGACGGCAGTCGACCGGGCAGGATGTGGATCAATTTACGCGAACCGGATAACATTTACCAGTGGGGGATGCGCACCCTGGCATATCATGAGGGCATTCCCGGTCATGTGTACCAGCTCGCACAAGCACAGAAAATTAAAGGCCTTCCTACTTTCCGGAAAACACATTTTTTCAACGCTTATATTGAAGGCTGGGCTTTATACGCTGAACGATTGGGTTGGGAATTAGGACTGGAAGATGCACTCAGTAATTTGGGTCGCATGCAGGCATTACTCTGGCGGGCAGCGCGTTTGGTCGTGGATACTGGCATCCACGTCAAAGGCTGGACGCGCCAGGAGGCGATCGATTACATGGTGGATACGACGGGCTTACCAGAACGAGATGTGGTCACAGAGGTGGAAAGATATATCGTCATGCCAGGCCAGGCATGTGCGTATTATATTGGGTATCTCAAAGTGCTGGGATTACGCCAAAAAGCCGAAGCGATCCTGGGAGACAAATTCCAGTTGAAGGAATTTCATGATGTGATCATCAACAGCGGGGCTTTGCCGCTCAAAATGCTTGAGCAGCTTGTCGATGATTATATCGATCAAAAAGCTGGTTTTCAAAAAAAAATAGTGCTAGTTTAATCAATCCCAGTGGCTTTGCGGGCGGCTGCAAGGTAGGGTTTGCCCATGGCTCGCGCCTTGGCTGCGCCTTCAAGTAAAACCTTATCAAGATAGGCTTTATTATTGATCAATTCATCAAACCGGGTGCGAGCATCGGCGAAATGATCCAAAATGCTGTCTGCCAATTCTTTTTTAAGCGTCCCATAAGCGGCGCCGCCATGCAGGTAAAGACCACGTATTTCTTCAAGACGCTCAGGTTTCACAAAGAACCTTAGCAGGGCAAAAAGGTTGTCTTCTTCCGGGTTTTTGGGATCTTCGGGTCGTTTGCTGTCGGTGACGATCCGCATCACGCGTTTGCGCAGCTGCTTTTCTGGTGCGAAGATCGGGATGGTGTTGTCATAGCTTTTGCTCATTTTTCGCCCATCAATCCCCGGCACTTTCATCACGGATTCTTTAATTAAGCCTTCCGGAACCTTGAGAACCTCGCCATAGGTGCGGTTGAAAGCTTCGGCGATGTCACGGGTAATCTCGATGTGCTGTTTCTGGTCCAACCCTACCGGCACGACGTCTGAGCCGTAGAGCAGGATATCGGCAGCCATCAAGACCGGGTAGTAGAACAAGCCGGCATTGATGCCCTCATCCGGATCGCGTCCTAATTCAAGGTTTGTGTCAACAGCATCTTTATAGGCGTGTGCCCGGTTCAGCAGTCCTTTGGAGGTGAAGCAGGATAAAATCCAGGTAAATTCGGGTATCTCTGGAATGTCAGACTGTCTGAAGAAAATTGCCTGGTCTGGGTCAAGCCCAAGGGCTATCCAGCTGGCAGCGACCTCGTAGACGAGTTCTCTCAGTGCTTCAGGATCGCGCATTGTCGTCAGCGCATGGTAATCTGCGACGAAATACATCCCCTGGTAATTTTTCATCAGATCCAGGGCTGGGCGGTACATGCCCAGGTAATTGCCAATGTGAGGCCTGCCTGTGGGTTTGATGCCGGTTAATGCGATCGGTTTCATTCTTTTTCCTTCCAATGAGAAAACCAAAATTTTCTTCCCAAATTCAAATTATAAATGATTTTATCAGGAAGGATTTTACCTAAAAGCCCCGGGTTTAGCCAATTATTCAGTAAGGTCATATTAAGAACCAAATTTGACTTTATACGCTAACATTTTACCTAACCCTAAATCCCTTCCCTGAAAGGAAGGGACTTTAAGCACTTGCTTGATTAATGCGTTGGAGTGTGTCTTAATTTTTGGTGTTTATGTCGTCTCAGAAAATTGAGGAATTTTCTGTGATGACATTTTTGATACCTTGATGTCGCTTCTGATTAACAAGACTCCTCAGGGATTGTACTGCCATTTATCTGCCACAAGATTGCTAAGTCACGATATTATTAGAGGAAACTGGATGATGGTTTGGAGCAAAGGATAGGATTTGGAGAAGCTTGAAGTATTGAAAAAAATCAAATGTTTCCTGGTTGATATGGACGGCACAATTTTTGTTGAAGACCGTCTTTTACCGGGTGCAAAGGTTTTGGTGGATTTACTGGATGAAAAAGGCGTGGATTATTATTTTCTGACGAATAATTCTTCGCGATCCCGATTGGAATATGCGGAGAAATTGAAGGGATTGGGGCTTGCGGTTCCAGAAGAAAAGATCTTCACATCGGGCGAAGCAACAGCAATTTATCTAAAAAAATTTATTACGCCATCAAGCCTGTACGTGGTGGGAACACCAGCCCTGGTTGCGGAATTTAAACGGCATGGATTTACCATCACGGATGTTGACCCTGATGCCGTTGTATTGGGGTTTGACACAACACTCACCTATGATAAGCTCTGGAAGTTGTGTGATTTCGTGGTTGCAGGAAAGCCCTATATCGCGACGCACCCGGACATCAACTGCCCAACGAAGGATGGGTTCAAACCCGATATCGGGGCAATGATTGAGCTGGTGGCAGCCTCAACCAAACGCCAGCCTGATGTGGTGGTTGGGAAACCCAACGCTCCCATCGTGGATGCCCTGGCAGAGAAAACCGGCTTGCCACTTGAAGCGCACTGCATGATTGGCGACCGTCTGTATACGGATATCGCATTAGGCAAGTGGGGGATTACCACAGCCCTTGTGTTGAGCGGTGAAACCAAACGGGAAGACCTGGCTGAATCTCCTTTTAAACCCGATTTTGTCCTGACTGATATTTCTGAAATGGTCGATCTTTTGAGCGGAGTTCTGGATTGAGAATGTCAGTGACAGTAGATATGGAAGAGAACACGTACCTGGACGACGAAAGAATTTTGAAGGCATTGCTTGAGCCGCTTGACTGGCTTGAATGGCAGTATTACCCGGTGGTGGGATCGACCAACGATATTGCGCTTGAATGGGCAAAAACAGGCGCGCCAGATTGGGGTCTGGTGATTGCGGATCAACAAAGTGAAGGGCGGGGCAGGGGTGATCGACGCTGGATTACCAACCCGGGATCAGCCCTGGCGATCAGCATCGTTATTCAGCCTTCACCCAAGGAGTTGCAAATGCTGCCGCGTTTTACTGCCCTGGCAGCTTTAGGATTGGTTAATGCCCTGGAAGTATTAGGATTACAGGCGGAAATCAAATGGCCGAACGATGTGCTCCTGGATGGTAAAAAGGCTGCCGGTGTTCTGGTGGAAACCGATTGGCAGAAAAGTGATCTTGCTGCCCTGGTAATTGGATTGGGGGTAAATGTTTTGCCTGCGAGTGTGCCCCCGGAGGAAATGCTGCGTTACCCGGCAACCTCAGTCGGTGAGGTTACGGGAAAACGGGTAGACCGATGGACCTTGATGGTGGAACTGGTAAAGGGGATGAAAAATTTGCGACCTTTGCTGACTTCGGATGATTTTATTAATACTTGGAACAAGCACCTGGCTTTTCGCGGCGAGATGAAACGCATTCATTTGCCTGGCGGCACGGTGGAGGAATTCGAGATTTTAGGCGTGACGTCTGAGGGGGCGCTTGAAGTTCGTGATCGTCGGGGGAAGCGGGTCGAAATCGTGTCCGGGGAGATTGAAATGGGGCTACAAATGTAATTGGAGCGAGACCTTTAGGTCGATTTATTTGGTAAGGGGGTTTAATTAATTAGATGGATCGATTTTAGGGTTCAAGATCTGACATGAAATAACTTAAGGTTCTGACTAATCAAAAAAAGCGGACTGACCCTCACGCCTTTCAGGCTCAGGGCAGGGTCCGCACTCCGATATTTGAAAATCTGTAATGGCTTCTTAACCGACTTTGTGCATTAAAGAAAAAACCCGCAGGTTTTGAACAATCCTGCGGGTTGATTTTTATTCCTCTAGCTCTTCTGGCGGTGCTTCTTTTTCAAATGGAATGCGTGCCATGGCAGCGACGGAGTCTCTCGATTCAAGGTTCATAATCGTTACGCCCCTTGTGGCACGTCCCTGGGTAGAAATATCGGCAACAGCCATTCGGATGACGATACCGTTGCTGGATATCAGGGAGACCTCGTCCTTTTCCTGGACAACCCTTGCTTCAGCAATCTTTCCGATGCTCTTGAGCGCTCGCTTATCAATGGTCGCGATGCCCATCGTCGCGCGACCTTTAGGCGTGTACTCGGAAAGTTTCGTTCGTTTTCCAAAGCCTTTATCTGTTACCACCAGCAGATCGCCGTTCGGTTCAAGCACTTCCAATGCAGCCAGTTGATCTCCCGGTCGGGTGCGAATCCCGATCACACCCATTGCCTGGCGTCCCATAGGTCGGATCAATTCCTCATTGAATCGCAGTGCCTGCCCGTTGCGGGTGATCAGCATAATTTCATCTTTGCCGCTTGTCAGGCTTACCCAACCTAACTGGTCCTGTTCGTCGAGGGTTATGGCAATCAGTCCGGAAGGGCGCACGGTTTCAAATTCGGAAAGTTCCACACGCTTGACCCGGCCGCTAACGGTTGCCATGGTGCAGTATTTGGCATCCTCAAAATCCGCCACGGGTACCACAGCCGTAATCTTTTCATTAGGTGCAATGTTGATCACGTTGACAATCGAAATGCCGCGCCCGGTGCGGCTTTCTTCCGGCAGCTGCCAGACCTTTTCAGAATAGACCTTGCCTTTATTGGTGAAGAACAGCAAGACGCTTAGCGTATGGCAGCGTAAGAAGAATTCGACCTCGTCTTCGTCGCGCATGGACTGACCAATCACGCCGCGTCCGCCGCGTCCCTGTGAACGGTAGGTTGTTTCGGATACGCGTTTGACATAACCTTTGCGTGTGATGCTGACCAGCACATCTTCTTTTTTCACCAGGGCTTCCTCAGAGAGGTCGCTGCTGGCATCAGGAGAGATCACTGTGCGCCGTTCATCCCCGTATTTCTCAGCAATTTCGTTGAGGTCTGTGCGGATGATCTCAAGGATCTTTTTGGGATTTGCTAAGAGGTCTTCCAGGTATTCGATCTCTGTCATGACATCTTTATGTTCGTCCATGATCTTTTGGCGTTCCAGTGCTGCCAGACGCCGTAATTGCATGTCGAGGATCGCCTGTGCCTGGGGGTCGCTGAGTTTAAAGCGCGTCATTAATCGTTCTTTGGCTGTTTCAGCATCATCCGATTCCCGAATGGTTTGGATGACTTCATCCAGGTTTGCCAGGGCGATCAATAGCCCTTCCAGAATATGCGCTCGAGCTTTTGCTTTGTCGAGATCATACTGGGTACGCCGGGTGATGACTTCCTGCCGGTGCTCCAGGTAGAACTGAAGGGCACGTTTGAGGGGCAGCAAGCGGGGTTCTTCGTTAACCAGGGCTAAGATTTGAGCCCCGAAGGTGGATTGCAGGGGGGTGTATTTGTATAGCTGGTTCAGGACCCGTTTGGGCTGTGCACCGCGCTTCAGTTCGATAACGATACGCATCCCGGTTCGGTCAGATTCGTCGCGCATGTCGCTGATCGAATCCAGCCGGCCTTCTCGCACCAGCTCAGCAATACGCTCGATCAGGGTGGTTTTGTTGAGCTGATAGGGAATTTCGGTGATCGTGATGACAAATTTATCACCTGGCTTTTCTTCGATGGTGGCGGTGCCGCGCATGATGATGCGGCCGCGACCGGTGCTGTATGCCAGGCGAATACCTTCATCGCCGATGATCATCCCGCCTGTGGGGAAGTCTGGCCCGGGGAGGTATTCCATCAGGGTCTCCACGCTGACGTCATCCATGTCGTCATAACGATCGATCAGGTGGTTGAGGGCAGCCACCAGCTCTCTCAGGTTGTGGGGCGGCACGTTGGTTGCCATACCGACGGCAATACCCGAAGAGCCATTCAACAAGAGGTTCGGAAGGCGTGACGGCAGGACCATGGGCTCCTGCAGGGCGCCGTCGAAATTGTCGATGAAATCAACGGTTTCTTTGTTGAGATCAATCAGCATTTCCTCGGCGATTTGCGCCAACCGCGCTTCGGTGTAGCGCATGGCTGCTGGTGAGTCCCCGTCGATGGAGCCGAAGTTACCCTGGCCGTCCACCATGGGATAGCGCATGGAAAAGTCCTGCGCCATACGTGCCATTGCATCATAGACAGCCATGTCACCATGGGGGTGGTACTTCCCGAGCACCTCGCCGACGATACGGGCGGATTTCCGGTGAGGGGTATTTGCCCGGATGCCCATATCACGCATGGCGTAAAGGATACGGCGATGGACGGGTTTAAGCCCATCACGCACATCGGGAATGGCGCGGGCGACGATCACGCTCATGGCGTAATCGAGGTAAGCCTCTCGCATTTCGTTATCAATATCAACTTGCTGAACAATACCAATTTCTGACATTAATTCTTGTCCTTATTGTGAGATTTCAATGTTTTTATTATTAAACAAACACCTCCGACTCGTGCAAAATAGGAGGCGTATCTTATGCTTGCGTAACCCTTTTATTATACCCCAGGATCTTATTTTGAGCATGATTTTGCAGCCAAAAAATATTATGTATTAAATGAAGGAACACTTTGTAAGTGAGGGATGTTTCAATTGAAGATGATGAAAGGCCGGTTATTTGTTAAATCTGACTTTTTATGCACTTTTTCTAAAAGCCAATAGTTATTCTTATTGATCTGATCAGGCTTGAAGTAAATTTTTGCGATGCTGCAATCGTTCAGGCTGTATCGTTTAAATGACCTTTTCAATGATTATAGTGATCATTGAATAACTCTTGCTCCTTGGATATGACTGATTCCATTAATTTTTACATTAACCTGCCCCAAGAGGTTTGTGTTTCTCTCGGGACAGGATTTATTGTTTTTAGTTTCGTGCTAATCTGATTTGATTATTTGGCTTTGTAAGCGCCAATCTCGCAATAACGATGATATGTATCAGATTGTGCCGAATCCCATTTGGCTTAATTATCAGAGAATATTATTGGTATAAAAATCTTAAAAGGATACTCTTCGCTTCCTATGGATTCGTAGGAACCAATATCGCAATAAAGACCTTGTGGGCGTAATACACCGCGCTGATCTATTCCAGGACAAAGCGCATCGTCGCCTGCATCAATTGCGGGACTGCCAGGAAGCAGGGCATGGGTCAGCGTTGGGCCGGTGTTGTCAGCCAGGGGCCCAAGCAGTGCATCAACGCCGATCAGGTCACTTTCCACCGGTGAACAGCTGTCATCCTGGACCAGGTTGTGCCCCAGAGAGATAACTTCCCGTGTAACACCTGATGCAGATTTCTCACAGGCATACCATTGATTGCTGGTGATGATGGTGTTTGAGAGTGTCAATGTTGAAGTGTAGGAACCATAATCGCCGATGAAAATTGTCGATGGCGCCCATTCAGGGCCAATGTTGTTGGCGATGGTCGAGTTGTTGATGGTGATATCGCCGTCAGTCATGAAGATTGCGCCGCCGTGCCAACCGGTTGCAGTATTGCCGCTGATGGTGCTGTTGATGATGGTCATATTGCCAAGTGATCGGATCCCTCCGCCAACATCATTGGAGGTATTTCCGCTGATTGTGCTGCGTTCAATGGTGGTTGTCGTGTTGAAGAAGGCGTAAATGCCGCCGCCTGACCAGGCTGCATTGTTGCCGGATACACTGCTGTCAATTAAATTGAGCGAGGCACCATCGCCGTTGTAAATCCCGCCGCCGCCCTGCCAGTAATCACCGGCATCGGTTGCCATGACATTATCAGTGACATGTACATGGTCAAGCGTTAGGGCGCCATTGTTCAAAACCCCACCGGCCAACTGCCAGCCGTAACCGTTTGCAAGGATCAGATGGCTCACCTCTGCCGTTGTACCGGCGTTGATGATCAAAATACGGTCCGAGGAATTACCGCTGATGGTTAAGTCAGGTGCATCGGATCCATCAATGGTCACATTTTTCCCAAGAGTCAATGGACCCGAAAGAAGCGTAATGGTCTGTCCTTCCAGATCGGGCGAAAAAGTGATGGTCCCATCCGCACATACAGCATTTAATGCGTTGCGGAGCGACCCGGGGCCGCTGTCAGCTGTGTTCTCAACCATAACAGTTTCCGGACAGGATAAGCGAATCTGGTCAACCATCACCGGTTCAGATAAACCATCAGGAATGTTGAATGCAATCCTGTCAACATCTTCTAAATCAAGTGCGGCTCCTGTGTCGTTTACAAACGAATCAAAGGGCAGCTCAATTTTTTGCCACCCAGTGAAATCATCTATGAAGGAGGCGCTTGAGGATGTCGGTATTGTATTCGCCTGGTACAGGCGCACGTAATCGACCAGCATCGACTGGGGGAAGATGGTATCCTCTCCAACGGGACCGCCGAAATTGCCGCCGACAGCGACATTCAAGAGGATATAGAAGGGATGGTTGAATACCCATTGTTTATCCAACATGTAGTCATCGGTTGGGGTGGCTGTAAAGAACGGTATGCCGTCGAGTAACCAAACGATCTTGTCTGGTTCCCATTCTACGGCAAAGGTGTGGAATTGGTCAGCAACAGGTTCACCGAGATCATAATATTGACCATAACTTGCCCCACCGGAATAGCCTGGCCCATGCAAGGTGCCAAAAATCTCGTTGGGTACTCTGCCGACATATTCCATGATATCAATCTCACCGGACTGCGGCCAACCCACCTGATCGAGATCCGTGCCAAGCATCCAGAATGCCGGCCATAAACCTGCACCCTCGGGCACTTTAATACGGGCTTCCAAACGACCATATGCGACTTCAAAGCGGTCTTTGGTGAGCAAGCGTGCGGAGGTATATTCGCAAGGCCCGTAATAACACATCAGCGAACCATCCGCTTCTTTTGCAGTAATCTGCAGGTTGCCACCGCCGTCCAAAGCAGCATTATCGGTGCTGGCTGTGTAGAATTCGAGTTCATCATTTCCCCAACCCGGGATGCCGTTAGCGGTACCATCGCCGTATTCCTGTCCCCATATCGCTTCGTCAGGTGCAGTACCCGCTTCGTCGTTGAATTCGTCGCTCCATACCAGCTGCCATTCGGAAGGGAGGTTGTTAATTTCCTCTTGATTGACAAGTTCGATTTCAATGTCCTTGCTGCTGTTCTGGCCATAGTACCAGAAATTTATTCCGCCTGAATTGCTCCAATTTTGACCGATGGGGAAGCTGCGGCTGAAGGAATAGGGGGTTCCCCCATTGTTCTGGCTGGCTTGTAAAACATGTTCATAGTTGCCTTGTCCGGGTAATGCCAGGGGATCACCAGCTGGAATTTCTGGATTGGTCAAAGTTGCTTCTTGATCCGTTTCCCACAAATAGGGAGGCGTTTCGAAATCATCCAGGAGGTTGGGATCATAGGATTCGTTATCAAGGATCGTTAAGCGTGCGATCGGCGGGAGACCTAATGCAGCACCGCCAGTAGGATTTGAGAGGGAAAGCACGACGCCAAGGTCGCCTTGATATTTGTTGTCATCAATTGTTTGGACTGTAAAAGATTGGGTCGTGGTGCTTGGCATGAAGACCAATGTTTCCTGGGTCGGAATATAGTCACGATCTGCTATACCAAAGCCGTATTCCGTGTCAACCTGAACTGTAACGGTCTCTTCCACTGGTTTGCTGAGCTTGACAGTGATGAGAGCTTCAGATCCTTCAACAAAGGGATAATCGATCTTGCTGAAGCCAACTGTCAGGGGGCGATCTGGTGCAAGGCCGTACACCATGACATTGTCCATATAATAAACTGCTGGTCCACCTGTGTTAAGCGTGCCTAAACCATAGCCGTGAACCTCGTTTAGATTGAAGCCGTCGTTTGGTGCACCATTGCCAATTTCTTTGCGGGTCATGTCAGCAAAGGGGATTTGGATTTCCATCCAACCGCTGAAATCATCGATGAAGGCAAAGGTCCAGCGTTCAGCATCGTCTGTGGTCGAATCCGGGTTGCGGTTATCCAGCACATCGAAGAACATGGTTGTGCCTGATCCGGTCCCGTACAACCAGAAGGAGATCCCTTCAAAAGCGCTCCAATCTTGGGGGACCCAGGTGTCGACGGTTTCATTTTCGAAGTTGTGCACGAAACCAGCCCATGCGTCAACATTGAGATCCATTTGCAAAACATTGTTGGGTACGTCTGCATTTGGTAAGGGGGCCGGGGGTGAATCGGTTGTTGATAAGACGGGTGGGTCACTGTTGGGGTCATTGAAAGTAACGAAACCAATTTCTATCCCGTTGGCATCCGTCCCGTAGGGAAGACCCGATTCGAAATCATCAACCAGAGCAGTTGGCTCTGTATCGGCGGATGTAAAAGAGAACAGGTCAAAATCAACCTCGACAGTGGATCCGGAAGCGCCCGAAACACCAGAGATTACAATCACAATCTCATCAAGATTGCCGTTGAAGGTGCCGTCGCCGCCGGTGTACAGGTCTGTGAAGTCACTGACCGGTGCGCTGATCAAAGTCCACTGATCATCAAAATCGGTGCTGGTGAATACGGTGTCAAGCCGGAAAGAATCTTCTTGGGTGTCTGTCCAGCCGTTCCCGTCGAGGTCCTCCCGAATGGTGATTTCGAGGGTGTACTGATCAACGGTGGCATTGCTCTGGTTCAGCACCCACACGTTGAAGATGGGGCTGGAGGGCGGGACAATTTGTGCTGCATTATCCATGTTGCGGTATAAACCGCCGTAAAAAACGGAGGTTGATCCTTCACCGCCCCAACCTGTACTGAGGTAATAAGTGCCTTCATAGGGTCGGTCATCAGCGATGCCGTACCCTCCGCCGGCCGCATTACCTCCGAAGTATCCCCAATCGGACACATCGCCGTCTTCAAAATCATCGATGATGATCAGTTCATTGACGGCGCCGACTGGTGTTGATGGGAGCGCTCCCACTATCATGCTAAAAAAAAGTATGCAGGCAATTAATTTTATTGAAAATGGTAAGTTTGTTTTCATTTTTACTCCTTTAATGAAACATGTGGATGAGAAATCCTTTTGGTTTTGTTATCCGAAATATTCCAATAATACCTCCTTATTTCAAGACCTCACCCAAGGGTTGGCAAGGGATAAATTTATCCTGCAGGTATATTATTGCGGCAGTGTGCTGTGATGAAAGCTGAGATGCTTGAGAGCAAAGTGTTGTACCCTGTTATTTACTTATCTAAATCATTCTTTGACCTGATATTGATTATACATTAAAAAAAAGTGATCAATCAAGGAATCTTATCAAATTTACCTGTTAATTTTCTGCGAATTTATGACTAAACCTAAGAACTTCCTTGGGGATGAAAGATATTGTTCAGATCCTTTGATTAGTGTCTGGGAGCGGCATAAGTGTGGAGAAGGACACCTGCTTATATGAACACCGCATCTCTACGAACATGACTTAAGGGCATTCATTTTTGTTTTCTACAGTCTGTATAAGCCGCCCCTTTCTTTGGTAAATTGTTGCGTGAGGATCCCCTCGAAAATCTGAGCAAAGCGCTATAAATTAGTCTTCGGTTCAAGTATTATAAAGCGGTAAAGCAATGGCCTCAGTCTTGATACAGATCTTTTATCCAGTAGAATGAAATTGAGAAAGATAATAGATCATAATTTTAGGAGGATAAAATGACAGACTATAAAGAACAGATAAGTACCTCTGACCCGGAAGAGAAAAAAAGCAGGTTGAGAACATACAAAAGTACACAGATCATCTGGTTTATCTTTGGCTTGATTGAAGGCATTCTCGGTTTGCGATTTTTGTTTAAATTGGTCGCTGTTAACCCCGAAAATCCATTCGCATCGCTGCTTTACTCAGTCTCAGATTTGCTGCTCAAACCTTTCGCAAGTTTAGCAGGTGCGCCGTCAGCAGGGGGAATGGTGTTTGAAACATCCACGCTTCTTGCGATGTTAATTTATGCCTTGATTGGCTGGGCACTTGAACGAATCATTTATGTGCTGTTCTACAAGCCGAAAGATACCGTGTAACTTAGGTTTTGAAATAACCATTAGATGATGGTGGGAAGACCAACTAAAATAAATTGAATGTTCTACATGGCGATAAGACTTAACGCGAGTGATTGGTTGGTTAATTAACTTATAAAATTGAGCCGCTGCTATTCGTAAAGTCAGCGGCTTTGATTCTTAAGACCAGATCATTTTGATTGACCTTCAATGTAAATTTTGCTATAATGCATCTCACTCAGGGTGCGCAGCCTCGCAGATCCCTGTAGGGACTGCTGGAAGAGCGCAAAGTAAAGTAAGGGCGCGTAGCTCAGCT
>JARGGB010000037.1:0-2156 GCA_029210815.1 Candidatus Brevefilum sp.
TAGGAGAAAACTCGCCATTGAAAGGAGTTTATAAATATGCAAGACGCAAATAACGATGGGAATGATCCCAAAACTCAAATTTTTGTCAAACCAAAAAAGGGTTCAGACAACAATAAAGAACAAATCCTGATATATCAGCCAAACATCGGCTTGGCCAGTGATGTCCGCGTTCCGGTTGTAGATATGCTCAACATCAGCCTTGCCAACGAATCAGTGCTCTCTCAAAAAACACGATCTGCCCATTGGAATGGCAGCGGACCTGGTTTTTTAGAATTGCATATCTTTTTTGAAACCCAATACAAGCAATTGAATGAAATTATTGACAAAATTGCAGAACGCACAAGAATGCTTGGTGGGATTGCGCTCGGCAGCTTCCAGGAATTTCTTGACCACACCCAAATAAAAATTCGGCCAGACAATATCCCCGATGTCCTCCACCTCCTGGCTGACCATGAGACAATCATTCGGAACTTGAGGGAAGATATCAGAAAGTGCAGTGAAGATTATGAGGACGATGCCACAGTCGATTTGCTCGTAGGGGTGATGAGTTTACACGAAAAGATGGCCTGGATGCTGAGGTCCTATATCGTGCCCAGACCAATTAAGGCGTAAGCCAGAAAAGAATTAGAAAATGAAGAAGAATAAACCGCTTAAAGAAAACATTGAAGATCAAGCAACTACAACCATGGAAGATGTCAAGTCCGGATATAAGAATGTTGAAGAAAAAACTGTCGAGGCTGTGACAAAAGCAAAAGATGACGTCGTTGAATGGGCAGAAGATGGCGCAACAAAGATTAAGAAGGGCGCCCATGATTTTACGGAAAATGCGAAAGAAACCCTTCAAAAGACTTCTGAATCAATTGATAAAAATGTCAAACAGGGCATGGGTCAGTACAACGCAAAAGCCCAGGAAGTTGCTAACAAAATCCCGGGCGGATTTGGTGACAAGGTTATCAATTACCCCTGGGTAGCCATAACCATTGGGGTGCTGCTCGGCCTCGTGCTGGGGATATTAATTAAACCAAATGCCACACACGATCCGCTTGATTGGTAGTCATCTGAACTGGTTCAAGAAATAAATTGAGAGCGCAATATTTAAAAAGCAGTTGCCCGGAACTATAGAATAGAAGCCAATATCTAATAATGAATATAAGGAAAAAGAGGAACAAATGACTGATTATAAAGAAGTAAGAACGACTCGCCAGGACAAGGGTGCAGAAGGACGCAACACAACCTTTAAGCTTACCCAGGTGATCTGGCTGCTGCTCGGTATTCTCGAAAGTGCGCTGGCACTGCGGTTTTTATTCAAATTGATCGGGGTCAATCCTGCAAATGCGTTTGCAACATTCCTGTATGGATTTACCAATCTTTTTGTTGCGCCTTTTGCCAGTTTAACGAGAGCCCCTGCTGCAGAGGGAATGGTGTTTGAATTTTCAACACTTATTGCCATGATTGTGTATGCTTTGGTTTTTTATGCCTTAGAACGGCTGGTGTATGTCATTTTCTACCGCCATGGTGGCGAGGTTAACGTCAAGCAAACAATTGTAACCGCTGATGCACCCGCGGAAACCCACACAACCACTCAGGTAAGCAAAACCACAACCAACGATCAAACAGATACTCATGAAACACATTTGGATTGATTGTTTGGGCAAAATCTACCCAAACAGGTGGATGTAACATAATTTGTAATGAATGGAGTGACGACATGAATTTTGTAAAATTCATCGTATGGCTTGTAGCTGGAGCAGTCATTGGCTGGTTTGCGAGTCGAATGGTAGAGAGAGAACGTAGAAACGCAAGAGTAAAAGTGGTCTCGCTTGATAGTGATGACTAGCAAGGCTTGCGATTGCACTGCCAAAAGGATCTAGCTTTACCCTATTAATCCACTGTCGCTTTATTGAGAAAACAAGCCAAAACTCAATGAAACGCAGGAAAAAAATCAACAAGGAGAAAATAAATGAACATTCTAATTTACCTGGTTGCTGCTGCAATCATTGGTTGGTTAGCATCTGTTATTATGAAGGATCGCTCCAACATACTCGTTAATATCATAGTCGCCGTTGTTGGCGCCTTCCTCGCAGGATATTTTATCAGTCCGCTGTTAGGTATTGGGACGATAAATGACGCTATCACTATTGAAACGATGCTGGTCA
>JARGGB010000037.1:2254-28578 GCA_029210815.1 Candidatus Brevefilum sp.
ACAACAAGAATCCGGATCAAGCCAAAAAGTGTCAAAAACCCAACCTGCAGTGAAATGGGCTCAGGATGTCTCCCAATGGGCAAAGACCTTCTTCACCTTGACTGAAGAAGAAAAAGATGCAGCAGGAATCCGTGATTATAAGAACGATCGCTTTTAATTTTTTTAAAGGAAAACACTAATGGTTACTCGCCAGAAGGCCTCACAGCCATTTGGCATTAACAAAATTTATCTATTCACAATTCTAATAAAGGAGTAATGAAATGTTGTGGACAATTGTTGTAATTTTACTGGTCCTGTGGCTGCTGGGAGCCTTTGGCGGCAGAGTATTTTCAGGCTTCCCAAAAACAGGGAACTGGGTTCACGTCCTGATCGTGATTGTGATTATCCTTGTAGTGCTGAACTTACTTGGAATAATTTAACAAACAATTATCACCGGGAGTTCAGTTAATTCATAAAGCAAAATCAGGTTTTGTATTTAGGAGAAAGAAAATGGAAAATCCGCCCGCCCGGCTGAATGGCCGGGTGGGTGGGTCCATCCAGCGCATACGCGGTTGAACCTGACCATTAGAAATATATCAAGACTTCCATTCGTGTTGAATGAATTTGCTAAAGTCATAATTCTACTAAATAAGCAACCCATTATTAAAGGAAAAGTAATGAAAACCTGTGAAGATGTGATGACCCCCAATCCTGTTTGCTGCCTGCCAACGGATAGTGTCAAAAGAGCAGCCGAACTCATGAAACGCGAGAACGTCGGTCCAATACCTGTCATTGAGAGCATAGAAACACGTAAATTGGTCGGCATAATTACTGACCGAGATTTAGCATTAAAAGTAACTGCTGAAGGGTTTGATGCCGGCTCAACACAAGTTGAAAGCGTGATGACGCGTAAAGTGGTGAGCTGCCGGGCAGACGATCCTTTGCAAAAAGCCATGGACTTGATGTCAGAGCATCAACTACGGCGCATTACTATCGTTGATAAGACAAATGTGATTTTAGGGATAATCTCCCAGGCTGACATAGCAACGCGTGGGAACTACCCTGAAAAGACTGCAGAAGTTGTCAAAGAGATATCTCAGTCTTGATGAGTTTTTAAAAACAGCCAAGTTATTTCAAGATGAATTTTTATTCAATGATTGTTCGTCATATATTGTAAATTCTCGATCAGAGCTCTTGGTTGAATTAATTCGGTTCATTTATGTTTCAAACGTCGAGGTAAAGATGGAGGAAAATTCATCCTCACAACTTGATCAATGGACATTCCGCCGGGTGGTGGAGGCTACCCTGGTTCTTGTGGGTGTAGGGCTAGGTTTTTGGCTCATTTACCGTTTTTACGCGGTTGTTTTTATTGTGTTTGTCGCGATCATATTGGGTACGGTTATCAGACCCATAGTAAACTGGTTGTACCTTCATAAATTGCCAAAAATTGCAGGCGTGATCCTTGTCTTTGCAGTATTTCTTATCCTGGCCTTTGGGTTTATCCTATTGCTCTTTCCTTTAGTTTCTGAACAGGGGGCGATGATCATTGACGGTATCCCAGAGTATTATTTGGACATACGTACCTGGATGGAAGACTCTCCCAATCCTTTTATCTTATCCATTAGCGAGATCCTACCCCGTGAAGTTCCGAGTATTTTACAAGTGCAAACAACGGATCCGGAGATGATAGCTTCTGCTGAACAAGGATTGGTATATTTGACTTCTGTCTCAAAAAGCGTTTTTATAACCATCGTTGTTTTGGTTTTAGCCTTTCATTGGGCTCTTGATGGCCCGCGAACTATTCGATCATTAATATTTCTAGCGCCGAAACCTCTTCGCCTCGACATATCTGAATTGATCGCGTCAATGGAGTTAAAAATCGGTTACTTCTTACTTGGGAAAGGCGTCCTTAGCCTCGCGGTTGGTGTTCTTGCACTGATTGCATATTTAATTATTGGCTTGCCAAACGCTTTAGTGCTGGCGCTCATCGCAGGGATACTTGAAGCTGTGCCAATGATCGGGCCCATTCTTGGGGCTATTCCAGCAGGAATCATCGCGCTATCCATATCACCCACAAAATTAGTTTGGGTGGTAGGTGCGACCATCGTCATCCAATTTCTCGAGAACAATTTATTAGTCCCACGCATCATGAGAAAAGCTGTCGGCGTCAATCCTTTCGTGTCCCTGCTGTCAATTTTTGCATTTGGTTCATTCTTCGGCATTGCAGGTGCGCTCATGGCAATACCCATTGCGGCAATTATTCAACTTTTTTTAAACCGTTATGTCTTCTACCCATCAATACCAGAGTCAGAAAACATTCCTGGCCGAGACCTTTCCAGCCGGCTACTCTATGATATAAAGGACCTGGTTGGCGATTTGCAAAAACAGGCCCGCCTTAAAAAGGGGGGATCAGACATTTCAGAGAAACAAATCGATTTTGTCATGGATGAAATTGAATCTGTCTCCACAGATTTAGCCGAATTATTAGCAAAAATAACACTTGAAGAACAACATGATTAAGAACCTTGTAAGAATCGGCGTTGGCGTTTTGATCACACTTCTGGCTTTGTTGGTGCTGTGGCATTTTCGGATTGTTGTTTCATATGGATTGATCTCATTAATGCTCGCGGCTTCAATAAAACCCTTGTTCACACGTTTGGTCGGAAAAAAATTATTTACGAGGATCCTTTGGATTATTTTTTACATCCTCGTGTTGGTAGGTTTATTATTTGTGGTATTTTTGGTTGTCCGAGCCTCGGCAACAGAGTTGTCCATTTTAGCCCAAAATGCATCAGTGCGGGATAATTGGCGGCTGCCAGAATGGATGAGTGTCTCCTTCCGGAAAACGATATTAATTTGGCTGCCATCACCCAGTGTTCTTTTCCAAAACATCATCGGACCAGATGGGGCGCTGGTTTTGCCAGCACTATTGGGTATTGCTCAAAATATTGGTGGCATGGTGACTGCTGGCGCTGTAATTCTTATTTTGAGTGTCTATTGGAGTACCAGTCAAGCACATTTCGAGCGACTCTGGCTGTCATTATTGCCATCTAACCAGCGAAAACGTGCGAGAGATATCTGGCAGACGGTTGAATTTGAAATTGGTGCTTATATCCGTGGCCAGGGCTCATATAGTCTTTTGGTCGGGTTTTGTTTAGGATTAGGATTTTGGATAATCGGGTCACCTTCCCCCAACTTTCTCGGTTTGATCGGGGCATTAGCCAGCCTGGTGCCTTTTATTGGTGGGGTCCTGATCTTCATTCCTATAATAATTATTGGTCTACTAACAAGTGTAGAGATCAGTATTATTACAGGAATTTTTACAATTATTGTTTTGGTTGTGATACAGATTTGGATTAAACCGAAGCTCTTCGATCGTCGATGGGATAGCCCGATTCTGAATGTGATCTTAATGATTGCTCTGGCAGACACATTTGGGATCCTTGGGATCATCGTTGCACCACCAATATCTGCTATCTGCTTAATCTTGTGGAACCGCCTGGTCATCCATCGAGTCTCAGAAGGTGCCGCGACCGATCTTTCAGATCTAAAAGAACGGTTAGCAGCGATAACGCAAACTATTGATGCTATGGAGGAACCGCATCCGCCATTGATCACCAGCAGCATGGAGCGTCTCTCTAACCTGGTCGCTGCTGCAGAGCCCGTATTAAGAAGAGAAGATGCAGACTGAATCTCCGGATCCTCCTTTGATTAATGATTGATCATCGTATAGATTGTGGGAAGTCGGGTATTGAACACCTACTTGATAAAATCAATAAGCCGAATTGCACAGATGACAATTATCCGATCCTGATCATCACGGCGTATGAGCGCAACTCTGAATCCAGCCTGTGACTGACCTGTGATATTGGTAAACAATAAACTATCAATTGAGATTTGAGTTAAAGCGATTAATAGAAAAAACAAGACAACGGTCAAAATTACCGTTGTCTTGTCGTATGCGTTCTTATTCTTAGTGAATTTTTGCTTAATTTAAGAACTGCCAAGGGTTGACCGCGCTGCCGTTCAGGCGCATTTCGAAGTGAAGATGGGGTCCGGTCGAATTGCCGGTGCTGGCCATGGAAGCGATCAATTGCCCTTTTTGAACACTCACGCCGCAGGGTGACAAAGTGCCTTCCATCAGGTGGGCATAAAATGTTTGCCAACCGCTATCGTGGTCGACAACGATCAGGTAGCCATAGCCGCGGTCTGACCATCCAGAATAGACAATTACACCGGAGTCTGCAGCGTAAATTGGGCTGCCGTAATCACCATCGAAATCGAGGCCGTTGTGAACTGGCGGGTTCCAATCGTAACCAGAAAGCCAGGTTGCTGTGGTCGGGTAGGTAAAGCTGCCTGTGCCGACATCGCCATAAATAATGCCGCTGCAGGCGCCAGGGCCGAGGTAGGCACTGCCTGAGGCAGGGTTGTCCCTTGCGATGATCCACGAAACCGTGGGGCGAGTGCCGCCCGGAACCACCAGCATCGTACCGGGTTCAATGTTGGGATTGGCATAGTCACCAACCTCTTCGGGGATGAGGCCGTTTAAAGGGTAGTTGACGATCACATCAGGCTCGACGCCGTAAAATGAAGCGACCCCGTTAAGACCTTCTCCCTGTTCCCAGCGGTGATAAACGCCATCTTCCGGGAGGATAAATAGCGTAACTCCAATGCCCAATCCGTCGGGTGTGTCCCCGAGAATATACCGGTTCGCCCACAAGACTGATTCTGGCTTCAGGCCAAATTTGTCAGCAATACCGAAGATGGAATCTCCTTGCTGGACATCATAAGTGATAACCTCATCTCGCGCCTCGACTTCAGCTTGCTGTGTTGTATTTATTTCAGGCAATCGGACGAGCCCAGCTTGCTTTCCAACCGTTGTAAAATTCGGTGTCGAAAGATTGCTTGGGATCGCTATAATTTTTTCGGTCGGAGTTGCCGTTGGCGCAGGTGCGGCTGCTGTGTTGTTAACGATCATTGACCCAACACCCCAGGCAATCAAAATAACCACCAGGAATGTTACAAAGTAGACACCGATTCTTAACAGCTTGGGATTATTTACAATCCCCACTTTTGGTGCATTTTCAGCTATATCTGGATCAGAATCGCGAACCTCGATCGGCTCTTCTTCCGGATTTTTTTCGGTTAATTCTTCAATTTCAGTCATTTTTTCTCCAAAGGCATCATAACCATTGAAAGCTTTAAAGTCAAGCTTTTTATTGGGTGAGCAAGCCTTTTATTATTGCTATCGTAAAAAATTTTTATAATATTGCGATTATTATTTTAGGGTGGTTTGCTAATTGCATTATTTTCTTAAGTACTGAAGGTTATGATAGCTGCTATGTTTCTGGCGAATTGGGTGGATTTGCGAAATATTCTTCAAACAAAATCGTCAGATCTTCACTTGTGTGACGTGAAAGCGTTGAGAAAAAATCTTCGCTGCTGGCGATCTGATAGCGATTTTCAAGAGCATAAGCCTTTATGAAATTAAAATAGGCTTCATCACCAATGGTATCGCGCAGATCCTGCATAAAGTGAGCACCGTTGAGATAGACGCTGTTGCGATAAGCCTCGTAGCCTGCTTCAAGGTAAATCGTGTTGTCGACATACCCTGAGGGCTGGTGACCATCCACGCGGTTTGCCCACCACCAGGATACAAGTTCAGGATAATAATGTTCATAAAACAGCGCTTCTGAATAGGTGGCGATTGACTCATCCAGCCAGGGTTCCACAGCCTGGTTGTTTCCGACAAGGCTGTAAAACCATTGGTGCGAAACCTCGTGCGGGGTGATAATGGTCAGATTGGTCTCAGGGGTGCCGTTGTAGAACATAAAGATTCCGCGGCTGATAAAGATCAAGCCGTCAAATTCCATGTTGTGTTCAAAATCAGCCTCCACAATGGTGACCAGGTCTCGCATGACCGGACCATAAAACTCTGTGAACAGCTTTAAGGTGTCAACAGCCAAATCCGCGGCTGCCTCACCTGCTGAGGCTTCTTCCGGGAAGGTGTAGCTGAGGATCTTTGTCCCTAAGACGTCGCGCTCTGCGATTACATACACATCACTGATTGAAAGCGTGAAGGTCCGAGCCAATTTCATTTCATATAGGAGCATGTCGTCCTCTTCCCGGGGGAGGACACCTGCAGCGACCTTCATAGTTTCAGCACGATCCGTAAATGCTAAGCGGACATTGAAGTCGGCGTTTTCAAAGAAGAAGTTTTCACCAATGAATTGGCTGTTGACCAGGGAAATCTCATAATAATCCCAGCCCTCTTCCGTTCGCGGCGGGATCATGGGGAACCAGTAGGACAGGTTAAGCTGGTGATCTGTTTGGCCAAAAGTGCCTCCGCGATTGGGCATATACAGTTCAAAATCATGGACGAACTCGATTTGTTCCCCGGGCATCAATGGGGTATTCAGTGGGATTACCATGCGATGGCCATCCCAGCGGAAGTTAGAAACGGGTGTGCCGTTACCCAATTCAATAGATTTTACATAAATAGCGCTTTGGAAAATGGTCGGATAGATGATGTAGATCATCTCGTTGATGGGGAATTGTGTTTTGTTGGTATACAGGGAGCGGCTTCTGGCAGTAATAAACCGATTATAATAATTGATATTCAGTTCAATATCATATTGGGTTTGCTGCCCATTAAGCGGAAGCGGCGTGGATGTGGGCGTGGGAGAAGGTGTATCTGTGGGCACAGGTGCAGCAGTGCTTGTCGAGGTTTCGGTAGGAACGCTAGTCTGAGTAGGCAGGTCTTGATCAAGGCCACGACAGCCGATCAATAGCATTACCAACAATAGTAAAACGACTGCATTTTGAAAATCTTTTTTCATTGGTTCATTCAGGAATGTTTGTTGACCAGTCGATTCTACCAGATTCTATGAAAAGTAGATAAGCAAGGAACTTGAGCGCATAATCAAGGACGTGATATGGTCAAAGAATTCAAGGGCATGCGTGGTTTCATTCTCATTTGGGCTGGACAGGCATTCTCAATGATTGGATCTCAGATGACCCACTTTGCAATGGGCATCTGGGCATGGGAAAAGACCGGACAGGCAACCCCCCTGGCACTGGTGGGCTTTTTTTCCTTTGCGCCATTGATCGTCTTCACCCCAATCGCTGGTGTGCTGGTTGACCGCTGGAATCGAAAGCTGGTCATGGCTTTAAGTGATATCGGTGCCGGGATTGTCACGGTTACGATTTTCATCTTATTGCTTACGGACAACCTGGAAATCTGGCATCTCTATATCACCGGTGCGGTTGGGGGGATTTTCGGTGCCTTTCAGTGGCCTGCCTATTCTGCAGCAATCACCCTGTTGGTGGACAAAAAAAATTATGCCCGGACGAGCGGGATGATTTCGATGGCTGAATTTGGCGTGGGCATTTTCGCTCCCATTCTTGCTGGTGTTCTTTTACCGATGATTGATGTTACCGGGATCATCGCGATCGACCTGGTCACATTGGTTATTGCTCTTTTGTTTCTTTTGTTGGTATTTATCCCGGAACCTGAGGGAAGAACGAGAGATGAAAAATCGGGTGCCTTTTTTAGAGAATTGGTCTACGGGTTTCGATATGTGTGGGATCGTCCCAGCCTGTTTAGCCTGCAGCTTGTGTTTTTCTTCGGTAATTTATTTTCATCCGTGGGATTCACGCTTTTTGCGCCGATGATATTGGCAAGCACCAACGGGGATTCGACGGTATTGGGTGGGGTCCAATCTGCGGGTGCCGTTGGCGGTCTGGTGGGCGGTTTAGCTCTGACAGCCTGGGGAGGGCCAAAGAAAAAAATTCATGGGGTCTTGCTAGGATGGATTTTATTTGGTGCCTTTGATTTGGTTTTGATGGGATTAGGACGAGCCGTCCCCATTTGGCTGGCAGCCAGTTTCTTGGGGATGCTGGTTAACCCGATGCTCAATGGATCAAATCAGGCAATCTGGCAATTGAAGGTGTCGCCGGAGGTGCAGGGTCGGGTTTTCTCCGTACGGCGTCTGATCGCTCAGGTCACGGCACCAATTTCCATGGCGGTTGCAGGTCCTCTGGCGGATAATGTCTTTGAGCCCGCGATGACCAACCAGGATCATTGGTTGGGTCAATTATTGGGACCAATCTTTGGAAATGCGCCAGGTTCAGGCATGTCCCTCCTGGTATCTCTGAGCGGTCTCCTGGTTGTATCTGTGGGTATGATTGCTTACCAAATCCGTCAGGTAAGGAATGTTGAGTCCCTTGTGCCTGACCACGATCAGAACTGAGGATTTACTTGCCCTAATTTCTTTATGAAACGAAATTGTTATTCTTTTTCCTCAATGATGATCTGGTGACTGATTTCTGCTGTTTCCACTAACATTGCCTGTGCAGGACAATATTTATTTTCTGATAGTTCGACGGCACGTTCAACATCTTTTCGATCGATGTTTTTCCCTGTCACTTTATAAGTCAAATGGATTTTTGTAAAAATTTTTGGGTGCTGTTCAGCACGTTCAATCTTGGCGGATACTACAAAATCTGTCACCTCGACCTTTTTTTTCTGCAGGATTGAAATCACATCCATACCGGTGCATCCAACAAGACCGACAGCGAATAATTGCAAGGGGCGAAATCCCAAATCGCGCCCACCAAGTGCTTCATCTGAATCAAGGGGAATCAAATAACCTGAACCTGCTACGGATCCCGTGAATGCCATCCCGCCTTTCCAAACGACTTTACTCTCCATATATTTTTTCCTTTCTTACCTCCACCGGAGGGGTAAATTATTGATTTATCAGGTGCAAGCCCCAGTTTCTGTCAAACCGCAATTGGGGCAGACTAAATTTAACATCCCATCATATTCAATTTTTGCAGCCTTACATCGGGGGCAAATCATACCAGGTTTGAGACTTTGAGGAGGGATAATTACACAATAAGCCCCTTCTTGATTGTCCTTTTCTTCAATTTCATTCTTTGGAACTGAAGAATCAATCTTTTTTCTCATAATCCTCAAGATTTAATTTAGCAAAGAGACGATGGCGTGTTTCAACAGGCAGTGAGGATTCTGAATCAGCATATTTACATAGTTCAATGGTTTTTTTGAGCGTATTTACGACAATTCGGCAGTCCAAACAGGTTTGAATGTGCGCCTCAATATCAGCGCAAATTTCGTCACCTAATTCCCCATCGATGTAGGTATTCAGGTTCTCAAGAATATTCTGGCATGTGATGTCGTGTTCGTGAGTCATAGTGTCTCTTTGATCATCTTTTCTGCAAAGAATGCTGTCAATTCTTCTCGCAACTGCATCCGAGCCCGCATCAAGCGTACTTTGACAGCAGATTCTGAGATATCCAGAGCCTCCGCCGTTTCTTGTGTTGACAATCCCTCAACATCCCTGAGGATAAATGCTGCCCGGTTCGCATCAGACAGGGTCTTGACTGCCTCCCGGATGTGATCACGTGTTTCTGTGTTCATTAATTCTTTTTCCGGAAGACAACACCAATCAACAATTTGCCTTGGAATCAGGTCACCTTCGTCAGTCTCTAAAGGTGCATCCAGCTGGATTGTATTTCCTTTTCGCTTTCGCAGCAGCATCAGAGATTCGTTGACCGCAATTCTGTAGAGCCAGGTTGAGACCTTGGAACGACCTTCAAATTGGTCAATATTATTGAAAGCTTTGATGAATGTCTCCTGAAGGATGTCTTCTGCATCCTGAACATTTCCAAGCATCTTTAATGCTAAGCGATAAATCCGATCAGAATTCTGATCCAGAACCTGGGCAAAGACAGCTCTGTCTCTTTTTTGCAGGGCTTCAAGCTCAAATGTTTTGCTGTTTTCATTCATTTGATGATCTCATGCTTGGAATGGTTACATTGACGTCATGTTAACGGCCAGGTTGGCAGGACGTCAAAGTCAGGAGAGCTAAAATCATTCTGAATATAATGATAATAACCGGCGCCGGCAATCATTGCCGCATTGTCTGTACACAGGGAAAGCGGCGGAATGTGAACCGGTCGGGTGCTTTGGTTGAGTATTTTTTCACGCAAAGATTTGTTAGCAGAAACGCCGCCGGCAACAATGATGTCTTTGACCTCAAAAACCTCAGCAGCCTGCAGGGTTTTTTCAACCAGGACGTCGACAACCGCTGCCTGGAAGCTGGCAGCCAGATTCTCAATCGGCAGCGGTCTCCCTTCTGCCTGAAGTGCTTCTACTGTCCTCAGGACAGCTGTTTTTAGGCCGCTAAAGGAGAAATCCCAGGTGCCTTCCAACATCGCCCTGGGGAAAGGGAAAGCATTGGGGTCGCCAGTTTGGCTGGCTTTTTGGATTGCTGGACCGCCCGGGTAGGGCAGGTCGAGCAATCGAGCGACTTTATCGAAGGCCTCACCCGCTGCGTCATCCAGGGTGCCACCCAAGCGTTCGTATTGCAGGTAATCTTTGACTAAAATGAGTTCACTGTGCCCGCCTGAAACCAGCAAGGCTAACAGCGGAAAGCGAGGTGGTTCATGGGGCGTAGTATTGGCGGGATAGAGCCAAGAGGAGTAAATATGCCCCTCTAAATGATTGACGCCGATCAGCGGCTTGCCAGTTGCCAGTGAAAGGCCTTTTGCCATATTTACGCCGACAACCAGAGAACCGGCAAGCCCTGGACCCTGCGTAACAGCAATCGCGTCCACATCTTTGATGTCAAGATGCGCCTGGATCAATGCCTGGTCGACAATGGCATAGATCGCTTTGATGTGTTCTCGGGAAGCCAATTCCGGGAACACGCCGCCGTACTGTGCATGCAAAGCCATTTGGCTGGCGACAGTGCTTGAATGTATGACCCTCCCATCACTGACCACCGCTGCTGCTGTTTCGTCACAGGATGTTTCAATACCTAAAATTCTTGCTGTTGGCAATGACATATCAGCTGTTACCGCCTTTCATTTCTAACACCAATGCCATGGGAAAATCGACAAATTTTTCGAATGATCCGTCTTGAGTCACGTAGTAGGTATCTTCGAGACGTATCCCCATGCCCTTTTTGGGATAATAAAGCCCTGGTTCGATGGTAAAAACAGAACCAGGAATAAGGGTATTGCTGGGGTCATCTTTTCGACTGAACCAGGGCTTTTCATGAACATTCAGTCCGAGCCCGTGTCCCAGGGAGTGAACATAGCCAGATTCTATTGAAGGATCCTGTCGGGTTGTCTTGTGTCCCATTGCTTCAAATAAATCACATGTCCGATCCTGAAAATGCGCAGCATTCAAGCCTGTTTCTAGTTCAGAAACGATTTTGTCGTAAACAGATTTAACCTGGTCGTAAAGCTGCTGCGCTTCTTCAGGAGCATAACCCAAACACCATGTGCGGGTAAAGTCATAAAAATAGCCGCCGCCTTTTTCGCATGGAAAGATGTCGAAGACGATGGTCTGCCCCAACCTGATTGGATCAGAGGGTGTCCCACCGCTGTGGGGGACGCCGGCATCTCGCCCAATCGCAAATATTGTGTCTTCTGGGTTCTCAGAACCCAATTCTGCCAGCCAGAGATTGATTTTCCCTTTGACATCCCCGATTGTAAGGGGACTGCCGTCGGCTTTGATCAGGACATCATCCTGAACTTTATGCCCGGTGAGAAAATCAGCTGTTCTTGAGACAACTTCGAGGACGGTGTTGCCCATTTGGCGAATACGGTCAATTTCATCAGGTTCTTTGGTCGCCATCGCTTGCAGAAGGACGCTGTCCTCTAAATCGCCTTCGAATGTCAAGCCTGGCATCAGCTCCTGTAGTTTGTTGACGATTGTAAAATGCTTCCCCGCATCAGTATGACCGTAGATAAGAACCTTGCCCGATGTCAATCCAATTTGCTCAAATATGTACTTATAAAGAAGCGCATGGGCTTTCAGCCGATCCCCCTCTGCCAACTTCAGGCGATCTTTCAATGGGAACTTATTGTAATTTATGGTTTTAAGTCCTGTACGGGCAGCCTCATCTCTTTCCATGGGTGCATGAAACAGGATGGGGTCTGTCCCAATTTTCTTAATCACATCTGCCTGGGTCATGTGCCCGCCGCCCGTCATGTAAACCATGGTCGGGTTGTGCTGGGCAGCACCAGTGACCCACAATGCATCCGCGTTATTTTCTTTGAGGTGGCGATCGATGTCAGATTTCAATAGTATCAGCCTTCATCATGATGAATTAATTGACGAAAAAGTCAAATTAGTTTAAATCAGGATTCTTTCGCTTCCAAGGCAATTAGCAGCTGTCTCAGAAACGCAATCTCCTGGTCGGGCAGGACTGTTCGTGGGTCGAATAATACCATTTCATTTTCAATCCTTGCAATGATTGGCGGGTTTGCTTCACGCAGTATTTTTAAGAATGCATCTGGTTTTTTGGGGCTTAATGCCAGCAAAAAGCTTGGCATCTCTTCTGTTGGTAAGCTGCCGCCTCCAACGGTTGAACGTCCTTCGATAACTTCACCATTGCCCAGGTATTCCCGCCAATTGTTTGCACGCTTTTCAATCGATTCTATTGATTGGCTGATCATATACCAGATCGGAATCTTCGTCTCCGCTTCGTTCTTCAAATAGTGTGTGATGGTAGCCGTGATGCCAGCCAAGGTGACTTTGTCAGGCCGCAATGCACGCGCCAGGGGATGAACGCGGATAGATTCAAGCAGGGATTCTTTTCCGATGATGATCCCGGCCTGGGGTCCACCCATCAATTTATCACCAGAAAAACAGACCAGGTCACAGCCGGCATCCATGGATTCGAAAACCGTGGGTTCATGCGCAAGGCCGTAATCGGCTGTATCCAGCAGCGCGCCCGAGCCGAGATCATGCACGACAGGTATATTATATTTATGGGCAGTTTCAACGATTTCAGGCAGTACTGGTTCGCTGTGGAAGCCAATTAATTTGAAGTTGGAATGGTGCGCGACGAGCACAAGGGCGACATTTCCATCTTTGAGTGCGTTTTCGTAATCATAGAGATGAATTCGATTTGTTGTGCCAATCTCGAACAGGTTTGCACCAGATTGCCGCATCACATCAGGGATGCGAAATCCACCGCCGATTTCAACAAGCTGGGTCCGGGAGATGAGGACGTTTTTCCCCTTTGCCAGGGCAGAAAGGATCAGCAAAACAGCGCCGGCATTATTGTTGACAACGAAACCACCTTCCGCCCCCGTCAGGGTGGATAATAATCTGCTGGCATGGATGGACCTTTTTCCACGTTTTCCTGTGCGGAGGTCAAATTCTAAATTATTATAGCCTGCCGAAATACCGGAGATGGCAGCCCTGGTTTCAAGGCTCAGCGGCGCTCTGCCAAGATTGGTGTGCAAGATGACACCGGTAGCATTGATCACGGGAGTGAGTGTGGGCGAAAGCCATTCATTCAGGAGGTTCTTAGTCCGTCGGATGATCTCAGGCTGTTCAGGAATGGGCTGGTTATGCTGGATTGCTTCGTATCTGCAGTTATCCAACACGTCACGAAGTGCTTTAAGGCTTAATGGGCGGCCAAAAGAATGGATGACGTCCTTTAGCTTTGGGTTTTGCAGCAGCTGGTCAACTGAAGGGAGCTTACTCAAATCTGGCATGAGGTTTTAAAATCACATAGAATGATTGGATATTTTATCAACGGTTTGGGTTCCATCGGCTGCGTTCAAATAATCGCAGCAGGAACTCAATCAACGCGAACACGCCAGCCAGGATCAATGCCATCACAGGTGTCAGCACCCGTCCGAGCTGCAGCCAGGCGACTGTGCTGCCAAAGACGCCTACCCACATTGCCTGGCGTAAGATGACCATACCTTCTACTGGCGGGTCACTGGGAAAACGTTTATTGAGGAAATAAACGATGGGTAAAGCAGGCCCTGTTAAAGCGATAACCCCAAGAAAGAAAAAAAGCCAGCGTGGACCAAGGGTGGGAACTGTCGCCCGAAGAACAAGAAACAGACCGCCCCAACCCAAAATGGTCAGCACCAGTGAAAGCGGTAAAAAGGTGTTTAAAAATTTTTGAGTTCCTGTTTTCATTTCATTTTCCTTTGAATTATTATTGTAACGCATAAAGCAGGGCTTGTGTCTATAAAATGAATTTGCGGTAAAATCTAGCAGTATTGATGAAATGAACTTGGAGCTCGAAATGACACCAACAAACTTTGCTGTTGACATAGGGATGACCAATATTGACTTGATCCTTGAAACAGAACATTCCCAAATTATGCGCATGCTCCCCAATAAACATCCCGAGCCCATTGAACAATTACGGCAAGCCATGGGTGCAGTTGAAGGCTATCTCCAAAGCGATATGACCATTGGGGTGACCGGCGGACGTTTTCGTTTGCTTCCGGATGAAGTCGATGGCTTCAAAGTTCAAAAGGTCAATGAGATGCTTGCTTTAGGTCTGGGCGGGCTGGTTTTGAGTGAGCGGCGATCGGGATTAGTGGTCAGTGCCGGTACGGGGGTTGCCATGGTATCAGCAGCCGATGATCAGGTTGAACACGTGACTGGCTCGGCGGTTGGCGGGGGCACCTTATTGGGTTTATCCAGAATCATTCTTGGCACGGACGATGTCGGCGAAATTGACCGACTGGCACTTGCAGGCGATGCTGCCGCTGTCGATATCATGCTCAGCGAAGCAGTAGGGGGTGAGGTTGGTAGGCTGCCAGCCAAGGCGAATGCAGTCAATCTGGGAAAATTGGATCATCAAGGCGAATTTTCCCGTGAAAACCTTGCCGCAGGTTTGGTTCGTCTGGTTGCCCAGGTAATTGCTGTCATCGCAATTAATGCCTCCGATGCAGCCGGAATGAAGGACATTATCCTGGTCGGTCATTTAATGGATCTTGAATCGATTCGAAATGAAATTGATTTGGTAGGAGAATTTTACAACCGTAATTTCGTCATCCCGGAAAATCCTGGATTTGGCACCGTGATGGGCGTGCTTGAAGTTTTGAAACGGGATTGATAATTATTTAAAAAATTCCCATAAAAATTGACTTTCACCTCTGAATATGATAAGATTTGTCTAATTGGAAACTCATCCAGAGAGGTGGAGGGACCGGCCCAATGATACCTCGGCAACCACGGTCACAAACCGAAGGTGCCAACTCCGGCAGCCCCCAAAATATGGGGAGATCTGGAAGATGAGGTGAAGTTAACACCGGGTATCCAGCGCCTCTCATCCATTGAGAGGCGATTGTTTTTTGAACAGCTTGAGCTTTACCCGCAGAAGGGAAAATATGCGATCTAATATGAAGAAGTTCACCAACCGACGATATTTGAATGCACTTGACGACCATGTGATTTTATTCGATGGTGCGATGGGCACAAACCTTGACCGTCAGAATCTGACTCCTGAGCATTTCGGGGGCGAAAAAACTGCGGGATGTAATGATTTTCTGGTGATTACTTTTCCCCAGGCAGTGGAAAAAGTGCACCGATCATTTTTAGAAGCCGGGTCAGATGTGATTGAGACGGACTCTTTTCGGGCGAACCGGCTGACCTTATCCGAATTTGGTTTGGGAGAACGGGTGTCTGAGATCAACCATGCAGCAGCTCGCCTTGCGCGCCGGCTTGCTGATGAATATTCGACGCCAGAAAAGCCGCGTTTTGTGGCGGGATCAATGGGTCCCAGCGGAAAATTGATCTCAACAGAAGATCCTGAAATGTCTGATATCAGTTTTGATGCATTGGCAGATATCTTCAAGGAACAGGCTGCTGCACTGATTGAGGGTGGTGTGGATTTGCTTTTGATTGAAACATCCCAGGATATTCTTGAGGTCAAGGCGGTTATTACGGGGATCCATTCCGCTTTTGAGGAAACCGGGCAGGTCTTACCCATCCAAGCGCAGGTGACCCTGGATACGACCGGGCGTATGCTTCTGGGAACGGACATTGCTGCTGCCCTTGCAGTATTGGAGGGCATGGGCATTGATGTGATCGGGCTGAATTGTTCAACCGGGCCTGATTACATGCGTGAACCCATTCGGTTCCTGACGGAGAATGCAAACCTGCCAGTTTCTTGTATTCCAAATGCCGGTTTGCCATTGAACGTTGATGGTGAAGCCGTTTACCCGATGAAACCGGAACCTTTTTCTGAATTAATGCTTGAATTTGTCAATGACTACGGCGTTCGTGTGGTGGGCGGCTGCTGCGGAACCCGTGAAGATCACATTGAATTGATCAATGATGGCTTGAATCGCAATCGCCCTTTACCGCAAGCGCCTGAAACAGAACCCGTATTGGCTTCACCTGTGCAGGCAGTCACGATGACTCAAACGCCGCCGCCTTTCTTGATTGGCGAGCGGTTAAATACTCAGGGATCACGTCGGTTCAAACGTTTGATCATGGCTGAAAATTATGACACGATCATCGAGATGGCACGCTCCCAGGTTGACAGCGGCGCACACGGTTTGGATATTTGCGTGGCTTTGACAGAACGTGATAACGAAGTGGCATTGATGTCCAAGTTGGTCAAGAAGCTTGCCAACGCTGTTCCTGTACCCCTGGTGATTGATACGACTGAAGTCGAGGTTATTGAAGCCGCGTTAAAGGCTAACCCCGGACGCAGCCTGATCAATTCCACCCATCTTGAGTCTGGACCTGAAAAAGCTGGCCAGATCTTTTCCCTGGCTAAGGCATTTAATGCCGCAGTGATCGTTTTGACTATCGATGAGGATGGGATGGCGAAGACGGCAGAACACAAATTGGCCGTTGCCCGAAGAATTTATGACCTTGCTGTAGTGGATTACGGGTTAGCTCCAGAAGACCTGGTTTATGACGCGCTGACGTTCACGCTGGCAACGGGTGATCCTGACTTGCGGGATTCAGCATTGCAGACCCTGGAAGGTATCCGGCGGATTAAGGCGGCGCTGCCGGGGGTGCTGACCTCACTGGGTGTGAGCAATGTCTCCTTTGGTTTATCAAGACCTGCCAGGGCAGTGCTCAACAGCGTCATGCTGCATCATGCCGTGGAAGCTGGTTTGGATATGGCGATTGTCAACGCAGCTCATATTAAACCCTACGCTGAAATCCCTGAAAATGAGCGAAAGTTGGCGGAAGACCTGATCCTCAACCGTGATCCTGACGCCCTTTCGAAATTGATTGCATACTTTGAAAATGTTGAAGATGACGCGGAGGGCTCAGGTGCGGGTCAGGATGTGCTTGATGACATGCCCCCTGCAGAAAGGCTTCACTGGCGGATATTGCGTCGCCATAAAGCCGATGTTGAAGCGGATATTGATATCCTTTTGGAATCTGCAAAAGACAAGCCAAGATCAGAAGCTGCCGTTGATGTTTTGAACAATGTTCTTCTGCCAGCGATGAAGGATGTTGGTGATAAATTTGGGACAGGTGAGCTAATACTGCCCTTTGTGCTGCAAAGTGCAGAAGTGATGAAGATTGCGGTAAATTACCTGGAGAACTACCTTGAGAAAAAAGAGGGCAGCACTAAAGGCAAACTGGTGCTGGCGACGGTTTATGGTGACGTGCATGATATTGGAAAAAACCTGGTAAAAACGATCCTTTCAAATAATGGATATGAGGTGGTTGACCTTGGAAAGCAAGTGCCGGCTGAGACCATCATCTCACGTGCTGTGGAAGAGAAGGCAGATGCCATCGGGTTGAGCGCACTTCTGGTAAGCACAAGCAGGCAAATGCCCTTGATCATTAACGAGCTTGACCGGCGTGGACTTTCCTTCCCTGTTTTGATTGGAGGCGCGGCGATTAACCCGCGATTTGGCAAACGCATCCTGCTGACAGAGGCAGGGCATTATTATGAACCAGGTGTCTTTTATTGTAAGGACGCATTTGAAGGTCTTTCAACCATGGATGCCCTGATGAACCCTGGTAAGAAGGTGACTCTGATCCGGGAAACACATAAAGCTGCAGATTATGAACTGGGTCGGGAATTGTCAAATCCACGGGCGGGTGCTCGACGGCGTACTGTAAACCAGGTCAGAGAACTTGAAGACCTGCCGCTTGCACCTTATTGGGGACCGAAGGTCGTCAAAAACATGCCCATTGAAATGGTTGCTGAGCACCTTTCGATCAACGAGCTGTACCGCCTGTCCTGGGGCGCAAAAAACACGCATGGTGAAGAATGGAAAAAATTAAAAGTTGAATTTGATGACCGGCTTTTACGAATGCGTAAAGAAGCTGAAAAAGAATCCTGGCTGCAGCCCCAGGGTGTTTATGGTTATTGGCCATGCCAGGCGGAAGAGGATTCACTGCTTGTGTACGACCCACAGACCTTAGAAAATGGCAAATTGAAGGTCTTGCAGAAATTCGAGTTTCCGAGACAAGAAGGCGGTCAGGGACTTTGCCTGGCAGATTATTTTGTATCGAAAAAATCTGGAAGAATGGATGTTGTTGCCTTCCAGGTGGTCACTGTTGGGCATAAACCTACCGAGCGCTTTGAGGAATTGCAGGATCGGGGAGAATTCGCAGAGGCGTATTACCTTCACGGTCTGGCAGTGCAAATGGCAGAGGCGACAGCGGATTATCTGCATGTCCATATTCTCAGAGAATTAGGGCTGGAGCACGACCGCGGTAAGCGCTATTCCTGGGGTTACCCTGCCATACCGGAGCTAGAGGATCACTTGAAGGTATTTAATTTATTGCCGGTTGAGTCCGCTTTGGGAATGAGCCTGACATCCGCTTATCAACTTGTACCGGAGCAATCCACGGCTGCCATCATTGTTCATCACCCTGATGCAAAGTATTTCAATATTGGTACAAGCCGGGTTGAACAATTGATGAAGGCATGAGGATTTAGGAAGGTTATTATGTCACACGAAGAAAGAAAATTTCGAACCCGTTTAAACCAGGCAACAAAACCGATTGTGACGGACGGGGCGATGGGGACCCTGCTGCACGAACGCGGCGTTGAGATCGATGCCTGTTTTGATGAACTTAACCTGACAGAGCCCGCTGTTGTTGCCGAGATCCATCGTGATTACATCCAGGCAGGTGCTGAGATTATCAAAACCAACACCTTTGGCGCGAACCGCACAAAATTAGAACGGCACGGCCTGGATGACCGCGTGGGGGAGGTCAATGCAGCAGCGGTGAACCTGGCGCAAAGAGTGGTTGCAGCTTCATTTAAGGAAGTATTTATTGCGGGTGATATGGGACCTTTAGGTGTCCCACTTGCGCCCTTTGGACGAATGCAGGTTGAAGAAGCTCGCGAAGTATATAAAGAACAAGCGCAAGCGCTTGTTGATGCTGGCGTCGATTTGATATTGATTGAGACAATGGTGGACCTGTATGCTGTACGGGCGGCGGTTGAAGCCGTGCGCCAGGTTGACCCAAACGTGCCAATCATTGCCTCAATGACATTCACACGAGACCGACGAACGCTGCTTGGGGATACACCGCAAGAAGTTGCCATAAAAATCAACGATTTAAATGTGGATGTGATTGGCGTAAACTGCTCTGGCGGACCCTCGCAATTATTGTACATTTTACGGCAAATGGTTCAGACAATACCGGATGGAAAATTTTCTGTCATGCCCAACGCTGGTTTTCCTGAAAAAAGCGGTGGGCGCATCATGTACCCGGCAGGCCCCGAGTATTTTCATGATTATGCTCTCTCTTTTTGGCGTTCAGGTGCAGCTGTAATTGGGGGCTGCTGTGGCACAACGCCTGCACACATTAAAGTGATCGCAGAAACGATTCAGAAAACGTCCAGGGATTCTTTGGTTCCTGTAGAAGTTGAATCAGAAATAAAGGCAGAAATTGAACTGGGTCCTGTTGGGGAAAAGTCAAAACTGGCACAAAAACTGGAAGAAGGAAAATTTGTGATAGCCGTTGAGATGGACCCACCGCGAGGTCTTTCTCTCCATAAGCGGCTTGCAGGTGCTTCCCTGCTTGCCGATGCCGGGGCAGATGTGATCGATGTTGCAGACAGCCCGATGGCGCGTATGCGAATGAGCCCCTGGGCGGTGTGCCACCTGATCCAATCGCAGTATAATATTGAGACGACCTTGCACTTTCCCACACGGGGACGAAATTTACTGCGCGTGCAGGGAGACTTGCTGGCAGCACATGCGATGAACATCCATAATGTGTTCGTGGTCATGGGTGACCCGACTGCAATTGGTGATTACCCGGATGCGAGTGATTCTTATGATTTGGTGCCGACGGGTTTAATCCGATTGATTAAAGAGGGTTTTAATTTTGGCGTTGATCATTCTGGCGGTCAAATTGGGCAGCCAACAAATTTCTTTGTTGGTGCGGCGCTGAACCTGTGCCCCAACAAGCCGGAACGCGAAATTCACGTTTTGAGAAAAAAATTGAAATCAGGTGCAGATTTTTTCCTGACCCAGCCTGTCTTTGATCTTCAACGTGCGAGAGAATTCATTGAGATGTATCGGAACTTATACGGTCCTTTAAACGTCCCTATATTGGTCGGTATTTTGCCCCTGGTGACAGATCGGCATGCGCGGTTCTTGCACAACGAGGTTCCTGGCATCTCTATCCCTGATGAAATTCAAAAGCGGATGTCCAGCTCGGGAGAGGAATCTGCATCTGAAGGTGCACGCATTGCAATAGAATTGATCCAGGACATTAAGTCAGATTTTCAAGGTGTCTATTTTATGCCGGCATTTAATCGATATGACAATGTTGCCGAAATTATTGATACAATTAGACCTTGAAGTCGGAATAAATGATCGATTATTCTATATTAAAATTCTTACACTACACTCAGGGAAAACCGCAGCACATTAAACTGAAGAGGTGAAGCACATGAAAACTAAGAAGATAAAACCAGCCTGGTTATTATTGATATTGATCGCCGTTTTGGTCAGCGCCTGTCAGCCGACAGGTCTCTCGCAATTTGAACAGGCGAGCACCTATGCTGCTCAAACGAAGATGGCTATGCCAGAACCTTCTGACACACCTGAAGCAGAAATAACAACTGCACCGGAAGCGACACAAACAGCAACTGCAGAGCCAACACCAATACCAACGGTTGGACAAGTTGGTCCATCCGACTTTCCGGAAAATGTCAATCCGCTGACAGGGCTGGTGATGAGTGATCTCGGTCAGCTGAATCGTCGCCCCGTTATTGTTAAAGTTGCAAATTACCCAACGACGGGTCGCCCTCATGCTGGTTTATCCTTTGCGGATATCGTGTTTGAGTATTATCTTGGTGCAGGAAGCAATCGTTTTATGGGCGTGTATTACGGACAGGATGCTGAGCAAATTGGACCGGTTCGCTCCGGGCGTTTGGTTGACCCCCAGATTGTCAGCATGTACCAGGGTATTTTGGGCATGGAAAGTGCCTACATTACCATTAAAGATCACATTGTCGATATTTTGGATAACCGAGTTGTCAATGGGCGCAGCACCTGTCCGGCAATTTGTGACGATGGGCGTCAAATTGTGATCAGTGTTTTTGCCGATTCTGCGGAAATGACGAAGTATACATCACAGCGAGGTGTCGATAACCGCCGTTTTAACCTGGATGGCATGGCTTTTGATATAGAGGCGCCAACCGATGGCGGGCCGGGTGAGGAAGTGAACATCCTGTACACCTCTCTCAATCGGGGCGAGTGGCGCTTTGATGAAGAAAGCGGAAAGTATTTACGTTGGATTGAGGAAAATACCGGTGGAGGCATTGAGATGATTCCCCTGGTGGACAGAATTACGGATGAACAACTGGCCTTCTCAAATGTGATTGTCTTGTTTGCCCACTATGAAGAATACACCGAGGTGATGCACGACATCTTCATGTGGGACAACCAGGCCGGCCAGAGAGCGGTTATCTTCCGGGATGGTCTGGCTTATGAATCAACCTGGGTATCACCTTCACGCGATCATCCCATCCAGTTTTATAACGAGGATGGGGAAGTCTTCCCTTTGAAACCGGGCAATACCTGGATCTCCATTTTTGGGCTGGCATCTGATGTCGAAGAAGATGATGGCGAGTGGACCTTTAGATTTGATCTGCCCTGAGTAATGCGAACCCTCATTATTTCCGATGTCCATGCTAACCTGACAGCGCTGCAAACTGTGCTTGAAGATGCAGCGCCTTTTGATCACGTGTGGTGCTTGGGAGATACGGTTGGTTACGGCCCTGATCCAAATGAATGTATCAACCTGATAAAGGGATTACCAGGCCTGGTATGTGTGAAAGGTAATCATGACGCTGCTATCCTTGGTGAAATTACGATCAATTCATTTAATTATGAAGCGCGAGCTTCACTTCAATGGCTGGAGACCGAGATCAGTTCAGAAAATAAAGATTGGCTGCGAAATGTAGAGAAGACGATCGTTCTTGCAAATGTCACCCTTGTTCACGGCAGTCCCAACAGCCCGGTATGGGAATATGTGATGGATGTACGAACGGCACAGGAAAATATGGACGCATTTGATACGCAGCTTTGCCTGGTGGGGCATACCCACATTCCCTGTGTTTATGTCGAGGAATCGGGAGAGCTCAAGTCTACAAGATTATATGCCCTGGATATCGATGAACCGCTGATTTTGACACAAAAGAGCATCCTTAACCCCGGCTCTGTTGGGCAGCCCCGAGACCATGACCCCAGGGCATCCTATTTAATTTACGACGATGATGGCGAAAGATGGTTTTATCACCGAATCCCATATGATATCGAGCAGGTGCAAAACAGGATATATGCTGCCGGGTTGCCAGCAAGACATGCGCAGCGTTTAAGCCAGGGCTGGTAAAGCAATTGATTGTATCAAATTACAAGGGTTCCTTTGAACTAATCAAAGGAACTTTTTCTTTACTTTTCACGTCTTATCCATATAGAATAGATGAGTGGATTTAATAAACAAGGAGAATAGAATGAAAACGAAGCGAAGACTGTCAATTTTATTTATGATCATAATAAGCCTGGTTGTTAGTGCCTGTGCTGCCCAAAGAGCCTCTGAGTCAATAACAGATGACTCGGTAGGAAAGGACCGTGATTTAGCCGAAAATTACGCACCTGAAGCACCTGCGATGGAACAGGAATATGCAGAGGAACAGGGCTTTGATGGTGGTTCAGGCGGCACGGCGAGCGCGATTGAGCGAATGGTGATCTATAATGCTCACCTGGAAATCGCAGTTGAACAACCTGAAGCTGTGATGAAGGAAGTCATCCAGATGGCAGAAGATGCCGGCGGATTTGTGGTGAGTTCCAATCTGTACCAGACATATACGGACTCGGGTCGAGTGCCGCGTGTAAGTTTGACCATTCGGGTGCCTGCTGGGGATCTTGACTCGATCATGGATGCCATTAAAGCGATGACGCCAGATCCAAAAGAGGATGTAATCTCTGAGAATGTTTCTGGTCAGGATGTGACGTCTGAGTATACGGACCTTTCTTCCCGCCTTCGTAATCTTGAGGCAGCAGAGGAAGCCCTGGTCGAATTAATGGAAGATGCAAGAGATCCTGAAGATGTGCTGAATATTTTTGATGAGCTGGTTTACTATCGCGGTGAAATCGAAATTGTCAAAGGTCGTATGAAGTATCTTGAAGAATCTGCGGCTTTATCTGCCATCACCATTGAAATTGTGGCAAAACAATCCCTCCAGCCGATTAAAATCGTCGGATGGGAACCCAGGGGAACTGCCAAACGAGCGGTGGAACAATTGATAAGAACAGCTCAGAGAATTGCGGATGGTGCGATTTGGTTAGGGATCTATTGTCTGCCATTCTTAATCCCGTTGGGCATTGCAGCCTATTTCCTTGTTCGCTTCTTCTTGAAACGTCGAAAAGAAAAGAATGCTGGAAAGCTTGAAGTAATCGACACATCCGAAGGTGAAGGATAGAACCAACAATTAAGGTATGGAAGTGAGCTTGTCCGAAAAGTAATAAACAGCCACGAGGACAGGCTTATGATTACCAGAGTAATTTTGGAAGAGGCTCACCAATTAGTTTCTATTTATAGTAAAAGAATCCTCTCCCTCGCCGAGGGAGAGGAAGATGAATTCTCAATCTTGTATGCAAAAATTATCCAGTGATCGACAGCCATTTGCTGTCCGCATCTTCCAGTTCAATGTTATAAATACCCTGTCCTTTGCTTTGAATTGGGCAGGAGCGCTGATCAAGCCGAGCTTCTGAAGCTTCCCATGGTAAATAAATACTGATGCGACCATCCGCCCTTCGACCAACTTCAATACGCAGGGAAATTTGTTTTTCATTTGAGTGCCATTCGCCAATTTCCAAACCCTGTGAAAGGTGAATATCACTCCCCAGGTAGGCAGGCAGCTCTGGTTCGTATTTCCTGGCTGCGATCACCTGTACGCCGTGTGCCGGCACATCTTCAAAAATAATGGGAGAGGTAATTGCCATTTTACCAATTTCCCCGCTCCAAAACTCACGATACCAGTAGTTTGGTTCCAACGGGAGATTAAATTTCTGCGGTGAAAACGCAAGGTCAGCAGGATGATCCTTCCAATTGAAGATTGCTAATAGATGCCAGAAACCTGAAGCATTTTCGAGATCAAGGCGAATTACGCTCGGTGTACGGCTTTCAAAAAGGTCACATATTTGAGTTTGCTGGTCGATCGCTGGCAAAAGAACCTGGGCAATCCTTAATCGATCTTCGGGCAGCCTTGGCAGGTCATCAGAAACAAGCAGGGAGCCCCCTGTCATGCCAATAACAGTCGCCAGGGATTGCACTTCGGGGAGGCTTAATTTGGTGTCAGGCCGCACAAGCAGGCAATCCGGGTCATTGACCCACCACTGACGATGCAAGGGTGCTCTTGTGAGAATGTTCTGAAGTGCATTTCGTGCCGAGGGCATATTGACTTCTTTGCTCAGTAATTTTGAGAGTGGTGGGAAGTACGGTTCCCAGTAACCGCTGACGTCTGCCCCAATGCGCATGGCATCGAACAAGCCCAATGCAGAACCCAGGGGGCACCCGCATGCCAGCATGACGGTATCTGTTCCGGCAGCATGGCGCAATGCTTCCAAACCGGAGCGCATGACATGGGCGCGCGTTTTTGTCGGGTCCTGATACTGACCTTTGAGCGCTGCCGCATAAAGAAAATCCAGTTTCAAATACTTAAATCCCCATTCTTTGACAGCTGTTCTGATGACATCACAAGCGTAATCAAGGGCTTGGGGGCAGGTCAGGTTCAGGGCATAGGTGAAGGTGTTCCATACAAAACCTGCAGATACCAGTTTCCCATTTTCATCGCGGAGGAGCCATTCGGGGTGATCTTTTACCAGTTTTGCTTTTGGATGAACGATGAAAGGCGCCAACCAGAGCCCCGGGATCAGGTCTGCCTTTGATGCTTTTGTTGCTAAAGGCTTAACACCCTCAGGAAATCCGGGGACAAAGTCAAACCAATCCCCGGGATAAGTTTCAAAGCCATCGTCAATTTGCAACAAGGGTAGGGGGACATCTTCTTTTAGGGCAAGGACAGAAGTTAAGTTAGCTTCAATGTCTTCCTGTGTGATATTCTGGTAAAAATGGTACCAGGAACACCATCCGACCGGGACGGAAATCTCAGATTGGATTTTATGTGCTTTCGCAACGGTGTTGAGATAGGGCTCTAAAGGCTGATGGTGATAGAAATCCACAAAACTCAGGCAAGCCCAATCCGTCCGTACGCTCTCGCTGGGGTCCAGCCGGGCATGGTCACCATTTGCCCACATTCTCAAGCTTGGCGTTGGTGATAATCTGGTTTCAAGGCTGCCAAAATGCATTCTTTGGGAAATAAAGCCAGAAAGCAGACCGATTTTCTGAGTATTTTCACACAGAAGTCCAAACATGTCTCCCGAAAAATGGTCCCCATCCTTGTGACGGGGGGTTCCGGGATTGATGATTTGTGGGTTTTGGAATCTGCCAATTATAGTTGTATGCTGTTTATCCCCCTGGCGGAATGTCCCTGTGTATGACCAGGACTGCCAGCCATTGCTGTAGAAGGTCAAGTCCGGTTTTCTTGAATTTCCAAGGCTAAGGCTGCCTTCCTTGATCTTAAGAGGGACAAGCTGGTCTATGAAAATTGGCTGACTGCCGTGATTAATCATCTCGAGCTGGAAAAAAGCCATGCCCTGGTTCTTCTCAAGACCGGCACGAATGATTATCTCCACATCTTTGAATTCGGTGTCAAGCCTCAAGTTTTCCATTTCAAGGATTCCAAACCCCATATCGATCGCTTCAAGGTGTTCAATTTTCGAAATTGACCAGAGATCTTCGATTAATTCCGTATCCTCACCTTTACAATGACATTGTATTTCAAAGCTGCTTTTTAGCCAGGTTTCAGGAAAAATTTTTGAACGAAGTTCGAAGGTGGCAAATTTTTCGGAAAAGTTTAAAATGAGGAATTCATTTTCAATTTTCATAAGACGTCCTCACCCAAAAGCGCAGAAAGGTCAGATCGTGAAATGGGGCCTTCTCTCAGCAGTCTTATTGGTTTTGAGCTGATATCAACGAC
>JARGGB010000038.1 GCA_029210815.1 Candidatus Brevefilum sp.
GTCAATGATCAGGTCGTCAATTTGTATTTTCGTTTCATCTTTTATTGCAGATACATAAGTCCGGCGCAGGAAAGCACGGATACGTGCCAGCAATTCTTCAGGGCTAAAGGGTTTTGTGACATAGTCATCAGCGCCGGCGTCCAGGGCTGCCACTTTGAGGTCTTCTTCCAGGCGAGCGCTTAATATGATGATGGGCACATCTGAACGCGCCCGGATCCAGGCACAGATATCGACGCCCGAAAGCCCGGGAAGCACAAGATCAAGCAACACCAAGTCTACTGGCATCTCCTGAAAGAGGGTAAGTGCCCGGTGGCTGTCTTCCGCTTCGCTGACTGTATAACCGCGTTTTTGTAAGTTAACTCGCACAAGTTTGCGGGTGTTTGGGTCATCTTCAACAAGTAAAATGTGTCCCATATCCTATTTCTCCGTTTTCGCAGCATTCGCTGGCGTTGACGATTTTACAAGCGGAACCGTAAAGGCAATGGTCGTTCCAGGGGATTTTGTGTTCCTGATCCAAATGCGACCACCATGCGCTTCAACCAATCCTTTACATATTGCCAAGCCCAAGCCTGCCCCTTTTGGAAATCCGTTTTCTTTGCCTTCACCACGCATAAATGCCTTGAACACATTTTTTCGATCGGCTAATGGAATACCTGGTCCCTCATCTTTGACATTGATCTGGATAAAATCACCACGAACTTTGGCAGTAATGGTTATCTCAGTTCCCTCGGGAGCATATGTAGATGCATTCTTGACCAAATTAACCAGGACCTGGACAATTCGTCTTGCGTCAACATTCACTTTGGGAAGTTGGTCTGGCAAGTTTATCGTAAGCTGATGTTTCTCCGTTAATATTTGAAGTTGTGAAGATGCATCCTGGAATATCTTTTGTAAAGATTCAGGCCTGAGCCTAATGGGCAGCAATCCGACATCCAATCTTGAAAGGTCCAATAAGTGATCGATAAGCTCCTGCAGACGCGCGGCTTCCTGGTAGATGGTCTGGATGAAGTCACGCTGCTCGTTTGGGTTCCAGGTAATATTTTCTGCCAGTAATGTTGTTGTGAACCCGATGATCGATGTGAGTGGTGTGCGTAATTCATGTGAAATCATGGCAAGAAACTCTGTCTTAATCTCATTGGCGTGTTCAGCTATTTGGCGGGATTTCTCTTCAACATCAAGCAATTTGAGGTTAAAAAGTGTGATGGTCAGCTGGTTGATTAATACTTTTAGATTGCGAAGTTCATCATGGTTAATGGTTTGTTCTTTTTCGAAATAAACAATTAAAGACCCGAGCCACTGCCCTAACACAAACAGAGGAAAGATGACCATAGAAGTAATTTTGTTTTCACCCAGAAACTCACACATTTGAGGCGTTAATCGAGGTTCAGATGTAACATTTGAAATCATCAGCGTTTGACGGGGATGAAGCAGCTCCAGAAACACAGGGTCCTCGTAAAGATCCGTCTCGCTTTCCCAGAGAGAAAGTGGTTTGGCCGACTGCCAGAAAGCTGTCAACTCAACACCATATGTAGGGCCAACCTCTGGATTGTCGAAAAACAAAAGGGCAGATCGCTGAGCAGCGCGTAGTCCCTGTGCAGACATCAATATCTTAAGCACGTCTCCGGGTTTACGAGCCAGGCTCATCTTATGGCTGAGCCTGAACTGTTCTCGAAGACGGTCGACAGTAGCACTCAATACAAGATCAACATTTTTTTGCGCAGTAATATCTTGAGCAATACAGAAGAGATAGTTGGATCCTTCACTAGGACCATGAATGATGAAGGACCGAGCAAAAATCCAGCGCAATTGCCCGTCTGGGTGAAGAATTCGGTAAGATAAATTGATTGGGGAAGAATCTTTGTTCGGTTTAGAAGCCAATACCTGGACGCGATCTTCTGGATGAACACTTCTGATCAGGATCGTTGGGTTGGTATACAGGTCCTCAGGAGAATGCCCCCAAAGAGACTTGAAGGCAGGGCTGACATAAATAATGCGGTCAGTGGATAAATCCTGGACCCACACCACTTGTTCAATTTTATTCAAAACCTGTTTGAGAAAGACATTTTCCTCAAGGATTGGATTTATTGCCAGTTGTGTTTCTTTTTTATCTGTCACATTCATTTTTCTTTGTGCCGGACACCAGCGTTGACTGATGTTGTGCTTGATCGCTAAACATTCACTTTTATATCGTTTAGCAAATCATTCTTTTATCTTTATTACTGTTTTGGAATTCAACGATCAGATTGATTATTTCTATCAGGTTTCTGTTTGAGGTTTCCTGTATTCTTTTAATATTATACCTTTTTTTTGAGAACCTCCATTTTTTATTGATCTTAGATCAGGTTGACGTTTACTTACAATTAAGCAATAAATACAACAATGATCTTATTAGAACACCAAGCCTTGAATGAAGTCACTGCAATTTCAGAAAATTACTCAAATCAGGTTTTATTAATCAACAGGAATCATGCTCTTGTAGTCTGGATTGTCACTTGCCAAAACCCGCATATCACCTTTGACCAACCACCCCTTATAAGGAATAATGCCCCGCTCAGGGCGCCATCCAGATAGCACAAATGGCACAACGCCGTCAGCAACCATCCATTCACCGTTGAATTTTCTTGCAATATGAATGTGCGTTCCGGTCGAGCGTCCCCCCTCACAAGATGGATACCCAAGGAAATCGCCAGCTTTTACGAGCGTTCCCACCGGCATACGATCTCGCTTAGCGACGTGTAAATAAAACACAACCCATCCGGTGTGTTCATCGCCGTCACCATCCAGGTCCAGTACCAGCATTCCTTCACCATCCCGAACCACCACCCCATCAGCAACAGCGGTTGTTGGCACGGAAGTTTCATAGCAGCCAGTAATTGTTGAAGGCGGTGCAAAATCCAGCGCCGACCAGGGTGCCATACTACCCCATCCCGTGTGCGGACCACCGGTATAAGCCCAAATTTCATCCTTTTCATAGGGCAAAATCATTTCAGGCTGCACCAGGGAGCCAGGGATGTGCGGCTCGATGATCCAAGGATCACCAAATAATTTTTGGTAAGTTTTGATAAACCCATCCGGTCCAATCGCTTGATGAAAAGCCTGAACACTTAATGTTTTTGAAAAGAAATACTGCAGTGAGACCGTTGCCGCATTTTGCCAGGGGTCCGGTCGGATTAGTGACCCATCCACAAGTTCGAATTCAATTAAAGATCCTTCACGCCAGCGGTAAAATGCGTCGTTTAAAAGATTTGACGCATAAGATAGCTGTAAATAAACCCCTGTCCAATAATCAGATTCAAGCCCAAGGATATTTCTTTCACTGCCGCTTAATACTGGATCCGTAAATGCACCGCCCAAATAATCCAACAATGCCAGTAGAATTTTTGGACTGATAGAATAATTAATGCCAACATAATCCACAATCTCACCAGCATTACGGGTGCCGTCAAAAGCCCAGGCAGAATACCGAGAGTACCAGCCCTGGTGCTGGACAATAAATGCTTGCGGGTTAAAGCTTGAAACATCCGGTCCATTAACAAAAGCTGCATCTGGCAGAATCTGGTAGGGGGTCCCCCACAAAGGCCGATGGTAAATCGGGATTTTCATTGGCATGCCAGGGGGCATGGTGGTGGCATCCTGTGGGATAAAATCGTTTGCTTTCCTGATTTCTTCAACCGTTGTATTAAAGCGAACTGCCAATGCTTCAAGTGTGTCCCCGGTTTGCGCAGTGTAATCCACCAATTCTCCTGGTCCATAGGCTGGTCGCGTTGGAAAAGGGGTGATTTCCACCACCTCAGCAGGTTCTTCTTCGATGGAAGCCGGGGGAAGAATCATTGTAGGCTGCATTGTCGGTGAACATGCACCAAGAATTATTGCAATCAATATAAGCGGGAAAACAAATTTTTTAATCATAAATAAGCAAATTTTCGAAAATCAGGATACAAATTCAAAAAACGCCTATTTTCGAAAATAGGACATTCAAGCATACTTCGCAGATAAAAAAAAGTCCAGCTAACAACCTCTAAAAAATCCGGGTAGACACTATACGAAAAAACTAATCATCACGTGTGATATGGGTTTCATAGGTGCTGGCTGTATTTGCATAAATGATTTCGCTGTCTTTTATCAACCAGCCCTGGTATGCCGCTGTACCTGCTCGTGCAACATACCCGCTCAAATTAAATGGCAGCGGACCATCAGCAGGCACCCATTCACCGTTGTAGCGACGAGCCAAGTGAACATGTGTCCCCGTAGATCTTCCGCCCTCGCACGAGGGATGTCCAATTCGGTCGCCAACCTCAATCCAGGTACCTAATGGAATTCTATCCTTTGTCGCAATATGTAAATAAAGAAGTGTCCATCCTGTCTGTTCGTAGCCGTCTCCATCCATATCAATGACAACCACACCATCACCGGATCGAACCACCAGGCCAGGCATCACGGCTACCACCCACTCAGTAGATTCATGACAACCACCAACAGCACTCGGCGGAGCAAAATCAAGGGCTGCCCAAACATCGGCTTTGCTCCAGGCAGCGTGAGGACCGCCGGTAAAAGCCCAAATACGTCCTTGCTCAAATGGCAGTATCATATCTGGCTGAACTGTATCCGCAGGGATCAATGGCTCTACAGATTGTGACCTGATCCAGGGGCTGCCAAACATCGCTTCGTGAAAGCTGAAAAAATTACTTTCGCCGTATAAGATCTGCGCCCAAGTCTCAAAATCATATAATGAAGAAAATACATTCAATAAGCCAACTGTGCCAGCATTAAGCTGCGGTGCCAATCGCAAAACCCTCCCATCCTGGAAGTTGATCACTAAACGACGTCCCTCCCGCCAACCATAATAACCATCCATAACCGTACTGGCAAACCAGGCAGCTTGATGATAGAGATCCTCTTTTCCTTCAACGGCATAACCCATAGGATAAGTTTGGGCAAAAACATCTTGCGGCTGACCATATACCCATCCTGATTTGAACTCTAAAAATGCCAGTAACAATCTTGGATTAACAGAATATTCGAGAGCAACACGGCTAATCACATCCGCACCCTTCGTCCACCCTGTCGTGGCTAAATATTCCTGATAGGTAGAAAGATACCCGCCAGCATTATCCACAAAACCATGAATATCAAAATCGATGGTCGATGGTGAGAATGTGACCTCACTGTCCGGTAAAAGTTTTGATTTTGAACTGGTTGTTTCCAAACGATTGGGGATGATTAAGAGCTGATCTGGCGGAAGCAAACCTTCAGGATCGATACTCACTGGTGATGTAATTGAAGCCATATCGACGCCAAACCGGAGGCTCACCACAGGCAAACTGTCACCGGCAATGGTGTAATAAAGAATGTGGGTATCATCTCCCGCAGGAACAATCTGACCTTCAGTTGGCAGCGGTAACGGTGTTCTGGTTGGGAGCATATCCACTAATGCTGAAAGCGAACTCTCAAATTCCTTTCCGGACACAGGTACCATAAGTGTTGCAGTGCTTGCCTGGCTAATACTGACCCCCTGGCTGGAAGCTGGTGCCAATACAGGATAAACAAAGTTGCCACAAATCAATACAGACAGAATTAACGCCACGCCAATCAGCAGGCTCATTCGTTTTAAGCGTCTCTGAAAATATCGCTTCCTAGCGCTGGATGGCGTTAAAGGGCGATCGCCCATTCCATGCCTCCAAAGTTTCATCACCTTTGATCAAATAACCATCATATTCCACACCATAACCTGCAGTGATCCATCCATCTAAAACCATGGGAGTATTTGAATCTGCTGCAATCCACTCTCCATTATACCGCCGTGCAAGATGCAGATGGGTGCCTGTTGAGAAGCCGCCTTCACAGGAGGGATGTCCAATACGATCTCCAGCCTCCAGGTATTCCCCAACTTCAACACGCTCAGAGCTTGCGATATGCATGTAAAGGATTGACCAACCTGTCTGCCAGACTCCATCGCCATCCAGATCCTGAATGACTGCGCCGTGATCAGAATAAACGATCTTCCCTGGCACAGTGGCGACCACCCAGGCCTCACTTGGGAAACAACCCAAAGCCTCACCTGGCGGGGCAAAATCAATGGCTGCCCAGGCAGACCCCGTATCCCATCCGCCGTGAGGACCGCCCGTGAAGGACCAACCATCTCCTTTTTCAAAAGGAAGCTGCAAGGCTGGTTGGACCAATCCGTCGGGGATCATGGGTTCATAAGCAAAAATAAAGGGGTACCCAAAAAGGTTCAGATATGCGGCATAAATCCCTTCTTCTACAACCGCTCCTTCCCAATTATCCTGGGTTTTTAAGTAGCGCACCACGTTTAAAACACCTGCTGTCCCAGGGTTAATGGTCGGATCAACCTGATTAACACTTCCATCTGATAAAATCCAGGCAGTGATTGCATTGAGCTTCCAAAGGTAATAGCCTTCATTCAATAAATTCGCCGCCCAGGCAAGCTGGTTATATAATCCCTCTCTCCAGGCTTCATAATAACGTAAGGGGTAAATATGGGTTTCTTCAGGGGGATTTGACTTCGTGACCCAATTGCTTTGATATTCCAGTAAAGCAAGTAAAAGACGGGGGTTAACTGAATATTCCAGGGCAACCCGCTCAACAATTTCAGCACCGGTCGTTGGTGAACCGTCAACGGGTTCAGAATAGGACGCTAAAAACCCATTTCGTTCATTAACAAATGCCTGAACATTAAAGTAGGCATTGGATGGACTGTTCACAAGCTCTGAATCCGGGATGATCTTAAACGAAGGTGCGACTGCTTCAAAGAATGGCGGGGGAATTAATAAAACCTGTCCTACCTCGATCAGGTTTGGATTGATGATGTTGTTCAGCGAAACAATTTGTTCCCAGGAGACCTGATACCGCTGTGCGATGAGCTTGAGGGAATCCCCTGGTTGAACGGAATAGGAAACAGTTTCCACTCGCGGCGTCGGAAGCACAATCGTGGGATTAGGCGTGGGTGTCGGTAATGGGTTTTTAGTTATCTGAGCTTCACCTAAATAAAGCGTGCTGGTTGGCGCAGCTTCAATTGCCCCACCGCCCACACCACCAGTCCCAGGTGCTTTCCAGGGTTCCGCTCCAGGTCCAGGTTTATAACACCCGGTCAAAACAAAAGCAAATAAGAAGATAAAACCAATAAGTCGTTTCTTTTTCAAAATCATTCGTTTCCTTCAGGCTGGCAATAGGTCGAGAGATAGTCGAACTCTTCCTGCTTAATGCTTTCCGCATAATCAATGACATCCTGGCTGACTGACAGCGCATGCATGAGAGCAACATCTGCATCAGGTGACCAGTACCGGGGCAGCACCATCAGCGGTGCATTCATGAAGATCTGTTCTTCCCTGAGAGGAATCCAGTTATACATAATCGGCCCATTTGAGTACACCGAAAATCCCAGTTTAAACCCGGCTTCCTCAGCCATTGCAATTGATTCCTCAGTAAAATTGCCCCCAGGCCAAATGATTGCTTTGGGTTTTGTGCCGAAATGTTCCTGTATGACCTCAATCGGCCTGTATACCTCCTCTTCGATCTCTTCGAGAGGCGTATAATCCTGGATATAGATATGATCATGACCGTGGGATTGGACATCCAGCCGGCCTGATTCTGCCAGACTCTCCATGCGTGCCCACAGATCATCCCCAGTTAAATCCGTGGTTGGCCAGGCAAGCGTTAATGTCCAATCAAATTCTTCTAGATAAGGCATAAACAATTCAGTTACACCAGCCGAACGATCGTCCTTTATGAGGATCATCGATCGTTGGGGAATTTTTTCGTTCTCGTAAAGAAACCCAATTAATTCCTCTGTAGTAATCGTTGAAAAGCCCAATTCTTTTGCCCTTGCCATAAAATACTCAAACCGTTCCATGGATATCGTTGTATTATCTTTACTCGTGCGCCCCGGTTTTGCAACCGAATGGAACATAAAGGGTACAACAATCGTGCCAGGTACGCTTTTCTCTTCACCCCATCGATTTTCAAGATACTCACACACATTCTCGACATATGTGATTGGTTGTATACCCGGCCTTAAGTGGGGAGAGGAAAATACTTCAAGCGGTTCCGGTGTTGGTGAAGCAGTCGGTGTAAGAGTAGAGGTTGGTAGAACAGATGTGGGTGTTTGGGTCAACGTTGGCACCACAGTTTGCGTTGCAGGTCTTGTTGGCGTTAATGTTGACAACTTTTCGGCAGTATGTGATTCTGAAACGATAAGACCATCCCCACTGGAATGATTTGAAGGATTCTCAAGTTGGGATGTAACACAAGCCGATAAGGCTGATAATAAAACAATAAGAACAATAATATTCCTGATTCGCATCAAGCTCCTCACAGGGGATGAATCAATGTCCTGATTATACCGAAACATGAATTTTGATAACAGCATCAAACCACTAAATTATTAAGGTAAAATAGTAGAGATGACATTGATCACCAGCAAACAAAGGAGATTACCCGTATGAAGAAATTAGTTTGGCCTTTGCTAATCGTATTCTTTTTAGCCGGTGGATTGTTTGCCATCTTAATTGGGCAAGTTGTCCTCCCACCTGAACCCCGACCTGAATCCGTGGCCGCAATCAGTGAAAAATGGACAGATTCCGGGCACGCTGATTCAGAATCTGAATCCTTTGTCCATTAGGACTAAGATGAACCCCCCTTAGTTCCAGAGAACTGTGCTAAATGTCACAGCGCGTATGGCTATCTCGATTTTCTCGGAGAAGATGGCTCAGAACCAGGCGTTGTCAATGCTGCTGCGAACATCGGTTCCGTGGTGACATGCACTGTTTGCCATAATCCTACAGCCAATCTAAAAGACTCAGCTGTCTTTCCCTCCGGTGTTGAAATACATGACCTTGGCATGACTGCCAATTGTGCAGAATGCCACCAGGGTAGAACGTCAACAATAACTGTGGAAAATAGGACAAACGGCTTGCCTGAAGATGAAGTCAATGAAGAGCTTGGTTTCATCAACACACATTATAAAATCGGTGCTGCTGTTCGCTACGGGACTGAAGTTCAGGTTGGTTACGAATACCCGGACAAAAGCTATGCAGGGTTTTATGAACATGTTGAGGATTACCAGCAGTGCACTGACTGCCATGATGCCCACAGCCTTGAAATAACAGCCAGTGAGTGCGCGGCATGCCACCCGACTGTCAGCGATCTCGGCGACTTGCGTGATATCAGGGTTGAGGAAACCCCGGATTATGACGGCGATGGCGATGTGACTGAAGGTGTTTTTGGAGAATTAAGAACAATTCATGAAAAATTGTATGCGGCCATTCAAACATATGCCGCCGATGTTGCCGGTGAATCCATCCTCTACGCCGATCAATTTCCTTACAGGTTCGTTGACACCAATGGCAACGGAGAAATTGATGATGATGAAGTTGCAATTCCAAATCAGTATGGAAGCTGGACACCAAGACTTGTTAAAGCAACCTACAATTATCACATGGTGGTAGAAGATCCCGGCAATTTCATGCATAATGCCAAATACATGATCCAGGTAATGTATGATACACTTGATGACCTTTCACAGGTAACAACGGTTGACATAAGTGGATTAATCCGCCCATAGAAGTCACTTGAACGTAATAAAATTAAAGCTGCCTTTCTAAACTGGCAGCTTTTTTGTTTCTATACCGAATATCAGGGGAAAAAATCACCACTGAGTTTGAGAATAGATAATAATTACACTAAAAGAGGCGCCGAACACCGACGCCTCTTTTCGATTTTCGTAAAACGTAACTTACACCAAACCCGCCTGGATTGCACCAAATAATAATGCAAACACGAAACTTAACAGGATGGTGATGATGATAAACCACTTCTCAATCAGGTGTTGAATGTCCATTTTTTATCCTCTCTTATGCCATCTCGTATTGTTCTGAGAAAATATGTAAGACCGGGACGTGGAGCTTATGTAAAGCACCTTCTACTGCTTCAATCATCGGCAAGGGACCACACAAGAAATACGTTGAATCCTTGTAGTTTTGCGGTAAATAACGCTTAAGAATGGCCGCATTGATAAAGCCGGTTTCACCTTCCCAACCCTCAGGCGGTCTTTCAAGGACGTGCACCAATTTTAAGTTCAATTTCTGTTCGATTTCTTCAAGTTCTTCGCGATAAATTACCGATTCCCAGGTAGGATTCCCATAGAAGAAGATCATTTTCTTCTCGCAATTACGATCGGCTAATGTTCGAAGCATGCTCATCACCGGCGCGGAACCAATGCCACCCGCGATATAAACCATTTCTTTACATCGATGCTCATCCATGCTGAAGGTGCCATAGGGGCCATCAACATAGACCGTATCGCCGGGCTTAAAATTTTTGATCGTTTCTGTGAAATCGCCCAATTCTTTGATCGTAAAACCGATGACTTTGTCATCCCTTTCAGAGCTTGTCGAAAAGGAGAAAGGGTTTTCTCTAAAAATAAACGGAGATTCATTGGTAATCCAGGCGAATTGCCCGGCTTCAAAGGACATGCCTTCATGCCCATCTGGCTTTAGATATAACGACCAGCTCTGCCCACGCTCTTCCTGAACGCGTACAACCTTGTAGGGATTCTTGATCATAATGATTGGGCGAGCAACACGGATGTAAAGGATAATTGACAGCCAGATACCTGTCAAAACCAGCCAAATCACCTTCTGATATGTGAGTGACATATAATAATTGACCTTGAACATATGGAACAAAGCCAATCCAATGGCTAAGAAGGATAAAGCATCATGAACCCAGCGCCAGATATCGTACTTGATTTTCATAAGTTCGCGCCACACCGAAGTAGCGACAAGCGCCAGCATTGCAACAACAGCAATAACACCAGCACGTGCGCGCCATGGCGCCGTGACCAAATTTAACAATTGCAGTGTCGCTGGATTATTGATAAATAACAGTATGGGGTGAACTAAAATAATCAGAAAAGTGAAAATCGATAAACGATGATGAAAAGTATACAAAGTATCCATTGGGAAAAGCTTTGTGAAAAATTTTAACCGTGATGTTGGAATCGTTTGCAATCCTAACAATGCCATCCCCAAAAAACCAAGCGCGACAGAAATCTCCCTTAAGAACTCACGCCCATCAGGTCTCGGGAAAATCATCAAGAGACCCAGCGGCAAAAATACCATCAGAAAATAAAAAGCAAGCCAGAGGTAAGTTTGTGTTTTCTTCTTCAAATTGCACTCCTTTACTGAATTTAAGAATTATATATTTATTACGGTCAAACCATTGGATTTATATATGATTTTACCCGAAAATTCTTATATCTTTGAAGAATCCAAATTTACAAAAGAAGCACATTATCTTACTCATGAAACCCTTATCCTTCTTTTTACCCAAAATTCTCTTGCTGACAGTTGACAAAAACTATTAAAAAGATAAAATAAAGACCAATGCCGAAGTGGCGGAACTGGCAGACGCGCTACGTTCAGGGCGTAGTGAGCCTTGGGCTCATGAGGGTTCAAATCCCTCCTTCGGCACTACCCCCCATTCGGGGGGTTTTGCGTTAATTCCTATTGATCGGAAAATGGTACAATATTTGTAACCATTAAAAATAAAATTGCTCGAGCATTTGAAACTATGAAAAAGATCCTGAAAGACAAACGCATCATCGTCGTCGCACTGGTTATTATCCTGGTTTTACTTTTAATGGACTTTAACCAACGCATGGTGCTGCTTTCGAAAATGCGTGGGCAAGAAAAGGAATTGAGCCAGGAATACGAAAACTTGCAATCCACGCGTTCTGCACTGGAAACGCAATTGGCAATTTCTACTTCTGATATTGCTGTTGAAAAATGGGCTCGAGAAGAAGGTGGGATGGTTCAGGAGGGCGATGTTCCCATAATCCTGCTGCCCCCATCTAACCCCATTCCAACCCAGACTCCACAGCAAAGCGCCGTTGTTGATGAGGTCGAAAATTGGCAAATCTGGCAGGAACTTTTTTTCGGTGAATGATCCCTCTTTACAATATTTTGCTCAATCTGAAGATCAAATAATTCTCTCACACTTTCAGACACAAGCGCTGGTTGGAAAACGTGTGCCATCCGTCATACCGCTCTCTACGGATTTAGGTCTCTCATCAGTGCAGGTTGAAAGAACCAGCTCAGGGTGGCGCCTGCCCAATGGAGAAATTATTTCATTTGCACAAATTCAAATCATTAATGACGATAAAAACAGCTGTTTCCTCTTCATTGATGAGCAACTTCATAAAGTTGAGGCTTTTTCGGAGATGACCTATCGCTATTACTCGCTCATGCCCACTGAAAAAGCGCCGACAATGTTAATCTCAGGTATCCCGATGCACCGCATCAAAAACACCACGCCGGATAAAGACACTACCCAAAAGATCAGAGCCCTTGGGAAACCCTATGGCACCATCCTTGATGCTTCAACCGGATTGGGATACACAGCCATACAAGCAGCAAAAACAGCGGACAAAGTTATCACCGTCGAATTCGATCCAACGGTGATCGACATCTGCAAAGTTAATCCCTGGTCAAGACCCTTATTTACAGACCCTAAGATTCATAAAGTCATTGGGGACAGCGCGGCTCTGGCAGAAGTCTTCCGGGATGGCACCTTTAATGCCATTATTCATGACCCGCCGACTTTCCAAATTGCTGGCGATTTATATGCTAAATCTCTCTACCAAACTTTTTATCGGATCCTGAAAGAAAAAGGACGGATGTTCCACTACATTGGCAACCCGGATAGTCGATCTGGTGCCACGGTTGGACGTGGCGTTGTGGCACGTTTGGAGGCTGTCGGTTTCTCCGTCAAACCAAAGGGGTCAGCCTTTGGCGTCCTGGCTAAAAAATAAGATTTTCCCTGGACTAATAACAACAGGTTAATAATTTTGGAACAAGCCTGTAATCATGTATAATTTTGTGGTGATGAATATTAATGAATTAACACAAAGGATGCATCAATTTGTCAAGGAAAAGGGATGGTACGATCCACACAGTCCCCGTCCCCAAACCCCTAAAAATCTGGCGACTTCTCTGAGTATTGAGGCTGCAGAAATTTTAGAACACTTTCAATGGCGCGAAGACTCCCCGGACCCTGCCGGGCTGGCAAGTGAACTGGCAGACGTAACCCTCTACCTGCTGCAGCTTGCCAGCATCTCAAATATCGATCTGGAAAAAGCTGTTTTGGAAAAACTGGCAGCGAATTATGACCGTCAATGGGACCAGGAAAAGAAAGGAATAATGGATACCAATGAAGATTAGCGTTTTTGGCGGAGCCAGCCCTGAAGCTGGGTCTGAAGCTTACCAGCAAGCCTATCAATTGGGTCAGCTCCTGGGAAGTGTGGGTATGACTGTTTTGACTGGTGGTTACCAGGGAACAATGGAAGCCGCCTCTCGCGGTGCCAGTGAAGCGGGTGGGCATGTGATCGGAGTCACCAGCGAAGCGATTGAAGCCTATCGCCCTACACAACCCAATGAATGGGTTGATGAGGAATGGCGATTTAAAGGATTTAAAGAGCGATTGAACACCCTTGTTGAATCCTGTGATGCTGCATTTGCACTCCCGGGTGGGATAGGCACCTTACTTGAAATCTGCCTGACCTGGAATCAGCTTGTGATCAATTCGATTTCTCCCAAACCTCTGATATTAATTGGGGACGAGTGGCGAAATGTCCTGGAAACGTTTCTTAGTGACCTTGAAGATTATGTTTCTCCAAAAAATCGCGATCTGATCAGCTTTGCCCCAGACCCTGAAACGGGCTTCAATATCCTGATCAAATTTCAGGAAGAACAATCTAACAACAATCAAGAACCTCAATAAAAAGAAAGTAAATATGGACGAAAAGAAATTAACACCAAAATCAGTCAATTATTCAGAATGGTACAACCAGTTAGTCCAGCGCGCAGAGATGGCAGATTATGCACCCGTACGCGGCTGTATGGTTGTCAGACCCTATGGGTGGGCTTTGTGGGAAAATATTCAGGATGCCCTGAACAGCCGCTTTAAAGCTACGGGGCACGTCAACGCAGCCTTCCCGCTCTTTATCCCCATGTCTTTTCTGGAAAAAGAAAAGGAACATGTTGAGGGATTTTCACCCGAACTGGCGGTGGTAACCATCGGCGGCGGGTCTGAACTTGAGGAACCTCTCATCGTTCGCCCAACCTCTGAGACCATTATTGGTTATATGTACTCCAAATGGATTCAATCCTATCGAGACCTGCCCTTGCTGATTAATCAATGGGGCAATGTTGTCCGCTGGGAAATGCGCACCCGCTTATTCTTACGCACGCTTGAATTCTACTGGCAAGAAGGTCACACAGCACACGCAACAACAGAAGAGGCAGAAGAAGAAACTTTGCAGATGCTGGATATTTACACAGACTTCGCTCGCAACGAAGCAGCCGTTCCGGTTATTCCGGGTCGAAAAAGCGAGACTGAAAAATTTGCAGGCGCCGTACGCTCTTACACCATAGAGGCTATGATGGGCGATAAAAAAGCCCTGCAAGCCGGGACCAGCCATAACCTGGGACAGAATTTTGCCAAAGCCTTTGACATCAACTTCCTCGATGAAAAAAATACCCGGCAATATTGCTGGACCACCTCCTGGGGTCTCTCAACCCGATTTATTGGTGCAATCATCATGACCCACGGTGATGACCAGGGTTTGGTCTTGCCGCCGCGCCTGGCACCCATTCAGCTCGTCATCATTCCGATCTATCGCAACGATGATGAACGTGAACTAGTTCTGCCTGTCGTCGAGCGAATAAAGGGGGAACTTGAGGGGATCAGGCTTGAAGTAGACGATCGCATAGAGGTCACCCCGGGCTTTAAGTTCAATCATTGGGAACTGCGAGGCGTACCTTTGCGCATGGAAATTGGCCCCAAAGATGTGGCTAAAAACAGTGTTGCACTTGCTCGCAGAGATATCCCCGGCAGAGATGGTAAGAGCTTTGTCCCCCAGGATGGAATCAAACAACGAATCAATGGTCTGTTAGAAACAATTCAAGCCAATATGCTCGAAAAAGCCACCAAGTTCAGAGATGAGCATATTTTTGAGCCGCAAGATTACCAGGGATTCAAAGACGTTATCGAAAATGATGGCTGGTGCTTTGTTTGGTGGCATCCCGATTCCGAAAACGAAGCCAAAATTAAAGAAGAAACCAAAGCCACCCTGCGCTGCATCCCCTTGGAACAGCCAGGTGGACAAGGCAAATGCATTTACAGCGGCGAGGAAACAAATATCAAGGCTTACTTTGCAAAAGCCTATTAAAATTCAACGGATGCACCGGGGCAACAATCAATTATTCGCCCCGGTCATCAGCTTGAATGGGACAGAGGGACCATGCCTGCTGTAATTCCAGCCCGAATCAAGGGTCAAATTGAAGAGCTGATTAAGGTTTATCACACACCCAGGGTGTTTCACCGCCGATTGCAGGATCTATTCAGTCTTTATGCAAATCGAGTTTTGCATCAGGGCGATACATCTCAACCTGTGACAGTTTCGCCAAAGTACCATCTTCCCCCTCCCCTCATCCGTCAACTCCATGCGGACCTTAAACCACGGATTGTAAAAAGCCCTCACGCTTCACTTGAGTTGGCAGAAGAACTTTGGCCTGATCCACATTATGAAATCAAACAACTGGCGATTTTCATGCTTGGAAATGTCGTTCTGAATGAGCCAGACCCAATCTTAACACGGTTAATCAACTGGCTTGACCCCGAACTTGATGAAGGTTTGAAATCCGATTTGCTTTCTATTGGGACCCTGACGCTTCAAAACAAGTTCCCTGCAGCATGGGAAAACCTGATTCAATCGCTTTTAGATCACAAAGATCCGACAATGATTGCTTATGGACTTCGAGGTTTGCAAACAAGCTTTAAACGATCTGATTTCAACAATTTTCCACAGGCTTTTAGACTGCTCAGTCCAATTATTCAAAAGCCCGATTCTTCCTGCATGGAAGAACTCCAAAACCTGGTTGAGGCATTGATCAAGCTTTCCCCAATTGAAACAGCCTTCTTTATCAAACAAAGCCTTTCAATTAGTCGATCCGCAGAAACGACAAGGCTGATCAAGAGAATTTTGCCTTCATTTCCTGAAAGAATTCGCGAAAATATTAAATCTTCAATCAACCTCTAAAAGTTCATGTTAATCTATTGTTCTGATTAATTGACCCCCCGGCGTGATCAGCGCAGGTTTTTCATCCAGCAAACTGGTCCAAACGGTATAGCCATCTTCCCAAATTTCCGAAAGCACAAATGACTCCATGCCTGCCTCAATCATCTTCCTGGCAGAAGATTTGACTTTATCAAAAACTTCTCCTGGCGGTAATTGAAGACGATCCAAGTGGAATGCAGGCATTCCAATTAATTCATCAACCGTTAAACCAGCCCCAAAATCACGAAACATAAGCAAACTTTCCTGAACTTCGACGCTACTTTTCTCAAATTTTACTTCAGAAGCCCAAGAGGATGTCAACGTTTAGTAAAACAATGCTTCATTTTAAAAAACGAAAGGGACACTTTTTACAGCGTCTCTTTCGTGTAAGAAAAGTAATTATTTAAAACAGGTGGAAAGCAGCAATAATCGGCGCAAACAAAGAAGAAACCAGGGACATAACAGTGATCAAAGTGTTGAGTGAAGGTCCAGCCGTATCCTTGAATGGATCGCCAACTGTATCACCAACAACACTTGCCTTATGGGCATCCGAACCGACACCACCGTATTGACCTGTCTCAATGAATTTTTTGGCGTTGTCCCATAAGCCACCAGCATTCGCCATCAGCAAGGCAAAAATCACACCTGTGAAAATTGCACCGCCCAGGAAACCACCCAATGCGTTGGGGCCAAGGACAAACCCGACCAGGAGCGGCAAACCTACAGCCAAAAATGCGGGCAAGACCAGGGAGGTTAATGCCCCCTGTGCAGCCAAACCAACACAAGTTTCGTAGTCTGGTTTTTGCGTTCCAGCCAAAATACCCGGATTTTCTCTGAATTGCCGACGGATTTCTTCAATCATTTCAAAAGCGTTTTTCGTCACCGAAAGCATAGTCAAAGCGCTGAATAACGGCGGGGTCATCGCGCCCAGGAAGACTCCGGCTATCACAATCGGATCACGCAGGCTCATATTAATTTCAATGCCTGTCGCTTCAACAACCTCAGCGTAGGCAGCGAACAAAGCCAAAACCGTCAATGCTGCAGCACTGATGCTAAAGCCCTTGGTAATTGCTTTGGCTGTGTTGCCTGCCGCATCAAGCGTATCGGTTGTTTCAATCACACTATGATCCATCCCTGCCATTTCCGCGATACCACGGGCGTTGTCCACAATCGGCCCGTAAGCATCTGCTGAGACGATCATGCCGCTGATTGAAAGCATGCCAACGGCGCTGATCCCGATGCCATAAATTCCGGGTAAACCTGTTGATTGGGCAATGTAGTACGAAAGCAAGGTTGCCACAGCAATGCCAATCACCGAAGGTACGATGCTGACCAAACCATAACTGTAACCCGTGATGATGGTGATCGCAGCCCCTGAATCTGACACACGAGCGGTTTCATTGACAGGTTTGTGACCTTCAGAGGTGAAATAATCCGAAGTGAAACCGATGATCACGCCGGTGATCAAGCCTGTCAAAGTTGTCCAAAGAATGCCAATGTTGATATCCGTTAGAAGAATCAGGATCACAACCAGCACCGAGAAAAATACTGTTGTAATAATTGTTCCAAAGTTCAATGCTGTTCCAGGCTTGCCGTCCTTACCAACCTTGACAAATTGGATTCCTAATAAGGATGCAATGATTCCAAGAGTACACAAAATCAGGGGAAGAATAACGTATTGTGAAGAAAGACTTGTCGACGCAGCAGCAAGCAGCATAACCGCCACCGTGGATGCAACGTAGCTGTCGAAAATATCTGCACCCATACCAGCAACATCACCAACATTATCGCCCACGTTATCGGCAACAACTGCAGGGTTCCTGGGGTCATCTTCCGGGATACCAACCTCAACCTTACCAACCAGGTCCGCAGCGATATCTGCTGTTTTTGTATAAATGCCGCCGCCCGCCTTCGCAAGAAGCGCTAAAGCTGAGGCGCCAAAGCTGAAACCTAACACTGCGTCTGCACTCTCTGTGATCAGAAAGATAACGCTCATCCCGATGACAGCCAAACCGACCATTGCTAAACCCATCACCGAGCCGGCATAAAATGACACTTTAAATGCCTTATTGAGAGAATCGTTTGCGGCAGTTGCCGTCCGCACATTCGCCTCAACAGCAACACTCATCCCCATATAACCGGCAACCGCTGAACAGATCCCACCGCCAATAAAAGCAAGTGCCATTCTGATGCCGCTTGAGGGTGTGATTTGCACATTCCCTAAAGCCACTTCCGTAAGATCAAAGCTAAAAACCACCGCAATGATGAAGCCCAAAACCAAAGAGACGATCGTGAGCGCGACATACAATCGTTTTAAGTAAGTCTGTGCGCCTTCACGAATCCATGAGGCGACTTCTTGGGCTTTTTCTGCTCCTGGATCCTGCCGCATGACCCAGAAAAACAGGTAGAGGGCAGCACCAATTGAAATTAAACTCGCGAAAATACTGATATACAGCCAAATTTGATTCATAATTACTCCTGAGATTAGATAATCTGATGCCTCTTAATAATCAATGCGCTAAAACATTACATATTTGCTGAACGCCACCAACGATAATTCATCTCTCGCAACTCCTGGCTGGAGGGCATGGGATAAAAGGCAATCGCTGATTCATTCCCAATGTAAAAGCCGTTCTTTACGGTGCGATAAGCAAAAGTCGCTGGGCTGGCTCGATCCACCATTTTGGTCGCTACTGGTTTTGTCTTCAGGTCTTTGAGCACTTCACGAAGATGATCCAGGTTTGAATACGGCAAATCGCCAATCTGACCACCTTCGGGATCATCCGCCAGCTCGCCCAAACGCAATTCAGTGAAGGCAATTGAAGGCAAACTCACCAAAGAAGTTGGATTCTTGACAATCAGATCATAAAATTCCATCGGATTTATTCGACTTGCGATCAAGGGAGATACCGGAACAATCTCTTTATAAAGATGCAAACCCCCATCCATCGCAGGAACCGTATCGCTCGGATCAATGCCTAAAGTGCGACCGTCCTGGGTGACAAGGTACAGCTTTCCTAGTGCATGAACCGGCACATGTTCAAGCACACGGTAAATGCTGATGTAGGTGGAAGCTTTAGGCTCACCATCCTCATGCGGCACGCAACGCGAAATGCCTTCTTTAATTCTAAAATACTGGCTGTCAAAATCAGGGTCAATCTCAAAAAAGATAGCCTGTCCAGCCGTCTTTTTCTTGGACCCCACGGCATAATAACTGCCGAACTCCTCAGGCGAAAGCATGGATGCAATCAATGCCTCAGGGATGAGGGATAAATATAAATGAACCGTCACGTTTACCTCCTAAAAAATACATAGTCTGAAAGTGAAAATCAACTATTGAAGATTACGAAAATCAACCAATTATACCATTAGAATTTAGCTGAATTGTTTCCTTTAGAAAAGAATATCAGGTCAAACGCAAAATCAAAAAGTGCCCTGGTTTCACTAAAATTTTTTATGGTGGAGACAGAGCCCCGCATTAAAAAACCTTATAAGTCGATAAATTAGTCTACTTCTCTAAATAAATATTTTTCTTCCTGTAGGGGCAGCCCTCTGTGGCTGCCCTAATCAAAACACGAGACATTGTTCTTTACATCATGCAATGTTCAGAAACCATCATTTGCTCAATGTTTCAATCTACTTTGTGATTGCCCTGGAGAAAATACTGTCAGCGAACAAATGGTAGAAACATAAAAATTTGAGCTTAATCAATTTGTCTATGGAAATTATTAAAATTTCCGCAATATTGATTGTTTGTCAGAATATCAAAAGAAACGATCCTGATCTCGAATTTTAACCCCCAAACCAATGCCTTCCGGCAGTTGGACTTTGCATGTCGCATCCAGCGTCATCCCCTCAAAAGGATCATTAACAATTAAGGCGGACGAGTCCAGGTCCAACCAATCCCCCAGACCCATCAGGTGAGCCATGGCAGTCGTCCCTATCGCCGTCTCAATCATACAGCCCAGCATCACCTTCAAATCAAGCGAGTTTGCCTGGCGGATCATCTTCAAAGCCGAAGAGAGCCCACCCACCTTCATTAATTTGATGTTCACTCCCTGAACACCAGCCAGGGCAATTTCCTTTAAATTTTCAAATGATTGGAGTGATTCATCTGCGACAATAGGAATTTTTGTCTTTGACTGCAAGATTCCCATACCTGTTAAATCTGCTTTATCCAAAGGCTGCTCAAGCATTTCAATGCCGAGGGCTTCTAACTCGGGGAGATATTGTTGTGCCTCATCCAAAGTCCAGCCGCCATTCGCATCCACCCATAATTTGACCCCAGGACGTACATCCCGAATGGCTGCAAGCCGATCCAGGTCCTGGGAGTCGCCGCCCAATTTAACTTTGATAATTGGGTATGCCTTCACCTGTTCAGCCATTCGCGCCATTTCTAAAGGTGTGTCCAAAGCAATAGTGAAAGAGCTTGGTTTGGGTTTTGGAAATGGGACGTTTAATAGCTTGTGTAGAGGTAAGCTTAATTTCCGTGCAATCCTGTCATGTAAAGCAATATCCAGACCACATCGAGCCGGTGCAGGCCCATCGCCTATCCAGGCCGGGATTTCTTGCGGATCATTGGGGAACGGGTTCGGGTTATTCGCAGCGCTATGCCATACAGATACCATTTCCTCAAGATCAACACCATAATAAGGTGGGATGGTTCCCTCACCCCACCCCTCATCATCTCTCAATCGTATCCAGAAGGCTTCTCGAGTTTCACTCGTGCCATAAGACAGACGAAATGGATTGCGAAGTTGCAGCGTAATTTTCTGCCAGCTTAGTTTATCGCTCATTCTGTGTCACCAATTTTCGACGATGGTCAAAACAGGAAAAATAGCTGCTAAGATGCATCAGCATGGTGACAGGCCACAAAATGGTTGGGCGCCAATTCGCGATACTCTGGATCAACGACAAAGCACTCTTCCGTTGCGATCGGGCATCGGGTGTTAAAGTTACATCCCTTTGGCGGATTAATTGGACTGGGAATATCGCCCTCAAGAATGATTCTGTTACTTTGGGCAGCTTTATCAGGATCAGGAATTGGAACTGCTGAAATCAAGGCTTTTGTGTAAGGATGCAAAGGTCGCAAGTAAATCTCGTTTCTGTCGGCAAGCTCCATAACTTTACCGAGATACATCACGACCATGCGATCACTGATGTGACGCACCATGCTCAGGTCGTGGGCAATGAACAAATATGTTAATCCTAATTTTTCTTGCAATTCTTCCAGCAAGTTAACCACCTGCGCTTGAATGGATACATCCAGGGAAGAAATGGGTTCATCGCAAATAACCAAATCTGGGCTTACAGCTAAAGCCCTGGCAATACCAATCCGCTGCCGCTGACCGCCAGAAAATTCATGGGGATAACGATTGACAAAGTCCGGGTTCAAACCAACAATCCTCAACAACTCCTGAACCCTGTCTCGTTTTTCAGCAGAATTCATTGATGTATGAACGTCAAGCGGTGCAGATATGATTGACCCAACTGTCATGCGCGGGTTCAGTGATGCATAAGGATCCTGGAAAATCATTTGCATCCTTTGCCGCATCCGGCGAACCTCATTCTCCTGTAACGATGCCAAATCAACACCGTCAAAAATAATTTGTCCGGAGGTAGGTTTGTAAAGCTGCAAAATGGTTCGTCCGGCGGTTGTTTTTCCACAGCCTGATTCGCCGACAAGACCCAGGGTTTCGCCCTTGAGGATATCAAAACTGATATCATCTACGGCTTTGACATCTTTTACATGTCTTCTAAAAAGCAAACCTGAATAAACAGGGAAATATTTCTTCAAATTTCGAACTTGAACCAGAACCGATTTTTCAGATGTCATTGAATTTCTCCTGCCTGGATCTCCCGCCAACGCCAGCATGCAACGATATGGCTTTCATTTTCCGCCTCTTCAAGCGGCGGCATTTCAGTTTTACATTGTTCTTTACGATAAGCACAACGAGCAAAAAACGGACAGCCTTTTGGCAGCTTGACAAGGTCAGGGGGTAATCCTGGAATAGAAAATAATTTTGTTCCGGGTGCATCATCAATCTTCGGCAGCGAGCCTAATAAACCCATTGTGTATGGGTGCTTTGTACGTTTGAATATGTCCTGGGCACTGCCCCTCTCAATGATGTAACCAGCATACATCACGTTAATTTTATGAGCCATTTCAGCAACGATACCCAGGTCATGCGTGATCCACATTACAGCCATCCCCAATTCTTCTTTGAGCCTGATAACCAGGTCAACGATTTGCGCTTGAATGGTAACATCCAGCGCTGTTGTAGGTTCATCAGCTATCAACAATTTTGGTTCGCACGAAAGTGCCATTGCGATCATCGCACGCTGACGCATCCCGCCGGAGAATTGATGAGGGTAATTATCCAATCGCTTTTCGGGTTCCGGGATGCCGACCAGTGATAAAAGCTCAGCAGCCCTTTCTTTCGCAGCCTTTTTATTTAAATCAGTGTGAAGGGTTAATGCCTCAACAATTTGAAAACCTATTGTGTAAACTGGGTTAAGAGAAGACATGGGGTCCTGAAATACCATGGCAATATCTCTGCCGCGAACTTGCCGGATTTCTTTTTCATCGAGCGTCAGTAAATCTCGCCCGTCAAACCAAATTTCTCCGTCATAGATTTCGCCAGGGGGTATCTGGATCAATCGCATAATTGAAAGCGCATGGACGCTTTTTCCACAGCCGCTCTCTCCTACCACTCCCAAAACTTCTCCCTGTGCCATCTCGTAAGATACACCATTGACGGCATTGACGATACCATCTTCAGTGTGAAATCGAGTACGCAAATTCTCAAGCTTTATCAATCCATCCATTATTCACCTATTTTTTTCAAGAGCTTTGTCAGCATCATAGTCTAATTTTTGGGTCAAGGGCATCCCGCAAACCATCACCCAGAAGGTTGAAGCCAAGGACGCTGAGCATAATTGCCAACCCGGGGAATAAGACCGCCCACCATGCGCCGCTGGATAAATACTTATAGCTGTCTCCCAGCATTGCTCCCCATTCCGGTTCCGGGGGGATAGCTCCCAAACCGAGAAAACCTAAAGCTGCTGCCGAAAGAATGGCATTTGCCAGACCCATTGTTGCCTGGACAATGATCGGAGAAAGAATGTTGGGCAGCACATGCCTGAAGAGCATCCGGCTGTGAGATTCGCCAACAGCATGGGAAGCAAGGACATATTCCTTTTGAGTCACCGACATGACTGCCGAACGTGCTAATCGAGCATAAACTGGAATGCCAACCACACCAATGGCGATCATCCCCTTTTCAAGTCCAGGACCAAGAAAAGCAACAATGGCAATTGCAAGCAGATAGCTTGGAAAAGAAAGGATAATATCCATAATCCGCATGACGATGTTTGAGAATAATTCCCCGCCAACAGGCTTTGAAAGTAATAAGCCAATCAACAAACCAACCACACCACACACGAGTGCAACCATAGGACCGACCATCAATCCCGGAAGTGCTGCAAGCATAGCACCAAGTGCAGGGAAAATATAAAGGCGATGTTTCTTTTTCCCGTTTAAATAGCGGTCAAAAATAATAGACCCTGCACCAAGTAATGCAAAAAGGATCGCCTGGAAAAATTGTTTGGCAATCCAGGCAGGCAGCATTCCCAACGTAAATCCTAATAAAGTCATCAGGATAAATGACTCCCAAAAGTTCATGCGAATACTTTCAAAAAAGCCTGCCAAAAGCCCAAGAATCCCACCAACCAGGAGTGAAATACTGACTGCGACCAATCCAACACGCAGTGAATTCCATCCGCCGTGAATTGTGCGGCGGAAGATATCCCTCCCTAATTTATCTGTACCAAAGAGATGTATGTCCACTTCTTCTGTGGCAATAAGTTGTGGGGGTAATAATTTCGCGCTGTAATCCAAATCTGTTTTTGGTTCGTAATCCCAAAAAAAATGTGCAAAGGTTGCAGACAGCAAAAATAAAACAACAACGATCAATCCCACCATTGCAGTTCGATTTGCAACCAGTCGGCGCCAGGCATCAATCCAGAGAGAACGATGCTCTCGAACTGCAAAATCTTCAACGCCGTTGATTTCAAATTTCGTCTCTTCCATGCGATTCCTCACTCCAAACTGATGCGTGGATCCAATATCGCGTAAGACAGATCCACAACCAGGTTTACAAATAAAAAGATAATTGAAATCAAAAGTGTCACACCCTGAACAATGGGATAATCCCGCCCGAGAATTGAGTCATAAACCCATTTTCCAATACCTGGCCAGGAAAAAATTGTTTCCGTAAGCACAGCACCCGCCAGCAAAGTGCCTGCCTGGATCCCAATGATCGTGATAACAGGCAAGAAAGCGTTTTTAAGTGCATGACGGAAAAGCACGATCCTCAAAGATAAACCTTTTGCAGTCGCAGTCCGGATATAATCCTCCTGAAGCACATCCAGCATGCTGGATCGTGTCATGCGGGTGATGATAGCTGCTGGGATGGTTGCCAGCGCAACCGCCGGCAAAATAATGTGTTTGAGTGCAGCCACAAATCCAGCAAAATTTCCAGTCAACAAACTATCTAATAATAGAAGATTCGTAATCGACTGAATTTCTACACCCGTTGGTAAACGACCGCCCGTTGGGAGCCATTTAAGAAAAACAGAAAACAACATGATCTCCATGATCCCCAACCAAAAAATTGGCATGGAAACACCGATCAACGAACCCACCATGGTCACACCATCCAGGGCGGTATTACGCTTAGAAGCGGACGCAATGCCAGCAGGGATTCCGATCAATAAAGCAATGGACATCGAGAGAAGGGAAAGTTCCAGTGTGGCAGGGAAACGTTCTTTCAAAGTCTCTGCCACCGGTATTCGCCGGTGAATGGATTCCCCAAGGTCAAACCGCATCAATCGTCCAAAATACCGAGAATATTGACTGTCAAAGAATCCAGCTAAATTGCCCTCTGCTAAAGCGTCACGATCAAGAAATGAAGGGCGATCCAAGCCAAACTGCTCTCTGATCCGGGCGATATTTTCTTCAGTAGCACGTTCTCCTAACATGGCAACAGCAGGGTCACCCGGGATTAATCGCTGAAATAAAAATATAACCAGCGTAACACCTATCAATGTGGGGATCACAGATAATAATCTTCGCAGAATGTATCTTCCCAAAGTAACCTCTCTTCTTTTTACGCAATGGGGGGCGGAAAGAACCGCCCCCCAGACTTACTTGTTGGGATTGATAAAATACCATCAATCCATTGTTATCGATAAACTAATCTACAAAGGTAACAAACTCAAAGTAGTCTGCACCAACGGGCTGCGGACCATAACCTTCGACTGCTGTCGAGAAAATTAATGGCGTATTGTTGTGTGCAATCCAAATGCGTGCTATATCATCATGCAGCAATTGTTCAACTTCTTCATAGAGCGCCTGGCGAGCTTCACGATCAGGTGTGATCGCAGCTTCCTGGAGCTTTTGGGCAACTTCAACATTCTGATACCAGCCCTCGTTCTTCATTGGCTCTTCACCTTTAGCAAAGAAATAACCCAGGAAGTTATCAGGGTCGCCATTATCACCGCCCCATCCCAGCATATACAGCCCTACAAGCGTGCCGTTTCTGCGGCCGTCAAGATAAGTCGGCCAGTCACCTTCAAGATAAAGCTCGGCTTCAATACCAGCAGCAAACAAATTTGCTGCCATAGCTGTGCCAATTTCTTGGGGTGAAGGATAGTAGAAACGGGTTACCGGCATGTAATAAATGCGCAAGGGGATTTTATCGCCGACTGCATACAGAACGTTACCTTCGGCATCGACAATATCTTCAGCGATGGTAACTTCGCTCAGACCATCCGGGAAGCCTGCGTCAGCCAGAAGTTCTCGAGCACGCTCAGGGTCGTAACCTCGATCTGTAAGGGCTTCGTTATGACCCCAAATTAAGGGGGGCAAGAAGTTCGTAGCTACCTCGCCATAATCGCCATAGAAGTTAGCGACAAGACCTTCTTTATCAAGTGCAAGGTCTACAGCTTCGCGAACCAATGGATTATTGAATTCTTCAATTTTGTAGTTGAAAGCCAGGTAACCGGTATTAAGAGCAGGACGGGTTAAGACATACAGATCGTCAGAGCTTTCGGCAGTCTGCAGGTCTTCAACAACGGCCTGTTCCAAACCATGGATATCGCCAGCCTGGAGCGCCAGGAAACGGGCGGAGTCATCCGGAATAACTCGGAAAACAATTTGCCCGACACCGGGAACGCCGCCCCAGTAATCTTCATTAGCTTCGACAACAATTTCTGTGCCTTCTTGCCAGGAAACGAACTTGAAGGGGCCTGTACCAACGGCTCCCACTGAGGGTGTACCATAATCTACACCAGCCGCTTCAATTGCAGCCGGGCTTGAGATAGCAAACATGTCCATTGCAAGATTGGCTAAGAATGGTGCCAGGGGATCTCTCAGTGTGAATTCAACTGTATATTCATCAAGCGCTGTAACTGCCGTGATCACGGAGTCATCATCAAAGCCACCCCACATATATTCATAATACTCAAATACCTGGGTATCAAAATGATAGGGGTTGCCCGTAAAACGCCAGCGCTCATAGTTGAAAACCACAGCATCGGCATTGAAATCTGTGCCATCATGGAATTTCACACCCTGACGCAAAGAACAGGTCCAGACTTTGGCATCGTCGCTTGCAACACATTCTTCAGCCAGAGCTGGAACAGGTACAGTGGTGCCAAATTCATATTGGTAGAGCGGTTCCAGGATCTGACCGGTAACCCGGAATGATTCGCCATCTGTCACTAATGCGGGATCCAATTGAACGGAATCCGCACCGCGACCAAAAATGAACACATCGTCGGAAACTTCTCCTGTTGGTGCTTCAGTCGCTGTTTGGGGGGCGCAAGCAGCTACCAGCATACTGACAACCATCAGAAGCCCAAATAATTTAAAGATCGTTTTTTTAGACATATATTCTCCTCTTTTCTATAGAATCTATCGGGTCAAAATTATGCTATTTAATAATCCATATTTTTCCTTTCCTATTCTTGTGTTAATCTCCAATTTTACACTGGATAATGAAAATCCTTGGCCAGCAAAGTTAACTTAAAATGATATTTCTGTTAATAAATGATTATAAATTTATTGATATGGGTATTCCAACAGCCTCTCAAAGCCTTGCAATACCATTGATTTTATCAGTAAAAATTAAATGATGTTCCCTGATTTGAAAATATTGAATTTATTATAATACATTTTTTCTACTGCAAGCGTTTATCCCTATTCATTCAGGGCAATCGCAAAGTTGATTATCTAGGAGCCAATCAACAATTCTTCGGTTTATTAGGATGCATTAATACAACAAATATTCTTTCTCGGGCTGCCACTGCCCGACAACCACCGGGGCATAAGCAGAGCAGACCCTACTAATTAATTGCGAATTAAGTAAATGTAATAAAAGTGTTGTAGGGGTGGGGCTCTGACCCCACCCGCCCTTATTGATAAAAACAAAAAGAAAAATGTAAATATTGACTTTGCGATAGCCCTATATTCATTCATGAAATTGAGCTTGTCCGAAAAGTAATCAATCGCCATTATGAAACGCTTACAATTACCAGGGTGATTTTAGAAAAGCCTTACCAATTAATTTCTGTTCATAGTTAAAAAACCCTCTCCTTTTTGTATAGACCGGACACATGGGTTACAACCGTTCGGGGACATGGGTTACACAATGATTTTTTAAGGTTTATCCTTTCTTAAAGGTATTTTACCAACACATTCGTTGCAGAAGAAGACATTTATGATGTCATCACAATTCTCGTCTTGACAAAGGCCAACCACCAAATGACGAAAGGCCTTACTAATGCGATGGCGTTTATTTTGAAAGTAGATCCCACCGCTTTGATCGACTTTGCGGATGATATAACCTGGTGGATACGTGATTGGTGGCAATAACTTAGGAAAGAGCTTGCTACTGGGTTGATAATGTTCACAAGGTGTATCCATTCCCAATGACTGGTGCCTACAGCGGTGAAATTGAATTCAAGGGCTATGTTGAAAATGTAAGCGGTAATATTTGGACAATCTCCGGG
>JARGGB010000039.1 GCA_029210815.1 Candidatus Brevefilum sp.
CTCTTGTCTTCCCAGATATATTGATAGATCCATTCATGACTGACCTGGATGCCATAATATTTCAGAACACAATGAGATACTTGTTCTGGGCTGTAATCCTTTTTCAAATAGCGTTCAATTATCTTCCAGTCCTTATCTTTTATTCGCTGTCCAGGTTTCTTCCGCCTGTGATCAGCAAGCCTTTGAGCTTGTTTATGTCGATAGCCTCGTTTTCCTGTATTCCGTTTCAACTCTCTGCTGATCGTTGATTTATGAACGCCAACTTCCTTTGCTATTTGCGTTTGGTTGAATCCTATTTTCAAAAGTGTGTTAATCAGGTATCTTTCTTTAGAGGTAAGTTGTGTGTAACCCATAAGTGCTCCTTTGACTCTGGTAGGTTGAATGGCGCTTATTTTACCGCAGCTTACCTTTTCTCTACCAGCTTTGTTGCACTTATGAGTTGAATCCAGGAAATAATTGATGAGTGATTACGAAATAAATTATTAAAAAGCAATATAATTCCCTGTCAATTTAACATACTTATTCATTATTTTTTTGTTGGACATTATTTGAAAGGTTTTGAATGACTGATATTGCAATAAAAATCAAGGATGTTCATAAATTTTACGGCAAGGTGCATGCCCTGAGAGGATTGAACCTGGAGGTTAATCAGGGTGAAATATTTGGTTTTCTTGGTCCTAATGGCGCTGGAAAAACGACCACCATTCGCTGTATGCTGGATTTGCTTCGCCCAAGCACCGGTGAGATCAGGGTCCTGGACATTAATCCGCAGCGTTCTCCCCAGGCGGTAAAAGATAAGGTCGGCTATTTGCCGGGTGACTTGAAGTTAGAAGGGGATTTCACTGCCCGTGATTTTTTCAAGCACATTCGCAAATTGCGAGGTTCAAAACGAGCCTGGGAAGATATCCTCAACCTGGCTGAAAGGCTGGATTTGGATTTAGACAGGAAGATTAAGACCCTTTCCCAGGGGAACAAGCAAAAGGTCGGTCTGATCCAATGCTTTCTGAGTAATGTACCCTTAATATTGCTGGATGAGCCCACCCTGGGATTGGACCCTTTGATGAAACAGGAGATCCTGAACATCATTCGCGAACAAAAGGAAGAGGGGAAGACGGTATTCTTTTCATCCCACATTCTTTCTGAGGTACAAAAAGTTGCAGACCGTGTTGGAATCATCCGCAAAGGACGCCTGGTAGAAATTGCAAATACAGCGGACCTGATTGGACGCTCATTAACCCGTGCAATAGTCCAGTTCGATGAAGTAGTTACTCCAACAGCCTTTGAAGACGTATCCAATGTGGATATCCTGAGGGTGAACGATAACAACCGCGCATACACCCTTCAAATCAGGGGAGAGATGAACGGTTTGATCAAAGCCCTGGCTGAATATCCTGTTTTGGATTTAGAGATTACCAAACCTTCACTGGAAGAGGTCTTTCTAAATTATTACGAAGATAATGGAAGTGAGGAATAGGCATGTTTGCAATTTTTAAGCGAAGGTTCTTCAAGAATTGGTTGATGATTTTTGGTTGGGGGATAGGCTTGGGTGTTTTGGGTTATTACTTATTCGATATCTATAACACTTTTTTCCAAAGAGATGTCGATTTGATGCAGTTATTTAATGCCTTTCCTGAGGATTTAATGGCTTTTTTCGGCGGTGATGTGGATTTGTTCACACCGAGCGGTTTTTTACAATTGGAATTCTTTTCGTATATGCCAATTGTGCTTGGGATTATGGTCATATCAGCCGCTGCCAGTTTAATCAGCAAGGATGAGGAGGAAGGCAGCTTAGAATTGATTGTGGCACAACCCATTTCTCGTGCGAAAGTTTTTGCTGGCAGGTTGTTGGCATTGATTTTGAGTGTCGTTTTGATATTGACGATCACCTGGTCAGGTTTTGCCCTTGGTGCCCAGCAAAACGATTTTGATCTGAGTCCAACGGAATTAGCACGGCCATTTATTTCTCTTTTTGCGATCCTGATGGTTTTCTTGAGCCTGGCATTTTTGCTTTCAATGATCCTGCCCAGCAGTAATTCAGCCAGCATGATCTCAGGATTCTTGCTAATTGCCAGTTATTTCATTTCATCGCTGGTAAATCTGGATGAGAAATTAGAGGGGATCAATCGTTTTTCGCCATTAAAGTATTACCAGGGAGGCCCAGCCGTGGAAGGACTGGATATTCAGAAATTGGTGCTGTTGCTCGGTATTTCCCTGGTCTTTATCTTGCTGGGGATGTTCATATTCGAGAAGCGTGATTTGCGTTTCGGGGGCAGCGGCGGTTTCAGACTGGTTTTTCCAAAAGAAGGTGGATTGGAAAAGTAAGACGATAAATCGTAAAAGCTTTATAAAGACGGTCACAACAAACCGTCTTTTTTTATTGGTGCTTTTAACACTAAATGAAATAACAGTTTAGCTAAAGAATCAATAATTTTCTACTATAATAGAGGCATTGTTGATAACCTTGCTAAATTGTATGGAGAATTGATGCAAACCAACCCTGCCTTGAAGAAACTTGGCTTTTCAGCGGATGACCGGGTGGTCATTATTCATACGGATGATATTGGTATGTGCCAGGCAACCGTGGAAGCCTTTGCTGACCTGTGGGAATACGGTTTGATCTCAAGTGGGGCGGTGATGGTGCCCTGCCCCTGGTTCCTCGAAGCTGCTGCTTTTTCCCGTGCCAACCCGGATGCTGATCTTGGTGTACACCTGACATTGACATGCGAGTATGATACCTATAAATGGGGACCGATCAGCACCCGTGATCCACAAACGGGTTTGATGGACGACAAAGGATTTTTTCCTCGCACCTCAGGGGAAGTTGGGAAGAATGCTGATCCAGATGCTGTTTTTACTGAATTAGATTTGCAGATTCAACGAGCTCTGGCTGAGGGGATAAGTTTGACCCATATTGACACGCATATGGGATCTGTTGCGCATCCAAAATTTGTCCAGGGATATATCCAATTGGCGGCTAAATACGGTTTACCGCCCATGGTGCCGCGCATGTCAATGAACGCGCTTGTCGCTGACCAGGGTATTGATCAATCAACAGCGCAGCTGGTCAGCGGATTGATCAACACTCTTGAAGATATGGGCATCCCCTTGGTCGATCAGATCGCCAGCCTTCAATTGAATGACCCTGCAGATCGTGTTGCCCAGGCAAAACAAGCCCTGGGTTCCCTTGATCCGGGCATCACCCACTTTATTATTCACCCGGCAAAGGACACACCCGAACTGCGTCATATTACCGAATCCTGGGACTGTCGCTCTGCAGATTACAGCACCTTCCTAAAGGATGAAGTCAGGAGCTTCATTCAAAATCAAGGTATTCAGATCATTGGATACCGCCACCTGAAAGATCTGATGCCTGAATTGGCATAACATCATCACATAACAAGGAGAGAAAAACCATGACCATTCAGGAAGTATCCGAACCGAGAAAGCTCAGTTTTAAATACAAATTTTATTGGGGGATTGCGGCACTGGGGACTTCATTAATATCCGGCATCTACGGCGGTTTGCTGACAATCTTCTACCAGGATTACCTTGGGCTCAGCGCTCGCTGGATCGGGATTGCAGCCACCGTTTATGCCCTTTGGAATGCCTTCAATGATCCGCTGTTTGGGTATATCACGGATAACACCCGCAGCAAGCAGGGCAGGCGGATCCCCTATATGCGTTTTACTGCGCCTTTCTTAGCACTGACATTTATTCTGGTTTGGTTCGCTCCGCCGCAAGCAGGTCAGCAAACGCTTTTCTGGTGGATGTTGGGCAGCATGCTGCTCTATGACACCTGTTACACTATTATCGGGCTGGTTTATTCTTCTTTGCTGCCTGAGCTGACCGAATCAGATGCCCAGCGCAATGGATTGCAAATCTCCAGTTCTTTATTCAGCATGCTTGGGACTTTGCTGGGTTTTATGATCCCGGATTTTGTTCGACCCAAGACAGGTGAATCATCGCTGGTGCCCCTGTATATCGCCATGATTGCGGTTGGGATCATTGGAATGATTTTAATTTTGATCACAACCTTCAAAATCAAGGAGCGACGGGAGTTTGCAGTCGTGGACAAACCCGTCCCACCCATTGAAGCGATTAAGTTCACCTTCACCAGTAAAGCTTTCCTAGTCCTTGTGGCGGAAAATTTCATGGCGATTTTGATGAGTTCGCTCATTTTAGGGTCCATTTATTACCTGGCAGATTATGTTTTACAATGGCCTGCGATGCAGCTCTTGGCATTTCTTTTCATCCCGCTCATTCTCAGCATCCCCTTAACGACAGTGATTCGGAAAAGGCTAGGTGTGGTTGGTGCTCAACAATTCTTACTGGTTTTAGCAGGAATTGGTTTGATCGCCGTTGCCTTTGTTCCTAAAGCCTTAATCCCTGTGTGCATCGCCCTTGCCGGCGTAGGGCTGGCAGGGCCACAGACCCTGACCAATGTCCTGTTCGCCCAGGTGGCAGACGAAGATGAGCTGCGCTCCGGACAGCGTCGGGAAGGTGCCTTCTTCGGGATCAATGCCCTGATCACCAAGCCAGCGCAATCCATTGCTTTGTGGATCACACCGTTTATCCTGGAAAGAACCAACTTTATCACCCGGGCATCGAATGCAGGCGAGATATTTTTAGGTCAACCCGCCAACGCGATTATGGGCATTAAAATATTTGCAGGTGTCATTCCAGGGGTGGCCTGTCTATTAGGCGCATTGCTTTTAATGTGGTATCCGTTGCGAGGGGAGAGGCTGACAGAGGTTCAGAAAAAGGTGTTGGTGCTGCACAAACAAAAGAAACAGCAATTTGAGGAACAATACCTGGGAGAATAAAGGCAATATTTTTAGGTTAAGTTCGAGATTATTATTTAACAAAACAATCCAGCTTTTGAGCAGCTGGATTGTTGTTTTTGTTCCTTCGTGTGATCGTTGGAGGTGACTATTCTTCTCGGATTTCAGCCTCAAGATCTTCTTTTTTAATTTCCTCCTCGATTTCTTCATCAACTTCTTCGAGCCACTCGTCATCGAACATATCATCATCGTCGAGCTCAAAGCATTCTGCTCTCAGGACTTCGATTTTCTGCACAACCCAACCAATGCCAAACAAAATGGCTGCAAACACCACGTATTGTGCAACGTTGGACATGTAGAAACTTGCAATCTCGAACTCATAACCATCGATTATTAATTGGTTTTGTGCGACAGCAGTTGAAACATAATTGATCGAAAAACTTAGTGCCCAAATAGAATAGGCTAAAAGTATTGCTGCCAGAACATAAAAAATAATACTGACGACCGGGATTTTCTTTTCTTGCATTAATATGCCTCTTTCTTGTAAAAATAAATTTATTTAACGATCTTATTATAGCCTACAAAAATATTTTTGTTTTTTTATAAAGGGGCTATACATCGATCTTTGGTTTGATTTTTTCCTGCTTTTATATTGGAGATCTTTTAATTACCTGCTCTCAGACCACTTCTGGACAATTCATCATTCCTTATTGTCTTCACTCTGTTTGAATAGAAAACCAAGGCCAATGATTGAAGCGAGGGCCAGCAAAATCACCCAGGGGCGTTCTAAGATCCACAGCAAAGAAGCAATCCCTGTACGCCCAGCCCGTATGACCATGCTTTTTCCTGGAACATCGGTTGGATCATCCCAGGTGAAGGTGCTCAATTTTGAAAGAAAGCCCTGTTCCACACAGCCTTCCAGAGAAAAGATGTGAATGGGCTTTCCCTGCATAACGCATAAGCGGAGATCACGAGAAAACTCATCCCAGCTTAAGGGATCCAGGTCAATAACGCCTTCAATATCCACGCCGCCTCCAGTGCTGCCAACCCCAATGGAATCTGCATCCGGCGCATAACTCCACAATAGTGCTGCGCCGTCCGGACGGAAAAAACTGGAATAAAGCATTAACACCTCACGCTCAACATCGATATCAACTAAACCAAGGGTACGCTGGATAACAGTTGCCTTTGCCTTCCGATCCTCAATGATCAATGGAATCTGGTAACTTTCAACCTCGTAGCCGTCGGCTTGAATCAAATCAATTAAGGCCTGAAAAGCTCGCTGTGCTTTTCGGAATTGTTGCTTATTGGTGTAACGATGGAATGTTTTTGCTAATATTGGTTTGACATCTTCTTTTCTGGTCAGGCTTCGCATGTCATTGATATTGGGTTCAATATCCAGACCGACGCCAGCCCATGTGAGATCGTATTGCTCCGTCCAGGCTTTAAATGTGACATATCGTTCGGCAGCCTGTTCGTAATTTTCAGCATTGAACCAATACCCATCTTCTTCAGGCAAGAGCAGCCAGGCAATAACCGGGACGCCGGCTTTGTTCAACCGCTGAACGACATTTGCCCTTGCTTCCGATAAATCAAGGATTCCCAGGCACAGCGTGGCATCCAAATCACGCAGGTCATCAATAACAAATCTGCCGTCAAATAATTTTGTGAGTTCATCTCCTGGCAGTTCACAAAAAAAGCTTAATGCTGGTTGTTCCATTGTATTACTCCGTCAATCTTCATTCATGGCATCTGTAAGATTCTGATCAGGCTCTGTTGGCAGTGCTTTAACCATTTTTCTCAGTTCCATGGCTTTGGTTTGCCATGCTTTTCGATCATTAGCTGTTGCCCGTTGAGGAATTTTTGTCATCTCAAAGAAATTGAGGGATTCGCTTCTGATTGCTTTGATTTGTTGAACTCCTGCAGCCAGGTTTTCATTCTCATAAGTCGCTTCAAGCATGTCCAAGACCTCAAGGTATTTGTCCCTGGGCAGGCTGAGCAATAGTTCTTTCCATAATTTGATGGCTTCAAAAGGGTGTCCTGTGTCCACCAGTGCTTTGCCATCTTTGACCTTTCCGACGGATTTTTGCACACGTAATCGCCTTGAGAACTGGCGGCTTATTTGGAAGATTAAGAAGGCTGCTAAGAGGAGCAGAAAATACAAGAATGATTCCTTGATTTCGTAGCCCGTTGATAACAATACAACAACGATGATACCTTCCAAAACCAAGAGCCCAGCTGGCAGTAAAAGCAGCATATCCGTCCGTTTTTTCTTTGTCTCTGACATAGAGTATCTCCAGTATTTTTGTTAACTTTCTGTCTTACTCACTGACCGACCGGCAATGGCCCCGCTTGCAAAGGCGAAATGCAGGTTATACCCACCGCAGGGTCCGACGACATCCAGAATTTCACCTGTGAAATGCATGCCTTTGTGCATGTGAGACTCGAGGCTGTTAGAGCTAACCTCATCAACCGGCACCCCGCCTGTTGACGCCTGGCAGTATTTATAACCCCTTACGCCTTTGACCTTCAAGCGGGTGTCTTTGAGTTTGTTGATCAGCTTATTTAAGCTTTGATCGCTGATCTCGTTTAGAGGCTTGTCTTCCGGGATGCTCGCCAAATATGTGTAGGCTTTAACGACTTTCGGCGGAAAAAAGGCGCTTAGAAGAAGCGAAACCGGGAATTGTTTTTGGCGATTTTGCGAAAGAAGCGCATTGAATTCATCTTCTACGAAATGCAGCAGGTTGAGCGAGAGGGCGATTGAATCCCCGGGAGGATCGGGTATGTGGTGGCTGAGGTCCATTACAGCCGGACCGTTCAAGCCCCAATCTGTAAATATCATGTTTCCCGCTGTGGATGCGATCTGTTCAGACCCTTGAAAGAGGGCCGTTCCGAAGTCCAATCGCACCCCTTGGAGCTGTTTGAGATCACCCAGATCTGCCAGGACAGGGGCAAGGGCGGGCTTGATTGGATTGATCGTGTGCCCGAGTTTTGCAATGATCGGATACAAGTCTCCCTTTGTACCCAGGGTCGGGTAGGCTTTACCACCTGCAGACACGATGATCTTTTCAAAATTTCTCAGGTGCGAGTTGTTGTTGAAAATGAATGACACGCGGAATCCATCACTCGCAAGGGCAATGTCAACCACATGGCTTGCAGTTTGAATCTTGATGCCAGCTGCTTGGACTGCATGTGTCATGGCATCCACAACGGAGTGTGCAGAATTAGAGAGGGGATAATACCATCCGTCCCAGGTTTTGTAAGTGGGGATGCCAATTTTCTTTAAGGTTTCAAGGAGTTCTGGCACACCGAACTGGTCAAGAACCGCCTTCAACCATGCAGGGTCCCCGCAGGTGTATGGGTTTGATGCAACCTCATCATTGGTCAGGTTGCATCGCCCGCTTCCAGTGACCAGCAATTTGCGCCCTAAAGAGGTATTTCGCTCAAATAAGGTCACAGACGCACCTTCCCAGGCTGCATGCAAAGCTGCCATTAATCCCGAAGCGCCGCCGCCGATCACTGCAATTTCCATGGATTAGATTATACCGCAGGGAGTTTGTTTCATTAAAAAATTTATGGGACAGGGCGATCACAAAAATGATTATTTAGAAGCCAATCAACAAATTTTCGATTTATTAGGATGTATTAGAACAAGAAACGTTCTTTCTCGGGCTGCCACAGCCCGAGAATCGCCGGGGCATGAGCAGGGCAGCCCCTACAGAGAAATATTATTTGATTGTGAATTTATGAAATGTAAAAAATGTGTTGTAGGGGTGGGGCTCTGTCCCCACCCGCCCTTTATGATTAAAATTTAAAGCAAATTGTATATTTTGACTTTGTGACCGCCCTAAGTTATGGGAAGAGTCTTTACACATTATTCGCAGTTGGATAAATAATTTATAATTTGGTAAAGTGAAACTGTTAATATTTGGCTGTTCAGGAGACTTGTTTTGTCTAAAATAATTGAAGGTTCAAAAGTGCTCACGCCCGGTGAGGTCATCAACAATGGGGCTGTCGTTGTGGGGGATGATGGAAAGATTGCTTATGTTGGACCAAAAGCTTTGGCACCAGAGACTGCTGGGGAAGGTCTAAATCTGGGTGAGCTGACCATTCTACCGGGTTTAATCGATATTCATGTTCATGGGGGAAATGGTGTGACTTTTGACAATCTTAAGACCCTGCAAGAGGATTTACATACTTACTCAAATTGGATCGTTCAGTATGGCGTGACTGGTTTTCTGACCACGGTCACAGGGTCAACACCTGAATCACTCACAACCATTATTCGCTCTCTTTCTGCAGAATTTGAAGCAGGCTTGCCAGGCGCGCAGGGATTGGGGATCCACCTGGAAGGCCCTTTCATGAACATTGCGAAAAAAGGCGCACAAAACCCGGATTGGATTCGCAACCCGGGTGTGGAAGAGGCAAAAATGTATTTAGGTGCAGGTAGGGGGTGGATCAAACAGATCACGATTGCTCCTGAGCTTCCTGGTGCACAGGAAGTTGCGAAATTATTCCGTGACGCGGATGTTTCTGTAGCAATTGGACACAGTGATGCTGATTATGAGACTGCAAGCACAGCCCTGGAGACTTATTGGAATCACGTGACGCATATCTTTAATGCACAGACCGGTTTGCATCATCGTCGACCAGGAGTCGTTGGTGCTGTTTTGGCTTCTGATGAAGTTACTGCTGAACTTATTGCGGACACCGTCCATGTCCATCCAGGTGCTATGAAAGTCCTGTTCCGGTGCCTTGGATCAGATCGAATAGTTCTAGTCACAGACGCAATGGAAGCTGCTGGGCTGCCGGATGGAATGTATCACCTTTTAGGTGCAAAGGTGATCGTAAAGGACGGTAAGGCAACCCAGGAGGACGGAACCATTGCCAGCAGCACAGCCTTGTTAAACCAATGTGTCAGGAACATGAACGAATTTGTAGGTGTGACATTATCGGATGCAGTAAAAATGGCAACACTCAATCCTGCGCACGTTATTAGAGAGGCGCATCAGCGGGGGAGTCTGGAAGCAGGCAAGTATGCTGATTTAATCGCCGTTGATGATAACTTAGACATTTATTTGTCCATGGTCAATGGAGAAATTGTGTATTCAAAAGTTTGATCAAGCGCTAATGATTGACCATCATCGTGCAGGATAATTTAGCAGTTTCAGGATGCTTCTTTTTCTTGTAAAATCTCTTTTGCTTTTTCCAGTGCGCGCTGTGTTGAATCAAATATGACATCACTGGCTGTAAAGGTGTGTGATGGGCCGATGGTCCTGATAACACCAGCAGCTTCGAGCGGTTCTCGAATTTCTTCTTGAATACCGCAAAACAGGATATCCACATCCTGTTCTTTTGCTGTTCGTATGATTTGATTGAGCGCAATAATACCCGTGCTTGCCAGTAAATGTGTGCGCCGAAAACGCAGGATCAAAACCTGTAGCTCTGTTTGTAATATGCGTTCAACCTGGTCCTGCAGGCCTTCAATCGCGGCAAAATATAAATCACCTTCAACATTTAATATTGCAATTTTTGGGTTTTGCTCTGAAATTTTATTCAAGGGCAGTTCGATAAACTGGCCATGTTCATCTTCAAGGATGTAGTTCATCTTTACCTGGCCGCTTTCACCCAGGTATATCAGAATTGTTGAAATAACCCCTAAATAGATTGCATATTCCAGGGGAAGAATCAGCGCTGAAACAAAGGTGATTATCATCACGATCCGGCTGTTTAATCGGCTTTGCCAGGTGAGCTTGATCAGGTCGAAATTAATCAACCCTGCTGATGAAACAATCACAATTGCAGCCAAAGCAGGAACGGGGATATAACCAATCAACCTGGCAAACAACAACAGAAAAATTAATACACTTAATCCAGAGAAGATGGAGGCAAACCGCGTCTTAGCACCGTTGACAATATTGATAACAGTTCTCGATGGTGAGCCGGATGAAGGCATGCAGTAGAAAAAACCGCCGACAAAGGAGGCGAGTCCCTGGCCAATCATTTCCTTGGAGGGATCAAGGCGATCACCGGTCATCTGGCTCATGGATTTGGCAATGGATACGGCTTCCATCAAGCCAAACACGGCAACTGCTGCACCGGATATTCCTAAAGAGAAAAATTCAGCAAGGGCGATATCGGGGATATGAAAAGTCAAGCCGAGTTTTTCTGGCAACCCATAATCTGTCACCAGACTGATGCCGCTCTCACGCCAGCCTGTTAAGTAAACCAGCAGGCTTGTGAGCATGATTGTTATGAGGGCTGCTGGTAATTTTCGTTTGAGTGATCGGATCAGCAGCATGAGTATGATGCTGGCAATACCAATTAACAGGGAGAGGAGGTTGATGTTTGAAAAGCTTTTCACCAGGCTGGATATAATTGTCCATAATCCTCCTGATTTTGGCAGTGATATACCGGTGAGGTTTCCTGATTGTCCTGCTATGATCAATATGCCGGCAGCGGATAGGAACCCAACCAGTACGGAGTTTGAAATATATCGCGTGATGGATCCTAATTTTAATAATCCCAGTACTAATTTAAATAGCCCTGCCAGAATTGCCAGGGCTAGAACAAGCTCCAGGTAGTCTGCGCGATCTGCATAAGCCAATAAAACGCTGGCAGTAACTAAAGCTGTAGGATTGGTAGGCCCTGTTACCAGAAATGGAAAGCTGCCAAAAAGCGCCCCAATAATTGTGGGAATAATTGCAGTGAATAAGCCGTAAATCGGGTTAACCCCAGCGATGGCAGCATATGCCATGGATTGGGGAATTACAACCATGGCGACAGTCAACCCGGCTGTCAGGTCTGATCGGAATTTCCCTCGAAGATAGCGTGTGACTTTTCTTTTGAATTTATCCATTCAGGAATCTTATTGTTAGTCAATGACAATTTTATTTTACCATCCTGCATTGGGTTCCTATGTCGTTTTTCGAATCACAATACCTTTGTGTAAAATTATGCCTGAAAATTAAAAATTTATGACTATAATGGTTATAAGCACTGGAAGAAGTAATGGAGTTGGCTGGTATGGTAAATGTTGAAAAACCAAAAAAATCTTTCAAATTCAGATTGCAAAAATTTCTTGCTTTACTACTTTTGCTCCACGGCATATTCTATTTGGCTTACTGGTTTTCTATTGGTAATCTCCGGGGGGATGTTGACAAATTTATAGCAGATTTCATCGGGTTGACTCTGCCGTACACCGTCATCCTGATGGTTTTAACAAGCCTCGTTGGTATCTGGAGCCTGTTGCGTTTTCTTCGCCTGAGGGTGACTGGGAAGAAAGCATCGTATGACCATGACAGAATAAATTGGATTTATTTTGGCGTTTTAATTTTCTTCCTGGTTTTGTTCTACAGCTCCTTTTTCCTGATCCTCAGAGAAAACCCCAGTCAGCGTGGTGTGATCAATTTACTGATAAACCTGATTCGCCTGGGTACGGATCCCCTGTGGTTCCTGATAGCAGCGATTGGATTAAGAAAGCTGATCCTATTATTCCGAGGTAGAGCAATAATGACTGAAAATCGCTGGCCATGGATGATTGGGATTGGATTCGTGCTGGTGCTGCTTGTCGGCTTGTGGTTACTGCCTGCCTTGAATCCACCGAATTGGGCGTACCAGGGCGATCTCCCGGCAAAGCCTGCTTTGATCGCCCACAGGGGTGCCTCAATGCTCGCCCCGGAGAATACGATTGCGGCTGCAGATCTGGCTGCCAGTTATGAAGCCTTTGGGTTTGAGACGGATATTCGCATCAGCCAGGATGGCGTCCCATTATTAATGCATGATGGCACCTTGCAGCGGACAACCAATGTTGCTGAAGTCTATACGGATCGGGCAGCAGAGGATGCTTCCAGTTTTATAATGGAAGAGCTTAACAACCTGAATGCAGGACTGTGGTTCATTCAAAAGGACCCCTATAAGGCCATCGATGGCGGGCTTGTTTCTCAGGCGCAATTAAGCATCAACCAGGGGCAAAAAATACCCACACTAACCCAAGCACTCGAATTGGTGACTGAAAAGGATTTGGTGTTTCTTTTTGATCTGCGCTATCCCCCTGAGGATCATCCTTATCATGACGAATTATTTGATATTGTGTTTGAACAATGTAAAGAATCAGGTTTAAATGGAAATATCTGGTTTTTGGTTGATCGCCGTTATCTCGACACTTTACTCACGGAAGCCCCCCAAATGACGCGCGTTATTGGCGCTTCAAGCACAAATCTGCCAGATCCAGAAGAACTTTTGACCCTGGAGTATGAGATTGTCAATGTTGATATGGGCATCTTAAAAAAGGATATCCAGGCTTACCGTGATGAGGGGCTTGGGGTTAATGTTTATACCATTGACCAGCCGTGGTTGTTTTCGCAATTTTGGCTTTCAGGGGTAACCTCGGTCACAACAAATAATATTCACACCCTGAGCCAGCTTGATCGTCCACTAATTTATATGCCTTATTCCCGTTACCTGTTATTTTGGGGATTGTTTGGAATTATTGTGGCAATTTGGCTGGCAAGCAGTCAGCCTCACAAAGAGGTGGATCCACAAACGCCAAGAAAGATGAAAACACCTGATTTGCTTGACTTTGCCATGACGAAAGAGGATCAATTGACATTGGATGGTAGCAAGGTACCTGATATGCCAGGGGATGAGTCTTCCATGGCAAGCGTAGAAATTGATGATAATATTGATAGTGGTTCTGCAAGTTTGAAGGATATTGAAAGTAAGTAAAAAAATTTTCTTGATAACAATGCTGAAGGAAAGGCTTGTCTGATGGCAAAAATTCTTGTTGTTGGCAGTATTAATATGGACCTAGTTGTTCGTGTACCTCATTCTCCAAAACCGGGTGAAACGGTTCTGGGAGGGGATTTTGAAACTTTCCCGGGCGGTAAAGGTGCAAACCAGGCTGTTGCCGCAGCACGCATGGGCGGGGAAGTTACCATGGTAGGCAGGGTTGGGAATGACGATTTTGGCAACACCCTGATACAGGGGCTGGTGGAAGATAAAATTAAAACAACCCATGTTATCAAGGATTCAAAAGCGCGTACCGGTGTTGCGATGATATCCGTCGCAGCAGATGGCGAAAACATGATCGTGGTTGCTTCTGGTGCAAATGCAAAAGTCTCTGTTGAGGATGTGGGCAACACCCGATCCCTCATGCGAGAAACGGATCTTTTGCTCGTTCAACTTGAATGCCCTTTGGAAACAGTGATTGCAGCGATTGAGCTTGCTAAAGCCTATGGTGTCCCTGTTGTGTTAAATCCCGCGCCAGCACAACCGCTGCCGAAATCCCTGTTGAGAAATGTAGATTACCTGACGCCTAACCAGAATGAGCTTTTGATCTTAACGGGTGAAGCAAAACTTAACGATGGTATTGGAAAAATTAAAAAATGGGGTTTACGAAATTTGATCATCACCCTTGGCGCAAATGGGGCGAGGGTGATATCCGATGGGATCGATCAGCACCTTCCTGCCCATGAAATTACGGCTGTTGACACCACTGCGGCTGGGGATGCTTTTAATGGTGCCCTGGCAGTTGCTTTAGCAGAGGGGAAGCAGCTTTTAGAAGCTGTTAGTTACGGCATGGCAGCTGGTGCCCTGGCAAGCACCAAACGCGGTGCACAACCTTCGCTGCCGACGAGAGATGCTGTAGAAAATCTGCTGGCGAGTCAAAACAGGGCTTAGTTCTTTATTATGAATCAATGATGAAAAAGGGTGGCTGATTAATGACTGTGGCATCAGAAGCTCGGCAATATTATGAAGACCAATTCAATTGTGCACAATCTGTCTTAGCGCCCTTCGCTCGCCGATACGGCATGGATTTAGAAACAGCTTTGAAGATTGCCACACCCTTTGGCGGCGGCATGGGACATGCTAGCCAGGTTTGCGGGGCGGTTAGCGGCGGTTTGATGGCTATTGGTCTGGCAAAAGGCATTTCAACTTGTGACAGGGAATTGAAATATGCCTGTTATGATATGGCAAAAGAATTTCAATCTTGTTTTCGTGAACTTCACGGTGATATTACCTGCCCTGGTCTGCTGGGTTATGACATTGGCAACCCTGAAGAATTGGAACAGGTGCGAGAACAGAACTTGTTTCACACGCTGTGTCCGCAATTTGTTGGTACCGCGGCAAGGCTTGCTGATGAAATGATTGGTTAGAAGGGAAATTGGCTATGGATAAGTTTCGTTGGGGCATTCTCAGTACAGCGAATATCGGCCGCAAGGCAATGATACCAGCCTTGAAAAAGATACCTATTGCGGAGGTCCTGGCTGTTGCCAGCAGGGACGGAGAAAGGGCAAAGAAATTTGCTGAGGAACTTGAAATACCGAAACCATACGGATCTTATCAAGCGCTTTTAGAAGACCCGGAGATTGATGCGGTTTACATCCCTTTACCCAATCATTTACATAAGGAATGGACGATTCGCGCGGCTGAAGCTGGTAAATATATTTTGTGTGAAAAGCCCTTAGCCTTGATTGCTTCTGAATGTGAAATGATGATCGCTGCTGCAAATGAAAATGGGGTGATATTGATGGAATCCTTTATGTACCGTTATCATCCCCGCATCCTTGCAGCAGTAGAAATGGTGCGTTCAGGAAAAATAGGCTCCCTCAAAACGATTGAAACCGGATTCACTTTCTATATGCACAATAGGGACGACATCCGGATGAAACCAGAAATGGGGGGCGGTGCCTTGATGGATGTGGGCTGTTATTGCATCAACATAAGCCGGCTGATGGCTGGTAGAAAACCAGTCGCCGTCCAGGCACAGGCAGTTTGGGCATCTGCTGGCGTGGATGAACAATTGGTCGGTGTCCTTGATTTTGGTGACGGCCTGTACGCACATTTTGATTGTGCTTTCAACCAGAGCAGCAGACAGCACTGCATCCTGGCTGGCACAGAAGGGTATTTATCTATTCCTGAAGTCTTCAACCCGGGTGAAAAGCGGTCGGTCATCCAGGAGGTACGGGAAGGAACGACGGTTCAAGTTCATGACTTTGAGGGCGTGGATGAGTATGTGTTAATTGCAGAACAGTTCATGCACACTATTCAAGGGGAGGAAACCATTTACCCGATTGAGGATTCGATCATTAATATGCAGGTGATTGAAGCGCTGCTGGAGTCTGCAAGAAATGATGGACTGCTAATTAACTTGTAATTGTTCGATTTAGATTGATTATTCAATAAACTACCTTTTATTTCCTGTTGCTGTTCTTGAAGTGAGACTGGTCTCCCTTACGCGTGCTGGCAGCATCCGCCAGCACAATTATTTTTAATCCATGTTATTTTGGTCAAAATATTTAGTTTTGTGCTGCTCTGGATAATCTTAAAAACGACTTTGCCTGGGATAGTCCATTTGAGTACTTAAGGCAGTCCGAATTTACTGATGATTATTTTATTTCTGTTTTGGCAATTCCTCTAGTTTTTTTAAAAAACAACAAAGCGAAAGGTATACAAATTGTAGATAATTTAATTTATAATTTTATTATCGGACAGATTTTTTATTGGAGGGCTTTGATGAAAAACCAAACCTTTTTTCAGATATTTATCTCTGTATTGTTGTTGACTATGCTTGTTGTGCCCCTTTCTATCCAGGCTGAAGCACCTCACCTGGATCCGAACAGGGCGCTCGCTGCAACACCGCCCATTGTTGACGGTGTCGTCGATGATTCCTACGGTCCGCCTATCGGTATGGATCCCCCTGGGGATTGCCAGGGTGGTGACCCGGTTGACCTCATTGATCTCTGGGTTACCCAGGATGAGACGAATTTATATTTTGCTTTTGAGGTTAATACGGATCTCACTGTAAATAATTGGGGAAAGTTTGTTCTGTATGTTGACACCACAGCTGACGAAAATGGTGCGACATCGGATGCATGGGGCAGGGCGGTCACCGTTGCTGATCCACATAAACCCGAATACGGTATTTATACCTACCTGGATGATGGTACATATGGCGTGGAAGATACACAGGTCGTCCATTGGACCGGGATAGAATGGGATTGGGGGACAATGAACCAGGTCGATGCCGTTGCCATCGGTGCAGGAACTACATCGATTGTTGAATGGTCGGTCAGCAAGGCAAAGTTGGGCAGCCCTGACCAAATGTGGGTTGAGTTGTGGAGCACAGGCGGAGGCGGTACGGATAATGCCCAGGATACGATCAATTTCCCAGCGGATGACTGGCAAGCCTCTGATTGGGGGTCTTTGGCAACCCTTGCAGTATCAACACCTGTTCTGCAGGTAGATGGGGCTGTAGAACCGACCTATGGCGGAGCCCTGGCAAGTGACACATCCGGTGATGGGAACGGGAATGCCCCCATGGACTTGCTGGACTTATTTGTCAGCGAGGATGCCAGCCAATATTATTTTGCGTATACGATCAATGATGATATCTTGGTAAACAATTGGGGAAAATACGCGTTGTATGTTGACACAACCAATGATGGTGATGGTGGAACATCGGATGCCTGGGGGCGTAACGTCCTTGTTAACGACCCCCACAAACCAGAATATGCTTTATACACCTGGGTGGATGCGTCACCATATGGGATTGACGCGACCCAACTCTATGCATGGGATGGCTCAGCATGGAGCCAGGTAGGAACTGTTAACCAGGCGGCATTGACAGGTGGTGTACCTTCAGTGATTGAATGGGCAGTAGAGAAAACAAGTTTTACCAACCCCGAAACCATTTGGTTGGAAGTATGGGATACTGGCGGCGGCGGATCTGAAAATGCACAGGACACGATCAATGATCCCCCGGATGATTGGAACGCCACCGATTGGTCTTCAACCGCCTATTTAGCGGTATCAACACAATATCCTCCAGCCGATGGCCCGGTGGAAGCCTCTCACGACAATGATATCTGGTGGGAATTCCTCGGGCATGACAGCCGTGACACGCTCTATCGCACGCCGGGCGGTCCCGTTGAGGCGGGGACACCGATTACATTACGCCTGCGTGCTGCCAGCGGAGACCTGACAGAAGCAAAACTGCGGCTATATAACGATCGCACAGATACCGAATCAATTCTTCCCATGAGCATTGCCCATGATGATGGTACCTATGAATGGTGGGAAGCTGTGGTACCACCCAGCCCTGATCCGACGGTGTACTGGTATCGTTTTATCCCTGTCGACGGCACTGATGTTGATTATTATGAGGATGATGCTGCTCGCACCGGCGGTTGGGGGCAGGCTTTTGATGAGAGCCTTGATAATTCCTACCAGCTGACGGTTTATGACCCGGCATTTCAAACGCCGGATTGGATCAAGAACGCCGTGGTTTACCAGGTCTTTCCCGACCGCTTCAGAGATGGTGATCCATCCAATAACAAACCAGCCGGTACCTTTTTCTATAATGAGGCAGGTGGGACGGTCTATCGATCGCTGACCACGGATTGGAATGAGGAAATCTGTGACCCGCGCGGCACCGATGACTGCGCCGGCACCTACAGCAAGAATTTCTATGGCGGCGACCTGCAGGGCTTGATTGAAAAACTGGATTATCTGCAAGGCTTGGGTGTGGATACGATTTACCTCAACCCGATCTTTGAGTCACCGTCTAACCACGGCTATGACACCACCGACTACATGGCCATTAACCCCATGTTTGGTACCGAAACGGACTTCCAGAATCTTGTTACTGCCCTGGAAAGCCGCCAAATGCACTTGATACTGGACGGTGTTTTCAATCACGTCTCCTCCGACAGTATCTATTTTGACCGCTATGAGCGCTATGACTCCCTGGGCGCCTGTGAAAGCCAGGAGTCGCCCTATCGCGATTGGTTCTATTTCACAGAGGTTACACCTGGGACGGGTCCCTGCGTAGGGGATGACGGCACACTGGGTGGGGCGAATTACGAGTCCTGGTGGGGCTATGACAGTCTGCCGAAACTCAACTCAAGCAACCCTGAAGTACGTGCCCTTGTTTGGGATAACAACACCACGCCTGCAGACACTGTCGCTGGGCATTACATGCAGTATGCGGACGGCTGGCGACTGGATGTGGGCGCCGACGTGGACCCCGGCACACTTAATGATGTAACGAACGATTATTGGGAAGGTTTCCGTAATACGGTTAAGACGGTGAACCCGGAAGCTTATATCACCGGTGAAGAATGGGGTATTGCAAATTCGTGGCTGTTGGGCGGTGAGTGGGACGCAGTGATGAACTACCAGTTCAGCTCCGCCGTCTTAAGTCTATGGCGGGATGAGGTCTTTACGGATAATGACCACTCATCCGGCTCGTCTGCTGGCACCCTTTCTCCGTTAACACCTGAACAGTTTGATGAACGCATGCAAAACTTGATGGAGCGTTATGCCCCAGAAGCCTTCTCGGCGATGTTGAACCTGTTTGGAAGCCATGATACCAGCCGTGCCCTGTTTATGCTGGATCACAATACGGATTTGAATGATCCTGCGGTGTACGAGGATCCACAATATGATTGGAGCGATGCTATTGAACGGCTCAAAGGTGCGGTTTTAGTCCAGATGACCATGCCCGGCGCGCCAACGATATATTATGGGGACGAAGTTGGTTTGGTTGGTCCAATGGCTTTTTCAGGCGGTAAATGGGAGGACGATCCCTATAATCGCCAGCCCTATCCCTGGTTAGATGAAACAGGCACACCATTTTATTCCCACCTGCAAACCCAGACCAGCCAGGATGAACTCTTTGATTACTATGCTAACCTCACAGCTGTACGCGATGCCCATCCTGCCCTTAGGACAGGGGACTACCGTACTTTGCTGGTTGACAACGAAAATGCCATATATGCTTATGGTCGGAACATCCCGGGAGTAGATGCAGCAGTTGTGGTCATTAATCGTGGTCTTACAGCGCAGGATGTGACCCTGGATGTGCTGGGATATCTGCCTGTGGGTGCAAATTTTGAAGATATCTTTAGTGCAGCAAGCTATGCAGTGGATGGCAGTGGGATCCTCAATAATATTGCAGTTCCGGCTAATAAGGGCGTAGTTTTAGTATTAGGCGATGAGACCCTCAGCTCACCACCCGCAGCGATCATTGATTTAGCAGTCACTGGGACGAGTGCAACAACGGTAGATTTGAGCTGGTCAGCTTCAGCTGGTGCGGATGCTTATGACGTTTACCGCAGTTATTTAAGCGGCGGTGGTTACTCCCTGGTTGGTACGACCCCCGGAACGAGCTTTACAGATGTCGATCTCACGCCTGGTGAAAGAGTTTATTACATCGTCATCGCCAAAAACTCAGTTTCAGGACTTGAAGCGCAAGCATCCAATGAGGTGAACGCCCTGCCGGCCTATGTGATTGGTTGGGCGAACCTGCAGTGGCCGCCAACGATCAATCATACAATCGGTATTTCACCAACGGAAAATATTTACGGACAGGTTTATATCGATGGTGTGACTAATTTACCTGGCGCTACACCCGGATTAATGGCGCAGGTTGGTTTTGGTCCAGTTGGATCAGATCCAATGGGTAACCTTGATTGGACATGGGAAGATGCCGTCTTTAACACCAATGCCGGAAATAATGATGAGTTCATGGGCAAGCTGGTTCCTGAAATACTGGGTACATTTGCTTATGTGTACCGTTATTCTACAAATGGCGGAGAGTCCTGGTTCTATGCTGATCTTAGTGGACCTTTTACAGGCACACCTCCCAACCCGGGACTCTTGACCGTTAATCCTTCATTGGATACGACACCGCCTTCAGCACCCATTCTGAGCATCACCGGTTGGAGTGCATCGAGCATCGACCTTGAATGGACGCAATCTACGGATGATGTGGCAGTCTATGCTTATGAAGTTTACCGATCGACGGATGGCATGACATTTAGTAAGATCGATCGAGTCTTTGAGCCTGATCTTGCTTATACTGATGGCAACCTTGAGACAGGTACATTGTATTTCTATAAAGTCTTAGCATTGGATACCAGTTTCAATGCAAGTGAATTTTCCAACCTGGTCAGCCAGGTCGCAGAACCGAAGTTGGTTCAATTGACAATCGAAGTTTCGGTTCCGGCTTTTACGCCAGGGACGGTTTTCATTGTTGGGAATCACGAAAGTATTGGTAACTGGAACCCGGGTTCTGTGGCATTAAGCCATGTTGATGCGACGACATGGACCAAGACGATTGACATTCTGGATGGCACCAGCCTGGAATTCAAATTCACCCGGGGGAACTGGGAGACAGTGATGAAGGGCGCCGACGGCAACGAGGAACTCTCGAATCTGACATTGATGGTGGATTACGGCGATGAGGGTACACAGCTTTATGAGTACACCGTGCTTAATTGGCGTGACCCGATTGTGGTCGACGTGGCACCGATGGATGGCGCTGTGGATGTGCCAGTGGATGCGGGCGTGGTCACTTATTGGAGTCAATCTATGGACCCCTCAGCCTGTTTTACCTTAGCAGACTCAGAAGGGGACGTTCCGGGAACCTGCAGTTATAATGACAGCGATCATTCGATTACTTTTATCCCGGATTTACCGCTTAAAGGCGGCATGACTTATACAGCCAATGCTGCCGGTTTGAAGGATGGCGGTGGAGACTTCCAGCAAGTGTCCAAATCCTGGTCATTCACAACAAAAATATTCGTTTATATACTAATGCTGATTTATAAGTAAGCTGGAGACTGTGAATAAATAATCGGAGGTTGTCTGATTTATATAAAACCCTCTCCTATGTGTCCGGTCAATACAGGAGGTAGAGGAAGAAGGACTGTCGGTATCCCAGGTTATCAAGTCGATTAGAAGTGCTTTTAGGACAACCTCCGGTGGCTTAATGTAGAAAAAGTTAATTCCACTTTTTATTCTTCGTCTTCAAGATTGCGTTCAAACAATTCGACCAGGGCATCGATCACGGCATCCTTTTCAGATCCTTCAGCGCTGATGTGCAGTTGATGCCCCTGGCGTGCAGCAATGGTCATGACTGAGATCAGGCTGTTGGCTTCGACCGGGCCTTTGTTCTCACTGAGATTTTTTACCTTGACATTGGCATCAAATCTGCCGATTGTTTTCACAAAGAGGACCGCTGGCCTTGCGTGCAAACCCTGCTTGTTGGGAACAGTCAGGGTGATCTCTCTTTTATTGTTATCACTGTCTATAATGACTTCCTCAACCACCTGTGATTCACCCTGGGTATCGATCATGTCCGACAGCTGTTCCGTTTTCATCTTGAGGGATTGCATCGCTTCTTTGTAAACAGAATTTAAATCAGACCCAAGCCCCGCCTGGACAGAAGCTGCAATGGCACCTTCGACGAAGGGTGCCGGGCACACTTTGATATTGGCTTTCATTTCATCAGAGATCATATTCAGTGCCATCTCCGTGCTTAAAACGGCACTGCCCAAATCCATCAATACCAGGATGCCGTCGTCTGTATAGGCAGCTTCGATGGCTTCCATAATTTCAAGGGCGTTGGTTCCTAAATCCTGGTTATCATCGCCTGTACCTGCTGCGGTGAGAATTTTGACAGACTCGGAGGCTGTCATTTGCTTCACCATTTCAGCAACGCCTTCAGCTAATTTTTTACTGTGAGAAACTAAAATTAAATTGACCATTTCACATCCTGTTTTATCTGATTTTCCCCGAAATTATACCCCTGATACAGATTTTAAAGATAAAAAAATATTCTTGTGTATAAGCTTTATTTTTTCTTTTCGTCCGAACCCTGGTCTTTGTCTTTATTCATCATTTTATGAAAGGCATTCATCCCAAAATATACCAGGAAGACACTGCCTCCAAAAATCAATCCCCACAGGATGCCCTGCCCCCAGTTGCCAGACCCTCGTATAATCTGGTATGCAACCAGAACTGCCAGTCCAAGGCTGACCAACACAAGTAATCTTATCCCTTTAGTTTTTTCAATCCAGGGTTTTCTTTCAAAATTTACTTCAGGTGCCTTTTCTTTCTTTTTCTTGCTCAAAGTTCTCTCCAAAATTGCGATTATTTTTTATTCAAGCTTAGCGTAAATAGATAAGGGGCGACGTGAAATCGTCGCCCCTTCTTTGTGCATATAGGATTGATTATTCTTCGACCCAATCAAATGTGCGGGTAACGGCTTTCTTCCAGCCCTTGTAGAGCTTAGCACGTTCTTCCTCACCCATCTTGGGATGCCATTCCTTATCAATACCCCAGTTCTCACGTAAGTCTTCAACCTCATCCCAGAAGCCAACGGCAAGGCCGGCTGCATAAGCAGATCCAAGCGCTGTCGTTTCAGCAACGGTCGGTCGAATAACAGGAACGCCCAGAATGTCGGATTGGAATTGCATTAAGAGCTCATTGAAGACCATGCCGCCGTCAACCTTGAGGGCTGTGAGATCGACGCCAGAATCCAGGTTCATGGCATCCAGCACCTCGCGGGTTTGATAGGCTGTGGCTTCAAGCACAGCACGTCCGATGTGGCCGGCATTGATGTAGCGGGTCAGCCCGACGATAACGCCGCGGGCATCGTTTTTCCAGTATGGAGCATATAAACCGGAGAAGGCCGGCACAAAGTAAATGCCGCCAGCGTCGTCAACAGACTTTGCCAGCATTTCGATATCTGTTGATTTTTCAATCATCTTCAAATTGTCACGGAGCCACTGAACCAGGGCACCGGTGATGGCGATAGAGCCTTCAAGAGCATACACTGCGGGTTGATCACCGATCTTATAAGCAAGGGTGGTCAACAAACCGTTTTCAGATTGAACTGGTTCTGTTCCGGTGTTCAGCAGCATGAAGCAGCCTGTGCCGTAGGTGTTTTTGGCTTCACCAGGTGCAAAACAGGTCTGGCCAAACAAAGCACCCTGCTGGTCACCCAGGTCACCAGCCATTGGGATACCATCAAGACCGCTGTTCTTGCAGTAACCATAAACTTCTGAAGAAGCTTTGATTTCTGGCAGCATGGCTCGGGGGATCCCCATAACTTTAAGCATGTCCGGATCCCAGTCCAGGGTTTCCAGGTTCATTAACATCGTGCGTGAAGCATTGGTGACATCAGTAGTGTGGACACCGCCCTTAGGTCCGCCGGTAATATTCCAGATGACCCAGGTATCGATATTACCAAAGAGGACTTCGCCCTTCTCAGCTTTTTCTCGAACACCCTCGACGTTGTCCAGAATCCATTTGATCTTGGGGCCTGAGAAGTAGGTTGCCAGGGGCAGACCAACTTTTTCACGGAAGCGATCCTGACCGCCATCTTTTGCTAACTCAGCGCAGATTTTGTCTGTGCGTGTATCCTGCCAGACGATCGCGTTGTAAACCGGTTTTCCAGTTGCTTTTTCCCACACAACGGTAGTCTCACGCTGGTTAGTCACACCGCAAGCTGCAATGTCCTTAATATCAATATTGAATTTGGAAATTGCGCCTTTGATCACGTCCTGGGTGGCTTGCCAGATTTCTAATGGATCATGTTCAACCCAACCTGGTTTTGGATAAATCTGCTCATGTTCTTTTTGGTCCGTACCAACGACTGCACCTTTATGATCGAAGATCATAAAGCGGGTGCTGGTGGTACCTTGATCTATTGCAACTGCATATTTTGCCATTTTGTACTCCTTTTGGTAACTATTGGACTGATACAATTAACTGCAATTTGCCCATACTTTTGCGGCAGTATCAAGCAGCATGAAGGTTGAAGTTGCGCCCGGGTCTTGATGACCAGCGCTTCTTTCACCTAAATAGCTTGCGCGTCCCTTGCGGGCAACAAGTGGGATTGTCGCTATCATGCCTTCTTCAGCTGCTTCAGCCGACTTTTTCAATCCTTCTCCGAGTGAAAGACCCTGTTCGGTTGCATCCTTCAGGGCTTGAACAGCAGGAGTTAACGCATCCACCATTGTCTTATCCCCCGGTGAGGCTTTACCTAATCTTACAACACCTGCGGTAGCTGCCTCAAGTGCTTTAGCCCAATCTGCCAGATCAAAGTAATCTTTTCCATCAATGGACATTCCCGCCTGCATAAATATTGTGGAATACAAAGGGCCGCCAGCGCCGCCTACTTTTGAAAGCAGGGTCATACCGACAGTCTTCATAATTTTTCCAATATCCACATCTTCGCCATTGGGTAATTTTTCCAGAACAGCGCGAAAACCACGATCCATATTTGCACCGTGGTCGGCATCGCCAATTTGAGCGTCAAGTTCTGTCAAATATTCTTTATTTTCTGCGATGACCTGTGCAAAGGCTTTAATCCACTCAAGTACGTCTTTTTTTGTAACAGCCACGTGTACCTCACTAAGATAGAGTCTGGACTTTTGGTCCAGACTCTATCGGTCTTCATTGATTGTCCCTAAACTCCCCACCGCATACCGGCGGTTTTAACCGGTGCGTCCCAAAGTTTGATCAGGTCGTCGTCCATCTTCAACATCGTGATGGAAGCGCCAGCCATCTCTAAACTTGTGATGTAGGGGCCAATTAAATTGCGGACAACTTTTATGCCCTTAGCTTCGAGCATCTCGACAGCTTTCCGATAGACAATATAGAGCTCAATCAAAGGTGTGCCGCCCATGCTGTTGACGAACAACAGCACTTCATCACCTGATTCGAAAGGCAAATCTTCGATGACGGGATTGAGGAGCATCTCGGTAACCGCATCTGCAGGTTCAACCTTCATCCGGGTGCGACCTGGTTCACCGTGAATACCGATGCCAATTTCCATTTCATCTTCAGGCAGGTCAAAGGTAGGCTTTCCAACGTGTGGAACAACGCAGGATGTTAATGCCATACCCATGCTGCGACCCTGTCCATTGATTTTACGTGCTAAATCGGCAACTTCTTTCAGCGACCGTCCTTCTTCTGCCGCTGCACCTACAAGTTTCTCCATCAGTACAGTCAAGCCAACACCACGGCGACCTGCAGTCCATGTGCTGTCTTTCACAGCAACATCATCATCAACAACCACGGCTTCAACATCAATCCCTTCAGCTTTAGCCAGATCGGCAGCCATTTCGAAGTTCATAACATCGCCAGTGTAGTTTTTAACGATATGCAAGACGCCAGCACCGCCGTCAACGGCTTTGGTTGCTTCTAACATTTGATCGGGGGTAGGGCTCGTAAATACAGCGCCCGGGCAAGCTGCGTCCAGCATACCCATACCGACGAAACCGCCGTGCATGGGTTCATGGCCGCTGCCGCCGCCAGAGACGAGGGCTACTTTTCCCTTCACCGGTGCATCTGCTCGCACAATGAAATCTGGATCGTAATGTACTTTTACCAGATCAGGATGGGCAAGTTCGATACCTTTGAGTTCCTCTAATACAACATTCTCTGGATTATTAATGAGTTTCTTCATGCTTACTCGCCTTGTGGAAGATTCTTTGTGATGAACCAGTCATAGGTCATAAAGCCTATGGGGCCAGCGATCAATGGAATTAAGACTGGCGGGATCAGCCAGTACAGACCATCAAAAAGGCCTGTTGTGCCAGCTAATACACCAAAGAGGCGAGGGCCAAGGTCACGAGCGGGGTTAATGGAGTAGCCTGAGGGGCCGCCGAGGGAAAGACCAATAGCCAAAACTGCGAAGCCTACGATTAAGGCACCCAGGTTATCCTTGAGTCCCATATTCTTGGCGTCACCGGAGGCAGCGATGCCCCACATGAGGACCAATGTACCAAAGAATTCAGCAATGATGGCGGTCAGCATGCTGTAGCCACCGGTGGAAGCGCCTTGCTGTGCCTGGAAGAAGGATTCCTGGAAAACTGCACCAGGTCCGGTTGACCAGACATTGGGCATACCAGCTGCAACGAGACCATCGCGGTAGATTAAGAACACGGCTAAAGCACCGAGGAAGGCACCGATCAATTGAGCTATGATGAAGGGGAGCACTTTCTTCCATGGGAAGCCGCGTTTGAAAGCTAAACCAACCGTGACTGCTGGGTTAAGATGCGCACCTGAAACGCCGCCGGAAACATAAACAGCGATGATGACTGCGAATGCCCAGCCGATAGTGATGGTGTTCCAGTTATAAGCATTGCCGGCAAGGCGGGGTGCCAAACCGACATTGGCGACAACACCGTCGCCCAAGAGGATCAATATAAAAGTACCAAATACTTCACCGATGAATTCTTTCATTGTTCTGTCTTTCATTTTTTGCACTCCTTTAATAATTTTTTGGATTTAAAGTAACAAAAATTCTTAAAATACTTACTGTTTGCAAAATTCTCGATAAGCCCTCCTTTCATGGCATTCTGCCATTTGATAATTAAATGAAACTCTTCACAGTTTTGTTCATGAATAATTATAAAAATTCTATGAGCTTATAACTACCCATTTAAACAAAAGAATCAGGAACCCTTAGTGAACAAAACTGTTTGCACGGAATTTTGATGAAGGTTTGATGTGCATTCTATTAGGGGGCTCCTGAGCCGAATAATTGTTAATTTTAGTTGCCATCGTCTCTTGTATAGCAATTGAAAATTATTAATATTTTTAGATTGTCACGATTATTCCATTTATATCATAGTGTTTATTATTTTGCAATATGGATTGTCAGGGCAAAGTAGTAATGTCCTATTTGAGCAAAGTTAAAATGTCCTATTGGAGGTGAATAGGATATGACGAAAA
>JARGGB010000003.1 GCA_029210815.1 Candidatus Brevefilum sp.
CTCCAAAAACCTTGAATTTCAATATGAGCGCGTGATTTATCAAGTCCAATCGGATCGTCCAATATATGCTCTGATGAAACGAAAAGTGACGATCTGTGAAAATGAGAAGGGAGAAATTACTGTTCTATTAAACCAGAAACCTTTACAATTCAAGCGTTTCTACAAACAGCCTAAACAAAATCCAGTCGCATCATCAAAGGAGATTGAAAGACGATCTCATAAGCCAGCTAAAGATCACCCTTGGAGAACCTACGGCCAAAGGATCAATGGACAACCTGTTCATGTTGCTGATTAGGACATTTCTACTTTGCTGAACTATAGGACTCTTTAACTTTGCCTTGACAGAGGGAAGATAGCTGAAAGCTCAAAGCTCAAAGGTGAAAGCTGGTAGCTGGTAGTTTGTAGTTGGTAGCTCAAAGCTGAAAGCCACAAGCTGAAAGTCTTTCGTAGGGCGGGATGCGGTTGTCATCCCGCCGATTTATGCTTAATTCCAACAAATTTGGTCAGATAGAGCTGAAATTGAACTTATGCCAATATCGGTGCGGTGAACGCACGTTTTTCATAAAACGTGCATGCGCATGATGCACCCTGAAGGTGCTTCACGCCACCACCGCACCCTACAAGAAAGAGTCATTTGTAGCATGCCAAATGGATTTCACCTAACCGGACGTGAAAGCAGACGCAAATTCGATTATACTGATAGAGATGATGTCTGCGCGGAAAATTCAAGGTTTTGCACTTCTCATACTCTTGCTTATCCTGGGGTTTACGCTGCGGGTGAGCCCGGGGTCCGCACAGGTTACCCCGACCCTGGCTGTTGACCCATCCAGGATCACCGTGCCCCTCGGCAACCGTGCCCAGTTTGAGCTGGAAGTCAGCGACGGCAAAGATGTCAATGCCTTTGATATGATGATCAATTACGATCTTGATCGCCTGACCCTGCTGGATTGGGAGCACGGTGATTACCTTTCAAATCTTACCTGCACCCATCTCATCCAGCAGCCGGGTGTCCTGGAGCTAAAATGCAACCAGGTATCCCAACCGGAAGTGGACGGTGACGGCATCTTGCTGGTCATGACCTTTGAGACCACCGGCATTGGTTTCCCGGATGTGACCATCACTGAAGCAGCCTTCATTGATTCCCAGGGGGATATCACCTACCCCGTCCGTCAGCATGCGCTGGTGGAAGTGACATCGGACCCAACCTATACGTCAACACCGACCAATACATTCACCCCAACTGTGACCTCCACGCCCACAGCGGGTTTTAGCCCGACACCCTCAAGCACAGGGACATCAACGCCGATCTTCAACCCCACCCCGAGCCCAACAGCTGGGACGATTATCCCACCTACAGCCACCTTGGCGGAAACTGAGCCGCCTTACCCGGATCAAGCAACAGCCGAGGTAACTGAAGCTGCCTACCCAAGTGGAGAAACGACGGCAGTTATTGATACCCCGATGCCTGATGGCACACCGCCGCCCGACCAAACCAGTGCGCCAACGGATGAGACTGATGACGAGAATTTTAGCCCCATTGAACCTGAAACACCTTCGCCTGCACAAACTCTGGTGAGAGGTCTTTGGAAAACCGTTTTATGGGGAACTTTGATCCTGGGTGGATTGATCCTGCTGGGGATAGGGATGGTTTATATTCTCAGGCGCAAACCCAGCGGGGATGACGAAGACCTGCTCTTGTAAGATGGGTTGAGGTGCCATTAATCCGATATTAAGAATCCTTGAAAGGAACTCAGGCTTGATTTATAATTCATTTGGAAATTCCAATCATAAATTGTTGAATTTATGGGTTGCAGTTTGAAGTATGCAGACGCAAGGTTTTATTGTTAGATGGAAGCGGTTCTGATCTGAGTATGAATAAGGCTGGGGATATCCCCTTAAGAAGCGCTGGGGATTTAAGATCAATAACGAACGGATGCTTTCGGATTCAGCTTATGCTGGGTCAGTCTCGAATTGGGCTGGCTTTTTGTGTTTAATTGATTTCGGAAATTATTGCGTAAAGCTATAGGGTCACCACAGGAGGCAATTGTGATGCAAAGCGAACTGATTTTAAAGAAATTTGGACGTTCAGGATTTTCCCGATTTTTAGACAAAGCGATACGGATTTTTATCATCCTGGTGTATTTGCTGACCACCAGCGGGCTGTCGACTATGCGGGTACAGGCGCAGACCACTGATTTGGAATTAGTGCAGCAGAATACAACCATCACAGGAACACTAAATAACTTTACAGTTACTTTTCCTGTTGATATTCCGGATTCCGTATTGGGTGCTGGTTACTTTATCAATTCGCGAATCACCTTGAGCACTGAATTACCTGCGGGTGCCACGCTATCAGTGATTAAAGATGGAGTACCTGTCTATAATGACGCATTACCCGAAGGTGTAACAACCATATTCTGGTTTACAGATCTTGTAGATATGCCAGCATCACCCTTTGACATCCGTTATGAAGGATTAATTGAAAATTATGAAATCACGGTAAGCGGATTAACCACGGGTTTCGTTTCAAATGTAACCATAGAATCAATTATTTCGACAGACAACACATTTGTGACGGATTTGGTTGTCCTTGATTCTGTCACCTATATCCTCGATGAAGCACCCCCAGAATTTCAATCTGTTAATCCATTGGAAGGGGCGGTGGTGTTGAGTGCTGATGGCAGTTTTGTCTGGGAAGTGGATGCAGCGGATACAGGCGGGAATCTTTATGAGCTGGAAGTTGACCACAGCATGGAAGCGAATCTTGCGACACCTGAATTCAGTGTGTATGCTAGTGAAACAGATCCATACGGCGGTGAGGGAGCCACATTTGCTTCAGCAGGTGTCTCAGTTTTATATAATGCAACCGAACAGAAGTGGACGATTGACTTCGGGACTGATATTACGGATGCCTTAATAGCCAATGGTGGGATTACATTCTATATTGTTTTGAAAGACCAGGCTGGCAATACATGGGGATCGATGAGCCCAACAACAGAGGAGAATACTTTCCCCTATACCTTTACGCGAGATTTGACCTTGCCATCTTTGGATTCTGTTAATCCCATTGAAGGAGCAGTGGTGTTGAGTGCTGATGGCAGTTTTGTCTGGGAAGTTGATGCAGCGGATGCAGGTGATAACCTGTCCGAGCTGGAAATTGACCACAGCATGGAAGCAACCTTAACTGAATTCAGTGTGTATGCAGATGCGGCCAATCCTTACGGGACACCTGAAGATCAAGCGCAATTTGAAGCAGCAGGTGTGACGGTGACCTACGATGCGGGTTTGCAGAAATGGACGATCGATTTTGGATCTGCCGTTACGGATGCCTTAATAGCTAATGGCGGGATTACATTCTATATTGTTTTGAAAGACCAGGCTGGCAATACCTGGGGATCGATGAGCCCGACGACAGAGGAGAATACCTTTGTATATAGTTTAACAGAGTTAGAGCCATTGACCTCGGTCTCAATTGACGGGACAGCAGAATTTGGTCAGACGCTGACAGCGGTGGTGGTGCCGACTGGTGCCACAGCCAATTATCAATGGAAGATCTCCGGTACAGTGGATGGCACGTATACAAACATCACAGATGCGACGAACAGTACATACGCAATTGCAGCAGGTGATGTTGGCAAATACATCAAGGTTGAGGCAACGGGTACAGATGCTTATACGGACACGGTGACCAGTGCAGCAGTGGGACCTGTGGCAGAGAAGACAGTGACGATTGCAGCGATCCCTGGTGTGGTGGTACCGGTACAGGGTGCGGAGCCAGTGAGTGTGACTGGCGAAACTGCCGAATACACAGGGACGGTGACATGGTCACCCAATGATAACCCCTTTGAATACTACGAAATATATACAGCGACAATCACGCTGACGGCGAAGGACGGTTATACCTTTGATGGTGTAAGCGAAGACTTCTTCACAGTTGCTGGAGCGACATTGGTCAGCAATGCAGTTGATTCAGGTGTTGTGACAGCGGTGTTTCCGAGGACGGAAGCGGAGCCATTGACCTCGGTCTCAATTGACGGAACTGCTCAATATGGCAATACCCTGACAGCATCTGTATTACCTGTAGATGCAACGGTGGATTACCAGTGGCTGTCTTCATTTGATGGTATTGACTATCTACCAATTTCTGGCGCAACGACAAGTTCATTCATCATTCCTTCAGGCTACGTGGGCATGTACCTCATGGTGGAAGCAGCCGGTACCGGTGCTTACGCCGGTACAGTCACCAGCGACCCGGTTATTGTGAGCGCCAGGCCGATAACAGTAACGGCAGATCCACAAACCAAGGTTTATGGTTACACGGATCCAGCGCTGACTTACCAGGTCACCAGCGGCGACCTCGTGGGTGAGGACGACTTCACCGGCGCACTGACTCGTGTGGCAGGTGAGAATGTGGGCAGTTATGAGATAAAGCAGGGTGAGTTGGCACTGAATGCCGATTATGTACTGACATATGTTTCGGATGATCTGACCATCACAGCCCGACCCCTCACGGTGATGGCTGATGCAAAGAGCAAAATTTACGGCCAATTTGACCCGGCATTTACGTACACCCTTATCGGCGAATTGGTTGCAGGTGACAGTTTCAGCGGCGGGCTGGGGCGTGTTGGCGGTGAAGATGTAGGTACTTATGCGATCTTCCAGGCAACACTGACAGCTGGCGACAATTATGAAATTACCTATAATGGTGCGTTGTTAACGATCAATCCCAGGCCAATTGAGGTAACGGCTGATGCGAAGAGCAAGGTTTATGGCGATATTGACCCTGGTTTAACCTATCATATCTCGGGCACACTGGTTGCCGGGGATGCATTCACTGGTATGCTGACGAGGGTTGCTGGGGAGAAAGTCGGCAGTTATACCATCGAGAAAGGCACACTGGCGCTCAGTACGAATTACACCCTGACTTATATACCAGCCAGCCTCACCATCACAGCCAAACCGATCACGGTCACGGCAGATCCAAAGACGAAGGTCTACGGTGATGCTGACCCCGTATTCACATACACCTATCCGCCGGACGGTCTTGAATTCGAAGACGCATTTGACGGTGCTTTAGGAAGAGCAGGAGGGGAGGATGTGGGTTCGTATGCAATTAACATCGGGAGCCTGGTGATCCTTGATGAAAATGATGGCGACAACTATAATCTGACATTTGTGCCGGCTAATTTGACAATCACTGCCAAGCCGATCACGGTGACAGCGACCCCACAGACCAAGGTCTATGGCGACCCGGACCCGGCTTTAACTTACACGTATACGACAGGCGGCCTTGAATTTGATGATAAGTTCGACGGCCTTTTGGGAAGAGCACCCGGCGAGGGTGTGGGCGCATACGCAATTAACATCGGGAGCTTGGTGATCCTGGATGGAAATGATGGCGACAACTATAACCTGACCTTTGTGTCAGCGGATTTGGAAATCACGCCCAAGCCGATCACGGTAACGGCAGATCCCAAAACGAAGACTTATGGTTTACCGGATCCGCCGCTGACCTATACCTATGCCCCCGAATTAGAAGCAGGAGACAGCTTTAGCGGCGGCCTGGCACGTATTGGCGGCGAGAACGTGGGCAGTTACACGATCACGGACGGCAACTTAACTGCCGGCAGCAATTACACAATCACTTACAATTCCGCCGAATTAACAATTACTGTCCGCGCCATTGAGGTCACGGCGACAGCAAAGACCAAGATTTACGGCGATTCAGACCCTGTGCTGACCTATACGATTACCGATGGGTCGCTGGCATATATGGATACCTTTAGCGGTGACCTGGTACGCGAAGCAGGTGAGATTGTTGGCATTTATGAAATTCAACAAGGGACCTTATCCCTCAGCACGAATTACCACCTGACTTATGTGCCCGCAAATTTCACAATCACACAGAGGCCGATCACGGTAACAGCGGATAATCGCTCCAAGACCATTGGCGAAGATGATCCTGAATTGACATACACAGTAGAAGGTTCGCTGGCGTTTATAGATACATTTGATGGCATTTTAGAAAGAGAGCCAGGAGAGGATGTGGGCACTTATCCAATCAATCAAGGGACCCTAGAAATAGTGGATGGTTATGAAGGTGCGAATTACAATCTAAGTTTTGTTCCGGGCACCTTTACGATATCGCCACTGCCAATCGTCACGGTGACGGCTGATCCCCAATCCAAGGTCTATGGGGAAGACGATCCTGCCTTTACCTATACTTATTCCCCGAATGATCCCCCCATCGTCTTCACAGGATCCCTCACCCGTGTTAATACCAGTGAAAATGTGGGAACTTACCAGATCACAAAGGGGACACTCGCCGCTGAAGGTTATGAAATTGATTTTGTTTCAGCAAACCTGACGATAACAAAAAGACCCATCGAGGTGACGGCAGACACACAAACCAAGGTTTATGGGGATTCCGACCCTGTTTTGACTTATCAGATTACTGACGGCACCAAGCTCGAAACGGATGTTTTTTCCGGCATCCTTGAGAGAGCCGCAGGTGAGAATGTGGGTACCTATGCCATTAACCAGGGCACGCTGACCCTGGGAAGCAATTACGAGATCACCTTTGTGTCGGCAAACCTGGTAATTACGCCCAGGTCCGTCACAGTTACGGCTCACCCACAAACAAAGACCTATGGGGATGCTGACCCTGACCTGACCTACCAGATGACGGCGGGTGAGCTGATCGGCGAGGATGATTTCACTGGTGAACTTGAACGAGCTGCTGGCGAGGATGTTGGGACTTATCTTATCAACAAGGGCAGCCTGACATTGGGGAGTAATTATGCCATTACTTTTGTTCCGGCGAACCTGACAATCACAGAAAGACCGATCACGGTGTCAGCGGACATAAAAACTAAAACCTATGGTGATGATGATCCTGCCCTGACCAAAAGCATCACCAGCGGATCCCTTGCCTTCGCCGATGTTCTTTCAGGTACCTTGACCCGTGACCCGGGTGAGGATGTGGGCGTTTACGACATCCTGAAGGGGAGCCTGGCAGTTGATGACGGCAATGATGGCGATAATTACAACCTCACATTTGTTCCATCGACCCTGACGATCAATGAAAGGCCGATTTCGGTGACGGCTGCCCTGCAGACCAAGATTTATGGCGAATCTGACCCGGAATTCACCTATGAGATCACCAGCGGTTCCCTTGTCTTCACGGATGACTTTACGGGCGAGTTATCCCGTGACCCGGGTGAGGATGTAGGCGATTACGCCATCACAATAGGGACTTTGACCCTGGGCACGAATTACAACCTGACTTTGGTGTCAGCAAACCTGGAAATCGAGGCGCGGCCGATCACGATCACAGCCGATGATGCCTGGAAGGTGGTAGGCGATGCAGACCCGGCCTTAACCTATCAAATGACTAGCGGCAGCCTGGTTGAGCCGGATGTAATCACCGGTGCCCTTGACCGGGTGTCAGGTGAAGCCATTGGTATCTATGCAATCCAGCAGGGGACCCTGGCAGTCGATGACGGGAACAACGGCGATAATTACGACCTCACATTTGTGGAAGGCGTCTTTGAAATCATAGCCGCGCTGGAAGAAGATTGTTTGACCATGGATGTAAATTATCTGAAATATCACCTGGCATCGGGTGAAACGGGCAGCCTGAGCTTCTACCTGACCAATACCTGTGAGAATGGCGTGGGCTTTGAGATAATGGAACGTAAGACCCTCGTTCGCCAGGATTTTGAAGAAGGGCTCATGCCGCCCACAGACTGGATGACCAAAGTGGGTCTTGATGATGCCAATGACACTTTTGAATGGGACATCAGGGATGCTCTCAGCAATCCAGATCATGTTGATGAAGGTCGCTATGCCGCCTGGTCGAGCTATGATGAAAATAATATCAAAGATGAGTGGCTGCTGTCGCCGGCCTTTGACCCGGCTGATCTCAGCGATCTTAAACTGACTTTCAGGGCATTTTCATCCACGGTATATTACCGGGACGCGACCATAAAGGTTTGGGTGACAGATGCAGATGGCGATCCCATTACCGATTTTTCAGAGGAAGCCATTTGGGATATGATCCGTGATGAAACCTGGACTGGTTATCAGCACCGTACAGTTTTACTCGATTTGAGCGACTTTGCGGGCTACGCAGAGCCGATCCGGCTTGCCTGGCAGTATGTGGGTATTGATGGCAATTCATTTGGATTGGATATGATTGATATCAGCGCTGCTTCTGAGGTGGATTGGCTTTCAAGCGACCCGACCTGGGGCACGGTACCGGCGGGTGAAACGATTAACATCGATGTAACCTTCGATTCATCAGGCTTAGCTGTGGGTGAATATGAAGGAACCCTGGAAGCATCGCCTCTGGCACCAATCCCGGTAAAATTGTTTGTGATGGATGCCACCAATAAATTGTATCTGCCCCTGATTGTCAGGTAAGGGCTTAAGAATATCTAAAAATCCAGCAAAAAGATAAACAAAAAAGAACCCCCGGATAAGTTTTCTGGGGGTTCTTACTGTTAATGATCGCTTACGAAATGGTTAATAATACAGCTTACGGACTTATTCAACCCTGGTCGGTGTCGGCACCGGCGTTGGTGGTATTGGCGTTGGTGGTACTGCCGTTGGCGGCGGTGAGGTTGGCCGCGGCGGGGATGTTGGCTGCGGCGGCACCGGCGTGTTGGACGGTTTCGGTTTCGGCTTGTCCGTCGGGGTGCGGGTGGGCGGGACGTAAGGCGGGACGTAGCGTGTGGCTGTGGCGGTCGGCGTTGGGGTCGCGGTTTCAGTGGGTGTGACCGTCGAGGTGCTGGTGACGGTGCTCGTCTCGGTGAATACGCTGGTGGGGGTGTAGGTCGCGGTAGGTGTGAAGGTCGGCGTGTTCGTTGCGGGAAGGGCAGTCCGTGTGGGGGTGTTTGTTGGGGGCAGGGTTGCGGTGGGGGTGGGCCTGGTGAACAGGTCGCCGACACCGGCAAACAAACCGCCCACGCCGTTAGAAATGTTCTTCCCGATACTGGAAATTTCACGGGGGAACAGGAAACCGACGGTTGAGAGGAGGGCGACCACGAGCACGACCCACAGCCACTTGCTTTGCAGAATTTTCGTATGGGTGGGCTGGGCAGCCCGAAGTTCTTTGGGGAAGCCGTTCACCCAGCCTTTGAGATAACCTGGGCAGTCGATATGAGAATCCGCCAGGCAGTGTGTGCGCTGGTGTTCCAGTGACACCGGCACCGGTCTTTTCGATCGATAGCACGAATTGCCTTCATAGGGGAAGGCGGTACTGGTATTGGGATCATCAATCAGGCCGAGATACGGGCAAATTTTAGGTTCCATAGATTCATCTTATTCAATAATAAAAGTATAAACTGGCATTTAATGACACAATAATTGAGACAGCTGTCTTAATTTTCAAACCCTTTATTAACAGGTAATAAATTATACTATCTTTTTTTTAGATGATTTTAAGACTTTTAGATATTCAAATCGAAATGTTTTGTAAACATTCCCCGTGCAATTTTTACACCAGAATGAATGGGGTTCCGTGCATACCTCTGCATAGAGTTTTCTGTAGGGTGCGGTGCTGGCATGAAGCACCTTCAGGGTGCATCATGCGCATGCAAGTTTTATGAAAAACATGCGTTCACCGCACCATTATCGGCAAAAGATCGATGCCAATCCTATCTGACCAAATTAATTGGGGATGCATGCGTTAAAGCGGCGGGATGAAAACCGCATCCCGCCCTACAATGACTTTTTTGTAGGGTGCTGTGCGTTTTTCACCGCACCATTATCGAACTAAGTTTAATATCAACCCTATCTGACCAAATTTGTATTGGAATGGATGCATAAAAACGGCGGGATGTAAACCGCATCCCGCCCTACAACGTTTCCAATTTTAATTTTGTCTAACAATGTAATGTGTTGCTGATTGTGATAAACTACAAATCATTCCCCAAAATTAAATTTTTCTTGATCAACTTTATATCCCTCTCCCCAGCCAATTTCATAATTTTCTTCTTGAACATAATCAAAAAAACTCGAACATGGCCAATCTTTCACGCTTTCTACCAAACCATGTTTAACGGGATTGTAATGGATGTAATCGATATGTCTATTGAGGTCCAAATCATCACGGATGTAATGCTCCCAAAAGCGCCTTTGCCACAAACCACTTTCCCCGCGTTTGCCTTGTGAGAGGTTAGGCGATCGCAAATATCCAAAATCACTTAAATAATTTTTTGAAAATCTCTTCTTTACTTCAGCAATTCTTGTTGAATAATTGGCATCATCATCTGGCATTTGCCATAGCAAATGTACATGATCTGGCAAAATACAAAATGCTTTCGTGATAAAAGGATGTATATTTTTTACATGATTGATTGAATCAAGGAGTAACTGCCTGGCTTCTGATTGAAGGAATATTTTTTCCCTTTTGTACGTAACTAAAGTTAAAAAGTATGTTCCACCTTTAATTTTTACTCTTCGGTAATTAGGCATAAAAAGATTATACAATAGAAAATTTCGTTTTTTGTAGGGTGCGCTGCGCTTTTCACCGCACCATTATCGGCAAAAGATCAATGCCAATCCTATCTGACCAAATTTATTGGGGATGCATACGTTAAAACGGCGGGATGAAAACCGCATCCCGCCCTACATTGACTTTTTTTGTAGGGTGCGCTGCTGGCGTGAAGCACCTTCAGGGTGCATTATGCGCATGCACGTTTTTCATAAAACGTGCGTTCACCGCACCGTTATCGGCATAAGATCAATGCCAATCCTATCTGACCAAATTTATTGGGGATGCATACGTTAAAACGGCGGGATGAAAACCGCATCCCGCCCTACATTTTATAATTCGACGTGTTATTCGGATACTTTCCTCGTGTACGCCTTAAAAATCCAACCCCTCTCCGTCAACAGCCATCCTTTTTGCTCATCTAATACCTCAACAATTTCCCCCTGGACCAATCTTTCGACAATATTAGCCCCGTTTGCCATGTAAATGGGCTCATTCCTGATATTTAACGCGGTGGTAATGACTTCCACCATATACGGAAACTCACTGGATGCCTGGTTGGGGGTCTTTGTGATCGTCGGTGTGACGGTCGGTGAGGGCGTCTCGGTGAATGCGGGGGTGCTTGTTGCGGTCGCGCTTGGTGCGGGGCTTGCCGTCCGGGTAGGTGGGACGGAGGTGTTGGTGGGCGTGCTTGTAAAAAGGATTGCTGCTGAGGATGTGGGTTGGGTGAAGCGGCTGTTCACAGCACTTCGCAAATTAGCCCCCATGGCGTTTATTTGCTGGGGGAAAACGAAATAAATTGAGACAAGGAGTACAACTGCAAGGGCTGCCCAAACCCATTTGTTTCGTAAATATCTTTTGTAAACGGGCGGAAGGGCTTTTAAGGCATCGGGAAAGCCGTTGACCCAACCGTTGATATACCCGGCGCAGGCGGTATGTTCATCGGCAAGGCAATAACCGCGCTGGTACCGCAATGCCACCGCGGTGGGTTTCTTGGCACGGTAGCAGTGATTCCCTTCGTAAGGGAAGACTTTGTGGTTATTAAGATCATCGATCAGACCGAGGTAGGGGCAAATTTTTGGATCCATAGGTTTGACTCATTGAATATCGATAAAGTGTTAGTTGAGATTAAAGAGCAGTTATTACTGAGATGTCTGTTTTAATTTTCAATCCCTATATGACAGTTAATAAATTATACTATTATTTTTAGACCATTTTAATGTTTTTAGAAAATAAAATCAAAAAGTATAGGGAAACACGCCTGATGAAATTATTGAATGAGATTTTTGTAGGCTGCGTGGTGGCAGCCTGAAGTGCCATCACGGCATATCATGTACATGCACGATTGATGACAATCGTGCTCGTCCACGCACCAGAAAAGGAATTAATAATGCTGTTGCTACTATCATTAAAAATAGAAAAACTCACCCACAAATTTTGAAATTTCTGGTAAAATAATTTTATCAATTGATGCCCGAAGCTTTTCTGGGCACCCTACACAACATTTCTTAAAACCATGCCTGAACATCGCCGCTGCATCACCAAAGATGGCATAAGCTTCTTTCCCCTGATTGTTTTCAAACGGAAAAACAACTTCATCCTGCAAACACGCCAAACAATTCTGCGTGAAGTTAATGCTTACGGCGAAATAGCTCTCCCTTCTTCTTGTAGATCTTCTTGTATTCACCCAATATTGATCCAGCATTCCTCAGGAATGACAAATACTGAGTTTTCCACTCAGCACCTCAAAAACCTGGAACAAATCCAGGTTTCCCTTTTAGCAACAATTGCAAGTTAACAAAACTTATGATCTGATTTCCGATTTCATCGCACGTTCTGAATGCACCTGAAAGGCAGGAGGTGATTTTTATTCTGAAACTTCTTTTTCACAACCGTAAAAAATTGAAAATGTGAAGAATTTTCCATCAGGATGACTTGTGAAAGGGCAGAATTGATGAACAAAAAATTGTTGATTTCTTTGATGCTGGGGGTTTTGCTCTCATTAACTGTAGTGCTTGTTGTTTTTGCCGGAATTACGAATGATATTGGAACCCTTGAATTTGACCCGCCTGTGGGAAAGGTCAATTACACTGCCTGGTTGAATATTTACGGGTCTGATTTCCCATACCCTCTGACCCATCCCCCGGAGGAAATTCTCACAGAAGATGGGTTTAATCCCTCTGCTGGAGAAGATGGCGGTTTCACTGAGGATAACTGGCAGCTCAATGTTGGGGCTTTTTCCAGAGAAGAGGACAACTTACCGGTAAATATTCAATTTGGTGGGCTTGGCGATTACAGCGGGACCCATTGGTATTACAAATTCAAATGGGATGGCCTTGATGAACTAACAACATATCACACTATTCCAGTCCCCATAAGTACAAGTGTTGGTGCTGCCTGCCCAAGGATTTTGCCTGTCGAAGTCCAGGACACAACAAATATCGTCTCATTTTTTGGCGAACCGACCAAAACTTACCAAATCTATCGAAGTACCATACCCGCCTGTGAGGGGTGCAGTAATAGTAATGGGCGATATCTGCACCTGGGTGAAGTGACGACGGATCCTAATGGGTCAGGAATCTATCAAGATATTGAACCCGGCATCACGGAAATTCAATCCTGGTATGTTGTTATTTATTTTGATGATGATCCCTACGCTGCTCATGGCTGTCACAGTGAGCCTGTTGATCCTACCAATGTCGTCATGGGTGAATTTACAGTTATCTTTGACAATGAAAAGTCTGCTGTCGTGCTGGCGTGGGAAACGCTCAGCGAGATAAACATCGTAGGCTTTAATGTTTTTCGCGGCTCAAGCGAAATCCAGGGAGACAATGTCAAGATCAATGTGGATATCATTCCCACCAAACAACCTGGCTCACCGGTTGGGGATATCTACACCTTTGAAGATGCTGCGGTTGAGAACGGACAAACCTATTATTACTGGATCGAAATTCTGACCAATGATATGTCCGATCAAACCGTCGGCCCGGAATCGGTGACAATTCCTGAAAGGGATTGGTTTTATTATTTTTTGCCGATGTTGTTCAATTAATATTATGTAGCACTAAAAACGAGCAAGAATATCATTTGTTTGGTAATAACGTCGGATAAATTTGTGTATAAAAAATGGTGCGCAGAAAACCACTGCGCACCCTACAAAAACCTGATCTTTCGTATGGTGCGTGGCGAGCTTGTCTTTGTAGGAACAATATGAGGGTTATCACGCACCAAGAATAAGCAAAAATTTTACCTGTTGGCAATGGTGTTGGGTAAATTAATGTGCAAAAAATGGTGCGGTGAACCCTCACGCCTTTGGCTCAGGGCAGGCAACGCACCGCACCCTACGAAAGTTGTTATAAAAAGGTGTGCAGAAAACCACTGTGCACCCCTACGATATTTATGGTGTTTTGGTGACGATAATAAACGGCTGTGGACCGTCTGAAAGGGTGGGTGTGCCCGTCGGTTGGCTTGTGGGTGTAAAGGTTTCAGTCGGCGCCTGGGTGGCTGTGTGTGTGCTCGTTGGCGTCTCGGTTGGCAAGGGAGTCGCCGAAGGAGCAGGCGTCTCTGTGGATGTTGGGGCTTCAAGGGTTTCTGTGAGGGTAGGGTATTCTGTCTCAGCAGAGGGATTGAGACCATCATTGTTCATCGATCCGATTTTATCCCCGATGTTTGTGATTTGTGGAATCAGGATAACCAGCAAGAACAGGATGATGATCGATAGGCTCACCAACCAGACCTTTGTGTTAAATAATGCACGTTTCCAGTTTGGGTAATCTGCACGTAAAAATTTGGGGAAACTCCCTGTTTCCCATCCGGTAATATAGCCAGCGCACCGTGTATGTGATTCTGTAAGGCAGTGGCTTTTTTGGTAAGAAAGCTTTACCGGAACAGGTTTTTTTACCCGGTGGCAGGCGTTGGCTTCGTATGGGAAATCTTTGGATGAGGATGGGTCATCGACCAGACAAAGGTAAGGGCAGATTTTTGTTTCCATAAAGTTTTCTTTGAGTAGATGATGGTCAAGATGGGACGGCTTGATTTCTGATCCGTTCACCTTTTCCAGAGTCTATGCGCTGCGTTGTTCCTTCAGCCTAACAATTATACTAGTAGATTTTTTTATTTAGATTATTTTCTAACAGGCTTACTCATAGCAAGAAGGATGCCAATATTGATTTTTCAGCAATCCAAGTGATCAGTTTATATAACATAATGTGATATTTTGCGAATCACGTATAGCCTTTTGTGCCTCTATAATCTGTTCCACTTAGGGTTCAGGTGTTTCGGTTTTTGTCAGGTAGATGAAGGGGGCGACCCCGGGCGTGCCGCTTCCCGGCGAGGTTGATGAGGGTACCGGTGTTTGCGTGCTCGTGGGTGTTAAGGATGGCCCGGCAATTTCTGAAGGCGAAAGGGTCAATGTGGGTGCACCCGGTGTGTTTGTGGCAAGAATGGCTTCAATGGTCTCCATGCCGGCGCTGATCCAGGTGTCTACTTTTACCCGTACATCCCGGCCAAAGGATAATACCTGCCCTGGGAATATCGCAAACAGGATGATGAGTATAATGAGCAGGCTGACCAACCTGAAGGCTTTGCTTTGAAAGACTTTCTTTAAACGCCATTTTCGCCGCACTTTCTTCTTGCGAGAAAAGATCCTTTGAAAGAAGTTCAACCCATCGGCTTTATTTTGTTTTACTTTTGTTCCTTTGCCAGCCAGCAGACCCTTCCGATCCTGCTTATCCTGTCGATCTTTTTGCCAGGGAAGCTCAATTTTCAGGGATTTTTTTTGACGCCGCTGGGATTTCAGCTCATCTCGCAAGTTATATTCCTTGCGAAGATCGAGTTTTTCACGGGTTGCCCTTTCCGGTACAGGCTCCTGGTAGCTCTCTTTTCGTAACTCCTGTTCCCTTTCAACGTCAATCTGCTGCACGGACGATGGGGCAATATATTGTTGAATTATTTCAACACGATCCGGCATTGTTTGCTTTTCTTCTTCAGCAATAATCTTTGCCTTTTGGCGGGGGCTAACGGCTGATTTCTGCTCTTTTTTGGTAAGCCTTATTGCCACCAGCTTGCTTTGAAGTGATTTTATGAAGGATTGTTTCTTTTCCGTTTCTTTTTGAACTTTTAATTTGGCACCCAGGCTTTTAATTCGGTCATTTAACCGTATTTTCTCTTTGAAGAGCGCAAAGCTGGCTGCAAGCGCTTTGTACCAGTCCCTTTTCTTGTGGACTTCTTTTATCGCCGTCGTTTTTTCTGTTTTAATAGAAATTGGTGCTTGTTCAGTTTTAGGTTTGATCTTTTCAACCTCTATGTGCGGCAATTTTTCTGTTTCAACCACAATCGGTGCTTGTTCGGTTGTGGGTCTGACCTTCTCAGACTCTTTTTGTGGGGTTTTTTCTTTCCATACCCGCAGTTTACTCAATACTTTGTTGAGCACCGGATTGTTGTCCTGTCGCAAAAATTTTGGAAAGCCGGATTCCCAACCATTAATATACCCGGCGCATTGGGTATATGACTCGTTGAGACAATGGCTTCTCTGGTAAGAAAGTTTGACAGGAACCGGTTTTATTACAAGGTGGCAGGCATGACCCTCGTAAGGGAAGTTTTTACAGGTTTTTGTGTCGTCGAGGACGGCGAGGTAAGGGCAGTTTCTTTGTTCCATGCGGCTGCTTTAATCGTGATCGTGGGTGTCGGTTAGCTTCTGTTTCTCATTGGCTTTTATTTGAAACCAGTCGCAAAGGTGGACTGTGTTCTAATGACAGCTAACAATTAATGAAAAAACCTTTGTATAGATACTATAATCTATTTTCTAATATTTTAGTGGAAATATTCAAGCAAGAAAAGTGTCAAAGGCTGATTTTAGGGGTACAGGCGGAAAGTCTTAAGTAAAATTAACCCTTGCTGAGCTTGTTTTTCAATATAATTAATTTTTGCTTTTTCAGTCCAACACGCCAAGCAGTGAACGACACAAAATTTTTCTATAATCTATTCCCTTTTCTTACCCAATATGCTATACTAATTCCGCTGTCAAAACGACTTGACAGACTTATTTCACACGTCTCCGGATTTGTCCTGCGTGCCCATATGATGGGTGAGGGGCAAGCCAGAAGGAGGCGGAGGCTAAAAACGCAAAGGAGTTTTTAAAATGTCACCTGTAGTTACTATGAAAGCGCTCCTCGAGAGCGGCGTCCACTTTGGTCACCGGACCAATAAATGGAATCCCAAGATGCGCTCTTACATCTTTACGGAACGCAATGGTATCCATATTATCGACCTTCAGCAAACTGTAAAATTGCTGGATGATGCTTACAATTTTGTGCGAGATCAAGTTGCCAATGGCGGAACCGTGTTGTTCGTCGGCACCAAACGCCAGGCACAGGATACGATCCGTGAAGAAGCAGAACGCTGTGGAATGCCCTATGTCAATGAACGCTGGTTGGGCGGCACCATCACCAACTGGTTCACAATCCAAAAACGAATTTTTGAACTGGAACGTCTCGAACGCATGCGCGACAGCGGTCAAATTGACCTGCTGACCAAAAAAGAGGGTCTGTTGATTGAGCGCGATATTGAACGATTGGATATGCGACTGCATGGTATCCGCACCATGAAACGACTGCCAGACGTCTTGTTTGTGGTTGATGTTATGCGTGAGGACACTGCGGTGCATGAGGCGAATCTCAAGGACATTCCCGTGATCGCCATGATCGATACCAATTGTGATCCCAAAAACGTGGATTACGTGATCCCCTCCAACGATGATGCCATCCGCGCGATCAAGCTGCTGGTTGGAAAAATCGCTGACGCAGTGATGGAAGGCAAAGCCATCCGCAGCAAGGATATTGAAGATGAGGAAATGTTGGCAGAATCCATGCCAGCAGAGGTTTCCATCTTTGTTGACGATGATGAAGACCTGGAAGATGAAGCGCTTCTGGGAGCATCGACCCTGAAACACCTGGGAACCACAAAGAAAGCTAAACCCAAACGAAGCGATCTTGAGGACGAGGAAGAAGAAATCGTCGCCGAGGATGTCGAAGAAGAAATTGTCGCCGAGGATGTCGAAGAAGAAATTGAAGCCGTTGTTGAAGACGACGACGAAGAAAATTAAAATTAGGATCCGCTAAAGGATTTGAGATAGGAATAATTTAAGATGACAGAAATTACCACTGAAATGATTAAAGAGCTGCGAGATGCAACCGGCTGCGGTATCCTTGACTGCCGCACTGCACTGCGTGAATCCAACGGTGATTTTGAAAAAGCCAGCGACTTCTTGCGTGAAAAAGGCCTGGCAAAGGCTGCTAAACGCGCTGAGCGCGTTGCCTCAGAGGGTGTGATTGAAGTTTATACCCACGGTGAAGGGCGGCTGGCGGTTATGGTTGAATTAAACTGCGAGACGGATTTTGTTGGTCGTTCGCCCGAGTTTCTCAACCTGGCGCATGAATTAGCGCTGCAGATTGCTGCTGCAAACCCGCTCTACCTGACAGAAGAGAACATCCCCGAGTCAGCACTTGAGCGAGAAAAGAAAGTTGCTGTTGCTCGTGCTATGGAAGAAGGAAAACCGGAAAAGATCGTCCCAATGATCGTGGAAGGTTACCTCAAGAAATACAAAGAAGAAACTGTTTTACTCAACCAGGCTTATGTGCGTGACGGAAGCAAGACCGTCCAGGACCTGATCAACGAGCAGGTTGTTAAGATGGGAGAAAAAATTCTCGTCAGGCGCTTTGTCCGCTGGGAGCTCGGCGCTCAATCCGGTGAGGAAGACGTCAAAGAAGAATAAATTTAGAAATCTGAGACCAGCCGAAAGGTTGGTCTTTTGATATACCAGAATCCTTTATTCACCAGGAGAATTGATGAACACAAATGCAAATGGTTTGAAATATAAACGGATTTTACTGAAGCTGAGCGGGGAAGCACTTGCAGGGGAGGATGGTTTTGGTATTGATCCTGAAAAAGCAACCAACATCGCCGAACGTCTTAAAGAGGTCCATGAGATGGATGTGGATGTCGCTATCGTGATTGGCGCTGGCAATTTGTGGCGCGGTCAGCGCGGCAATCATGCAGGGATGGACCGGGCAACAGCGGACTACATGGGTATGCTTGCCACGGTGATGAATGCCCTGGCTTTGATGGATGCACTGGAGCGGGTTGGGGTCTATACCCGGGTTCAATCAGCGATCGAGATGCGCTCGGTGGCAGAGCCTTATATTCGCCGGCGCGCCATCCGTCACCTCGAGAAAGAACGTGTGGTGATCTTTGGCGGCGGCACCGGCAATCCATATTTTTCAACCGATACCGCTGCCGCCCTGCGCGCGATGGAGATCGGTGCGGATGTATTGATCAAGGCGACCAAAGTGGACGGCGTGTACGATAAGGACCCCAATAAATTTGATGATGCTGAAAAATTTGACCATCTGACTTACATCGATACCCTCAATAGACGCCTGGAAGTGATGGACAGCACAGCCGTTTCCTTGTGTATGGAGAACAAATTGCCGATCCTGGTCTTGAATTTATGGGATGAAGATGCCCTGCCCGATGCCCTGCGCGGTGAGAAGGTGGGCACCCTTGTGAATGATGGCGAGGGCAAAACCACTTGACCGTAAGGGATAAATAGAATAGAATTTAACGCCTGAAAAAAGCCCTCGTAGCTTAATGGATAGAGCAACTGCTTGCGGAGTAGTAGGTTGTGCGTTCGAGTCGCACCGAGGGTATTTTTTTATTTAACAGGGTGGAATTAAAAAATTTTTTTGGAGGAACAATCAGTTAACCTCAATTTTGGGATTAATCTGCATATATAAACTGGGAGTTTTAGTTGTTGAAGAAATTGTCCTTGACATCCCTTTTTTTATTGTGTAAAATGGATAAATACGGTCTAAAATATAATAATATAAAGGAGTGTTAAAATGGTTGTAAAGAGAATTATGACTGGCCTTTTAGGCATTGTTGTCATTGGGGCGGTTGCCTTTATTATTTTTGGCGGCAATTCTGATTTGGACAGCGTGCGTGCAGCTACGGAAGGATTGCAGACCGTTGAGGCTGCGCAGGCAGCAGGGCACGTCAATGTCAATGTTGATGGGTGTGTCGCCAGCCCCGAAGGTACAATGGGATACCACTATGTCAATTTCGACCTGGTTGATCTTGAATTGGATCCTGAGAAACCAGAAATCATGGTTTTTGTTCCTGACGAGGAAGGTGGGATGCGGCTGGGTGCTGTAGAGTTTGCCGTGCCGATTGATGCATGGGATGCCAATAATGATGTGCTGCCAACAGTGTTGGGGCAAACCCTTCATCCGAATCCTGAATTGGGTTTGTATGTGCTGCATGCCTGGATTTTTGAAGAAAACCCATCCGGAGTTTTCGCTGATTGGAATCCTAATGTTGCATGCCTTGGATAGGTCATAAATTAAGGAAGTAAAAATGAAGTTTCAGATCAGGAACCTTGAAAGCGCAGAAAATTCAATTGGCAAAGACTCTGTTTTTGAAGAAGTCACCAAACCTGGCTTTGGTCCACCCTTATAGCCCCAAAAAATAACATCTTCGATGTAGAAAAATTGCCCCGGTTTGATGGCCGGGGCATTTTGGGGATACGATCGGTAATCTTGATTTATCCTTTTCCAGAAAAGTATTGTTTGACATATTCAACAAGTTGATCATGCGCTGATGGTGAAAAGCAAGCATCACCTGGAAAACAATCCCTTAATATTCAGGTCGATGCTTCAGGGTTGGTCCCTGACCCATATGGCATAGGCACCTGCGAGGTTTTCGGCAATGGGTTTGCCCTGTACACGGTCCATATCATAAAGCCCCATGGTTTGTTCACGAGTGTGCGCAGTGTACCAGTCAAACATTGCCCACCATGTGATGCCGCCGATATAACCATTGGGATTAATCTGTTGGTCTGCACCCCAGGCAGCTGATTCCAAAAAGACAGGGAATAAAGCGTCGAATAGTTCCATCTGACGTTGTTTGCTGCTGTTCCCTCCTTTAGACCATATCCCGTATTCGGTGACCAGGATGGGCTTTTCGGGGAATGCGGCATGTGCCTCCTGTAAAAAAGTCATTGAATCATCGGCGTAATCTTCACCGTAGAACACACCAAAATACAATGTCCAACCAGCGATGTCCAGCGCGGTCTGTGTTGGGTCGCTGGATCCGCCCCGGTCTGCAGCCGCGGATTGCATCAGCAGGCGACCATCTTGCAGATATTGCTCATAATCTTTGGTTAAGCGCTGTATGTATGCCTGCCGCTCCGGGACAGCCTGGGATTCGTTATGCATGCTCCATAGAATAATGGAGGGGCGGTTGCTGCCCATAAGAACCATTTCACGCCACATCTGGTCGGCGATCTGACGCTGCTCCTGAGCAGCAAATTCAGCAGGACCATATTGCCAGACGGGTATCTCCACTGCGGCGAGCAAGCCCAACCGGTCAGTGAGCAGATAGGTGTAGGGGTGGTTAGGATAATGGGCGGTGCGCACAAAATTCGCATTGTGCGCTTTGATCATTTCCAGGTCGACAAGGATTTTGTCCCATGTGGCAGTACGTCCGCTGTCAGGCCATTCTTCATGACGGGCAATACCAGCCATGAAATAAGGATCACCATTTAGCAACCATTGATGACCGTTGGATTGCACCGTCCTGATGCCAAATTGCGTCATAAAGGAATCGCTGGAATGGTTGGTCTTCAGGCTTGTTTCCAGTAGATAGAGGACAGGGCTTCCTGGGCTCCAAAGTTCGGGTTTGGGTATCGTGAGCTGAACATCGGGTATGACAAGCGCTTGACCAGGTTCAAGTTTTACCTCCATGCTGATTGGCTTGCCAGCGGCACTGGCTTTTATTGCGCTCGGCTGCGGGTTTGTCAGCCAGCCGGGTGCGTTTGGATCGGTAGAATGAACCTGCAAGGTGAGGGACCCTTTTTGGGATCGATCCCCGGAATTGTGTAGAACAACATCGACCAGGATATCCCCTGATGTGTCAGGAATGCGCACATCTGTGCGCACGATCCACAGCGGTGGGGCAGCTTCCAGGTAAAAATCCTGAATGATGCCGGTATAGTTCCACCAGTCTGGGGTGAGACCGGGTACGATGTCGTTACGGCTGCCCCAGGGTGGATTATCCACCCGGATAGCGATTTTGTTTTCCTCACCGTATATCAGCGATGGGGAGATATCCAAAGCAAAGGGTGTATAGCCGCCTTCGTGATACCCTACCCATTGATCGTTGACCCAAATATCGGCAACATAATTGATGGCTAAGGCATTAAAAGTCACACGCTGCCCTTTCCATTCAACGGGCACAAACACACTGCGGCGGTACCATACCCCGCCCTGGTAGTCTTCCGGTCCGTATGCAGTCATGACGTTCTCAGGCTTGGGCAGTTGGATTTCATCCCAATCACTGTCGTCATAATCAGCTTGGAAACGACCCATTGCTTCAGCTTCTAATGCAGTCAAACCATCACTACCGCGTCCGCTGAGGCTTAAAGAGCTGTCAGCTTCAAAGCGTTCCTTCAGCCAGGTTCCCGCAAGATCAATCCTTTGGCGCTCCTGTGGGTCGAAGCTTGCCAGGGGGTTACCCGCCTGCCAGGCGATTGGCACCGTTTCACCGTCAAGGGTTTCCGTCTCCTGGAAGCTCAGAGAGGGCAAAAGTGTATCGCTGTCCACACCTAGCGCAGCAGCACTTACTGATTCGGTTTGGGTGACCTGGTTTGGGGATTGACAACCTGAAAGTATCAACCCGAGACCAATAACTATCAGAAACAAGAATTTTGCTTTCATGATCGCCTTCTTTATGCAGTGATAATGGAATTGTATTATATATTTGGTTATGAGTAGACGATTTCAGCAATGAGTACATAATAATTTTGATCTTCAAAATCAATGGCTTTGTTAGTTTCATTACCAATTTAGAGTCCCCAAGTTTTGGAAGTCGTCAAGGCGATTTTTATTCGTAGTCTGCTGTGCTGATTTTTTACATTAAAATGATGGTATCTATATTACAATTCATATCATAGATTGACGCAAATAATTGATTGGATCAATCTGACCAATCCATGATCCTCCAACTAGTTCTCTCTACATTGGTTCAAAATTGAGGAAGGAGTAATTATAATGTTTCGTAAAATAATTATTTTGATCATATTTCTGAGTTTTACATTACCAATTTCTGCCTGTACGCCAACGGTTGAAGAAACGCCTACTCAGACTGCTGAGAGTGATACTCAAACTGAACCCACTTCAACAGCGACGATTTCACCTATCGAAGAAATGCAGCCCGTATACCTGGTCCCTGAAGGTGATCCCAATGAAACTTATATCGCGCCCTTCCCGGTGACTGTCAGTTTGGATGGGGATTTGAGTGATTGGGAAGGTGTCCCACAGGTATCCATGGGTAATCCGGACAGCACGCAGATCAGCTTTGCTGTGGCTTCTGATGGGGATTTGATTTACTTCATGGCGGATGTCCTTGATTCAGCAATCATTTCTGGTGAGCATGGCGATCAATATTGGAATGAGGACTCTGTTGAGTTCTATATCAATGGTACAGGTGATCTGTCACTGGCTGGATATACTGATGGGGTGGCACAAATCACTGTGCCGCCGCTGAATATTGGGAAGAGCAGCGAGGAAATTATTCTTGCTGGTGTACGAGTAGAAACCACTGATGCTGAGGTGGTTGTTTCAGAGACTGAACAGGGATATGCTGTGGAGCTCTCTGTACCGGTCTCAAATGATGTTTGGGATATCCCAATCGTCCATAACCGAAGCATCGGGTTTAATGTCCATCTTAACGGTTCCAACAGTGGGAGTCGGGATATCAAATTGATCTGGTCGGCAGCCGATCAATCCGATCAGTCTTATTTTAACCCAGGTGTTTTTGGACAATTGATCTTTGCAGAAATTGGCAATCAAAACCCCGTAGGACCACAGCCGACTGCCACGCCAGTCCCGACTTTAACGCCGTTGCCAGAGGACTCCGTTTATCTTGACCCGAACGCACCCATCGAGGATCGAATTGATAACCTTATCGAGGAGATGAGCATTGAAGAGAAGATCGGTCAGATGACTTTGGTTGAAAAAGACAGCCTTCCTCTCAAGGATGTTGGCCCCTTTGGGATTGGTGGGGTTCTGAGCGGCGGTGGGGGTTATCCTGAAACTAACACATCACAGGCATGGGCTGATATGGTGAACGCCTTTCAGAGAGAAGCATTGAACAGCCGTTTGGGAATCCCCATCATTTATGGCGTTGATGCTGTTCATGGGCATAACAATGTGAAGGGTGCCACCATCTTTCCACATAATATTGGGTTAGGTGCAGCCAATGACCAGGATTTGATGACCCGCATTGGACAGATCACAGCGCAAGAGATGATCGCTACCGGGATTTACTGGAATTATGCACCGGCAGTTTCGATCCCACAGGACATCCGCTGGGGACGAACATACGAGGGCTACAGCGAGGATGGCGAGATCGTGACCAAGCTTGCCACAGCTTACTTATTGGGTTTGCAGGGGGATGACCTCTCAGATCCATTGACTGTTTTAGCTACCCCCAAACACTTCTTGGGGGATGGCGGTACAGCCTGGGGCACCTCGAATGTTCCTGGTTATCTCATCGATAGAGGTGATACCCAACTGACCGAAGCGCAAATGCGCGAACTGCATCTCTTACCTTATATCAAAGCGATTGAAAATGGCGCGCAATCCATCATGGTTTCCTTTTCCAGCTGGAATGGTGAAAAAATGCACGGTCAGAAATACTGGATCACAGATGTTCTGAAGGGGGAACTTGGTTTCGACGGCTTCGTAGTCTCAGATTGGGGGGGCGTCGATGAGGTTGATTCGGATTATTACATCGCTGTGGTCAATGCAATTAATGCTGGCATTGATATGAATATGGTCCCTTATGATCATGGACGCTTCATCAAAACGATGTTGGAGGCTGTTGTAGCAGGCGATATTCCCATGACGCGCATCGATGATGCTGTAAGCAGGATCCTGAGAGTAAAATACGCGCTTAATCTGTTTGAACAACCTTATTCAGATCCCTCTTTACTCAGTTCATTTGGCTCAGATGAGCACCGTGCAATCGCACAGGAGGCTGTTGCGAAATCCCTGGTTCTCCTTAAAGATGAAGGATCGATATTTCCAATTTCAAAGGATGTTCCTTATCTTTATATTGGCGGCTCAGCGATGGATGATATCGGCATCCAATCCGGCGGCTGGACCATCACCTGGCAGGGTGAAGCGGGTGATATCACGCCAGGAACAACGATCCTGGAAGCAATTGAAAACACAGTTTCGGAGGAAACACAATTAGTAATTAATCAAGCTGGCCAATTTCCTGAAACAGAGGAGGAGCGGCCCAGCCTGTGTCTGGCAGTTGTTGGTGAAACACCTTATGCGGAAGGTGTGGGCGATAATGAAAACCCGACGGTTTCTCTTGCTGATAAAAGAGCCTTAAACAACATGGAAGAGTCATGTGATAAGATGGCAGTCATCCTTATTAGCGGCCGCCCATTAATCATCAATGACAGAATTGACAACTGGGACGCCCTGGTTGCCGCCTGGCTGCCTGGAACTGAGGGACAGGGTGTAGCAGATGTCATTTTTGGCGATGTGCCTTTCACAGGAAAATTATCCTTCACCTGGCCAGTGAGCACCGAGCAGTTGCCGATGGGGAGCGGCGATAGTGATCCTCTCTTCCCCATTGGTTTTGGCTTGGTTGAGTGAGTATCCCACAATAAGGGACTACGTACACTCACGGTCCCTTTTTCTTTTTTCCTTGAAAACCTGGCTGAACTTTTGAGTCACTCAAAGCCTGAATTTTGTTTATTTGTTCATTTCTTGTGGGTTTTAAATTACTGATTGGGACTTTTGATGTAACTGAAAATCCCTTTTTAGGCTTGCTTCAATTCAGCCAAAAGCAATTCAGCCATCTTCCATAGGGTATCTTTTGGCTGTCGTTCTTTTACAATAATGTCTTCTGTGTCGATTAATGATAGCAATGGTTTTTTATAAACATCGGAAAACCAGACTGAATTTGAGACAAATTGCCAGCTGTTAATAAGGGAATAAACCTCCAAAGCTTTTTCGGTATTGCCGCGTACCGCCAGGAACAAAGCCGCCGATGCCAGGATATACAGCATATTAAAAGGGAAGCCTGCAGTGATTGCTTCTTCCAGCCCTTCAATCAGTAATCTCTCAGCAACTTGATCGTTTCCATTGGCAATCTCTATCCGTGTCAATGCTGCCAGGCTTCCTGCAAGTTCGGGCTCTTCAGTTAATTCGCAAGTAATCTTCATAGCCTCAGACAATAAATGATTTGCTTGCTGATAGTCTTTTTTGGCAATTAAAGTTAAGCCTAAAAACCAACGAGACCGCACTTCAAAATCTTTGAGACCCCCTTTTCCCATAACCGCTTTCCAACCATTCTTTTCTGCGCTGGCATAATCGCCAATGTGATGATATGTTTCTCCAAGCTCCATATATACTACAGAAATACTGGCTGGGTCTCCTGATTTTTCCAGGAAGTGCAAACGTTTTTGCCTGAGTTCTAAAACTTCCTGGAAACGACCGTTGATATTGGCGATTTGTTCAAGGCAAATATTATAACGAATATAGCTATAGCCATCATCCAACTCAAGAAAAATACGGCTGCTTTCTCGAAAGTAAGACTCAGCTTTTTCCAGGTCACCTTTACTATAGGCACAAAATACGCCTAACATCTCCAATGTCCTTGCCATCCCGTAGTGATCATTAAGTGTACGAGCGATCTTTAGGGCTTTTTGATAGTAAACATCGATTGTGTCAGATGCCATTTTTCCCGTCCAGGCAGCGTTGCCAAGAAATCGATAAATGAGCTCACACCACCAATTTTCACCCAATTCCTCGAATAGATTGATTGATTGGAGGAAGAGTTTCTTAAAGACTGATAAATCTCCGTGAAAGCGATTGTAAATTCCTTTCAAAAATAAGTGAAAGGCTTGTGCATATTTTTCTTCACGCGTTTGGATTGGCTCTACGCGGTGCATTAAAGTAAGGCTTTCCCGGAACTTCTTTTCTCCCTGTTCATAATTTCCCAGGGAGAGATTGAGCCACACCAGATAACCTGTGAGCAAGGATAGAATCCGGACGCCCTGACGGGTTTCATCTGAGATGTTTTTGGCTGCCATTTCAAACAGCGCAAGGCCTTCATCATCCCGAAAACTGTAATCAAAATACAAAATCAAGCCCCCAAGAGAGGTCTCTATCAAATCCAGACGTTCAAAATGAAGGGCAACCTCCCAGGCATGACGGATGTTTTCAAAATCATCGCTGATTTTGATCATAGCCTGACGCAGTTTCCCGGTTTTTAAATCCTCTTGCCAACCCCCCATTTTTCTGGAATAATACTCAGCATAACGTGTTATTAAGTTTTGATAGCTTACCAGATTTGCTTGGAGCTTTTCAAACCCATACTGGCGAAGCAGTTCATGAATCTCAAACCTATCCTCTGGCGTGCGGTTGAGAATTGAGCGGTTAACAAATTTAACCAGTTGACGCAGAGATATTCCCACAATTCTTTCAGCTGCTTCGCGAGTAAATCCTCCTCGAAATATTGTGAGTTGGGAGAATTGTTCACGCTCTTTTTTATCAATTTTCTTCCATGAATAATCAAAAACTGCGTATAGGCTGCGCTGCCGTGCAGGTATATCGCAAAAATCCGTTTCAAAGAATGCAAGTCCACGGCGGATTTCCTTGACAATTTCTGATAGTGAAAGCATTTCCATCCATGAGGCTGCCATTTCAATGGCTAAAGGCATCCCTTCAACCAACCTGCATATTTCACCAATATATTGCCAGTCGTCCATGGCAGGTATGAATAAGGGTTTGACTCGCTGTGAGGATCGTAAGAACAGCTTCACTGCACTAAAAGTACTAAAATCTTCAGTTGTTCCTTCCTCCGGAAAATTCAGTCCCTTTAAGTGGAAACGAGCCTCAGCTTTGATATTTAACGGAATTCGGGAGGTTGCCAGAATTTTGAGGTTTGGTGAAATTGCTAATAAATCTCTAATCCAATCTGACATAGTTGTCAAATGTTCAAGATTATCCAAAACCAGGAGCATTGATTTCTCCTGGAAGTAATCCATGAGTTGTTGGTTTAGGGGTTGCCCCCCAACACGCAGATAACCAATTGCATTGGCAAAATAACTTATAAACATCTCTGAGGTTTCAAGTGGGGCAAGGGGCACAAAAAGAATGCCATCTGAGAAATGTGACATCAATTTTCGGGCGATTTCAATGGCCAGACGGCTTTTTCCCATCCCGCCAGGTGCAAGGATGGTGAGTAGACGAGTGTCTGCACCTAATAATAATTGTGAAAGCCTGGCAACTTCATCGATTCGCCCGACAAATGGGGTGACTTGAGCCGGTAATTTAGATCTTGTTAGTGGTTGGGATTCTTTAGGCTCGGTTTTTAGCTCAAGAGTACCACTTCGGATCATCTCATAAAGCTCCGTTGTAATACCTTCGGGTGAAATCTTGAGCTGCTGTTCAAGCAAGCCAACACAACTGAGGTATTGTCGGATAGCAGCATTACGCTGCCCTTTGGCAGAATATAATCGCATCAATGCCCTGTGGGCATTCTCATTGAGTTCGTCCAACTGTAGCCAACGTCGGGCAAAGTAGATTGCTTGATCAAAGTCTTGTTTTTCTGAATACCAATCAACAAGTTGATTGTAAACACCACTAATTTCTCGGTTTAATTCTTCTTTTTGAAAATACTGCCAATTGTCAAATTCAGGGCTGTCTTTCAAGTTGAATCCAGCTAAAAAATCACCATTGAAGAGCAAAGACGCTTGTTTAAGATTATCGAGACATTGTTCACAAACATTCCCGCTGGGATGACCATGCTTTTTTACCTTCTCTAATAGGTCATGAATTTCTGAGACATCTATGGAGATATTATCTCCTGGTGTCAACTGCAAGGATTCGCGACTTACTTCCAGCCCATTTTCTCCCAGAGAGCATTGAATATCCCAGATCGCCTGTCGAAGGTTGGCCAATGCTCTGGTTTGGGTATTTTCCGGCCAAAACATCGTTGCCAGGAATTCTCGTGAAGAACGTTCACCAGAGACAGCAAGAAAAACCAGCAGAGCTAAGGCTTTATAGCGAGAAAAATTGATGGTTTCTCCTCCTAGCTCAACCCGGATACCCCCTAAGGTATTAATTCGCAATCTCTTCATGTGGAAATTATACCGCGCAGTTTAATATGAGACGTTCTTGAGACGATTTTTGAAACGAAAAAATTACGCACCATCCATATACTGTAAGCAAATAAGAATATAAGGAGGTAGTGATGCTTACTCAATAAAGAACCATAATCCTTTGGTATCGCCTTGATCGAAATGGTAATAACTCAAATTAATTAGAAATCGGAGCAAAATCATGATTAAGAAAACTAGTAAATACCTAATATTTTCAGGAGCACTGCTAATGTTTTCACTCTTGCTGATTTCGAGCCAATCAATGATAGCCTCCGCTGAAGAATATAAGCAGGCGAGTGAATCTCTAGGAGAATTGAGAGTGGATGATCCAACTGAAGCAGAGGTGATGTTGGATGCCTACTCACCTGGGATCGAAATGCGTCGAACATGGTTGGAATCAAGATCTTTTTTGACTGTTTATACAGTTAGAAGTGATCGGCCAGCCTGGGTTGTCTTCCGTGCAGATGAGGATGGTTTACCCGGTGCAATTCTCCACTACATCTTTGTTGGAAGTGGAACCCACACAATTGCCAGAGTTGAAGACGCTCCAGCAATTAGTTCAGAACAAATTCATGTTATGCTGCATGAAGACTTTGGCAGGTCAAGTGTGTTTGAGTTCCCCGGCCCGGATGGACCAGTATACGTAGATAATAAGGTCGTCGATTTGCTTTGTTGCGGTCCCTATTAAAATTTGGATAATTTAAACTAGCAGCATCAAGACCATCCGTTTTGCGGGTGGTCTTTGCTAATACCTCAATATAATGTAATATGGACAGAAAAAATGGATTTGCATTATCTGTACTGCGGTTGCAATAGCGTTTGCAGTATTTGCCTTGCTTTCAGTAATTGTGGTTGGCGTAGGATTCCTGGTAGGCTTTCATGACCTTGATAAGGTGCGAGTGACGACCAGGCAATTTAAGGACGCTGAGGCAGCAGAAACCGTCGGCTATTTTAATGTCAATGTCGGCGAATGCGTGGAAAGTTCTGAAGGCGTGATGGTTTATCAAATTCTGAAGGAAGACCTGTCAGACCTGGAACTTGGCTGAAAACCTTGAGATCCTGGTTTACGCGCCCCAACAGGATGGGTGTCTAAAAATCGTGACGGTTGAATATGCTGTGCCAATCGAATCTAGGGAGGCATAAATGGAAGGCGTTCCCTCTGTCCTCGGGCAAGATCTGCATTCTAATCTGGTCCTGGGTCTCTATGTGCTGCACGGCTGGGTCTGGCAAGAGAACCCATCCGGTGTGTTTGCGGATTGGAACCCAAGCCTTTCTTGTGTAAACTGAGGGTTAGCACATCAGGCGTTGGAGATGCTTGCCAGGGGGTGTTCTCCGCCTGATAATAAACAAATTTGCTTTATGAATCACCCCGGATTCGGGGTGGTTTTCTATTGCCTGATTTACACCTTATGATCGAATTGGTTTTGCCGCGAATAAAGTCTATTTCAACTAATCAGGGTAAAATGACTGGGTGATTGGCTAGTCGTGGTTTTGTTAATGCAACACAAAAAATCCAGTAGAATCGCCCATTCAAATGACTATCAGAGGCTATGAGATAAACGATGCCCTCAAAACTTGAACGAAGAATCATTCAATCTTGTTTACCGGTTCCTCTGTTCCTGCTGATCTTGTGCGTTTTGGCTTACGGGCTGTTGATCCCCACATTGGGCTTTTACTGGGATGACTGGCCTTATGCTTATATCAATCACCTGTTCGGTCCGAGTGGATATCCTGACTTTGTCGCTTTAGATCGACCCTACTCCGCCTGGATTTTTATGGGATTGACAGTAATTTTGGGCGAGCGTCACTTGGGATACCACATCAGTGCCCTTTTGCTTTTCTGGGCATGCGTTTTTTTGTTTTGGTATCTGCTTCGATTATTATGGCCTCAACATAAAAATGAGGCATTGTGGGCAAGCCTTCTTTTTGCTGTCTATCCCGGTTTTCTTGGTCATCCCCAGGCGATCATTTACAATCACCATTTTATTGGGATGGCACTTTACCTGTTTTCTTTCATTGGGATGGTGCGTGCCATCAAAGTACCGCTGAAAGGATGCCTGCTCTGGCGTAAGGTTGCCTGGCACCTGCCAGCTCTGGGTGCGCTTGTTCTCAGCCAGTTTTCGATCGAGTATTTTTTGGGTTGGGAAGCAATCCGACCTATTGTTATATGGATTGCACTTAAACAAAGCGATATCGACCTGGAGCGGCGGATTGGGCGGGGCATAATGCATATGACACTCTACTGGTTGTCTGCCCTGGGTTTCCTGGTTTGGCGAATTTTTATCTTTGGTTTTCCAACCTACCAACCGCTCGGCGGTGAAGAAACTAAATTTGTGCTCCGAGACCGGTTGATGGATTTCTTGCTGCAGATACTGGAGACGGTTTTTGTCGCATGGGGGCGAGCATTTCCGCGTTTATCAAATCAGGAATTTAGTCAACTTTTTTGGCTGGCTTATATTGGATTGATTGGATTGACAACCGGATTTGTTTTTATCGTGCTTTATTTTTATTCTCGAAAGAAATCTGAATATCAAGAGATTGAAACTAGTAGGGGTGTTTCATTTGGAAGGTACGCATTGTTGATTGCCTTTGTTGGTATAGTTTTTGCTGGTTTGACTTTCTGGTTAACGGATCTAAAAATTGATATTTGGTCAACATTCTACAGCAGGTTCACAATGCCTTTCATGCCCTGGGTAGCGCTGTTATTTACGGTTGTCCTGCATTATCTTTTTCGAGCTCGTCTAAAGTTGCCAACCTTAGCTATCATTGCCATGCTAATCGGTGGATCAACGGGCTTTCACTTTTGGAATGCCAATTTCTATCGAAATGAATGGGTAGTACTTCAACGTTATTTTCAGCAAATGATAAGGCGAATTCCAGGCCTGGTTCCTGGAACTTCGTTGGTCATTAATGATTTGCGTTCACTCACACTTTACCAGGATGACTCCCTGACTGCTATTATGAACTGGACCTATGCACCTGATAATGCTACCAATGAGCTTGATTACATGGTGCAATACCTGAGTGTGCGATTAGGTGACGAGATACCAGCCCTGAAACCCGGTCAGCAAATTGAACATCCTATCAGGTCGCTTCATTTTTCAGGGTCAACAGATCAGATACTGGTTGTTTACTACGAGCCACCGGGCTGTTTACGTGTACTGGATGATGCATACCCTGAACGTCTTCCGGATGAATTTCCTGCTTTTATGCTGCCCGCCCTGCCCCTTTCTAACCTTTCCATTATCGAAACTTCTCCTGAAGAAGAGGCGAGACCACCAGCGAATCTCTTTGATGCGGTTCCCGGCGATACCTGGTGTTTCTATTTTGAAGAAGCTGAACTTGCCGCACAGATAGGGGATTGGGCGCGTGCGGCTGAATTAGGCGATAAAGCCTTTTATTTGAAAGATCAGTCCAATGAAGTCACAGAGTTATTTGTATTCATTGAAGCTTTTTTACGGACTGGGCAGCTAGAATCGGCTCTGTTTGCAAGTGAATATTTACATGAGCGCAGCGGCGGATCTTATGACGGGGTTATTTGTGATCTTTGGAAGCAGGTAGAGGGGGAGCAGCCTGAATTATTTGGTACGGATTATAAAAAATTTTGTCCGTAGAAGATATGCTGGCTTCAATTAAGTGTTTTTTCAACCAGAATGGATATGATTCGCTTAAAAATCTTGGGGTGTTACAATACTCCCATGCATAAAAATATTCTGTTCCCGGTCCTATTGCTTGTTTTTTTTCTAGCGTCTTGTACGACAGTCGGCACTCCGGATTCCGTCGCTATTCTTGAATCACAGGAAAAAGAAGGTGCTGATTTTACAGAAGAATTAGCAAGTCCAACATTGGTTCAAACTGCAACACAAATTCCCACAGCATTGCCAACAGCGACTGCCACGCCGGGGCCAAGCCCAACGCCGGCACCTGCGACGTACTTCTATTTTGAGCAGGGCGTGAATCCGCTGACGGGATTGCCCGTCAGTGACCCAAGCATTCTCAACAGACGCCCGGCGATGATCAAGGTTTCCAACTGGCCGCGCGAGGGGCGTCCCCATGCAGGGTTGACCAGCGCGGACCTTGTTTTTGAGTATTTCATTGGCTACCAGATGAATCGGTTCCTGGCGGTGTATTATGGTGCGGATGCGGAAGTCGTTGGACCAGTGCGGTCAGGACGTCTGGTCGATGCCCAGTTAGCCCAGCTTTACCAGGGAATGCTGGCATACGGCAATGCAGATCCGCAGGTGGATGAGGTTCTGGTTGAGGTTTTGGGCGAGCGATCCCTGACCTTCAATGCTTTGCCCTGCCCGCCGATGTGCGGGGAGTCAACCCATTCTGCAACCGGCGTGTTTGCTGATTCAGGTGCCTTGACAGCATACGCTCGCGAAAATGGGATTGATAACAGCCCGCCGGATTTACGCGGTATGTATTTTCAACCCGAGCCTCCGGTGGGGGATGCCAGCGGATTGAAACTGCGTGTGGAATACGCCAATTTCAGCATTATGGAATGGCGCTATGATCCCGAAATGGAGAATTATCAATTATGGGAGGAGTTCGATCGGGAGGGTGTGTTGGAAATGGGCTTGATAACCGATCGCAACAACGACAAAGCCGTGGCATTTGAAAATGTGATCGTGATGTATGCAGAATATTTGGAATATGCGCCAAGCTTGCATGATATTGTCCTTCAAGGCGCACAGGGGTATCAACCAGCCTTATTGTTCAGAGACGGCAGGGTGAATTATGCCACATGGCGCGCCCCGGAAGGTGAGCGCCCGATTATATTTGAAACACCAGATGGGCAGCCGTTACCCCTTAAACCGGGCAGAACCTGGGTTGTGATTTTGGGACAGTCCTCGCGCACAACGCAACCGGCAGGTGGCGATTGGACGATCTATTTTGATTTGTGAAAGATGGTGAGTGGGGAAAAATGTTATCAGGTAGCAGGAATCAGGTATTAGGCTTTCACGACCCGTCCTGAATAATGTCTGTAGATTTGTTTTGGGATAAGTGTTTATTATGCCTATAGGCTGGTGCGTGGAAACCCCCCACGCACCTTACAGGAAAGATTTGATGAAATAAATCTCCGGGTGTTACCGGTTGAATAATAATATGAGGTAATACCCCAGCATACCTGCCCAGATCCAGGTGTCGATTCGATCAAGGACGCCCCCATGGCCGGGTATCAAATTGCCGGTGTCTTTGACGTTTGCGGTGCGTTTAATCAAACTGATGAAAAGATCTCCCAGGGGTGAAAGACACGAGACCACAATACCTGCCACCAAACCCTGCCAGAGCGGTGTATCGACCGCTAAAAATCCCACAGACCGCCACAGCAATAACAAAAGTAAGCCGCTCAAGCTGCCGGTGATGATGCCGCCCAGCAAGCCTGCCCAGGTCTTGCCGGGGCTGAGTCGTGGCGTCATCTTTCTTTTACCCAGCCAACGACCTATGGTGTATGCACCTGCATCTGCCAGCCAGGCTGCAGGGAGGGCGGTTAGCAGCCATCCCAGACCTTCTGGCATCGCCCTTAACAATATAAAAAAGCTGCCAACCCATCCCAGGTAAAAGCCAACAACCAGGTGAATGGCCATGTTGAAGGAGGGGTCCTTTTCGCCGCGTTCATATGCAATCAGCGCAACGATGATCACCATCGTTAATAACAGTGTCAGGAATACGCCTGAATACTTTTCGCCAAAGAACCAGCGTTGAAAGACAATCAAGAGCATCCCGGCAGATGCAGTTAAAAAAGAAGGTCTGTAGCCGATGCGTTTAAACAATTGGATGAATTCATATGCAGCCAGGAGCAGCACAACAGCGATGAACAGGTTAAAGACCCACCCACCAATATAAATCAGGATTAAGACAAGCGGCACAAAAATCAGTGCCGCTTTTACTCGTTGGGATAACATTTGGTTTCGTCTGGAAGGCTCAGGATTCTTCTTTTAATCCGCCAAAACGTCGTTCTCGATCTGCGTAATTCTCAAGTGCCTTCCGTAACTCCTCCTCGTTGAAATCGGGCCAATAGACTTCCGGGAAGTACCATTCTGAATAAACAGTTTGCCAGGTCAGAAAATTGCTGGTGCGCTGTTCGCCTGAGGTGCGGATCACCAGGTCCGGGTCTGGCAGACCTTTTGTAAACATGTAATTACTGACCAATTCCTCATCCACATTTTCAGGCTTGACCTCATCACGAATCATGTTTTTGATGGCAATGATGATCTCATCCCGCCCGCCGTAGTTGAATGCGATAACAATGGTGATGCGCTTGTTGTCTTTGGTCAGTTCAATAGCGTTTCTTACTTTTTTTTGAAGATTATTAGGAAGCCCATCCAGGTGACCAACATGCATCAGGCGAGCGCCTTCCTCATGTAATTCCTTGAGTTCTCGGTCAATGACGTCCGCTAAAATATGCATCAAGCCGGTAACCTCTGATTTAGGCCTTGCCCAGTTCTCCGTCGAAAAGGCGTAAAGTGTCAGGACCTCGATGCCAAATTTCGCACTGGCACGAATGATTGTGCGCAGGTTTTCAGTGCCTGCTCGGTGACCAGCCAGCCGGGGCAAGCCGCGAGCTTTTGCCCATCGGCCATTGCCGTCCATGATGATGGCAACGTGTTTGGGGACTTTATTAAGTTCTTGTGGATTTTCCTGGTTGGTCATGAAGTTCTAAACTTCCATAATTTCTTTTTCTTTTTTATCACCGATCTCCTGGACTTTGTCATTTATCTTATCGGTCAATTCCTGGAGTTCCTTTTCGCCGCGTTCCTGGTCATCTTCTGAAATCAAACCTTCTTTTTCAAATTCACGTAAGTCGCGGATCAGGTCCCGGCGGATATTGCGAATCTTAACCCGTGTTTCTTCCATCCGGTTGTGAACAACGCGGACAAGTTCGTGTCGCCGTTCTTCTGTCAGCTGGGGCATGGTCAAACGGATTGCTTTGCCGTCGTTATTCGGGGTCAAACCCAGGTCTGATGCCAGAATGGCACGGTCAATATCCTTGAGGGTTGAAGGATCGAAGGGGCGAATTAATAATTGCCGGGGTTCAGGTACGCTGATTGACGCCAGTTGAATCAGGGGCGTGTTGGTACCATAATATTCCACGGGCATCCGCTCGATTAAGGATGGTGATGCGCGTCCGGTTCGAATGGTGGATAAATCTTCTTCGAGCATATCTAAAGCTGCTTGCATGCGTTCTAGAGCTTCTCGTAATGTGTCTTTGATCATGTCTTTAACCTCCTTGGTGCATAGCTTAGCTATGGGTATTCAGCATACGATAATAATTCTTACCAGTCAACAGTATTATATTTTCTTGCTTGCTAATACCCGGTGTACAATTTCTAATTTTGGGAAACCAGCCATTCAATCATGATCGTTTTTTCTTCCGGGCTGACATCAGCGCCTTTTTCGATCTTTTCATCGAAAACTTCTGACCATTCTTCCTGTGTGTAATCTCCACTGAAGACCCGGTCAGCAGAGTGGCATTCGCTGCATTTTTCGACAATCAGCGCGCGCGTATCCGTCGTGGCAGGTTCTGGCGTTGTCGATTGTGCACAAGCAGCAATCAGGGTTAATAAAATTAATCCGGTGAGTGAAATAATCATCCATCTCTTAATCATTTTGAGCGCCTTTCTCAAGAAAAAATCGTTAACATCTACAATTATAATCTGAGATTTGTTCTCCTTGCAATTTTAATCAGAGATTTCCTGTTATTCCGGGCAGCGTTGGCAAAACCGGTGCAGTGCGAGTGCCCCCAGATAAAACGCACCGGAAACCAGGATGATGGTAGCGCCAGAAGAAAGATTGAAATAATAAGAGATCAATAAGCCGCCAACGGTAAAGATCAGGCTCAGTCCCGTTGCAAGCCACATGATGTGTTTCATATTTTTTAGATACATGGCACCGATGGCAGCCGGCACAGTCAATAACGCAATGATCATAATCAGTCCGACAACCCGCATCAACATCACGACCGATAGTCCGATCATGGCAACCAGGATTACATACAGCAGGTCAACCGGCAAATTGCGCACCCGTGCAAAAGTTTCGTCAAAGGCAGTTGCCTGAAGTTCCTTATAAAAGAGAGCGACCAGGCTGATGACCAATATGTCAACTGCCAGCATCAACAATAAATCGGTGTTTGTCACAGCCAGGATGCTGCCGAAAAGATAACTCATCAGGTCTGCTTTGTAACCGGGGGTTAAATCGGCAAAGATGATACCGATTGCCATGCCAATAGCCCACATCACGCCGATCAAGGTGTCCTGTCGCTGTCGTGTTTTCCGCTGCACATAACCCATTAAAAAGGAAGCCGTCAGGCTGAAGGCGACTGCCCCAAATATTGGGTTGACACCTAAATAAAAGGCAAGCCCAACCCCACCATAAGCGGTGTGGGCAACCCCGCCCGAGATAAAAACCATGCGTTTTAAAACGACCAGGGTCCCGATGATACCGCTTGCCAGGCTGACAAGAACAGCAGCCATAAGGGCATTTTGCATGAAGCCGTAACTAAGCAGTTCAGTCATTATCTTCCCTCCTGGTGTTCAGCTAAAACGCGGTGCGGCAAACCGTGGGCGATCAATTCAACGGGGCAGTTGTAGCCCGATTTCAGCATTTCTTCAGTGATCTCTTTTTTGCCGTGGTAGTGCAGGTTGCGATTCAAGCAGCCGATGGTTTTCACATAACTCGAGATCACATTCAGATCATGAGACACCATCAGAATGGTCACACCTTGCCGGTTGATGTCGTGGAGTAGTTCATAGATCTTTGTCCTGGTTTCAAAATCGACGCTGACGGTTGGCTCGTCCAGCAAAAGTAATTCCGGCTCTGTCGCAAGTGCCCGGGCAATGTAAACCCGCTGGCGCTGCCCCCCGGAGAGCTCACGGATCCCCCGATTTTTAAAGTCGAGCATGTCCATCCAGGCTAATTTTTCTTCAACAATGGCGTCGTCCTCATTGGTCAAGCGCTGAAAGACCCTCTTTCCGCTCAGACGTCCCATCTTAACAACATCGAAAACGCTGATCGGAAAATCAGAATCAAAAATGGCAAACTGCGGCACATAACCAATGTGCTGACGTCCCTTTTGTGGCGGGTGACCCATCACCAGTACACTGCCCTTTTTGTAGGGCAGGAGCCCAAGGATGATCTTTAGCAAGGTTGTCTTGCCCCCACCGTTGGGACCAATTAATCCAATAAAGTCATTTTCATGGATTGTCAGATTGATGTCTTCCAGGACGGTTTCATTGTCATAACCGCCAAATAAATTTTTGATTTCAACCTGTGTTGCAGATTTGATTTCTGTCATCACGTGCTCTCTTCTGTGTAAATGCGAATGGTGAATTACCTCTATTAATCTTCAAGGGCAGCGGCAAACGCCTTTGCTGCTGCCTCAAGGTTCGCCAGCCAATCTTCAGCCAGGGGGTCGACAACGGCTACCTGTGCATTGATTTCCCTGGCAATTGCTTCTGCATTGGCGGTGCTGAATGTGGGTTGAACGAAGATTACCCTGATGTTTTCTTCCTCGGCGAGCTTAATCAACGCTGCTAATTCACTGGCGCTCGGCTCCTGACCGCCGACCTGCACAGCGATCTCCTCGAGATCGTATTGCTTGGCAAAATATCCCCAGGCAGGGTGAAAGACCATGAATTTTTGTTCGGCAAGGTCGCTGAGAGCAGCGTTAATGCGGGTATCTAATTCTTCAATATCTTTAACCAGATTGTCAAAGTTTTCCTGAAATTCCTCGGCATGTTGAGGTGCAAGTTCACTTAACGCATTGAGGGTGTTTTCAGCAATGATACGGCCGTTGTCGGGGGACAGCCACATATGTGGATCTAAGCCCTCCTCCAAATCTTCTTCATCGTGATCCTCATCATCTTTGCGCGCATGGTCGGATGAAAGTGGGATTCGCTGGATTCCTTCAGCAGAGTCGATGATTTCTAAGCTCGGGTTGATATCTTCGAAACGCGGTACCCAAACGTTCTCATATTCGAGTCCAATGGTGAATAGAATCTGCGATTGAGAGAGGGATTTCATCTGCTCTGGTTTTGGTTCATAAGTGTGGGCTTCCTCGCCCGGACCAACCATGACATTCACGTCAACGAGATCACCTGCGATGCGTTCCACAAAATAGGCTTGCGGGAGAATGCTGACAGTTACCTGAAAATTCTCCTCGTTTGTCGAAAGCTCTGTGTTTGAAGGTTGACAGGCTGATACGATAACCGCTATTAGAAAAAGGATGAAAATTCCAATAATTTTTTTGTAATTTAAATTGGTCATTTACTGCCTTTCTTCCTGGCATTTTGGACAGATGCCATAAAGCTGCAAAATGTGCTCGTTGATTTTGTAACCCGTTTCCTTCTGGATTTTAGTAATGAATTCCGATAAGTCAGCTGAGCCGGAGAACTCGACAGCTTTGCCGCACTTTCGGCAAACGAGGTGATGATGATGCCCCGGGGAGGCTAAAACATAACCGTGACATCCATCACGGCCGTGAACTCGGCGAACCAGGTTGAGTTCAGACAGCAATTCAAGCGTGCGATAAACGGACACAAGCCCGATGTCGGATTTTCTTTCAACTGAGCGTTGATAGATGGATTGCGGCGTCAGAGGGCTGGCGGCTGCGTTAAGGATCGCGACCACTTCACGGCGTGGTTGTGTAAGGCGTAAGCCTTTGTTGTGTAATTTTTCTTGCAATTCCATTTAGTTTCCTTATTGAAAATGATTTTCAATAAGGAATTTTATTGGGTATATGGTTGAAAGTCAAGAGGTGGTGAATGAGGTAGCAGGAATCAGGTACTAGGAATCAGGTACTAGGAATCAGGTACTAGGAATCAGGTACTAGGAATCAGGACGGGTCAGGTCAACACAGGGTCAATCAGGACGGGTCACCAATACCCAATACCTGATTCCCAATACCCAATCACTAATACCTTTAAAAAAATTACCCCCGGCCGGCGTAAACCAGGGGTGAGGAGAATTGCAAGTTTATGGATTGAACTTTCTTTGATTGCCGAAAAGATTATATCATAAAAATTTTCTTGTGGTGATTTTTCCTGCTAACAATTTTTAATCCGGTGGATTCGTTTGCAAATCTTTGATCAATGGTATGAATTTTTCTTGCAAGTCATCACGGGTATCAGTACCCAGGATTTCTGCCACCTCGCTGGACAACCGCGTAAAAAGCTTAATGGAATCTTCCAATGCGCGCCAGCTGTCCGCAGGATAAAACCGTCCAAACACGGTCATCAGGCTGGTGAAGGTTTCAGGCTCAATCCATGATTGTAAGCCTTTACCCTCATAGGCTGTGAAGGCTTGTTCTCTCCCCTTGAGCACGGCATGCCAGCCCATCATCTGAAGCAGGTCATCCTTAAGACGCCAATCGTGATGTTTTGCACGCCAAAGGTCTCTGCGCCATAAGTATTTTGCAACATGGTAGGCATCCAGCCAGAAACTTGCGAGGCTTTTCTGAAATATCTCAACCGAAGGGCTTTCAGGAGGTCGAGGGGTGCCTTCAGCCCGGGGTAGGGATTTTGCCCTTTTATCCTTATCAACCAGAACATCAAATCCCGGCTCAAAATGCTCTGGCAATTTATTCCGCAAGGTTTCCAAAGCCGTGATTGGATACATGAAAAATTCGACCAACAATCCGCCTTCATAGATGATGTTCCATGTAATATGGTCACTTTCGTCGTTGATGACAGCAAGCCACACGGGGCCAAAGGTCTTGAACCAATCCTGGTTTTCCTTGAAATCATTAAGATTTTCGACAAACAGGTATAAATCAATATCAGAAAGGCGATCTGTCTGACCTTTATGAACGTGGGATCCCAGCAGGATCAAGGTTCGAATATTCGGCTGGTTTTTCGCCCATTTTTCGATTTTTTTTAGTAGTTTCCTGGGATTATCCATCATAAATCTGCTTTTGATTTTCATGTATTGCGATAATCTTACCCTTAAAACAAAAAAGCTCCTCGACCTGGACTCGAACCAGGAACCTAGCGGTTAACAGCCGCTCGCTCTGCCAATTGAGCTATCGAGGAAGGCGATAGATATTATACGAAAAAGCCCTCAAGGTGTCAAGCAAGTCATGGCAAAAATTGGCACCAATTCGTCACTTTTTTAGCTCAATCTCCGCTTCTGACATCGTCAATAATTGATCTTGCAAGCTGGTTCAGTTTTTCTTTTTTCTCCCTGTCCATGTCCTGACTGCTGGCATCCCAGTAGATGTCCAGAAGTTCCATCACGTCCAGGCTGCTGGCAGCGCGACCTTCTGGCAGTCGAACGCGCGCTTGCATTAACGGGCGTTTGACAAAATGAAATTCAAAAGTGGATGCTGTCAGTGTCCGTAAAGCTGCCTCGTCAATTAGCGATTCCCAATCTCGCTGATATTCCACCACCATCCGAACGATCGCATCTTTTAGCTTACCCTCAGGAGGTAAGGCGTCTTGCAGTTTTTGATTGATCCCCTGATCAGATTCGAGGTTAATGTGAATATCGATAAATGGGCGAATATTCTTTAATTCCCGCCATTCAACCTCGGTTTTCCCTTTGCTGACCTCTGCAATGATGTAATATTTTTTGTCGCCTGCTTCGCCGAAATCAACTCGTTCAATAGAACCGGGGTAAATGATCGGTGGGTGGCTGTGTTCGTTGAGGTTTTGCGGTTTGTGAATGTGCCCCAGGGCAACGTAATCCAGCCTTTTGTCTTTGACCAGGGCAGGCGGAAGGACCATATCATTCCCCAACATAACCATTCTCTCACTGCCGTACTGTGCTCCCTCAACTGAGGCGTGCGCGGTGAAAATAACAGGCAGCGTCGGGTCGGCTTCTAACAGCCAGTTTTCGATAAGTTCGCTGATCTGTTCCCCGAGGATTTTGTAAGTTTCGGAAGGATCAGTGCTGTCTATTTCGAGGGCAGCCACCATCCCGGAGCGTGATATCCAGGGCAGCGCGATCACCTGGATGGGCAAACCGCCCAGGTCATCCGTGGATAAGAATTGGGGTTTGTCCAGGACTTTCACATAGGGGACATCCAGGGTCTCAAATTCCTGGATCGCGTGGGCACGCCCGGTCGCAGGTGATATATCGTGGTTGCCCGTCAATAAAAGCGTTTGAATGCCTGCTCGTGACAGCTGCATGATGCGTTTTCCCCATTCACGCTGATAAGTCGGCGCAGGTGAGCGATCTTTATAAGCATCGCCAGCAAATATTACCAGGTCAACTTGCGCATCAATCGCAGCCTGAACGATTTCGTCCAGAGACTTAAGAAAATCCATCACCCGCATGGGGAGACCTGATTCAGGGTCATGGCGGCCGTAATTAGCCATATCGATATGTGCATCTGCAAAGTGAAGTATTTTAACCATCTTTTATTTATTTCTTGTTGCGATGTTGTTTTTTATGTTGAAGCGTTAATCCCAAAACAAATTTTTGGCTAGTGGTTACTTTCTGCCGGTGCAATTGTTTCGTGATTTTCTGCAGCATTTTTTTGTTTTTCTTGTTTTCTTTCCAACCGCTTTTCATCCAAAAGCTGCAGCTTGCGCGCTTGAATGCTCGTATTGATTAAGAAGTACAGCGTCATTAACAAAGCGATAAACCCGACAAATAATGTATATAAGGTTGTAGGCCCAAAAATTGGCAGGTTGACCTTTGGATTCCCAATAATCAGCATGACTGTGTTTGCAAGGATTGCCAATACGCGGATCTCGGTTGGCCCGATTTTTGCGCTGGTGATATTGAATACCCCGGTGACATAAGTGATCAGGTACACCATGATCGAGACCAGCAAATAAGCGATCACGCCCATACTCGCAACAGTTATATCGACATAAGGTGAAATTCCTAAACCAATAAAAATGAGTACTGTACTGATAGCATCGACAAAATGGTCAATTAAGAATCCGAAACGCGGCCTTTCAATGTGTCTATAACGTGCCAGGGTCCCATCAAGACTGTCTCCGAACCAATTCAAAACAAAGCCAAAACTGGCCAGGATCAAGAAATATTCGCTGACATTTGTAAGCGCATAGCTGATAAAAATCAGGATTGATGCAAGAATGCCGATCCATGTCAGAACATCCGGCGTGACCCAGGCAGGCATATGCGCCGCAAGCCATTTCAAGGCTGGCCTTTCAAGAAATCCCAACAGGATATCATTTTCTCTCTTATGATTTTCGACTTTTGACATTTTTACCTTTCATTTTCTCTTGTAGGGCTACACACCCAAAAATTTTGGCCAAATTGGATAGAACATTGCCCATTGATTTGAATATTCTAAGATTATTTCTTCTGCTTCTTTCATTACCCGGTTGGCATTATGAATGATTTCTGTTTCAAGTTCGTCCTGGGATTCCATCCAGATCGGATCGGTTGCTTCGAGCATATACCTTCCACCGGGTTGGGAAGTTGCTGCAACAACGATCACTGGCGCCTCAGCTTCAATCGCCATTCTTACGTAGGTCACAGGCAGGTTTGCCTCATGACCAAAAAAGGTTGGCTGGTATTTATTTTGCTGATCCTCAGGCAGCGGCCTGTCCAAGCCCGTCAGGATGCTGCCGCCATTTTGAAGTCGCTTCCTGGCTTGGCGAAATGCACTCAGGGTCATCGGGGTAACAATGATCCCCAGGCTCTCCCTCAACTGGTTCTGCATTTTATAGGAAGAAACCGGTTCAGGGTAAGAAAGCACCTGAACCTCAAAATTATTGAGCGCCAATGCATAGCCCATCAAATCAAAGTTGCTCAGATGTGGGCATACAAATACAGAGGGCTGGTTTTTCCTGATTCGCTCAAAAGCCATTTTTGCCCTGGGGCTGAAATCAACAACTTCCTGGAGTCGGTCTGGCCTTGACAGGAAGTAAAAGTAATCAAAAATGCAGTTTGAAGCGGAGCGAAAAACAATTTTAGGTAGTTCTATAAGCTCTTCCTGGCTGAGTGATTTATCTTTGATCACAAATTGGTTAGCACGGATTGCCCTGACCATTGAACTTTTCTTCCTGCGACCTAAAATGGTGCCAATCCAGGAGGAAATTTTTAGACCCGTCTGGCGGGATAATACGCGTCCCAGAAGAATTGCTATTTGTATAACAATTGATTGTTGAAGCAAATTTCTTAATGATATTGCGCGCTTTTTGTTCTTTTTCACGTTTCAGATTCCGATGATTTTGATAATGTTGTTGATCCGCCATTTTATCTGAGACTATATTTTACTTCAAATATAAAAAAACATTAAAGCTGTGCGGATTATGTGACATGACGTGATTGAATTCTTATCCATTGCGAACTTTTTTCTTTGGATTATTCCATCATATTCCCATCGCGGTCTTTAGAGAGTGCCCACGTTATGAGCTGAAAAAATTTGATTTATGGTATAAATGCAATTGAAAGTAATATAAGAACAAGCTTATTTCCTGACAATTTTATTTTATTGCCCGCATCAAGGTTTGATGATGAAAATTTTTTGTATCGCAGCCTCTTTTGTGCCTTCGAACACCGCTAACAGCATTCAGGTTGTTAAAGCTGCTCATGCCCTGGCAGAAGTTGGCCATGACGTGCGTTTATTCGTGCCCGGGGACAACCCGGTATCCTGGGAGAATTTAAAAAATCATTATGGATTAAGGCAGCCCTTTGAAATCCAGTGGGTCCATGAAAACCTGGCTTTTAAGCGGTATGATTTTGCCTTCAAGGCTGTTCAGGCTGGGCGCAGGATGGATGCGGATCTGATTTATACCTGGGCATTACAGGCGGCAGTATTGTCCTTATGGGGAGGCGTCCCAACGGTTTTAGAGCTGCATGACCGTGTCACCGGACGTATTGGACCCTGGCTTTTCCGTCAATTTTGGAAAAGCAAAACAAAAAAACGTTTACTGACCAATTCAAAGGCTTTAAAGACGCGATTGATCTCAGATTTTGACCTTGCGGCACATCAGGAAGAAATTCTTGTAGCGCCAAACGGGGTCGAACTGGAACGTTATGAAGACCTGCCTGCACCAGAAGAAGCCAGAAACCGTTTGGGTCTGGCGCCAGGGTTTACTGCCGGATACACCGGGCATTTTTATGCGGGTCGGGGAATGCAGTTAATGTTTGACCTGGCAAAAGCCTTGCCGGAGATCAATTTTTTATGGGTGGGTGGTCAGCCGGAGGATGTGTCACTTTGGGAGAATCGCGCCAAATCTGCTGGACTGGCTAATTTATATTTGACGGGATTTGTCGATAATGCGGATTTGCCGCTGTTCCAGGCTGCGGCTGATGCGCTTTTGATGCCTTATGGGCAGAAAATTGAAGGCAGCGGTGGTGGCAATTCGGCAGAAATTGCAAGCCCAATGAAAATGTTTGAGTATATGGCTGCTGGGCGGGCGATCATATCAAGCGACCTGCCAGTCATCCATGAAGTCCTGGACGCGGCAACCGCAGTTTTTTGTCCGCCGCAGGATCTTGCATCCTGGAAAGAGGCGCTGATTGACCTGAAAAATAATGAAGAAATGCGTATTGAACTTGGCAAGGAAGCACGGTCTTATTCTCAAGCATTTACCTGGAAAAATCGCGCAATAAAGGCACTGGAACGTTTTTAATTCGTTGGCATATGAATAAATCGGGATCAAACAAAAAGCTGGGAATATGGTTGGGGCTGGTTTTGATTTTAAGCCTCGTTCTCAGGGTGATGTTATTTGCGATCTATTCTCCGGTTTCCTTTAGTGATACCGGGGGCTATCAACGATCTGCGCAAGCGGTCCTGAACGGCTTTGCAAATTACGACGGCACTCGCACCCCGATTTACCCAATTCTGATTGCCCTGACAGGTTCTGAAAAAATGCTTTATCTCAGCCAATTGTTTCTTGGGCTGGGCATGACGCATGCCTGGTTCATTATTGGATGGAAAGCAAGTGAAAAGCCTTTTATTGGGGCGCTAATTGCCTTAGCGCACACCCTGAACCCGGGTCAAATTTTCTTTGAAGCCAACCTGTTGACAGAAACACTGGCAGCTTTCTGGTTGATTTTATCTCTGCTTGGCGCTTATTTTTGGCTAGCGGACAGGAAATACCAAACGATCTGGCTGGCACTGGGGATTGGGATTTCTGCATCCCTGGCAGCCCTGACCCGACCGCAGTTTATTTTTATGCCACTGTGGCTGGCGATTTTTCTGTCTTTTTCAAATCAGGTTCGAAACCCCCGATTTAATTTCAAGCCATTTGTTGGGGTAATGTTACCCGCACTCGTGCTAATTGGCGGCTGGATGGGCTGGGTTTATTCGCGGTATAACATTCTCAGCGTGACGACCATGTCCGGTTATCACCTTGTTCAGCATGCCGGTTATTACTTTGAAGACCTTCCAGATGAATATGCTGCAATTCGTGATACTTACATAGCCTTTCGTGACACGCGGCTTGATACCTTTGGCACCCAGAGCAACACCATCTGGGAAGCCATCCCCGCGATGCAGGAAGCCTCTGGATTGAACTTTTATGACCTTTCGAAAACCCTGCAAGATTTGTCATTAAAGCTGATCATTACTCACCCATGGCAATATTTGGCAAGAATCCTTAAAGGGTGGATGTGGTTCTGGCGGGCACCGGTTTACTGGCGTCAAAGTGCTTTTTCTTTGCCAGGTATTTCAAGCGTAATGGTGTTGTGGGTTTGGCTTGCAAGGGGTTTAATGGTATTGATGAACCTTGTTTTTGTGCTTTCCAGCATTGCAGCCTTGATCTCTAAATGCCTGCGACATTTTTTCAACCTGAGCTCATTTCACTGGCTTTTAGCTGGTACTGTTTGGATAACGTCCATATTTACATCTTTGCTCGAGCATGGTGAAAATCAGCGTTTTCTCATTCCCCTGCAGACAGCAGTCATTTTTTGGACTTTGTGGATTATTTACTTCACATGGCAGGCACGGACGCTAAATCGTGACAAAGTAAGGTCTATCATTTAGTAAATGGAAAAAGAAAATGAAGAAAATAGTAATTCACATCATTTTAGCAGCTGTGTTGAGCTTTGCTTTAGCTTTATTTATCCAAGTGCTCTTGCCATTTGGCGATTTCTGGAAAGGTACATTCGCTGCATTTTATTTATTGTTTTTTGTGAGCCTTTTCCTTTATCTGGCATGGTGCCTTTTTGGGAGTTCAAAAAATCTTGCAAGGTTGATGATCCTCGCTTTTATTCTTCGGCTGGGACCGGGAATGTTCTTAACCTGGGGCTTGCCTCAATTCGGTTATGAGGAAGCGCCGCAGCAAGCCGGCTTTGTGTTTCAGGATGCTTATCTTCGGGAGGGAAGCGCCTGGAATTTAGCCCAATCGGGCGAGCCATTGACCAGGGCATTCAGTGATGATTACACTGCCGATCAATACGGGGGGCTTTTAGCACTGGATGCCTTTGTTTACCGCTATATCAGTCCGGATGCTTATCGACCTGTTTTAATTTTAATTCTCACTGCTGGGGCTATGGCATTAAGTCTGCCATTTTTGATGGCAGTGGTAAGGCGCAGCATTGGCGAGACCGCCGCTTTATGGGCAGGATGGATTTTTGCCCTGTATCCTGAAGGCATCTTACTGGGCGCCGCCCAGATGCGGGAACCATATTTGATTTTGTGTTTTAGTTTATTAACATGGTCCGTGGCACAATTTTTAGATCGTCGACGTTTGAAAATTGCTGTTCCTGTGATGATTGCAGGCACACTGGGCTTGTTCCTGTTTTCGTACCGGGTAGCCCTGCCCCTTGTGGGGATCATTTCCGCCTGGATTTGGCTGATGGAATCGGCTAAAGTGAAACAAAACTGGGTGAAAGGTGTGATCTGGTTTCTTGCATTCGCAGCCCTGGGGGGGATTGCCTGGTTTTACAGGGATTGGGTTCAGGAGGTAATGTCCTGGGATGCAAAATTAACATTACTTGCCTCTGGCAGGATTCAGTTTGAGCTTGAATCCCTGCCAACATGGCTTCATTTTCCCTTTATTGTGGCTTACGGCGTATTTCAGCCGGTATTGCCTGCCGCAATTGCTGCGCCAGCACCGTGGATATGGCGGGGTTTAGGGATTTTTAGAGCTGCGGGTTGGTACGCACTCCTGTCGCTTTTGGCTTATGCTTTTGTGCGAATCCTGCGTTTGCCGTCTTCGCGCAAAAAACGCTGGTTAGCAGTGATGATTTTTTTTGTCTGGGTATGGGTGTTCGTCGCGTCCGCTCGAGCGGGGGGTGATCAATGGGATAACCCTCGTTACCGAACGATCCTTCTCCCCTGGATGGCAATCACGGCTGCATGGGTGATCAATTTTGTCAAGGAAACAAAGGATCGCTGGTTGGGCAGAGCTTTATTGATAGAAGGGATCTTTCTCGCCTTTTTCACGGAATGGTACATCAGCCGATATTATCCAGTCATTCCGCGTTTGGATTTCTGGTTGATGATCGTGTTGATAATCCTGTTGAGCTTGTTGGTCATCATTGGGGGATGGCTGCGGGAAAAAAAGCAAAAGAAACAAGAACGAGAGTCTTTGATTAAGCGTTGAGTTCCTGATCATTCTACGTAAATGATGATGAAAACAACTTTACCTGGAAGCTCAGTAATCGGACTTCTAAAGCCGATAATGTTCCTATTTCCAAGGCGGATATATTATTGAACAACAGGTTTGCTTGACCCTCAGGTTTGGGAGATTATAATTCAATAGTCGATCTGATGTTTATAATTTGGACGAATAACAAAAAGATATGTTCAACGCACATCGTTTGTCACTGTGTTGACGCTGCAAATGAAAGATTAAAAGAATTACGAGGTTATATGCTAAACAAATTTAATTGGGCTGAAAAGAAAATTTGTGTCACCGGTGGGGCGGGCTTTCTTGGTACGCATTTGATCAGGGAATTGCGCAGCAAAGGTGCACAGGATATTTTTATCCCAAAAATTGAGGATTATGACCTGGTTGAAAGTGATGCGATTCGGCGAATGCTGTCAGATTCAGATCCGGACGTGATCATTCACCTGGCTGCCCATGTGGGCGGTATTGGCGCAAACCAGGAAAAGCCAGCAGAATTCTTCTACGACAACTTGATGATGGGCGTCCAGCTTTTGCATCAGGCTTATGAACGTGGGGTTGAGAAATTTGTGGCGATTGGCACCGTTTGTGCTTATCCAAAATTTACCCCGGTACCTTTCAGTGAGGATGACCTGTGGATCGGCTACCCGGAAGAGACCAATGCGCCTTATGGGCTGGCAAAGAAGATGCTGCTGGTCCAATCACAGGCTTATCGTGATCAATATGGCTATAACAGCATTTTCTTGCTGCCGGTTAACCTGTATGGACCCGGTGATAATTTCAATCCCCGAAGTTCCCATGTGATCCCTGCACTGATCCGAAAATGCGTTGAGGCAAAGGAAGCAGGGGAGGATCATATCGTGGTCTGGGGAGATGGATCGCCCACCCGTGAATTCATTTATGTGACAGATGCTGCCAGGGGTATCGCACTGGCGACAGAGAAATATAATGAATCCTTACCCGTGAACCTGGGTTCAGGTTTTGAGATCAGCATCAAAGACCTGGCAGAAAAGATCGCCAGGATGACGGGCTTTGGAGGCGATCTGGTTTGGGATACCTCAAAACCCAACGGCCAGCCGCGGCGTGCTTTAGATACAAGGCGAGCGAAAGAGAAGTTTGGTTTTGAAGCACGTGTAGATTTTGATGAGGGTTTACAGGAAACCATCGATTGGTACCTGGAACACCGGGATTAATTTATCGTTATGGAAAACAGCCACCAGCAGGGTAAACAAAGTCCCATCATCTATTTGCGACCGTCCAAAGGATGGTTGTCGATTGATTTTAAGGAATTGTGGCGTTATCGGGAATTGATTTTTTTCCTGACATGGCGAGATATCAAGGTGCGCTACAAACAGGCTGTCCTTGGGATTTCCTGGGCAGTATTGCAGCCTTTACTGACCACCTTGATTTTCACAGTGATTTTTGGAATTTTACTCAAAACCCCATCACAGGATTTACCCTACCCTTTGTTTTCGATGTCAGCTTTGCTGCCCTGGCAGTTATTTTCAACGGCATTACAACGGTCGAGCGTCAGCCTGGTTGGCAACGCCAACTTGCTTACAAAAATTTATTTTCCACGGCTTGCAATACCGCTCTCATCGGTTTTTGCTGCCCTCGTGGATTTTGCCGTATCTTTCGTGGTCTTACTGCTTGTGATGGCTTATTACCAGTATTGGCCGGGATGGAACATTCTCTGGCTTATTCCCATTGTGCTGCTGGCATTGCTGACAGCGCTGGCGGTTGGACTGTGGCTGTCTGCCCTCAACGTGCAGTACCGGGATATTCAACACATGGTGCCATTCCTTATCCAGGTCTGGATGTATGCGTCCCCCATTGTTTATCCCATTGAGACCATCCCGGAAGGTATTTGGCGCTCATTATACGGCCTTAATCCCATGGTGGGTGTGATCCAGGGTTTCCGCTGGGCTTTATTAGGCGGCACACCCCCTGATATCACCATGCTGATCTCGATTATTGTGGTCGTGGTGCTTTTAATCAGCGGTTTGTATTATTTCCGGCGGATGGAAAAGACCTTCGCCGATGTTGTTTAGGAACTTATGTCAGAATTAGCAATACGTGTTGAAAACATATCAAAACAGTATCGCATTGGTTTAGCCCAGGAACGCCCAGACACCTTGCGAGACTTGTTAACGATGGGTTTTCGACGTTTCAAACATAAACTAAGCCGAAAAGGGAGCGGAAGATACGATGACCCCGGGCATATCTGGGCATTGAAAGATGTCTCCTTTGAGGTTGAACGCGGCCAGGTTTTGGGGATTGTCGGTCGGAATGGCGCAGGGAAAAGCACGCTTCTAAAGATCCTTTCCCGTGTTACGGACCCGACGGAAGGCTATGGGGAAATTCATGGTCGTGTTGGCTCCTTGTTGGAAGTAGGCACGGGTTTTCATCCTGAACTTTCAGGAAGGGAAAACATCTACTTAAATGGCGCAATACTGGGCATGCGCCGTGAAGAAATTAACCGGAAGTTTGACGAAATCGTTGAATTTTCCGAAGTTGGTAAATTTATTGACACCCCGGTCAAACGTTTTTCGAGCGGCATGTATTTAAGGCTGGCTTTTGCCGTTGCTGCCCATCTGGAACCGGAGATCCTGGTTGTGGATGAGGTTCTGGCGGTCGGTGATGCTGAATTCCAGCGCAAATGCCTGGGGAAGATGAACGATGTCGCCCAGGAAGGCAGGACGGTTTTATTCGTCAGCCATAATATGTCCGCCATACTGCGCCTGACGCAAGAAACCATTGTTCTTGACCAGGGCAAGATTGTATTACGGGCGCCAACGCCAGAAGCTGTGGACCATTACCTGAACATGGGCTTGACCAAGCAGGGGGAACGTTTTTGGACGGAGGAAGAATTGGGCGGCAAATCGGACGCCTTCAAGCCAGCGGCATTGCGGGTTTTGAACACGGGTGGCAAAGTCGTTGACACCGTCAACGCTGCTGAAGGTTTTTCTGTCGAATTTGAGTATCAGCTAACAGAAGCAATCAGCGGTTTAAGAGTTGGTTTGTATATGATGACCACCCGTGGGGAGTATGTTTTCACCACCTTTGATACCGATGATCCTGAGCTTTACCAGGAATACAGCCTTCGACCCGCCGGGTATTATATGAGTAAATGCCATATTCCGCCGAATTTGATGAATGAGGGACGTTTCATATTGGGCTTGAACGCCAGTGTCTATCGCATTCGAAGATATTTTCAAGAAGATAAAGCATTAACCTTCACCGTGGATGCAACAGGTGCCCCGGGGACCCATTGGCCAGAACAGCGATTGGGACCTGTGCGTCCTCAATTTGACTGGTACATTGAGCACAAAGAAAAATAATTATGGAAAAACGTGCGATCAAAAAAGTTCTAGGCGAACTGCCTTATACCGTTGAACTCTACTGGCAGCTCATCCAGCGGCACAAGCCCTGGCAGGCGCATTTCAATCTTGACTTCCTTGAAGCAGAATTAGCCGAGGCTGTTGCACAGGTGCAGCCCTTTGTTGAAAAAGCCCCGCGAGGCAAACGGATTTTTATTTTTGCGTCCCTTCATTATTGGATCGAGTATTCAACTTTCCTGGCGCTTGCACTGGCAGGAAAGGGGCACCAGGTGACATTTTCTTACATGCCCTATGGCAGCTGGGATAAACCGATCGAGAAGTTTGACCTTCGAGGGCAAAATTTATATGCTCGCCAGGTATTAAGCCGGGCAGCTTCAGCAATAAAAATACAATCTTTGCTGGATATTCAGCCTTTATCAAGAAATTTACCGGTCGAATTAGAAGCTGCTGTAGAGGAAGTGAGCACTTTTGATACCCAGTACACCTTGCAAGTTGAGGATATTGACACCAGCAATCCCCTCTACCAGCTCCGATATGAACGCAACAATGAAGCCGCATTGAATGGGCGGGCATGGCTGTCGGCGCATAAACCGGATGTGGTCATATTGCCCAACGGTACCATTCAGGAGATGGGCGTCCTGTTCAGGGTGGCGAAATATTTAAAGATTCCAACAGTCACCTTTGAATTTGGCGATAAGCGTGAACATATCTGGCTGGCGCAAGACTCAGAGATTATGCGCCATGAGACGGACAGCCTGTGGAATGCACGTGGTGATCAAGCCCTTGATGAAGCTCAGCTTGAGCAATTGCATGCCTTGTTCTCTGCACGTGTGGATGCAAAAACATGGAAAAATTTCACACGGAAATGGCAGGACACACCAACAAAAGGCGGCGCGTTTATCAGGAAAAAACTGAATCTGGATGATCGCCCTGTTGTTCTTTTAGCAACCAATGTCCTTGGGGACAGCTTAACCCTTGATCGCCAGGTCTTCAGTAAAACGATGGCGGATTGGATTGAGAAAAGTGTGCGTTTTTTTGTTGATCGCAAAGATGTCCAGCTTTTAATCCGCGTGCATCCCGGTGAAATGCTGACACACGGCACATCCATGGTCGATGTTGTTAAGGCTGAACTCGAGGAAATCCCTGAGCATATTCACCTGATTGAGCCAGATGAAAAAATTAACACCTATGACATCATGGATATTGCTGACTTAGGGATGGTTTATACGACAACCGTTGGTTTAGAAATGGCAATGCGCGGCATCCCTGTGATTGTTGCAGGACAAACGCATTACAGAAATCGCGGATTTACCCATGATCCCGTTACCTGGGAAAGCTATTTTGACACTCTAAATGGACTATTAGGAGATTTGGCTACTGCGCCTTTATCCCAGGATCAAATTGAACTTGCATGGCGCTATGCTTATTTATTCTTTTTTGAATTTCCCAAGCCTTTCCCGTGGCATTTGGTTGACCTCAAGAAGGATATTAAATCAAGACCCCTGGGCTTTGTCCTGGGTGAAGAAGGACAGCAGCGTTACGACCAAACCTTTGAGTATCTCACCGGAACCCCGCTTAAGTGGTAAGTGCATTTATATTTTTTTTATTGATCTTTTTCCCTAAAAAATCCCACTTGTTGTTTGAAATGCTTGCCCAATAGGTCATTGGCTGGGATAATAAAAGCTTGTCTGGGAAAGGATTATTTGTTCTCCCTGAAACGATTTTGTGGATTTTGAGAAATTGACGTTTTTCCAGAAGACCCTAAGTGAATAGAACCGCCTATGCTAATTTGACGCGGACCAATTATAATGACTGCAGGTAAATAAATGATGACTAAAGAAGACTCGAAAAAGGATGTTAAAGAATTTTTCAACCAGGTCGGCTGGAAACTCATAGACCAATCCCTGTATCAAAACGCTCAATTTGAGGATTTGCGACCCGTATCAAAAGAATACATCCATCGCTGCCATATGAGGGTCAATAAACATCTCTCGCCAAAGGGGCGTTTCTTCCTGGATGCAGGGTCAGGGCCGGTACAATATCCAGAATACCTGACGTACTCTGAAGATTATGATGCCCGTGTATGTATGGACATTTCTATTGTAGCATTGCAGGAAGCAAGGAAGCGGTTAGGGGATCACGGCAGGTATATTGTTGGAGATATTGCTCGTCTACCTTTCAAAAAGGATGCTTTTGACGGGATCGTTTCCTTGCACACGATTCATCACGTCTCAATGGAAGACAAATTGCCTGCCTACGAGGAGCTTTATCGAACACTGACCCCTGGTCACTCGATGGTGGTTGTTAATGGCTGGACGAAAGCGCCCCTGATGACCCGGCTTTCACCTTTTATGGACTTTATGAAACGCTTTAGGGGTTGGTGGCTGCGAAAAGTTAAAAAACAGCCATTAAAAGGTGCTGAGGCTATGGATAAGGCGGCGGATTTGAGCGAAGCCGCAGAAGCAGAGACGACAAAGCCGCCAGAAGGGACATATGTGCAAAAACTGACTGCAGCCTGGCTGACACAGGCTTTAGAGGGAAGAATGGATTACGAAATTCTTGTCTGGCGCAGCGTCAGTGTTCGGTTCTTACGCTCTGTAATTTACCCGGATTGGGGTGGACGTTTTTGGCTCAAGGTCTTGTTCTTGCTCGAGGAGATATTCCCCCGTCTTTTGGGACGCATTGGGCAGTATCCCCTGGTCGTTGTCAATAAACCTCCAGAAGAAAAGAAATAAGAAATCGCAAGTAAAGTATAATTTTGTCAAAACCCCAGGAGTGATACTATGGATTGGAAAGATAAAAGCGTATTGGTAACCGGTGGGACGGGTTCTTTTGGCCGAAAATTTGTTGAGGTCATGATGAAATCCTACCATCCCCACCGCTTGATCGTTTACAGCCGTGACGAACTCAAGCAGCATGAAATGCGCACGTCCGGTTTAGACTATCCAAACTTACGCTATTTTATTGGCGATGTGCGCGACTTGCCAAGGTTAACGCGCGCTTTTAATGGTGTTGATATTGTTGTCCACGCAGCCGCACTCAAACAGGTACCGGCTTGTGAATATAATCCGATGGAAGCAGTTAAGACCAACATTTTGGGCAGCAGCAATGTTGTTGACGCTGCGCTGGATGCAGGCGTCGAAAAGGTTCTTGCATTGAGCACGGATAAGGCGGTCAACCCGGTGAATTTGTACGGTGCAACAAAACTGGCTGCAGAAAAATTAATGGTTCAGAGCAACGCTTATGCCGGCGGGATGACAACCCGATTTAGCTGTGTTCGCTATGGCAATGTGGTTGGTTCACGCGGCAGCGTTGTTCCATTGTTCATTCAGCAGCGATCCAAAGGCGAAATCACCCTGACGGATGAGCGCATGACACGATTCTGGATTTCACTGGACCAGGGTGTTCAATTTGTGATTCGATGTATTGAAGAAATGCAGGGCGGTGAGGTCTTTGTCCCAAAGATCCCCAGCATGAAGATGGTCGACCTGGCGCATGCCCTTGCCCCGAGTGCTGAGATTAAAATTATTGGCATTCGTCCCGGCGAAAAGCTTCATGAAGTCTTGATCTCAGAGGATGAAGCGCGTTCAACCATTGAGCTGGAAGATATGTATGTTGTACAGCCGGCAGCGGCATTATGGTTTGGTCACGCATGGTCAGAAGCTGGCAAACCACTGCCTGACGGCTACCACTACGCCAGCGATAATAATGAAGATTGGCTAACCGTTGATGAGATCCACAAAATGGTCGCGCCAATTGAGATAAAAATGGAGAAAGGCATGCGCGCATAATGCGTTTGCTGGTTACCGGTGTCAGCGGTCTTTTGGGCTTGAATTTGGGTCTTCTGGCGCATCATTTGGGGTACGAGGTTATTGGGCTGGTACATTCGCATCAACTGCAAGGCGTCCCATTTAAAATTGAAGCAGTTGACCTTTTAGAAACACCAAAAGCGCTTGACACTATAAAGGGCTTGCAGCCTGATGCGATTATCCACTGCGCTGCAATTGCCAATTTGCATCAAGCCGAGAAGTTCCCGGATCTTGCACTAACATTAAATGCCGACGTACCGGGGGAACTTGCCGAAGCCGCTTTTGAATGGGGTTTCCCTTTTTTGCATATTTCGACTGACGCAATTTTCGACGGAGAAAAAGGTGCATACGTTGAAACCGATCCCCCAAATCCATTGAGCGTCTATGCCCGCAGCAAACTGGCTGGTGAGCACCGTGTTCAAGAAGTAAATCCAAACGCCCTGATTGCCAGGGTGGTTTTTTATGGTTGGAGTCTTTCAGGGAATCGCAGTTTATCTGAATTTTTTTATAATAACTTAAAGAACCAGGTGCCGCATAAGGGATTCATTGACACCTTTTTCAGCCCGCTCTACGTGGAGGATTTGGTTGAAGTCTTGCTTGAAATGCTTGAGAAAAATCTAAAGGGTGTGTATCATGTGGTTAGCCCGGAGCATTTGAGCAAGTATGAATTTGGTGTCAGGATTGCAGAAAAATTTGGTTTTGATCCAAACCTGGTCCAGCCCATTAAAATGAGCGAGATGAAGCGTGAAGCCCCACGTTCGCTAAAACTCATATTGGATCCTGGAAAAGTACAAAAAGACCTTGGTCATCCGCTGCCCTCTGTGGAGGGCGGTATTGATCGATTATATCAACGATGGCAGGAAGGCTATCATCTAAAACTTCAGCGTTTTTCATGTTGAATCATTTTCTTTTGAATTGAGAGGCGAGATATGACTTTAATAATTGGAAAAAATCTGATTGGGAAAGATCATCCAACGTATTTCATTGCAGATATTGCAGCAAATCACGACGGGAGTTTAGAGCGTGCCAAGCTCTTGATACGTTTGGCAAAAGAAGCAGGGGCGGATGCGGCGAAATTCCAAAATTTCCAGGCACCAAAGATTGTTTCTGATTACGGATTCACACATATGAATGCCCAGGTTTCTCACCAGGCAAAATGGGAGAAATCAGTTACCGAGGTATACGCCTCAGCTTCGATCCCATTTGAATGGACACCGATCCTCAAAGAAACCTGTGATGAGGTTGGCATTGACTATTTCTCGTCACCCTACGATTTTGAGGCGATTGATATGCTGGATTCCTATGTGCCGGCGTACAAAATCGGATCCGGTGATATCACCTGGATTGAAGCCTGTGAGAGGATCGCAAGCAAAGGCAAGCCCGTTCTGCTTGCCACGGGAGCGTCTGATATTAGCGATGTTCAGCGAGCAGTGCATGCCATCGTAAACATAAACCCTCAACTGGTTTTGATGCAGTGTAATACAAACTACACCGCAGCAGATGGCAATTTTGACAATATCCATTTGCTTGTCCTCAAAACCTACCAAAATATGTTCCCGCAACTGGTTCTGGGATTATCAGACCACACCCACGGGCATGCCACCGTTCTGGGCGCCGTTGCTTTAGGCGCAAGGGTGATTGAGAAGCATTTTACTGATGACAATAATCGTGTCGGGCCCGATCATCCCTTTGCTATGAACCCTCAAACCTGGGCGGAAATGGTTACAGCCACCCGCCAGCTGGAGCGTGCACTGGGCTCAGGGGATAAATTTGTCGCAGATAACGAGCAGGAGACGGTGATCATCCAGAGGCGCTGCCTCCGGGCTGCCCGGGCAATTCAACGCGGCGAAACGATGATGCGCGATATGATCGAAGTTCTCAGGCCGGCAACACAGGGTGCGATCATGCCCTATGAAATTGAAGATCTGCTTGGGTTGAGAGCTATAGAACAAATTCCTGCCGGGCAGGAATTGCGCTGGACCCAGTTTGGTAATCCCTAAAATCACACCCCTGTCATAAGGATAATAAAATGCGTGTGCTTTATTTCACGGAAGGGGACAGCCCACATGATCAGCGCTTTTTACGCGCCCTTTCTGGAACGGCTCATAATGTTTATGCCTTAAGGCAAAAAGAATGCACTCCAACCACACCAGATGGAATTGTTGAATTAGATTGGCCTGGCGGTCAACCCAATTGGCGCTATTGGGGTGGATGGGAAAAGGCTTTAATCCAATTTCAAAAGATCCTGGATGAAATTCAACCAGATGTCGTTCATGCAGGACCCATACAGGGACCTGCCTTGTTGACTGCGCTTTCAGGTTTTCAGAACCTGGTGACCATGTCCTGGGGGTCAGACATATTAGCACGGGCACAGCGCAGCCCCTGGACACGGTGTGCAACAAAATATGCTCTTGATCACACAAAAGTGTTTTTAGGCGACTGCCAAACTGTGATTGACGCGGCAAAAACTTACGGCTTTCCCGAAGAAAGAAGCCTTCGTTTTCCATGGGGCGTTGACCTTCAACATTTTTCACCCCAAAATGGAAAAGCTGAAGGAGAGGCATTGCGGAGAAGCCTGGGATGGGACGATAAATTTATCATTCTGTGCAATAGAAGCTGGTATCCAATTTACGGTGTGGATGTTCTTGCAAAAGCTTTTGTGGCAAGCGCAGAGGAGAATAACGAATTACGATTGCTGCTTGTGGGCGATGGACCCCAATCCGATTATATCCACAGTATTCTAGTCCCTGTTGAGGATAAGGCGCATTTTCCCGGCTGGGAGGATCAAACGGATTTGCCAGGCGTCTATTGTGGGGCAGACCTTTTTGTTAGCCCCTCGCATTGTGATGGCTCATCCATCTCATTACTTGAAGCCCTGGCATGCGGACGTCCCGTGCTGGTTTCGGATATACCCTCGAATAAGGAATGGATCAAGCCGGGAGAGACAGGTGAACTTTTCACCGATGGAGATCCGGCAGCATTAATAGAAAAAATCTTATTGATGGCAGGTCATTTTGATCTGGCGCATTACGGCGAGAATGCGAGGTTTTTGGCCGAGGCGCAAGCAGATTGGGATCAAAACTTCGAAAAATTATTGCAGGCTTATCATATGGCTTTGTGAATTTTGTTTCTGGTGATGATTGCATTAGAATTTAAATCACAGATCAATAGAAAAGAAAAAGAATGCAGGTTAACCTAATGAATAAAAAGAAAAAAGCTTTATTTGCTTCCATTTGTTTGGTATTAATGCTGACAATCATGGCCTGTCACATCCCATTGATCAGCCGTGCAACTAGCCCTGAAACTAAGGCGGTTGGAAATACCCCCACAGAAACAGTTGAACAACAGCCAACGGAAGAAGCAGAAACCGCAGCTCTGCTGCAAGAAAAGGTATATCAGGATAATGGGGTTGAGATGACATTGCCAGCGACCTTTGTTTTGAGTGACGTTGAAAATGATTTCGAATCTCTCATGAATCAAGGTCAGTCACTTGGGGAGGAACAGGCTCAAACAATAAAGGGAATCTTTGAACATTATAAAGAAGATATCCTTATGTGGGCTTATGATCCTGTGGGTGATGGTCAATACGGCACTGGTTTGCTGGTGATGAAAAATGACCAATTCGCCGGAATGTCATTGATGCTCATTTCTACATTTGCCAAATCGATCATTGGTGATCAGCTAGATCTTGTGGATCAAGAACGCATAAAGATGGACGACCGGGATGTCCTGAGATTTGAGACATCGACCGGGGACCTGGGCGTAAAGAGTTCCCAGGCGTTTTACATCTTCAATGAATCGGGCAAGTTGTGGATCATTGCATTTTTCACAGATTCTGACCAAATCCAGGAATCTTTGCTGGAATTTGATCGGGCTGTGGAATCCTTTGAATTTGTTGGGGATGAGTGAGATAAGCAAATGTTAAGAACCAGAGATCCCGGGGTGATAGCAATTATCCAGGCACGGATGGGGTCCAGCCGTCTGCCGGGAAAAGTCTTGCTGGATATTGGCGGTGAAACCATGCTTTATCGGGTTATTGTCCGCGCCAGGCGAGCTCAATTTGTAGGGCAGGTTGTGGTGGCGACAACAACAGACCCGAGCGATGACCCTGTCGAAGCTTTTTGCAAATCAAAGGGTTTTCCCTGCTTTCGGGGTGATCCCTTTGATGTGCTGGATCGCTATTACCAGGCTGCGCGCCTGTATGGCGGCAGCACGATTGTGCGCCTTACCGCAGACTGTCCATTGATCGATCCGGCGGAGATTGATCGGACCGTGCAAGCTTTTTTCCAGGCAGACGTAGATTTTGCAGCCAACCGCCTTCCACCTCCCATGAAGCGCACCACGCCGATCGGGATGGACACGGAGGTCGTTAGCAGTAAGGCACTTAATATTGCATGGCAAGAAGCTGAGGAAAAATATGCCCGGGAGCATGTGATGCCCTATCTATACGAGACCCCTGGGCGATTTAAAATCTTGCTTGTGAATCACGATCCTGATTTGAGCCATTTACGATTGACGGTTGATACGCCGGAGGATTTAGCCTTAGTGAGAAAAATTTACCATCATTTTGATAACAGCGATGATTTTTCGTTGACTGAAATAATTGATTTTCTATATGATTCACCAGAATTGTTAGATATTAATGCAAATGTGACGCATAAAGGTTACCAGGACATTGACCAACGCGCGTAAACCGCCGGTGGTATAATGTGAAACCTTTTAAAAATAAAGAAGTGCATATGGATTGCTTGTTGTGTGGATCAGATCAAAAAAAAATCTTTACCCGCGTGGAATCATTTGGGTTTCCATTGGTTTATTATCAGTGTAAAAATTGTGGTTTGATTTATCAGTCACGAAAAGAGAGTCAGGCTGCGAACCCGGAATTTTATCGGAGGACATATCGCAGAATCTACCAGGCATGTGAGGAACCAACCCCAAAGGACCTTTGGGTTCAGGAGCAGCGCGCCCAGCACTTAAATGATATTCTCAGGTCTCATTTGGAAATCTTTCCTGAGAAAGTTTTGGATATCGGTGCGTCTGCAGGTATTTTACTGCAGCAATTTCGAAACTCATTTGGCAGTGAGGTGGTTGGTGTGGAGCCGGGAGATGCTTACCGTGCTTACGCAGAAGAGTCTGACATTGAAATGAAGGAGTCGATAGGGGCTTTGTTAGCATCTGAGCATGGGAAATTTGACCTGGTCAGCATGAGCCATGTTTTGGAGCACCTGACAGAGCCTGTGGAAGACCTCAAAAGAATAAAATTGGAATTATTGAAAGACGGGGGAATCTTGCTGCTGGAAGTTCCTAATTTTTATGCCCACGACAGTTACGAGCTGGCTCATTTAGCCTGTTATACGCCCCATACACTGCGTGAAGTTCTGAAAAAAGCTGGTTTCAGATTGGTTTTTTTGAAAAGACATGGGGTGCCGCGATCAAAATTATTAAACTTGTATTTGACGGGTGTTGCAAAAGTATCGCCAGAAGCGCATGGGACAGTCGAAATTAAAAATGATCGATTTGTTGGATTAAAACGAAATGTCAGCATGCTTTATCGTCGATTGATGCAGAAAATTTCCCCACATAAAGCCTGGCTGCCGATACCCGTTATTGATCAAGAGTGAAATTATGCCGCTGATAACCTTATTTACTGCACCCAAACCCTTTCTTGATCCCCATATAAAGATCATTCAGGAGAACACCCTGGACAACTGGCTTGCCCTGGGTGAGGCTGTTCAGGTTGTAGTAATTGGCGATGAGCCAGGCATTGCAGAGGCTTGTACCGAACGCGGTATTTTGCATTTGCCAAATGTATGCTGCAATAAGATGGGAACCCCATTAATCAGTTCAATTTTCCAGCTTGCCAGGGATGTCAATGTTTCGCCATTTCTGATGTACAGCAATGCGGACATCTTGTTTTTTCCTGAGCTTTCATCCGTGGTCGAGATATTGTCATCCAAAGCGGATCGGTTTCTTGGTGTGGGCGAACGATGGGATCTCGATATTGACCATCCTGTGGATTTCTCGGGGGATTGGGAGAAGTCATTAAGGACAGAATTGCAAGCAAACGGGAAACGGCATAAACGAACAGGCAGTGATTATTTCATTTATCCGCGCTCTTGTTTTACAGAAATCCCCGACTTTGCTGTTGGCAGGGCTGGCTGGGATAATTGGATGATCTTTAACGCCCGTTGGCAGGATTGCCCCCTGGTTGATCTTTCAAAAGGTTTAACCATTGTCCATCAAAACCACGGTTATGGGCATTTGCCAGACGGCATCATTCATTATTATCAGCCTGAAACAGAAGAAAATGTTAAGCTTGCTGGGGGTCGACGGACGATATTCACCTTAAGTGATCATACGCACACATTTGATGGTGAAGAACTTACCAGGAAAAAATTAGACTGGCAAGCATTTTGGCGGGAGGTAGAAATCTTTCCGCTGGTGAAACTGCATTCGCACACTCTGGGATTCTTATTCTTTGCAATTTTCCATCCTCTAAAAGCCTATAAAGAGCTCAGGGGACGCTTGAAATATAAACTTGGGAAAAAATAAACTCATTTTGAATTATTAGGATGACCTTATGCCACGTATTGGAATGAACCCTTCAAGAGGGGTAAGCCTTGATTTTGAACCGGCGCGTACAACGGTTGCCGTTCTTGTATATGCGCCGCACCAAGCGGGATATTTTGAGAATCGGATGGACGTCACGAAGATGACCCTCCAGAGCATCCTCACAAATACAGAAGAGCCCTTTGACTTGCTTGTGTTTGATAACGGCAGCAGTCCTGAAATGGTTGAATATCTTCAAGGACTTTATAAAAATGGTTCGATTGATTACTTGCACCTTTCAAAAAGCAATATTGGCAAACTGAATGCGCTTAACATAATCTATAATATAGCACCCGGTGAAATTGTTGCCTATTGCGATGACGATGTTTTTCATCTTCCTGGTTGGTTGGGCAAGCACCTGGAAATCATTGACACCTTCCCGAATGTCGGGGCGGTGACAGGCTTTTACATTCGGGAACGGGTGGCACTCAGCTCGGAAAGCACGCTGGCTTTTGCGAATCAGCCTGATGTAGAAGCTGTGCGAGGTTTGTTGATGCCCCGAAAGTGGGAAGAGGAATATCTCATCAATACGGGGCGCACCTGGGAACGCTATGAATCCGAGGTGGCAGGGATTGAAGATGTGATCGTCAAATATCGGGGATTGGAAGCCTGGGTTTCTGCGCATCATTTCCAGATGGTCACGCCAAAAAAAGTGATGCAAGAAATTCTGTCGGAGATGCTGCCTGAGGGCTGGACCGACAGGGTCATGGGGCGGATGATTGAGATGGATGATCTCATGGATGCAAAAGGTTACTTGCGGTTTTGTACCCGGGAGCAGACGATGCGCTTGATGGGAAATGCCATTTCCGATGAGGTTGCCCAAATCGCTCAAAAATCTGGTCTGACGGTCAATCCCGCCAACACAGGGAAGAAATCCCGTGGATTGATGAATCGCCTGGCACAGGTAAAGTGGATTCGGTACATCCTGCAAGGCACAGTCAACCGCATCTACCGGTGGTTGAATAATTGAATTTTTTAAAGACTTCAATCTAAATCATCCAGATAATGATGCCGCATATAAACATCATTCATTCTTAATGCCGTTATAACCGGGCATCCCACTGGTATAATATCAGTCTGATAAAGATGCTTTTGAAGGATTGTTATTGTTGAATAAAAATGAATTTTCGTTGGAAAATATTACACCTGAAGAATGCCTTTTCACGATCTACTGCAGAGTAGAAAGAAACCATTCTTTTTATCAACTGTCTTTACAGAACGGAGGGATATCCTATGGCAACTAAACCAGAGGTTCTTGGAATTATCCCAGCCAGGGGTGGATCAAAAGGGATTCCACGCAAGAATATCCGAGATTTTGCCGGCTATCCCTTGATTGCGTATAGTATTGCGGCAGGACTGCAGTCCGAACACATCACCCGTTTAATTGTTACAACGGATGACCCTGAAATTGCTGAAATCGCACGATCCTTTGGTGCAGAAGTGCCATTTATACGCCCAAAATCCCTGGCACAGGATGACACCCTGGATTTGCCTGTTTTTCAACACGCCCTGAATTGGCTTGCAGAAGCGGAAGGATATCGACCAGAGCTGGTTGTTCACCTTCGGCCGACTTCTCCCGTGCGGCCGGTTGGACTGGTTGACGAATCAATTGAGATCTTATTGGCGCATCCAGAAGCGGACTCAGTGCGGGGGATTGTCCCTGCAGGGCAGAACCCATATAAGATGTGGAAAATTAACGGCAATGGTCAGATGACCCCACTGCTTACGGTTGAGGGCATGGATGAGCCTTATAATTCACCCCGCCAGTCTTTGCCAAAAGTTTACTGGCATACAGGAATTATTGATGTAATCCACCCCCGGGTAATTCTGGAAAAATCCTCAATGAGCGGCGATCTGATTTTACCGGTCCATGTTGACCCGGTTTTTTCAGTGGATATTGATACACCCCTGGATTGGGCGCATTGTGAAAGCCTTATACGAGAACGAGATTTAGAGATGGTCTATCCCGGGAAACCTTTGCGGAAGTGGCCAGAGAAAGTTTCACTCGTAGTATTTGATTTTGACGGCGTTATGACGGATGACAGGGTATGGGTGGACCAGGATGGGATTGAAAGTGTGGCTGCCAAACGCGGTGACGGCATGGGTATTGAACTCCTCTTAAAAGCGGGCTTCAATGCGGTTATCATCTCGACTGAACCCAACCCGGTTGTTGCTGCACGAGCGAAAAAAATTGGATTACCTTATTTTCATGGTGTGGGTGACAAAACTAAGACACTGCAGGCTTACTGGGAGAAAGAAAATCTTTCCCCGGAAGAAACAATTTATCTAGGCAACGATATTAATGACGTGCCTTGTTTCCCACTGGTTGCCTTTGCTGCGGTCGTTGCCGATGCTCATCCTGATGCGCGCCGAAAAGCAGACATTGTTCTTAAGCGAAAGGGCGGGCACGGCGCAGTGCGGGAACTTTGTGATCTTTTGATAAACCGATATCGATAATTCGGTGATGAAATAAAAATTTGGAGGAAAATATGACCCGAGAAATCAAGATTGGAAATCGCCTGGTTGGTGCCGGGCATCCAACCTATATTATTGCAGAAATTGGCATCAATCACAACGGGAGTGTGCAGGTAGCCAAGGATTTGATCAAGTCTGCAGCTGACGCGGGCGTAGACGCTGTTAAGTTCCAAAAGCGCACGCCTGAAATTTGTGTGCCCGATCATCAAAAGAGCCAGATGCGAGATACGCCCTGGGGTTATATTTCTTATCTTGATTATCGTTACAAGGTTGAATTTGGCCAGGATGATTATGAGGAGATTGATGAATACAGCCGATCTCTTGGTATTGATTGGCTGGCATCCTCATGGGATATTCCATCCTTATCTTTTATAAATTCCTTTGATCCGCCAGCACATAAAGTGCCTTCTGCTTTATTGACGGACCATAAATTATTGAGGGCGATTAAGGATACAGGAAAACCCGTTATTTTATCAACCGGCATGTCGACGATGGAGGAAATCCAGGAAGCTGTGGATATCCTGGGGACAGACAAGCTGGTTATTTGTCATACGACCAGCAGCTATCCCTGCCCGCCAGATGAATTAAACCTGAAAATGATCCAGACCTTGCAAGAACATTTTGACTGCCCGATTGGTTATTCCGGGCATGAGGTCGGCCTGGTAACTTCTGCCCTCGCCGTAGCGATGGGTGCCTGTTTGCTGGAACGCCATGTGACCCTTGACAGGGCGATGTGGGGGTCTGACCAGGCGGCTTCAGTTGAGCCGCAGGGTGTGCGAACCCTTGTAAAATACATCCGTGTTACGGAAAAAGCGCTCGGAGACGGCAAGAAGAAAGTTTATGAGAGCGAACAATCTTCCCTGAGCAAGCTGCGCCGATACAGCGTTTAGAAATGGGTTTCAGTATGAAGCTCTCGAATATTGCCCACGAATTTTTGCAAGAGCGACCCCAGCGAATGCAAATTAATAAAGAACTCAAGCGCATGGCAAAAGAAGTTGCAAGAAATGCGCATGAAGCGGATGACCAAAAAATTATCGTTTCATTCAATGCATCGACCCGTATTACCGGATTGAGCGTCAATGCTGCTTTTGCTATGCTGACCGGCTGGTCACTTCGGCTGCAAGGGGCGAGGGTGGTGCATTTTGTGTGCAAGCGGGGAATGCCTCGCTGTGTATTGGGAACCGATCAGGATGATGTGTACCAGCTGCCGCCGTGCCAAAAGTGCCTGACGCAGACATCCGCGATTTATCACAAATCAGAGGTAAGCTGGTTGGATTATTTTCCCAGCGAAGACCTCGCGAAATTGCTGCAGAATACCAGCCTCTCAACACTGAGAAACTTTGTATTCGAGACCATTCCTTTAGGAAAATTATGCTTACCCTCGATGCGATGGCGCCTGCGCCTGCATCATTTGGAGGATAATGAGGATACACGAATTCTGTATCGATATTTCATCCTCTCAGCTTATAAAGTTGCCAGGCAATTTGACCTTTTGTTGAAAGAATTGAATCCCGATTCGGTGATGGTTTTTAACGGGATGCAGTTCCCGGAAGCGACGGCAAAATGGGTGGCAGGGCTGCATGATATCCCTGTGTATTCCTATGAGGCAGGCATCCGCCCCTTTTCTGCCTTTTTTACTGAAGGCGAAGCAACAGCTTACCCGGTGAATATTCCGAATGACTTTGCGCTGACGCCTGAACAAAATCAGCAATTGGACGACTATCTGTCAAAGCGTTTTGAAGGCAATTTCAGCATGGCTGGTGTGCAGTTTTGGCCTGAAATGTCCGGCCTGGATGAGGCATTTTTGAATAAGATCAACGCCTTCAAACAGGTTGTGCCGATTTTCACCAATGTGATTTTTGACACCAGTCAACCCCATGCGAATGTGATCTATCCGCACATGTTTGATTGGTTGGATGAGGTGTTAAATACAGCTAAAAAACACCCTGACACCTTGTTCGTCATTCGTGCGCACCCGGATGAGATCAGGCCCGGGAAAGCCAGCCGCGAGAGTGTTGCAGGATGGGTACGGGATCGGGATGCTGAGTCACTGCCGAATCTTGTTTTCATCAATTCTGATCAGTATTTCAGCTCTTATGAGATGATCCAGCGGGCGAAATTTGTGATGATTTACAATTCCACCATTGGGATGGAAGCATCCATTATGGGAAAACCGGTATTATGTGCCGGCAAGGCGCGTTTCACCCAGCTGGATACCGTATATTTTCCGCAATTTCGCTCGGAATACCTGGCTCAATTGGAGGAATTTCTTGCTGCGGATGAGGTCCCAGTACTGCCGAAATACCAGGAAAATGCAAGACGATTTCTGTATTTTCAGCTTTATCACACGTCCCTTCCCTTCGATCGCTTTATCGAACCGGATAAAATCTGGCCTGGATTTGTCAGGTTGAAAGAATTCAATTTGGAGGATTTGCTGCCCGAAAATTCAGAAACGCTGAAGGTGATTTCGGAAGGCTTGCTTGAAGGGAAAGAATTTCTTCTTCCGTTAAATCAATGATTCTTTCTGACCCATTGTTGGCGTATGCTGAAATTTGATTGCGTTATAATACCTATTTAAATGAACGAAATAACATTTGTGGAAGAGATTTTATGAAACCGAAAATTATCGCATTTGTGCCAATGCGACACCATTCAGCCCGAGTCCCTCAAAAAAATTTTCGGCAATTCGCAGGAAAGCCGCTGTACCATCACATTCTTTCAACCTTGATTGATGTTCCTGAAATCTCGACGATCCTTGTGGACACGGACAGCCCTGTGATTTTGGAAGGTTTGGCAGGACATTTTCCTGAGGTCAAGGCTGTTTTACGCCCGGAGCACCTGCGCGGCGATATGGTGCCGATGAATGACATTTTGCTGCACGACACCTCGCTGGTCGAAGCGGATTATTATCTGCAAACCCATTCTACTAATCCGCTGTTGAAAGCAGAAACGATCTCAAAGGCAATTGATACTCTTCTTGGCAGCACACCAGATTATGATTCTTTGTTCGGTGTGACACGCCTTCAAACTCGATTATGGGACCAGCAGGGTAAACCAATCAACCATGACCCCGATATTTTGCTGCGAACACAGGATTTACCGCCCGTTTATGAGGAGAATTCCTGCGTTTATATTTTTCAACGGGAAACTCTTGTTGAGCGGCAAAATCGCCTGGGTTATCACCCACTGATGTTTGAAATCCCCGCTTTGGAAGCCTGGGATATTGACGAAGAATCAGATTTTATTATGGCAGAGAACCTATATCGCCATTTGCACGAAGCGGAATAATCTTTTTTGCCGACCTTTGCACAGGAGTAAGACGATGAAAACAATTTTGGTTTCAGCACCATATATGCTGCCAGTCTTAGATCGATTTCGACCGGTTTTTAAGAAGTTTGACATTGAACTGATTGTCCCCGAAGTCAATGAACGCCTTTCTGAGGATAAAATTTTAATCCACGCAGGAAAGTTTGACGGTACGATTTGCGGCGATGACAGATATACACGACGGGTGATTGAAGCATGCGCGCCGCGCTTGAAAGTGATTTCCAAATGGGGGACAGGGATTGATTCCATTGACCAGACAGCGGCAAGAGATTTTGGCATCATGGTTGGCAATACACCCAATGCTTTCACGGTTCCGGTTTCCGAAAGTGTGATTGGGTATATGCTGGCATTTGCACGCCAAATCCCCTGGCTGGACGATGCCATGAAAGCAGGGCGTTGGGAAAAGATCAACGGCAAAACCCTCAGTGAATGCACTTTAGGCGTGGTTGGTGTTGGCAACGTTGGTAAAGCAGTGTTAAGACGGGCGCGCGGCTTCGGAATGGAACTATTGGGCAATGATATTGTCGAAATGCCCCCTGATTTTTTGCTTGAATTCGGCGTGGAAATGACCAGCCTGGAAGACTTGATGGCGAGGTCGGATTTTATCAGTGTCAACTGCTCGCTTAACCCTACCAGTTATCACCTGATAAATCAGGACAGCCTGCAATACTGTCAGCCGACAGCCGTCCTGATCAATACTGCGCGCGGCCCAATTGTAGATCAGGGTGCTTTAGTTGATGCGCTGCAGGAAGGACGCCTGCGGGGTGCCGCGTTGGATGTGTTTGAAGAAGAACCCCTGCCCTTGGACAGCCCCTTGCTTACGATGGACCAGGTATTATTAGCGCCCCACAACACAAACGCAAGCCCCAGGTTTTGGGAAAGAGTTCATTGGAATACAATAAAGAACCTATTGGTTGGTTTGGGTTTACCCCTGGCTGATTTTAATGAATTTGTTGGGGAGAGCCTTTGATAAACAGGCTTTTTCCTCATGATAAGGATTAAATTGGAATGGAAAATTTAAATAAAAAGGAAGCGATATGATATCCGAGAAGAAGTCACGAATCCTGTTGATCACCGGCGCGGCAGGTGGGATTGGGAAAGCGACGGTTAAGGTTTTTACTGAGGCAGGCTGGCAGGTGATCGGGGTTGATCGTAAGCCAAAATATGAGGGTTTTCCTGAAAATGGAATCTATATCCAATCTGATATTTCACTGCCGGAGGCGATGGAAGAAATTTATGAAAAGGTTGAGGAATTCACCGAATCCCTGGATGCCGTCGTTCATAATGCGGGCGTCCAGGTTGCAAAACCCCTGATTGAAACCACAGCCGAAGAGTGGGATCTGGTGATGGCGTCAAATTTGCGATCTGTATTTTTGGGTGCAAAGCTGGCATATCCTTTATTGAAGGCAAAGGACGGCGGTGCGATTGTCAATGTTTCTTCCGTTCATGCTATAGCCACATCGGCTGACATCGCCGCCTATGCCGCCAGTAAGGGCGGCATCCTGGCGCTTACCAGGGCGATGGCGATTGAGTTTGCAAAGGATGATATTCGGGTGAACGCAATTTTACCCGGTGCAGTGGATACGCCGATGCTGCGTGCAGGGCTTGGTCGGGGGCATGTGGGAGACGGCGATTTGATGGAACGCCTTGAAAACCTGGCACGAAAAACGGTCAATGGGCGCATCGGTCAACCAGAAGAGATTGCAAAGGCGATCTACTTTTTAGCGGATAACACCCAATCTTCCTTTATGACCGGGCAGGCGCTGGTGGTAGACGGCGGTGCGACAGCCCGATTGAGCACGGAGTAAACTATGTCAATTAAAGAGAGCATCAAAAAGATTCTCCCTGAACCGGTATGGAAGCTGGCCTCTGACCGCTATTGGGCATGGTACAACCGTGACCGGCATTTGCTGGCACGTATTTTCTCGCCGGAATGGATGAGAAACAAAGGGCAATTGGAAACATGGCGTAATAAGTTTGAGGGGCAGCGCTGTTTTATTATTGGCAATGGACCAAGCTTGAAGCAAACGGATCTCAGTAAGCTGTCAAATGAATTCACCTTTGGGATGAACCGTATTTACCTGGCTTTTGACCAGTATGGTTTTATGACTTCCTGCCTTGTTTCCGTGAATGACCTGGTGCTTGAGCAGTGTCACGAGGATATGCGTGCTTTAGACCTTCCCAAATTTGTGACCTGGCGGTCACGTAAATATTTCCAAGCTTCGCCCGATACCATGTTTTTGGATACAGATTACACATTGCCCGAGGATTTTAATGGCGATGCCACAGGGCGCTTATTTGAGGGCTTTACTGTTACTTATGTATGCCTGCAGCTGGCGTATTACATGGGTTTTAAGGAAGCAATTTTGATAGGTGTGGACCATAATTTTGTCACCAAAGGTCCAGCCAATACCACCGTTACTTCCCAGGGTGAGGACCCCAATCATTTTGCGGCGAATTATTTTGGCAAAGGATTCCGATGGCAGCTGCCGGACCTGGAAGGTTCAGAGCGTGCTTACCATATGGCAAAACAAGCCTATCAGGTTGATGGGCGGCGAATTTTAGATGCAACTTTTGGCGGCAAATTAACAATTTTTCCCAAAGTTGATTATGACAAGCTTTTTAAAGGTGGTAAATCACTAGATGAATGATTTAACAAAGCAGCCCCTCGTTTCGATCATCACCCCTTCGTTTAACCAGGCGGCATACCTGGAAGATACGATGCTTTCTGTGCTTTGTCAGGATTATCCAAAGATTGAATATATCGTGATTGACGGCGGGTCAACTGACGGCAGCCAGGAAATCATTCGCAAATACGAGGATCGGCTGGCTTACTGGACCTCTGAAAAGGACCGGGGACAGGCGGAAGCGATCAATAAGGGCTTTCAACGGGCTTCCGGGGAGATCGTCGCCTGGATCAATTCCGATGACATGTACTATCAATGTGATGTTGTTACCCAGGCAGCAGCGGCATTAACGGCTGAACCGAATCTGGGCATGGTTTATGGCAACGGCGTTATGGTGGATGGGGAAGGGTATTTACTTGACTGGCACCCTTATCGACAATATTCATTGGCGGATCTGCTGGCATTCAATGTCTTGCTGCAGCCAGCCGTATTCATGCGGCGTAGTGCATTGGAAAAAGCCGGCTACCTCAGGGCTGAAAGCCATTTGATCCTTGACCATGAATTGTGGGTTCGGATTGCCGCTAACTATCCCATTCATCATGTGGATGCCTATTGGGCGGTTGAGCGAACCCATGAGGATGCAAAAACGATTGCACAGGCGGAGAACTTTGTTGACGAAGCCTTTGCCTTTATTGAAGAATTACGAACAAAACCAGCATTTGCAAGTGTTTTTGAAAACCATCATCAAAAAATACGATCGGGTTTGCATGTTTTCTCCGCCCGGCGGTTGATTGATTCCGGCAAGCCAAAAGCAGCCCTCAGGCATTTTAAATATGCCTGGCATATTGAACCGGAATCTGTGCTTTCCGTCTGGTATAAATGGCTGCAAGCCCTGGGAGGGGCAATTGGACTGCAGGGTGTGTTTATTAAATATCGAGAAATTCGTCGTAAATTGCAGCACAAGAGGAAAAAACTTGTTGTGCAGGACAACAGGATTTATTGGGAATAATAATTAATTTTGTTTACCTGCTTTTTATCAGCCCCCCAAGTATAATAAGGGCAATTTTAAAAAGTTCAATTTTCATATTATTTTATTGATCAGGCTGTTTTTATGTCAACACCCAGGGTTTCCATCATAACACCATCCTTCAACCAGGCGAAGTTTTTACACCGCACGATTGAGTCTGTCCTGTCACAGGATTATCCAGATATTGAATACATCATCATAGACGGCGGGTCAACGGATGGCAGCCTTGAAATTATTAAAGACTTTGAAAGTCGGCTGGCATATTGGGAATCGATCCCCGATCATGGCCAGACGGATGCCATCAACAAGGGCTTTGCTAAGGCAAGTGGAAAATACCTGGCATGGTTAAATTCCGATGATATTTACCAGCCAGGGGCAATTACAGAGGCGGTGACTTACCTGGAAAATCACCCCGACGTGGGGATGGTTTATGGTGACTGCACTTTCATTGATGCCCAGGATCAGCGGATTGGGCTTTTCCCGGCTGCCCAAACGGATTATGCCCGTCTGCGGCGTGGTTATGTGCATATTCCCCAGCAGTCTTCGTTTTTCAGAACAGATCTTTGGAAAAAGGTTGGTCCATTGGATCCATCCTTTTATTTTGCAATGGATTATGATTTGTGGGTCAGGCTGGCAGGTGAAGCGCCCCTGGTTTATTTGCCCGGTCATTTATGGGCAAGTTTCAGGCTGCACGGCGATGCAAAAACCATCGCGGCTGATGATCGCTGCTGGCCGGAGATGCTGCGAGTGCATTACCGTGAGGGCGGACACTGGCTGTCACCCATCGTGATTAAATATGGCATCCGACGTATGGTCGCGCCGCTGATCAACTGGCGGCGAAAACGGATGTTTGATAAAAATCACTAGCATCAATAAGGCCAATTATGTTTGCACCAAAATCGGAGGATAGGATGAAAGAACAATTTACTAGGTTCCTGGATAAATTTCGAAAAGATGATCAACTAAGTTTTGGCGGGATCATCGAAAATCTGCGTTTGATCTTTCGCTTAATGAAGGATCCGCGTGTCAACTCGCTGTTGAAACTCCTGCCGATTGGGGCATTGCTTTATTTGATTATCCCGATTGATTTTCTTCCGATCAACCCGCTGGAGGATGCTGTTGTCCTGTGGTTGGGTGGAGCCCTGTTCATTGAGCTCTGCCCTGATGCTATCGTGCAGGAACATCGCCTTGCTTTGCAGCAATCAAAAAGCGGTGTGGAAATTGGCGAGGAGAAATCATCCGATGTGGTGGATGCTGAATACAAAGATGTTCAATAAACTGACGGGCAGCATTTTGGGTTCTTTTGATTGAAAAAGTTTTGATGATGAAATTTGATGTGTTATAATCTGTTTATCATTTATTGGTAGTTGCGTTTTCTAAACCGGAGGTAAGTGTGGCTTATCGAAATTGGGAAGTATTAAAAATCTCCTATTGTGAACGTGCAGGGGAAGAAGTTGCTCTTGAAGCTGAGATCGTTTATCCTGCAACCTTTTTACCCGAACAAGCACCCAGGATCATGGCGCACCGCTGTTCGCGTGGGCTTGCCTGCAACAGCTTCCATCAGCCGGGATGCTGCTGGTCGGGAACCAATCCCGGATATGATCCCTTCAAAGAACCCGAGGTTGAAAAACCTGCGTAAAAATAACCTCACCAACACAAACTCAAAACGCCCGCAAGGGCGCTTTGTGTTTAAATGCATGTTAGTTATGTATGGCTGCGTCATCCCACGCAGTTTCACTTCGCTCCAAGGGAAGGATTGTTTTATCAGGTTGGAAACCTGACCTACGGAAGAGTAATTGGTCCTTTGTAGGTCACGTATGGTTGCGTTAGCAACCTACGTGACACTGTTGCTGTAACTCTTATTCTAATCCGCAGGGTTAAAGAGCATCTAAACTTATGGTTTTGTCAGGTTGGAAACCTGACCTACGAAGTCTTTGGTGTTTTCGCGCTAGCAACTTTCGTTAAAAGATTAATTAATCTGCATTGGCGCTTATTCGCCCTGTTAAATTAAAAAGGGCAGGCACGGAGACCTGCCCCTACGTTTGAATGGAGACTTAGATTACTTCAAGTTCCTTGCCGACTTTTTCAAAGGCTTTCAGTGATTGCGCAATGTCGTCATCGGTATGCGCAGCCGAGATCATCACACGGATGCGTGCCTGACCCACGGGAACCGTTGGGTAGCCTAAAGCCATCGCAAAGACTTTTTCTTCATACAGCTTGCGGCTGAATTCTCTTGCCAATTTGGCACTTCCCAGCATCACTGGCGTGATCGGGGTCATGCTTTTGCCGGTGTCAAAGCCCAGAGATTCCATTTCACCCTTGAAGGTGGCGGCATTTGCCCAGAGTCTGTCAACCAGTTTGGTGGATTCTTCAAGAATATCAATGGCTGCAATGGTCGCAGCAACATCGGGCACGGTCACAGCAGACGAGAACAGGAAGGGCCGCCCACGCTGGCGCAGCCACTGGATGATCTTTGCATCTCCGGCAACGACGCCGCCCATGACGCCAAAGGCTTTTGAAAAGGTACCAACCTCAATATCAACCTTGCCGTGCAGCTTGAAATGATCCACAATACCGCGGCCACCTTCACCCAGCACACCTTCACCGTGGGCATCATCTACCATCAATATCAAGTCATATTTCTCTGCGATTTCAGTTAGCTTGTCCAGCGGCGGGTAGTCGCCATCCATGGAGAAGACGCCATCCGTTACGATCAATCCTCTGCGATAACTGCCTTTGTTTTCCATGATCACAGTTTCCAATGACGCCGGGTCAGCGTGATCATAGCGCTTGATGGTCGCTCCAGAAAGCCGGCAGCCGTCGATGATCGAGGCATGATTGAGGGCATCCGAGAAGATTATATCCTCCTTGCCCATCAATGCAGGAATGGTCCCCGTGTTGGCGGTAAAACCAGATTGGAAGGTGATTGCATCTTCCACCCGCTTGAATTTGGCAATGCGGCGCTCCAATTCAAGGTGCAGGTCCATGGTGCCGGCAATGGTGCGGACTGCGCCGGGTCCAACGCCGTATTTTTCCATGGCTTCTTTGGCTGCGTTGACCAATCGGGGGTGGTTGGCTAAACCAAGATAATTGTTCGAACAAAAATTGAGGACTCGTTTTCCGTCAACGACAAGCCAGGCGCCCTGTGGTGAGCCCAGGGTGCGGATTTCATTGTAAAGCCCGGAATCTCTCAGGCTTTGCAGTTCCTCGTCGATCCATTTGAGTTTAGATGACATAGCTCCCTCTATCGGTAGTGGTTGAATAAATGATTACGATAACATTATACAGTAAATCTTTTGCCCACTGGAAGTTTTTATCAGATTTTTCTGATGATTGGCAAAAGCACTTTGAATCTACTCAAAGGAAACTTCCCATAAATGAACATGGGCAATTTCACCATCATGGGGGTTTAAGATCTCGATTTCCAATTGGTCTATTGAAAGGGTAGTTCCAAATGTGAAGCTGATGTCCCTGGCGGTCGGCGAACTCCCCACCTGGCGGGTAATCTTTTGGCGTTGATTTCCGCCTGAAACTGCGCTGACGGTGATTTGGGTGGGTGTGCCGCCGATTCTGAGGGTCACTGAATTGATCGGCTTCATTTCGGAAAATGTCACAATGAGTTTAAGGGGGTTTGCCTCAAAGGTGCGGATCAGGCTGGTTGGATCACCATCAAATGCAGCCTGGATTTCATTAATATCCAGTTCGGGATAGGCAACCTGGACATTTTCACCATGCCATACGACGTCTTCTGAGCGCAGCGTCTGGCGCGCTTCCCGTTCAACAGCCAGGATTTCTTTGATGTTTGGTACGTATGCCAGTCTGACGAAATAAAAACCTGTACTGCCGTCCGGATACGGAAGGGTTTCTTCTATTCTGACGTCAGTGAATTTGCCGGACTCCGCAATCCATGCCAGATCTTCTTCGGTCATGATGAACAGGGTATGCGCATCAAGAGGCTTGTAGCTCAGCCCATAGGCGTTGATATTGCCCATTTCCAGGTTGGGAATCCCATCCCCGAAAAAGCGCAGGAACACATCGGTGCCGTTCGCCCAGGTTGAACTGACCAGCACCTTTGTGTCTGGTTGGAACCGGGCAATCTCAACCGCCCGGGTAAAGACCTGCTGCGCCCCGTACTGCATACCGCTCAAGCCGTAATCGGTGTACCATGTCGGGCTGTTTACCAGGGCGTCGGACAACATCCAGAAGCTGCTCAAAGCCAGGAGCAAAAAGGTGAGGCTACCAAGGATTTGAGGTTTTATATGCCACTGAAGGATAATCCAGGTATACACTTTATCAAACCCAATAGCAATTAGCAGTGCTGCTGGGAGGATGAAAACCAAGCCCCGAGTGATGCCCCAATCCACGATGGCAGCACCGCTGGGAGCTGCAAGTAAAGCAAACAGCAGCACGCGATGTGCTGGGTCTTTGAAGCGCTTGATGGTGTGGACCAGGCCTATGATGAAGAAGGGAAAAGTCCCCCACAGGATATGCCCATAGGCTTTCATGGTATGGCGGTCCAGATCGAACTGATTGGAAAACAGCCAGGTGGGAAGCGTAATATTCGGTGCCAGTCTCTCAAGGATTGAAGGCCTGGGATAAAACCAGTAGAAGGGGTTGAATCCTTTGAGATAGCGAATTGTAAAAGCAGCGAGCTTTTCTGTAGGCGGGATGTTTTTTACCCAATATGAATTGAGCAGGCTCAGGTGGTAGAGGAGCTCATTTTTGTGAGTTAGCGTGAATCGGAGGTAAGGGAATGCAAGCAAGCCCAGCAAAACCATGCCAAGCAGGGCGGTCTTTCTATGCTTGAGGTGATAGCGGGCATCTGCGACCAGCAAGCACAGACCGGTCAGGACGACAATCATCTGTCCCGGACTGTAGGCGTAAAAAGCAAGCGCACCAAAGATCAGGGCAGGGTAGAGTCTGTTGAGTTTCCCCTGCCTGTAGGACAGGTAGCAATACAAAAAAGGGGCAAACATGGATGCCATCAGAACAGTTTCAAAGGCTGTTCTTGAATGAAGGAACCAGGCGGGTGTGATAGCAAGCAGGAGCGGTGCAGTCCACCAAAGCCGATTCTTCACGTGGTCCCGCAAGATCAAACCCAGGAAGATGGGGGTAAACAGGCTCAGGACAGCGGATGTAGCCCGGGTGACCCAGACGGATTTGCCAAACAGCAGGGTGGGGATCACCTGGGCATAGACCGAAAGGCTCAGGTTGTACGGACCGCCGTTTTCAAAAAAAGTCGGCAGGAAGAACCCTTGAGGGTCGCGGAAACCGTTGGCAAGCAGGTCGGCAGCATGCTGGGATTGAATGGCTTCATCGGTGAAAAAGAAGATCGGGAAATCTGGCAGGCGGATCAGTCTAGTGAGGAGGTAGACGGCAAGGGAGAGAATAAATAAGCCTACAGCCAAGCATTTCTCATTTTCAGGTTCAACTTTGTGCACCTGTTCGTCTGTTATTTGCAGTGAGGGATGGTGGTTGTCATTAAAGGACATGGACGTGTTCCGTGTGAAGGTTTGTCCAGATTATAGCACGATAAAGGTCGAGACCTGCTGAACCAACCAAGTATGAGGTGGAATAATCGAATGAATCTAAATCTAATTAACTGAAATAATATGTAGAACTATTAATTATCTCTTAAATAACCTGATATTTTAAGGTTGTTCTATACCAAAACAGTGGAAAAGATCAGGGAAATTTTATATAATAGCGGTATCAGAAATAAGTAGGGATTATCGAATTGTTGATCAGGGGATTGACGTTCATTTTCACCTTCATTGTTGTTTATCATGCTCCCTCCTCACTATAAATAAATATATCCTTCATCGTGGACGACGTCCTGCCTTAATTTCTTTAATCGGAAGGCATTGGTTTTAAGTTCAGCGATATTTTTGCTAAGCCATCCTTATTTTTGCATATGAAAAGGATGACATTCCTCCTGTTTTTAGGATATTTTAAGGTTAAAGATTAATATTACTCTGGACAAATAATAAAAGGAGGTTTATGATTAAATTCAGTTAAACATTTAGGGCAATTGATGCCTGAGGTGGAAATTAGACGCATCGACATTCATTCCATCTACCCTTTGTAAAAAGCTCCTGATTGATCCTGCAAGGTGATGATTTTGTCCAGAAATCTTTACCGGTTTTGGTTTCGTGTTTAAGGAGGTGCATGGGAAAAATAATTTTTCAAGAAAAACTCAATTTTTCACCATAAAATTTTGAGAGAACTGATAAGGGAGAGTGATGAAATGAATACGAAATTAAGTTTTAGGACAGCGGGGCTAATGGCTTATCGCGTGTTGAACTTGCTGCTGATATTGATGATGAGCGTTGGCTCGCCGTTGTCCGTAATTGCACAAACGATTGATGTGGAGGGAACGGAGCCCCCCGAGGCTGTCCCTGAAGTAGAGCAGCCTGACCCGGGTTTGGAATGGACGGAGCCGATTCCGCCGGATGCGCCGCCAGGCAGTACGATAACGATCAAAGGCGGCAACAGCGATGGCGCGGCTTATTTATTAGGTGAAACTGTTCATGTGGATGTTGTTGGTCCAAATGGATCCGAGTCGTTCTTTGAGGGAATAGACTATTGTGATGCCGTTGTAATGGATGATCCTGCATCAGAATACTTGATCTGGGAATGTGATATCGTCCTGGCTGACAGCCCACTGGCGGTTGGTGACTATTCCTATACAGCCACAGGTCTCACCAGCGGCGTTGTAGAAACCGGCATATTCAAAGACGCTTTTTCAGTCACGCCGCAGCATGTGAACCTTGATCCTGGTTATAGTGTAATCTTTGTTGCTTCAGGAGGATTTGAACCTTACTCCTTTGGTTTGTACCAAGATCAATCTGGTGCAACCATCAATGCAACTACCGGTGAATACACGGCTGGATTTTCTGGTTTAGGTACGGACATCATTGACATTGTCGAGGTCACGGATGACAACGGGAACAAATCCTATGCATATGTCTATGTTGGCGATATGGGCAATGGTGAGACGGTCGTGGATGCAGGTTGCGTAGGAGATCTATATGGTGATCCAACCCTGAACTGCACAGCGAATGATGTAGGTCTTGCCAGCGTCACCAACATAATCATTGAAGATGATGGTTGTACTGCACCTGGTGATACGGTAACTTTTACTGCTGATTATGAGGTTATGACGACTGCCACAGAACGTTACGATATTGGATTGTATTTTTCCACAGATGGCGATCCAAATGGTGATGGCGCTTACACCGGCACCTGCAGTATTGCAACACTACCCTATGCCCCTGATCCACCATGGCTCGATCTAGATGGAACAATTGCCGGTGTTCAGGACACTTGCGGAGATATTGGGACAAAAGCGCATGACAACGGTTCTGTTAATAACCCGGTTTATCATTCCATAACATTAACTGTTGAGTGTGTTGACCATACAGGTGATGGCTATCTGGATCTACCCTATGTCGTTACCTGGTCGCAGGGTGCGGATTGGCTTTGTACAAGCCCTCTGGATGCAATTGTGGGAACAACGTCAAAATGCAGTGGAGATGCTGGATATGATGTTCCTATACCGGTGCCCGGACAGATCATTGTGGATAAAGTGACAGTCCCCTCTGGTTCGTCACAGAGTTTTAACTTCTCAATCACAGGATCTGGCAGCTATCTCGATCCGTATGGGGACCCGGTTGAGGTTCCTGTCAATGATACCTTCGCACTTACAGATGCAGCAGTTCCCTGGGAGAGCGCAAGTTTGTATGCAGGAACATACACATTAGGAGAAACCTTACCAACAGGCTGGGATTTGACCTCGGTTGTTTGTACGAGTGACTTTGGGGATATTGAAACATATTCAGCTATTGATTTGGATCCCGGTGAGACGGTTACCTGTGTTTTCACTAACACTCAAAAAGCCGATGTGACAATTGTCAAGGATACCGTGCCTGACAGTGAACAAGATTTTGATTTCGCTTTTACTGGCGGTCCTGACACAATTAATGAACTTTTCTCACTGGATGATGATATCGATGAAACACTCCTTAATTCAAGGCAGTTCTTTGTAAAACCTGGGACCTATGATATTGTGGAGACCCCTGTAACGAATTATGCCACCAACTGGGCTTGTACTCAGGGTGGCACAGCATGGTTGTCAGGAAGCGGCGGGACCATTGACGATATCGTATTTGCAGCTGGTGGTACTTATGTCTGTACCTTTACCAACCAGTTCCAATATGGTTACTTAACCCTGGAAAAGACAGTGGTCAATGATAACGGCGGTACTCTGGGGGCTGGCGATTTCCCTGTGTACATAAATGGTGAGTTGAAAGCCTGGTCTACGGAGTATCAATTGGAGCCGGGCACATACACTGCCAGTGAAACAGTACAGCCAGGCTATACAGCCTCTGTTTGGGGTGGTGATTGTTCTGAAGGCGGTGTGGTTACTATTGCAGCAACTGACCATAAGACCTGCACCATTACCAATGATGACCAGGCACCGAGCCTGACATTGATCAAGTCTGTCACTAATGACGACAGCGGCAATTCAGTCGAAAGTGAATGGACGCTGACGGCGACCGGCACAACCGGATTTAGTGGGTTGGGACCTTCTGTAAGCAATGGTGCAAGCTTTGATGCAGGTACTTACGATCTGAGCGAAAGCGGACCTGGTGGTTACACAGCCAGTGACTGGGTATGTGTGGGTGGAACTCAGGATGATGCTGATACGATCACCCTTGGTTTAGGTGAGTCTGCAACTTGCACGATCAATAACGATGATATAGCCCCGACCTTGAAACTGGTTAAAGTTGTGAACAACAATGATGGCGGTGATGCGGTTCCTAATGATTGGACCTTATCTGCAACGGCAGAAGCGCCGGATGACGGACATAACTTCAGCAACCTGGGAGGATCAGGCGTCTTTGAGACGGTGTATGCCAATGTGGCATATACGTTGACGGAGAGCACAGTTGCTGGATACACAGAAGGAACATGGATATGCACAGGCGGCACGCTGGTTGGCAATGTACTGACCCTTGTTGAAGGCCAAACCGGGGTAACCTGTACGATCACGAATGATGATGTAGCACCGACCTTGAAACTGGTTAAAGTTGTGAACAACAATGATGGCGGTGATGCGGTTCCTAATGATTGGACCTTATCTGCAACGGCAGAAGCGCCGGATGACGGACATAACTTCAGCAA
>JARGGB010000040.1 GCA_029210815.1 Candidatus Brevefilum sp.
TTAATAACAAAATTCGGAAAATATGTAGGGGCAGACCCCTGTGTCTGCCTCGCGTGCACCCTTCGGGCTGGGCAACCCTCTGTGGTTGCCCCTACGGGAAAATTGATCATTATTAATTACAATTTTCAACATCCTCTCTTATAACAGTCGGATAATTTCTTTTGGCTTTCTACATATCGGCCTAACCCTCACGTCGTGCCTCCTCAGGGCAGGGGTCTCACTCCAAAGAGCACAGGGCGAGTCACAATTCCTAATCGCCTAATAACCGATACCTGATACCTCTATTCACCATTCCCCAATTCCTACACAAAACCAACACATTAACCGTATAATAAGAGTCCAGGTCGGTCGGATGCACGCGGGCAAATTGGTGCCCGAGGAAAGTCCGCACACCACAGGGCAGCATGCCGGGTAACCCCCGGAAGGGTGCAAACTCTTGGACCAGGGCCACAGAAAGCATACCGCTCACCTTTAAAGGTGAGTAAGGGTGAAAAGGTGGTGTAAGAGACCACCGGCGGGTGCAGTAATGCATTCGGACAGGCAACCCCCATGCGGTGCAAGGTCAAGCAGGAGAGAAGTCCTTTTGGACGGGAGCGGCCCGTTTCCCAAACATCTCCGGGTAGACTGCTAGAGCTGACGGGTAACCGGCAGCCAAGATAGATGTCCATCCAGGCGGTATTTCCGCCAGACAGAATGCGGCTTACAGGCTGACCTGGAAATCTCTTGATTTTCACCCACAATTTTTTATATAATTAAGTATGCCAGAAACAATTTATACTGTTGGGCACAGCAACCTCAGTTTCATGAGGTTCATAAATCTGATCCAGGCGAACAACATCAATCACATCATCGATATCCGCAGTATCCCTTACAGCCGCAAAGCACCCTGGAGCAATAAATCGCGCCTGGCTGAGATGTTGAAGCCTTTTCACGTGAGGTACACCTATTTGGGTCACAGGCTTGGGGGAGTGAAAAAGAGCATTGAACACCACGCCAAGCAGCAGGGCATCACGCCGCAAGAAATATATGATGAAGCCATTCAAGTGCTCCTGCAATTATCACTCAGGGAAAACCTGTCTTTATTGTGTGCTGAGGGCGACCCTGCAAATTGTCATCGCCAGCACGTTGTCGCTCAAACTTTAATTGATTCCGGTGCTGAAGTGATCCACATTATGAAAGATGGCTCGCTTAAAGAAGCCTGGAAAGAAGACCCAACCGTCAATCAGCCCCAATTGTTTTAAAGCAGTGCTTTTTCCCTTCCCTTTAGGGAGGGGGTCAGGGGGTAGGTCTTTGTTAGAAATTTGCCATTTATGCTGAATTCGAGAGCCTCCATATCAAATAAATATCTGCGATTGTAATACAATATTAGCCCAAAACCCGCTCACCTTATGGGTATAATGGAAGCATCCAATAACAAGAGGTGATCATGACAGACAAATCGCTATTTTCAAAAAAACTCATCCAGGAAATTAAGTCAGCAAAAGAAGCAAAAATAATCCAGAAAGTGAAGGTTGGGAAAAAAAGCAAAAAGAATGAGCTGGTTTTCTTCATCAAACCTGAACTCCTTGAAGTTGAGGATAACCAAAAAATCCTCAACAGCTTTCAGTTGATCTCGGAGAAATTTGAGGATTTCAATGTGAAAATTCACGGCGCCGCCATCGTGCCGGGTGCCACATTGGAGGATTACGGCATCATGAACCGACATTATGGCTTCATCAACCAGCTATCAAGATTAGCATCTACGATGGTCGATGAAGAAACGCGCCAGCGCATTTTTGAATCCCTGGGGAAAAAAGAGACTGAAGATAATAAAATAATGGGGGGGCATGAATTCCTTCAAAGCTTCAACACAGATGTCGATACACTATCGGATATCTGGTTTGCACAAACAGCAAACAAATTGCGAAGCGGCTTTTATTTTATTGCGGATACTTTCCAGGATCAGCCCATCATCCTGGTGAACGGCTTTCATCCATCTCAGCTGCTCCACTTCACCCGTGAAAATCACCGCATATTACTGCTGCTGATTCACACCGATGCAGACTGGTTTGATCTCAAATTTGAATTGGTTGGCGACACCTTCCCCGAAAAAGCCAAGCCCTATTCAATCCGCGGTGCTTTATATAACGCCCCAGCGCGTTACGGACAGTTGGAAGTAGGTATCAACACCAACGGCGTTCACCTCTCAGCCGGTCCCTTTGAGGCTGCTTATGAGGTTGTGAATTTCTTTGGTCCGCTGATTGACCTGAAACCCGAAAAAACACCGCCGCTGGCGATTGCCAGGGCTGTTGAAGCGGGTATTTCTCAAACCCAGGCTTTATCTTTTTTGAATAACCCGGCTTTTGGAGAAAGCGATCTGTTTTCAAAAACCGAAAACATGAACACAAAAGAGGCGATTGAACTTGCCAAAGATCATTTTGAATAAATTTTCGCTTAGCAAAGACTTATATCTTGGAGAATGATGAAACCTATCGAAGAAACCCACTTGTACCGGGAAATCCATCAACAACCCGCCTTGATCCTGCAGCTTGTCAGTGTTCCACAGGAGCCAATCATAGCATTAGCAAAACAAATCAAAGACCGGGGAATCAAGCATGTTTTCATCGCAGCACGTGGAACCAGTGATAATGCTGGGCGCTTTGCGAAATATCTCCTTGGGGCGCATAATCGGATGGTCGTCAGCCTTGCTGCACCGAGCCTGTTCACCATCTATCGCCAGCCGCCAGACCTGTCCAACGCCCTTGTGCTGGGGATCAGCCAGAGCGGTAAAAGCCCGGATATCGTATCCGTGCTCAAAGAAGGCCAAAATCAAGGGGCTTTGACTGCTGCCGTCACCAATTACCCGGAATCAGACCTTGGGAAGGCTGCAAATATTGTTTTGAATTTGCAAGCCGGCGAAGAACTATCCCTTGCAGCAACAAAAACCTACACATCCCAGCTAACCACGCTCGCCATCCTATCAGCAGCATTGGATAATTCAGATCAAACCCAGGAAGACCTCAAAATGCTTCCTGACAAAATCGATTTGATTTTTGAAAATGAAGCAGCGATTGATGATTTAGCCGAACGCTATCGCTACATGACTCATTGCGTCACGATTGGTCGAGGCTTCAATTACGCTTCAGCTTTTGAGTTTTCCTTGAAATTAAAGGAGCTCACTTACACCATTGCCGAGCCTTATTCCAGTGCCGATTTCCTTCACGGACCGGTTGCACTGATGGATCGGGGTTTTCCCGCCTTTGTGATTGCCCCTGAAGGCAAAATGAACGCTGAAATGAAAATGATGGTTGAAAAAGTTCAGAACCGATTAGCTGAGGTCATTCTGATCAGCAATCAGCCTGATTTATTGAAAATGGTAGATCATTCCATACGGCTGCCAGCAGGGATCCCTGAATGGCTGTCCCCCATCCTTGCCATCCTCCCAGCACAGATGTTTGCCATGTACCTGGCGCATACCCGCGGTTTTGATGTGGATAACCCGCGCGGCTTAAATAAGGTCACTGAAACCTGGTAAATCAAAAAAAGCCGACGCAATTTCAAGCATCGGCTTTTTTCATTTAATCCTCAAACATTAAACATCATGAACGATCAATTCGTTTAAACTGCGCTTCGGAACATGGTGCACACCATCTGCATCCCGATAATACTTCGCTGAGCCATCTGCCCCGATTGGTTCAGTCACTACCATTTCGACCGGTTTCCCCAGCGCAAGGACAAGCAATATTTGGTAGCGCTTCGGGATCCCCAGGGATTGATGCAAAGCCTCTCGTTGTACAGAAGCAATCATGCAACTCCCCAGCCCTTTTTCTGTTGCACCTAATTTAATACTCTGGGCAGCGATTCCGTGATCAACCCCAAAGTTCAGCTGGATATCTGTATCACCTAAAATAATGATGTACGCTGCTGGCCGCTCTCCTTCTTCTGGGCCATCCCAATTTTTTAGTGAACCAGCCCAGCCAAGGTTTTGAAAAATCTTTTGATTCATCTCCGGCGTGTTACTCAACCAGAATTTCAATGGCTGCATATTATTGCCTGTTGGTGAATACTGCGCTAATTGCACCAGGTGGCGTAAAATTTCACCATCCACCTGAAATGATTCATCAAATCGCCGGTAACTGCGGCTTTTTATAACAAGTTCCTTAAGGTCCATTTATTACTCCTTATCCTGAAATAATTTCACTTCTGTAATGATCTTTTAATCGGGATGATTCACCATACCGCCCTTAACTTGCCAGTGGGTGTGTGTTTGCACAAAATGCATATCAAACATCGAGAGATCCGTGGATGTGAGAATTGCCTGGTCACACTCCGACAGCGATGCCAGCAGGTCTAACCGACGTCGCGTGTCTAATTCAGACATGATCTCGTCCAGAAGCAATACCGGCCACTCACCTGTGCGCTGGTGCAGCCAGTTCACTTCAGCTAATTTTAGAGCTAATAATGCTGTCCGACTCTGCCCCCGGGAGCCGTAATCGCCCAGGTCGACCTGGTTGCTTAAAAAGCGTAATTCATCACGATGCGGGCCAATCGTGGTGACGCCTCTTGCGATTTCTTCTCGCTGCAATTTCTTTAAAGCAGCAAGCATGCCCTGCTCAATTTCTGCAGCTTCAATGCCTGATCGGTCCGCAACAGTCGAAATCGTCAGCGACATTTGTCCCTCAGGGACTGCGAGCGGGTCATAGGCAGGTTGGTAATCCAAACGAAGAACCTCTCTCCCATCTGTCAGGGCATAGTGAAGGCGTTTGGCTTCTTCTTCTATCTCCCTGATCGCATGAATTCGCGCCTTGATGATGAAAGCACCGTGGCGGGCTAACATCCCATCCCAAACTGCCAACTGATCCGGGTCACCGCCTCTTTCCGCAAGCTGTTTTAATAATGCGTTCCGCTGGGTTAAGGTCTGGTTGTAATCAATTATATGTTTTACATAATGGGGAGAGACCTGCGATATGCTCATATCCAGATACCGACGCCGCTCGGATGGTCCCTCTTCGATAATTCTCGCCATTTGGGGAAGGAAGATCACGGCATTAAATCGTCCAACAATTTCATTCATTCGGTGCTTAACGCCATCCAGGAGTACTTCTTTCCGAAACCGTGTGCTGCCATTGTAACCATTGGGCTCCCGGATCAAGCGAACTTCCAGCCTGTGGTCACCGTCTTTGCGGGTGAACTCGCCGACAATCCTGCCGACAGTAAGCTGGCTTTCTGGCAGTGTGAAATTGATTAGCTGGCGATCGGAACTTGCATGAAATGAGGTAAAGGTTGAAAGAAAATAAATCGCCTCCAATAAGGTGGTTTTCCCCTGAGCGTTTCCGCCCACTAACAACAATATTTCCCGGGGGATATCCAGATCCAACCGGGAAAATGTTCGAAAATTAGTCAGCGAAAGACGATTTAAATGCATTTTTGACTAGATCGTACCCAAATCTTCTTGCTCAGGCTTCCAAATTTCTTCAGCGCGGTCAGTGTATAGAACGCCGTTGATGTGATCGATCTCGTGTTGAAATATGCGTGCAAGCCATCCCTGCGCTCTTATCTTAACCGGTTTGCCGTGAATGTTTTGCCCACGAACAGTGACCGCGCGTGAGCGATCTACATTACCCACAACGTCCGGCACAGAAAGGCAGCCTTCAATGCCAGGGATTTTTTCATTGGATTCTTTAATAATTTCAGGATTGATCATTACATACAATTGGTTTGGTACGGTCTCATCCTCTTCGTCACCAAACTCAACGACGATAATCCGTTTTGAAATGCCAATTTGTGGGGCTGCCAAACCCACCCCGGGTGCTTCACGCATGGTGTCCACCATATCATCAATTAATTTTGCCAGATCCTCATCAAAAACCTCTACAGGTTCGGCTTCCTGGCGTAAAACCTCTTCTGGAAATGTAGTAATTTTTCGTATTGTCATTGTTTTTCTCCAAAACAAATTTTACCTGCTTGAGACTGAAAATGGAAATTTATCCCATCAAATCCATTTCAAATTTAGAGAATCCTATATGTCATCCTGCCGGGTCTTTCGGTGATAGCTGGCGATCCATTCAGAAACCCGCTCGCGTTCTGAATCGACCTCAAATTGACGAATTTTATCGAGTCGCTCACCCATACGATAAAAAATATCCTGCTGGACTTCGGAGGGATTGTACACGTAGTCAAAGGTCAATCGTGTGTTGCCAACAGAAATGTAAACTGTCCCAAAGTTCAGTAAAAAACCCCAAAATCCAAGTCGCTCATATTCGATGCTGAGCACATTTTCTAATGGCGCCGAACGCCGCCGTTCCTTTCCCAGGGGTTTGCGATCTATATCTAATATTTGATCAAAGGTAATTCTAAAAATATCATTGCGCCAATCTGCATATTGATACAGTATCCAAATAAAGAATATAAACATGGCAAGCAAAAGAATGACCAGGGTGCTGGTAATCGGGAGGAAGGATAAAACCCCACCCAACCTGGCTGCGACTAGTCCGAGTGTCATAACCATTAAAAGGGAGGGAAGCCAAATCGCTTTCAGCAGCAAAAACCAGTGTTTTCTATAGGTGATATCGCCGCTTTCCTCGTAACGCAATCTTAAAAAGTCAGAAAATAACCAGGTGAGGAAGCCCGGTTCTCTTGTTGCTTCAGAGACCAGCCTTTCTTCTCTTTCCCGGCTTTCAATTTTATTGGGTTTGGTGTCCTCATCATGGCGCCAGGGTAAATTTAATTTCTCATGCAGTTTCTCAGCCATGATTTGGGATTCCTGGCGGCGGTCAAAGGTCTCAGCCCTGTGCCAGTATGCTTCAATCATGCTGCCAATGGCATTCGCATGGGCTAAATCTCGCAGACGTATCGTGCCAACATAAGTTTGAACCACGACATCCGCAAAACCAAAAATGCTCCCGATCCTTGACCTGTTGAGACCCACGGACATGATTGTTCGTAAGGGCGCTTCCTGGCGGCTCTCATAAATAAAGGCAACTTTCTCAATCCAAACGACCCTTTTATTAGTCACAATGAAGTAATCATTACGCCAATCAAAATATGCCCAAATCCCCCATACAATGCTTAAAAGTCCGGAAAAGCCTAAGACGATCCAGCCCAAAACTCTTTCAGGGAACCAGCGATACTGGAAAAGAAGCCCAACTATTGTTCCTGCCAGTAAAAAGATAAGCGGCGAAATCATTTTTTGCCACAGCCTTGCCGTGTGCCTGCGTGTGATCACATGCACATATTCATCATCTTGCAGCCAGGGCAAGGGTACCTGCGTTGATAAATGCCGGCTGCGAATTAACACATCGAGCTTGTCTAAAAGACCTGGATACTCATCCTGAAGGTAAGCAAAATGGTCTATATCCAACCTCAAAAGGGTCGCCTCACCCACAGCCTCGGCGCTGTAATAACGAGGGTCATCAAATAATAAAGCTTCTTCACCAAACAAATCTCCCTTTCCAAGTTTGGCAAAGGATTCAGCTTCTGTTTCATCATAGAGGCTGAGCCAAACATTTCCTTCATACAGGATGTACATCGCCTGAGCAGGGTCATCAAAATCAAAAATCACCTGCCCGTTTTTATAATGTTCAACTTGAAACAGCCCCGCCCAACGACTCAAATCCAATTCACCAAGGTGACTGAATAAGGGCACATGCTCAAGGATATCCATAATATCGCGAGGTTCAATTTCCATACCCCAAGTATAAAACAAGTTAAGCGTTTAATAAACGGTAGAGGAAAATTGGTGAATCAACCAGAGAATCGATTTTTGTTTATAATTGATTTTGTCCGTTCGTTGTTTTAACCATATAATTATGATAAAATATATCCATAAATCATCCTGAGAATAGTCGTGCCTTCATGAAGTGCAAGAATTGCCAATCGGAACTCGGTATTTTAGACCACATCTGTAAAATTTGCGGTACGCCCGCACCTGTTAACCCGGCTCTGGAAGACCTATATTTTTCCCGTTTAGCAGCAAATGCCCCCGCTGCATTCGTGCAAAAGATGCGCACAGCCTCTTATATCTCAAAAGAGCGCCGCAATGTCACTGCGCTGATGTTTTCAGTTGCAAATGTCGACGACTTTACGGATACCATACCTGAAGAAGAACTCACATTTGTATTAAACAAAGCCCTCGATCGCTTTTCAAAGATCATTTTTGAGTATGAAGGTACCATCGCAAAATTATGGGAGAATACTGTTTTAGCCTTTTTTGGAGCACCTGTCAGTCATGAAGATGACCCTCTGCGGGCAGTCCATGCGGCTGATTCAATTTTGAATGAAATAAAGAAAATAAGCCAGGACATTGAGGCTTCTCATGGGATCCCCCTGCAGCTGAACGTCGTCCTGAACACCGGCCCTATCATCCTTGGCGAGGTCAAATCTAACTTAAAATTCGATTTTCAGTCAGTAAATGAAACCCTGGAGTGCCTGGATTGGGCTATTAATGCAGACATTCCTCGCTGCCTGGCGCTGCTGTTTGATGACACCTACTCCTTTTTGAAACCCTTTGTGCAGTGCACCTCCCTGGACGAAATTTTATGCAACAATGGTAGAGATGCCATCCATCTCTGGAAGTTAGATCAAATTACCACCAACCCAAAAAGCCCTCACAAGTTAAGCACACAAAAGCAAACACCAATGATCGGACGAGAACGAGAATTGGACTTATTATTGGAACTCAGCGAAACAGTTCTTGCCGGTCTGGGTCGGGTTGGCCTGGTTCTTGGTGACCCGGGAATCGGCAAATCAAGATTGATCCTCGAATGGAAACGAGCATCGAAATCCCTCACCCAACCCCACCCCATCCGCTGGATTGAAGCCCATGCGCTGTCCTTTGGAAGAGAATTGGCATTCCACCTGCTGAAAAACCTGGTTCGCCAAGCACTTGATCTTTCAGAAAACGCTCAGAAACAGGAAATTAAAAATGCCATTCAATTCAATCTGGAAGTTCAGGATGACAAAGATACGGTGTCTACCTCACAATACCTGATTCACCTTTTAGGTATCCCATTGTCAGCGGATGAAGAAAGCCACATTCACAGCCTGAATACCTCAGAATTGCGTTTGCAGTACCTTAACAGCATCCGGATCATGTTTCAAAGGTTGGCTGCGCAGCAGCCGCTGGTGCTCATCCTGGAGGACCTTCAATGGGCAGACGCTTCTTCAATTGATTTACTGATCGATATGCTTTTCCTTACATCGACATGTCCAATTCTGTTTTGCCTGGTCACCAGGGAAGACCGCGATTCCGAAGGATGGCGCCTTGTAAAAGAAGCCAGGGAGCAAAATGGACCTCGCTTAACAGAGATCACTCTGAACAACCTCGATGAAGAAGAAAGCCAATCTTTAGTTAAATCGATCATCAACGCTGATCAAATTCCTGAGATCATCCGTCGTGCTGTATTAGAAAAATCTGAAGGAAATCCCTATTTCATCGAAGAATTGATGCGCATGCTGATCAATGAAAATGTGCTGATTAAACGCAATGATCGCTGGATCATTGATACAAAAGTGGACCCGCATAAAATTCCGGATAGCTTACAGGGCTTAATCACGGCTCGCATTGATCGTCTGCCTTCAGGTGCCAAGCTCACACTCAGGGTCGCCAGTGTAATTGGACGTACATTTCAGGAACAGGTACTTGAAGATGTGATTGAGGAAGTTGCGTCAGACGTCCCATTAATGGCGCAATTAAACACTCTCGAGTCACTCGGCATGGTAAAAGTTTCCCAGGTTAAACCTGAACTCAACTACCAGTTCCAGCATATTCTCCTGCACGAGGCTGCGTATGACTCAATTTTCGAACCGGATAAGATCGACCTGCATCTAAAAGTTGGGATAGCTTTGGAGAATCGCTACCCGAACCAGGAAGAACGTTTGGCATCACAATTAGCTCACCATTTTCTTGAGGGGCAGCAAACAGAAAAAGCCTTTTACTACCTGGATATTGCCGGTCATGTTTCCATGGATGCTTTTGCAAACGCCGAGGCTGAAAATTTTTTCAGGCAGGCCATCACACTCACGCAAAACCCGGATCGATTAGCTCATCTTTATACAGACCTGGGCGAAGCTCTTTCGCAACAATCAAAGCACCGTGATGCAGTCCAGGCATGGAAAAATGCCACGCATTACCACAAAGAATTAGGGAATTCAGATTCCCTTGCAAGAGTCTATGCCAGGTCAGCCCGTTCTGCCTGGTGGGCTTACGACCCAAAACGCAGTTTGGAAATTTGCCTGGAAGGTCTGGAGGCTGTTGAAGGTGCCGTCGAAAGCCCGGATATAGCCTACCTGCTTCACGAGACAGGCCGTGCCTACCTGTTCAATAACCAGCCTGCCATGGCAAGAGCATTTAGTGAACAAGCGCTTGAAATGGCAAAGCGCCTGGATGCCTTTGATGTCCAGGCAGAATCCCTTGCAACAATTGGCATTTTGCCAAACGTCAAGCCAGAACAAGCCATGGCAGCTCTTGAAATGGCGGTAAAGATCAGCGAATCACATAACCTGCATGGACCTGCTTCGCGTGCCTATATCAACCTGGCCGCTGTAATTGACACATTGGGTGAGATCAGGTTAGCACGTGATTATCGGAAACGCGCCATCCAGCTCGGAAACAGAGCTGGCGGTATTTCTGATGAACAGCGAATTCTGCAATCTATTGCCCAGGCATCCCTTTGGTTGGCGGATTTTGATGATGCCAGCAAGCTTATTGAGCAAATGCGCCAGAGCTCCCGTGGACAGGATGCATACCTGAACGAAAACACCCTCAACCAGATTCTCCTCGAGGGGACCCTTGCTCGCTTAAAAGGCCAATCCTCATACGCTGTCGAAATTTTCACTGACCTGATTGACCGCAGCCGCCAAATTAATGACCTTGAAAGGGTGCTGGAGGCTGACCAGGCATTGGCTGAGGTTATCGTAGAACCCCACCTATTGGAAGACAAAAAAGGGAACCGATCTGATATTGATATCGCGTTGAGTATGCTCAAAGATTCCTTGCTGACAAGCGATGAAGCAAAAATCAATCATAACGTTGCCTATCATTGTTTGCTCAGCGACATTCAGGCTTTAAAAGGTAATTTTGAACAATCGCAAGCGGCATTGGAAAGGGCAAGTGAAATCTATAAAACACAGCCTGTCATGCAAGATCGCGTCAGGCTGATGATCGCACAGGCAAGGGCTGAAGCAGCACAGAATGATTACCCAAGCGCCCTGGAAAAGTTTTCAGAAGCAGCAGAAATGCTTGAGAAAATGGAAGGCGCCTGGTGGCGCGCACGGGTTTGGCTTGATTTGGGATTAACCTACCTGAGTCGAAATGAACCTGAAGATGTTGACCAGGCACAGAATTATCTACGGGAATCACTCAGTGAATTCAAAGAGATGGGTGTATCTTATTACCCGGAAGTGATCATTGAAAAATTACGCCAGGTAAAGCATGTCGCAAGGGCACAGGCGATCGAACACCGAAAGGTCACCCAGGAAATGGTTCAGGCTGGTCGGATTCAAAATACATTTATCCCGATTCATTCTCCTGTCGTACCAGGTTATGATTTCTCAAGCAAACTCCTGCCCGCAAGAGAGACCTCCGGCGACTTTTACGACTTCATCCACCTTGATGACGGAAAAATCGCCATCGTTGTTGCAGACGTAGGCGATAAAGGCGCGGGTGCAGCGCTCTATATGGCAATGAGCCGCACCTTAATCCGTACCTATGCTGGCGAAAGCAAATTGCAGCCAAAAGAAGTTCTCCAAAACGTAAACCGCCGCATCCTCAGCGATACCCAGCGAGGGATCTTCCTGACCGTCGTTTTTGGCATCCTTGATCCTGAAAAGGGGACCTTTACGTATGTCAATGCCGGTCAGAACCCACCATTCCTACTCAGAAAAACCGATGACAAAATAGTATTGAACCAGCTTGGTAAAACCGGGACCCTGGTGGGTTTATTTGATGATGTCGTTTGGGAAGAAAAAGAGATCAGCATTAAGCCGGGCGAAGTGCTTGTTCTTTATACAGACGGCATTCCGGAAGCGCAAAATAAATCTGGTTTATTCTTTGGAAACGATCGTCTGCTGGAAATTCTCAAAGACGAATTCAGCACATCGGCAGAGATTTATCGAGACAATATCCTTGAAAGCGTTCAGGGATTTATTGGCAGTGCACCGCGTCTGGATGACATCACCCTGATCGTGCTCTCAAAACTAAATCAAGAAGACCCTGCATAAATCACTAACTGAATTCAATTTAAGAAAAAAGAGGTGCCAATTTACGGCACCTCACTTGTGTTTCAATCATCATGCTGCATCGTTTTATTGACAGTTACCCATCCACATCAACGGTCTCTATCTTTGATACTTTCACTGTTTCTTTCTTGCTGAAGGCAAGCGCATCATCGACAATGTCAACCATGACGGTATCACCCCGAACAAATTCGCCTGAAAGCAGGCTGATCGAAAGTGGGCTTTCAACATGCTTCTGCAAAGCACGTTTAAGAGGCCTTGCACCGAAGGCAGGATCATAACCCTTCTCTGCCAGCCATGTTCTGGTTTCATCCGTTATTTCAACATTCAGTCCGTGTTCTGCTAATCGGCTCTGGATGTCTTTCATTTGAAGATCAACAATTTCAAGCATATCCTCTCTTGACAGCGGTGAGAACAAAATGATTTCGTCAATTCTGTTCAGGAATTCTGGGCGGAATGCGCCTTTCAATGCTTTTTCAATCTTCTCGCGGTTGGCTTGATCTCCTTCCGTTTGCGTTCCCAGGAATCCTAATGTGCCGCTTTTGTTCACATATTCCGTACCCAGGTTGCTGGTCATGATCAGAACCGTATTACGAAAATCAACCATACGACCCTGTCCATCAGTTAGACGCCCATCATCCAATATTTGCAGAAGGGCATTCCAAACCTCGGGATGAGCTTTTTCAATTTCATCAAACAATACCACCCTGTACGGCCGCCGTCGAACAGCTTCGGTCAGCTGACCGCCTTCTTCATAACCCACATAACCGGGAGGCGCACCAAATAAGCGGGAAACGGTATGCTGTTCGCGATACTCACTCATGTCGATACGCACCATCGCTTCTTCATCGTCAAACATGAACTCAGCCAGGGCTTTGGCAAGCTCTGTCTTTCCCACGCCGGATGGTCCAATAAAGATAAAGGAACCAATGGGTCGTCTGGGGTCTTTCAAACCGCTGCGTGCACGCCGAATAGCATCAGCAACCGCTGCGACAGCCTCTTTTTGTCCAATTAATCGCTCATGGATTCGTTCTTCCATCTGGAGCAGCTTGTCTTTTTCATCTTCCATCATCTGCGAAACCGGGATCCCCGTCCACTGGTTGATCACTTCGGCAATATCGTTGACGTCAACCACCTCGTCAAGTTTGTGATCCTGTTCCCAGGCATCCCGACCTTTGTTGAATTCATCCTCAATTCTCAGGCGTTCAGACTTCATATGAGCTGCACGTTCATAATCTCGTTCAACGCCAGCCTGTTCTTCTTCTTTTAACAAACGGTCAATTTCCGACTTCAAGTCTTTGAGTTCATCAGGCAGAGAGTATAAAGCTACCCGCAGTTTGGCCGCTGCTTCATCGATCAGGTCAATCGCTTTGTCCGGCAAGCGTCGATCTGTCACGTAACGTGACGAAAGTTTTGCTGCTTCTACCAACGCCGCATCAGAAAAGGTTACCTTGTGATGGGCTTCGTAACGATCACGTAAACCGCGCAGCATGTCAATAGTATCATCAACAGAAGGCTCCTCAACATAAACAGGGGCAAAACGCCGTTCCAGGGCAGCATCCTTCTCAATATGCTTATGGTATTCATCCAGCGTCGTTGCGCCGACACATTGCAATTCACCGCGTGCCAGGGCAGGCTTGAGCATGCTTGAAGCATCCATCGCGCCCTGTGCAGCGCCAGCACCCACAACAGTGTGCAGCTCATCAATAAACAGGATGATCTCACCATCAGAACGCTGAATTTCTTCAATAGCAGCCTTCAACCGCTCTTCGAATTCACCTCTAAATCGTGATCCGGCGATCATCGCACCTAAATCCAGGGAAACAACTTTCTTACCCATCAAGATTTCAGGTACATCATTGGTCGCGATTTTCTGACTCAGACCTTCAACAATCGCCGTTTTCCCAACACCAGCCTCACCGATCAACACCGGGTTGTTTTTTGTTCTGCGGCATAAGATCTGGATCAAACGCAAGATTTCAACATCACGACCAATTACTGGATCCAGCTTGCCCTCACGAGCCATAGTTGTCAAATCTCGGGAATATTTTTCAAGGGTGCGATAACGTGATTCCGCTTTAGGATCCGTCACCTTCTGACCGCCGCGCAATTCATCAATGGCTTCCAGCACACGCTGGCGCGTGATACCAAGGTCTTCTAATAATCGCGCCGCAGGGGTATTTCGCTCGCCTAAAATCGCCAGGAAAATATGCTCGGTCGAGATATATTCATCCTTCAACCGGTTGGCTTCCTGGTTCGCCTGGTCAATGATCCGCTTAACTCTGGGGGTGATAAAAACCTGACCTGACCCGCCGCCGAAGATGTTCGCTTTAGGGCTGGTGCGCAGGATGTAATCCAGACGTTCCATAAAGTTATCGGGGTCAATTTTCAAGATCTCAAGCAATTGAGAAATCACACCCTGGGGTTGTTCAATCAACGCCAGCAGAATGTGTTCAGTGTCAATCTGGTTGTGCCCATATCTTTGGATAATTTCAGCAGCACGTTGGGCTGCTTCCTGGGCACGTTCTGTAAAACGATCAAATCGCATCATAATAGTTTTGTCCTTGTTAATTTTTGAAAATGCATTCAAAGTAGAACATTTGAATTATAGCATTTTAAGCGCCAGGTTGTAACTATTTTTTATAAGAATTCTATACAATATTAACATTTCTACAGAGAAAGATGCAATAATTAAACCAAAATCGGCTATAAAATCAACATTGCATCGCCAAAAGAAAAGAAACGATAATCCGCTTCCACGGCTTTGTTATAAGTCTCCAGAATTAATTCTCGGCCTGCAAAAGCGCTGACAAGCATCAGCAGCGTTGATTTCGGAAGGTGAAAATTTGTAATCATTGCATCCACAATTCTGAAATCAAAACCTGGAAGGATATACAGGTCCGTGGGACCCGAAAAAGGTGAAACCAGCTGCCCATCTGATGCCTTTGCCGCTGCAGTCTCAAGGGTTCGAACGCTGGTGGTGCCAACCGCGATAATCCGCCCGCCCTTGCGCTTTGTCTTGTTGATTTGATCGGCGGTCCTATCATCAAGCTCACACCACTCGGTATGGATCTTATGGTGGCTGGGATCCTTCTCCGTCACCGGGGCAAAAGTATCCAGGCCTACGTGAAGGGTTAAACGCGCAAACTGAAGTCCTTTTTGCTCCAATTTTGACATCAAATCGGGTGTAAAGTGCAGCCCCGCCGTTGGAGCAGCTGCTGAACCGGGTTCTTTAGCATACACTGTCTGGTAGCGTTCAGGATCGTCTAATTTCTTATGAATATAGGGCGGTAACGGCACATGACCAACTTTTTCAAAGTAAGGCTCAATGGGTTGGCTGAAGCGAACCATCCGCTCAGGGCCTTCCAGCACCTCAACAATTTCTGCCTCAAGCCCATCATCGATGCTTAATTTTCGCCCAACATTTAAGCCCTTCCCACCGCCTAACGCGCGCCATGTTTGCAACCCATGTTTTTTCAATAATAATAATTCCGCTTTTCCCCCGCCTGGTTGTTTACGCGCATAAATTCGCGCCGGGATCACCCGGGTTTCATTAACCACCAGTAAATCACCCGGATTCAAAAACCGGTCAATGTCCCAAAATTTTGTGTGTTCAAGCGCTCGATTTTTGCGGTTTAATACCAACAAACGGGAATCATGGCGGGGTGTAACCGGCGTTTGGGCAATACGCGCTTTAGGCAGCTCATAATCAAAGTCAGCTGTTCTCATTTTGAATTCGTCATCCTCAAAACAGCTTTTGTTGAGCACTGGCATCTCGAAAATCGAGGCCAAGATGGTCGTAAGCATTGCGTGTTGCCTGACGACCCTGGGATGTACGTTCTAAATAACCTAATTGGAGCAAATAAGGCTCAACAACATCCATGATCGTGTCAGGTTCTTCGCTCACAGAAGCAGCAATTGTATTCAAGCCCACAGGACCACCGTCATATTTTTCAATCACGCATAAAAGCACCCGCCGGTCTAGATCGTCCAAGCCCTGACCGTCAATATTGAGCAGGTCCAGGGCAGCCTGGGCAACTTCCCATGTAATTTTGCCGTCCGCCCGCACCTGGGCATAGTCCCGTACCCGTCGCAGCATTCTCAATGCAATGCGTGGTGTACCCCTTGCGCGTCTGGCAATTTCAAGCAGTCCATCGCTGCTGGATTCTACCCGCAGCAAACCGGCACCGCGTTCGACAATTTCCAACAGGGGGGGAATCTGGTAGTAATCCAATCGGTATGTGGCACCAAAACGCGCGCGTAAGGGTGAAGTGACCAGCGCCAATCGTGTTGTTGCCCCGACCACGGTAAAATGCGGCAGCTTCAATCGGATAGACCTTGCCGCTGGCCCTTTCCCGATAACGATATCCAGTGAAAAATCTTCCATAGCCGGGTAGAGCACTTCCTCAACCACACGACCCAGGCGATGGATTTCGTCGATAAATAAAATATCCCCGGCATGTAAATTGGTCAGGATAGCAGCCAGGTCACCTGCCCTTTCAATAGCTGGACCGGAAGTCACTTTGATGCTGACACCCATTTCGTTTGCAAGAATGTGCGCAAGGGTGGTCTTTCCCAAACCAGGCGGCCCATAAAACAACACATGGTCCAGGGCTTCAGAACGCAGCTTTGCAGCTTCAATCAAAATTTTTAGATTTTCTTTGATTAGTTCCTGCCCAATCAGCTCATCCAGATAACTTGGGCGCAATGCGCGATCAAATTGGTCTTCAGGCTTTGGTTTTCCGTCAAGAATGCGATCGTTTTCTTCTGTCGTCATAGACAAGATTATACCCGAAGCTGGATTTTTCATTCTTCAACATTTTCGGAGTACATTCCGGAAATTACAGTTTAATAAAAAGGCAATCAGGCGGTCAGGGCAATTGCAAAGTTGATTATTTAGAAGCCAATCGACAAAATTTCGATTTGTTAGGATTTATTAGTACAACAAATGTTCTTTCTTGGGCTGCCACAGAGGGCAGCCCCTACACAGAAATATTATTTGATTGTGAATTTATTAAATATAATAAATGTGTTGTAGGGGTGGGGCTCTGTCACCGACCATCCTTTATGATTAAAATTCAAAGCAAATTGTTTATTTCGACTTTGCGATCGCCCTACCAGGCGGTCAGTTAAACAAGGAATTGATGGTATCATCATAAAATTGAAAGGAGTAAACATGCAAAGAAAACCAATTGAAATAGCACAACTTCAGATCCAACCCCACCACCTCTTCCATCACCAATGGGCATTGCTTACCAGCGGCGATTTTGAAAAAAGGGACTTTAACACCATGACGATCGGCTGGGGTGCCCTTGGAACCATGTGGAGCAAACCCTTCACTTTTGTTGCCGTCAGGTTCTCTCGCCACACCTTCAATTTCATGGAAAAATATGAAACCTTTACCGTTTCAGCATTTCCCAAAAAACATCACAAAGCGCTGAGCTTTTTAGGGACAAAATCTGGCCGGGATGGGGATAAAATTGGGGAATCAGGCTTGACGCCTGAACCAGGGATCGTCGTGGCAGCGCCAACTTTTAAAGAAGCAGAACTTGTGATCGAATGCCAGAAAATGTATGCTGATGACTTAAACCCAGCGCACTTTTTAGATGAGGGGATTTATCGACATTACCCCAATCGGGATTTTCACCGAATTTATTACGGAGAAATCTTATTTGCATCTGGCAGTGATAAATTCAGAGCATGATAAAACGAGCCCTTACAATCCTCAAAATTGTAAGGGTTTTTAGAATCAATGATTTTTACATGCATTTCCTTTCAGTAAAGGATAAATCAAAACTTGAACGCGGTATAATCAGGGATGCAAACAAAAGACATGGAGAAATGAATGACGAATAAAAAAATTCGAGTGTTAATCGCTAAACCAGGCCTTGACGGACATGATCGCGGCGCGAAGGTGATCGCCCGGGCACTGCGCGATGCCGGCATGGAAGTCATTTATACCGGGCTCCGCCAAACACCGGACATGATCGCGGAAGCCGCCCTGCAAGAGGATGTTGATGTTGTTGGTTTATCCATTCTTTCAGGAGCCCACAATGCATTGGTCCCCGCAGTGATCGATAAATTGACCCAAATCGGCCTTGACGATGTAAAAGTTTTTGTTGGCGGCATCATCCCTGAAGATGATATCCCCAACCTTGAAGAAAAGGGCGTCTATGCAGTTTACGGCCCGGGAACAGATACACAAAGAGTCGCTGCTGAGATTAAAACAGCGGTCAATCCCAAAAGTGAATAATAATGACCATGATTGACGCCGAAGCAATCCGCAGCGGCAATCGGCTTGCCCTTTCCCGTGCCCTGACTGCCGTAGAGAACAATACACCTGATAGCAAAAGACTCCAGGCGGCTTTATTCCCATTCACAGGGAATGCTCACCTTGTTGGCGTGACAGGCGCACCCGGGTCAGGGAAAAGCACCCTTGTCAACCAGCTGGCAAAAGCCTTTCGGCAGAGTTCCAGCAATGAAAAACCGCCCAAAATCGCCATTATTGCTGTTGATCCAACCAGCCCTTATTCAGGTGGTGCGCTACTAGGAGATCGCATCCGAATGCAAGATCTGGCAGGGGACAAGGGGATCTTCATCCGTTCAATGGCATCTCGCGGGGCATTAGGCGGCCTGGCACACAGCACAGCAGCCTTCGCGACCCTTTTAGATGGCGCAGGCTTTGACGTGATCCTGATTGAAACCGTTGGTGCAGGCCAGGCAGAAGTGGACATCGCTCGTTTGGCTCATACTGTGATCGTCGTTGAAGCACCGGGCATGGGTGATGATATCCAGGCAATCAAAGCTGGCATCCTTGAAATTGCTGATATCCTGGTTGTTAATAAAGCTGACCGCCCTGAAGCGGAAAATACTGCCCGAGCCTTGAATATCATGCTCGAAATGTCTCACGGTGGCATAAATGGTGCAGGTAAGCACTTCATGCGATCGCTCGCAGAAAAGAAAGTCAACACAGAACCATCGGATAAAAAACCGGGCTGGGAAACCCCCATTCGACTGGTGACTGCAATTGAAGGCAGCGGCATTGATACCCTGGTTGACGACATCCGCCGGCACAAAGCCTATCTTGTGTCCTCTGATTTGTGGAAAGTTAAAGAAGCTTTCCGCCTTGAAAAAGACCTTGAAGCATTGATCAAGGACAAATTATTAGATCAATGGCAAGAAAACCTTGATGAAGAGAAATACCAGGACCTTCTGGCTGAAATTTTACAACGCAAGCGCAGCCCAATTGAAGTGCTTGATTTGTTGTTATAATTTATTTTTTTGTCATTATTACTTTAAAATAAGATTTACAGGAGAATTCATATATGGAACGCACACTCATTAAAAATTTAGACCAGCAAATCGATCAGCAGGTGATGATCAAGGGTTGGCTGCACACTCTGCGCGACCAGAAAAACATGCAGTTCCTCATCATCCGCGATCGCACTGGTTTGGTGCAGGTGGCTCATTATAAAAAAGGAAATCTTGAATTAGCACAGACGATCTCAACATTGGGGACGGAATCCGCCCTGACAATCATTGGGAAAGTCGTTGAAAATAAAGTGGTTAAATTAGGCGGGCTTGAAATTCAGCTTGAAGAATTGATCGTCGAAAACGCAGCGGAAATCCCGCTGCCCTTTGAACCCTTCGGTGAATACCTGCCAGACCAGGACTATAGGCTTGATTGGCGATACTTAGACCTGCGACGTGATATCAACCGGCTGATTTTTGAAGTACAAACAACGGCAGAACAAGCCATGCGTGAATATTGGATTGAACGCGACTTCATCGAAATGCACTCCCCAAAGATCATGGGCGCACCCAGTGAGAGCGGCGCAGAACTCTTCAGCCTTCCCTACTTCGAGACCACAGCCTATCTGGCGCAATCGCCGCAGTTCTATAAACAAATGGCGATGGCTGCCGGTTACGAACGCGTCTTTGAAATTGGCCCTGTTTTCAGAGCTGACCCTTCCTTTACATCCAGGCACATGACAGAGTTCACTGGCGTTGATATGGAGATTTCCTGGATAGATTCTCATGAAGATGTGATGGCTTTTATGGAGCGCTGGTTGGCTTTCACATATCAAAAAGTCCTTGAAAAACACGGTGATGCAATAAAAGAGACCTTCGATGTGACCCTGACCGTACCCTCTGTGCCCTTCCCCAGAATCACCATGGCAGAAGCCTTTGATTTACTCGAAAAAATTGGTTACAAGCTGCCGCCAGAAAAGAAATTTGACCTTGACCCGGGTGCCGAAAGAGCCATAGGTGCACATTTCAAAGAAACAGAGGGTGCTGATTACGTCTTTGTGACCGATTGGCCCTTTGAAGCCCGCCCCTTCTACCATATGCTCGATCCAAACAACCAGGGAATCACACGCAGCTTTGACCTTTTAGGCAGCGGCCTGGAAGTAGCAACGGGTGCACAAAGGGAACATCGTTACGAAATCCTCAAAACGCAAGCCCTTGCAAAAGGACTGACCCTTGAACCAATCGAGAGCTATTTGAATTATTTCCGTTATGGCACACCGCCGCACGGCGGCTTTGGCTTTGGTCTCAGCCGTTTCTTGATGATCATGTTAAATCTATCAAACATTCGTGAAGCAGTGTACCTGTTCCGCGGACCGACCCGCTTATCACCCTAATAACCAGGTACAGTCAGGTGTTGAATGCCCAATATTCATGGTGAACAGATACGCCTTCGGGCAGCTGAAAAAGAAGACATCCCAAACTTCTTAAGATGGATTAATGACGAAGAAGTGGCTGAGAACCTCCTGTTCATTGCCCCAATGTCTCGGTATGAAGAAGAGAACTGGTATGACTCAATGATGAAAAAACCTGCCAGTGAACATGTGCTGGTCATCGAAGTAAAAGACCAGGACAACCCGGAAGAATTCACCCCGATTGGAAACTGCCAATTCCATGATATCGACTGGCGCATCGGTTCTGCTGAGATCGGGATTATGATAGGTGAAAAATCCTGCTGGGACAAGGGTTACGGCACGGAAACAATGCGATTATTGCTTGAACACGGCTTCAATACCCTCAACCTTCATCGCATCTGGCTGCAGGTATTTGCCAAAAACAAACGCGGCATTCGAGCCTATGAAAAAGCAGGCTTTCAATTTGAAGGCAAATTTCGCGATGGTGACTATCAACATGGGCAGTACCAGGACATTCATTTTATGAGTGTTATAAAAGATGAATGGCAAAGTTGGAAACAAATCGATGAAAAGGAATAGAAGGAGATAACCTGTATGGCGACCCCACACATGCAGCATGATTTATTGTATGGAAATATCAAACTATTTGCTGGGACCTCTATGCCCGGATTGAGCCAGGAGATTGCAGATTATTTAGGGCATCCCCTATGCGGACGGGACATCATCGAATTTCCCAATGAAAATTTATTTGTCAAATTACACACCAGCGTGCGCGGACAGGATTGCTATGTCATCCAAACCACCTCATCGCCTGTCCACCGCAACTTGATGGAATTGCTGATCCTGATCCAGACACTCAAGCTGGATTCTGCGGGTCGCATCACGGCTGTTGTCCCTTACCTGACCTATGGTCGTTCAGATAAAAAAGATAAGCCGCGCGTTCCGATCACAGCCCGCCTCGTGGCAGATATGATCGTCATTGCCGGCGCAGATCGTTACATGACCTTCGACCTCCATGCCGGGCAGATTCAGGGTTTTTTCTCTATCCCGGGTGATGTTTTACGCGGTTTTCAGATCATCAAACAACGTTTGCTCGATTTGGCACCCAGATTGCACAACCCGGTTGTTGTCACAGCCGACCTGGGGTTTGCAAAAAAAGGGCGTGACTATGCCGATCTCCTCAATACCGGTTTAGCTTTCATTGAGAAGAAGCGAACCGGTGACATTACAAATCCGCGTTCAATGAGTGTGATTGGTGATGTTGAAAACCGGGATGTGATCCTGGTTGACGACGAGGTCAGCACCGGCGGTTCGATGGTTCATGCGGTGGAAATTCTTAAAAAATATAATGCCCGCAACATTTACATGGTCTTCGTCCACCCTGTACTCGCGAATGATGCCGCTCAACGGCTGGCTGCCCTTCCGGTTACACGTTTCATTACCCTCAACACAGTCCCAATACCGCCGGAAGACCGAGCCCTATTTGGCGATCGCCTTGAAGTTCTCTCCATTGGTCCCATGTTCGGCGAGGTGATCAAACGGGCAAATGAAGGCCGCAGCGTCGGTGCCATGTTCAATGAATAGCCCTCGTAAAATGATGAGGAGATAACATGGAAGACCGACTTGAGTTAAACAAATCATTTGCAATTAAGTGCTTCAATCAAACCTGGACCTTGATTGAAAAGGTTGATCGGTCTCCAGAGAATATTGATCGCATGATCAACGCTGCACATGCCTCACGGTATCATTGGGAGATCGCTGGAACAGCCGTGAACATTGCTCAGGGAGAATGGCTGATCAGCCGTGTCTATGCCATTCTAAAACGCGCCGAACCCTGCCTTTATCATGCTGACCGTTGTTTGAAGGTCACATTAGAGAGCAATCTACAAGACTTCGATTTGGCTTTTGCCTATGGAGCTGTAGCAAGGGCATGCAAGCTTGCAGGTAATGAAGTCGAAACTGCGAAATACATCTTGAAGGCGAAAGAAGCAGGCGTAAAAATTGCTGATAAGAATGATCGGGCATATTTCTTCGGCGAATTAGAGAAAATTCAACCCGGATCAGAATAAGTTTGTTTATAATTTTGTAAAAGACCATAAGGACAATTTAACAAGTACTGCATAAATTTAGCAAAGGAGTCTAAATGCAAGCATTCGCATCAAAACGGGCGCCCGCTTTTGCTGATATCCCCGATGAAAAATGGGAAGATTGGCGCTGGCAGCTCAGCCACCGCCTGAACTCAGTTGAGGATTTTGAACAAATCGTATGCCTCACCGAAAGCGAACGCAAAGCCCTCAGTCAGCGCGGCTTATTCAGGGTGGACATCACCCCCTATTTTGCCTCTCTGATTGACCCTGACAACCCCCTGGACCCCATCCGCCTGCAAACCATTCCCACCGCCGGTGAGATCATGCCCTTCACCGGTGAAATGGAAGATTCTCTTGCAGAGGATGCGCACTCGCCAGTTCCAGGCCTGGTGCATCGCTACCCGGACCGTGTGCTGATGCTGGTCACAACCCAGTGCGCCAGTTACTGCCGTTACTGCACCCGCTCTCGAATCGTTGGTGACCCCTCACAAACCTTTTCTTCCAAAGATTTTGAAGCACAACTCGATTATCTTCGCAGAACACCGCAGGTGCGTGACGTTCTTCTCTCCGGCGGCGACCCCCTGACACTGGCACCCAGGGTTCTGGAGCGCCTCCTCACCGCCTTGCGTGAAATTCCTCATATTGAAATCATCCGAATTGGTTCTCGTGTTCCAGTATTCATGCCCCAGCGCGTGACGGATGACCTATGCGAGATGCTGCAGCGATTCCATCCCTTGTGGCTGAACATTCACGTCAACCATCCCAACGAAATCACAGAAGAATTAGCCCGGGCTTGCGATAAATTAACACGAGCAGGCATCCCCCTTGGGAACCAATCGGTTCTGCTGGCAGGGGTGAATGATGACCCACACATCCAGCGAAAGCTCGTCCACGACCTTGTCCGGATCCGTGTGCGCCCCTATTATCTATATCAATGCGACCTGGTTCATGGGGCAGGGCACTTCCGTACACCCATCGGCAAAGGCATTGAAATTATCGAATCCCTGCGCGGTCATACATCGGGATTTGCAGTACCCACCTACGTGGTGGATGCCCCTGGCGGCGGCGGGAAGATCCCCCTCAACCCCAACTACCTGGTGAGCTATTCCGACCATAAGGTGGTTTTGCGAAATTACGAGGGTTACATTACCACCTACGAAGAACCCCTTGAGTACAAACCTATTGATCCGTCACTGGTCAAACCATTTATCAATGAGACCCTGGAGCCCGGTCAAAGCGGTGTATTTGGCTTACTGGAGGGCGAAGAATTGGCGATCAAACCCGAGGGATTTGACCGATTACATGCGCGCGGTGGGCTGGTGCACCGCTTACGTGAAAATGCTGAAAAATGGGTCCCTAGAGGCATTGGCGATGGTAAAAGGAAGGATGATTAGAATTTAGAATTAGTATTAATAAAACAATCCCAGGAAAAGCATAAACCCTGGGATTTTTCATTTAAATCATAAGAAATCAACTTGCTGGCGGGATCGGATCATCCTTGGATGCACCTGTTGGCTCCAGCGGCTCAATTTTTGTTTCTTGAGTGTTTTTAACAAGCGCAATTATGCCAAGAATAATCGGGACTAAAATTAGAATTCCGCCAAGGCAAATCAACCATCCCCCTTGCCTGAAGCCGTAAATCAAATAAGTAAAAAAGCTGTCAAACCCTTCAACTGTGCCAAAAGATCCCAGAATAGTCCTGAACCCAGTCACTGTCAGTGCACAGCCAGGGCATGCAAATAAAAAGATCGAAACCAATGCTAAAATCATTAAAGTTTTGCTTTTCTTATTTTTCATTGTGCCCTCCGCTTTGAAGTCCGGTCGCTAAAAATTTTACCATTCAGTAATGCAAATTTTAGAATTAATTTGCAGTTAAATAGAAATTGGGATTATCGATATGACCATAATCCCATAATCAAATTTTAAAATAATCGGAATTTTTAGTTAGTTAACTCGGCCAACCAGCCTTTAATTTCTTCACGGCTCGGGATACGGCCTGAAGATAAAACCTTCTCATCAACAACCAGTGCGGGTGTTGTCATGACATTATAAGCCATAATCTCAGGCATGGTTTTGACTTTCGTGAACCTTGCTTCAAGTCCCAAATCCTGAACAGCTTCACGCGTCACAGCTTCCAACCTATGACACTTGGGGCATCCGCCGCCTAAAATTTTTATTTCCATCATTAAAATCTCCTTTATATTTTATACAAACCAACCAAATATCAAACCAGCAAGTGTGCTGAATATCGCCACCAAAATGACGTAAACCGCCGTTTTCTTTTTGCCAATCACTGAGTTGGTAATCAGGATCGACTGCAAACTCAACTCAGGGTCCGACAGCAAATAGGCTAATAAGGGCCCTCGATGCATGCCCAGGGATAGGAATGTTTGAGCCACAGGTACTTCAACCAGTGTCGGGAAGTACATGAACACGCCAAAAATCACGCCGGCTAAATTCGCCCAGATCGTGTTTCGTCCTGCCAGGGTTTGAATCCACACGGCAGGGATGAGCGTTCTTGCAATGGATGCCGCAAAGACACCCACAAGCAGCAGTGGGATAATTTGCTTCACAAAACGCCATGTTTCCCACAGCCATTCCTGGCGTTCGCTTTCTTCGAATTTCTTCGCCATCATCCACCAGGCACCCGCTAACAGCAGCGTTTCAGCAATTAATCGCCCATTGAAACCAATCATTAAGCCTTCTTCAGCCGTCATGATGGAAAACGAAGCTGCGATCAATGTCACCGTGATCAATCCCAGGGTGATATAAGTCCAGGTTGAAAATCCCTCATAAAGATCCTTGAAACCCTTTATTGCAAACACGCCAATCAAGATCAACAAAAGGATCAAGAACAGACCGTGAACGCTGACGCCCTCAACCCCCAAACTGGGGTCAGGCGGGATCAGGCTGTCCAGGAAATTTTGAAGATTTGAGGGCCAGGAGCCCGGGACTGTGAATTCAAGAAAGACATCTCTGAAAAGGCCAATCTGCAAAGTGCCAGCAAGCAGGGTGCCAAGAAGCAGCAAAAAGAAAACAACTGTCTTACCGGGAATAGTTGCTTTTCCAGCGAACAAATTATTGTTATTGGCTTCTTCTGCATGAGCGGCATCATCTTTCCTGAAGAACCAGGCCATCAATAAACCGATGAGAACACCAAAGACCATGGACAAGATCACCCGGGCAAGGGCAATATCCATCCCAATTTGAACCCCGGTGAAAGAAATTGCCAGGATATTAACAGCTGGACCAACAAACAAAAAGGTGATTGCCGGTCCCAGCCCTGCGCCTTTTTTATAGATGCTGGCAAACAAAGGCATGATCGTGCAGGAACAAACCGCTAAAAAGAAGCCGCCAAGGGCAGATGCCGGGTAAGAAATCCACTTTGGTGCATCCCTTCCCAAATAACGGGTGATGGCTTCTTTGGGCATCAGTGCTGCCAGGGCGCCTGCAATAAAGAATGCAGGCAGCAGGCACAAGAGCACGTGGGCAGCCAAATAGGCAGCTAGCCCACCCAGGCCTGATTGCAGCAAGTTGATGATGGCGTTCGTGATGTTCAAATTGGCTCCTTATATATATTTTTCTGCATATATTCAGTTAAAAAATTTTATTTCTCGTTCGTACAAAATGGGCAGGTGCAGCCTTCCGGATGGCTGGGCGCGCTTGCCTGACCCATTGTTTCATTAAGTAATTCACGCGTCAAATCGCAGGTCAGGCGATAAAAAACATTCTGTCCGTCTTTTTCATCGATCACCAGCTCAGCATCCCGTAAAATCCTTAATTGCTGGGAGATATAAGCCTGGGGACGTCCGGTGACAGCCTGGAGATGGCAAACACAAGCCTGCCTCTTGCGCAGATCATCCAGGATCTGCAAGCGTACCGGGTGGGACAGGATGTGAAATAGATCAGCTTTTGTTTTGTAATTTTTCATAACAGCACTTATTATATATCAATTTTTGCATATAAGCGATTCTATTTAATTGGCATGTCAGGGCAAAGTAGTAATGTCCTATTTGAGCAAAGTTAAAATGTCCTATTGGAGGTGAATAGGATATGACGAAA
>JARGGB010000041.1 GCA_029210815.1 Candidatus Brevefilum sp.
ACAGGAATTATCAGGCAAGAAAAAAATCAGAAATTAACCAGTAGGATTTAGGAAATCTTAAGGGATTTTATTTTCTCTTATCTTACCTTCGATGGGGAGGCAAAAACCGATCTTAAAGCAGATTATCTGGCTAGATGGCGATCAATTTAAATACTGTTATTCACTGTCTTATTGTTATGCTCATGATAAGGATATCGAGAATGCTTAAACTTGGTGAGAACGAATCAGGCAGCTCATTTGAAAGCCTGTCTTTCATATCCTTTGTATAAGATGTGTAATCCAAAATCAGGCTTTCCTGTGTATAACCTTCAGGCAGCGTGGTGTATTCATCAGGCAGGATGGGGTGGCTGACCGGAAGGGTGACGGCTATCCAATACTTTCCATCATCGGTAAGCCCCTGGAAGGTATAGATGATATTCTTGTTGGTAATTGGGTTAGGACCTTCAGAATACTCGGTGATGTAACGAATGCCCTATCCACCGTTGAAGGTTAAATTTTTTTCATGGGCAAAGAAAGTCTGTTGTTCGAGTATTGCCGGTAGAAAAGGCAGTTTTTTGCCGCTATGAGTCCCATCAGAGATGATGCTTTGCAGGTCATTGACGAGAAGAGGAATGACCTCAGGGAGCTGTTCGCTGAATCGGGAAACCGGGTAGATCCATACTTGAGGAGGGAACTGCGTTTGGATCAATGGGTATTCTTGAATGGTTACTTCAGTATGGGTTGGGTAGATAAATGGGTAGTAGGATGGCCTGTCCAGGCTGTTACTTTCGGGTATGGTCACACAGCCGTAACCGTTCCCCAAGGAAGGATCAAGATAAAAAGAGATTTCGTTACAGCTTACATTTTCTTGTGGTGAATCGGGTTCGGCGTCTGGAGTAAAATTAGTAGAATTTTTACAGCCAGACAGCAAAATAAATGCGGTGAAGAGGGCCAACAGAGGCATAAGTTTTTTCATGGGTTTCTCCTCACAAAATTCCTCAACTAACCTACTATTATTTTACAGGGATAATCCAGGAGATTCAATTCATATGTCCATTGCTGACTGAAAGACTCTCCAATGGATAGAGGTGTTTTTTATATTGTGCTTGGGGTGAACATGGATCTCCACAGGTGGCTGGTTGAAATAATAAAATGTGCATTTTGTTTAACTGAAGAAATTGCGAAATAATTTTGCATTCTTGATTGATGAAAGGTATGATTCATGTATGAAACAAGATAAAAATAGTCCAAATAAATTAACTACTGAACAAGCTGAAAGCCTATTGAGCACATTGCAATCCCGCTTTGAGGCCAACATAGACCGCCACCCAGACCTTAAATGGGCTGAGGTTCAATCACGCTTGGAATCCCATCCCAATAAGCTGTGGTCGCTGAGCGAAATGGCGCGAACAGGCGGCGAGCCGGATGTCGTCGGCTATGACGAAGCAGCGGATGCGTATCTCTTCTATGACTGCAGCACGCAGAGCCCGGAAGGGCGCCGAAGCCTGTGCTATGACCAGGAAGCGCTGGAGTCACGGAAGAAAAATAAGCCAGAAGGCAGCGCCATGTCGATGGCGGAAGCCATGGGGATTGCCATGCTTACGGAGGCAGAGTACCGCCATCTGCAGTCCCTTGGCGAATTTGACACGACAACCTCAAGCTGGCTGATCACCCCTTCGAAGGTTCGAACGCTAGGCGGCGCGATCTTCGGCGATCGGCGATACGATACCGTGTGGGTCTATCATAACGGCGCAGATTCTTATTATGGAGCCCGGGGTTTCCGCGGTTCGCTGAGGGTCTGAGCCCGACATCAAGGTCCGTTGTTCACGTTTTTAACGTTAAAATTACGCCAATCAAGGCGTTAAATGCCTGTGTTAATTTAATATCACTTTTACAAGAAAATTAAGCAGGTGAGGTAATGATTTTGGAAAAACTTGCAGATTATAAAAAGAAAAGGGACTTCAACAAGACAACCGAACCGGGGGATGAGGAAGTCAGCTTTGATTGGGCTGAAGGGCAGCTGGTCTTTGTGGTTCAGAAGCACCAGGCTTCCAGCCTGCATTATGATTTCCGGATCGAGGTGGACGGGGTGCTCAAGTCCTGGGCGGTACCCAAGGGTCCTTCCACGGACCCGAGCGTCAAACGATTAGCAGTGCCGACCGAAGACCATCCCCTGGGTTATGCCGATTTTGAGGGTGTGATTCCGGAGGGCGAATACGGCGGCGGGACGATGATCATTTGGGATCGCGGCACGTATCGCAACCTCAAGGAGGCGGATGATAATGGTGAAGTACCTTCACTTGCGGTGCAAATTGAGGGCGGCCATGTGACCATCTGGCTGGCGGGTCAGAAACTTCAGGGCGGTTATGCCTTGATCCGCACGGGTAAGGTTGAGAAAGCGCGCTGGCTGCTGATCAAGATGGATGATGAAGGCGCCGATGCCCGGCGCAACCCGACGTCAACGGAACCCAACTCGGTCAAATCTGGGTTGAACCTGGAAGAAATGCGTGAAGCGGTTGAGAAGAAAGATTAAGCTCCTTAAACGAAAATGCGATGCTTGAGAAAAGCATCGCATTTCTCTAATAGAATAATTACTGTCTACTCAATGACATCGACGTTCTGGGCTTGGGGCCCTTTTTCGCCTTCTGCTACTTCGAATTCAACTCGCTGACCTTCGCGAAGGGTTCGGAAACCCTCAGCTTTGATCGCAGAGAAGTGTACGAAAACGTCTTTTTCACCGTTATCGCGTTGAATGAAGCCGTAGCCTTTTTCGCCATTGAACCACTTGACAACGCCAAGTTCTCGTTCTGCCATGCTTGGAAACCTCCTTTTTACAAATTTCTACTTTACCTGCTAACGTACGTTCCAAACAAGAACAAAACGATTCTGTCTTATCGAACTTCCGTTAACCTACAACCACATTTATACTATGGAATATTAAAGCCGTCAATATATTCAAACAGGAATTGGAAGAGAGTCAAGCAGATTTCAGGACAGTTAATCTTTGACCTATCCCCTGCCCCCTCCCTGAAGGGAAGGGATTTACGCTTGCTCTTTTTTCGCTTGCTTCTGGGCGCGTTTTAGTTTTCTGCCCTCCAGGACTTCCACGATACCGGCAAGCACCATCATCATAGCAGCGCCTTCGTCAAGGTTGCCGACAATCGGCAGGTTGTCGGGGATGAGTTCGAGGATGCCCATGGTGGGATTGAGTAAATAGGCGCCGCCGATCAAGCCCAGCAGGTAAACCAGCCAGCGCGGCCAGCCGCGTGATGAAAGGGGTTCCGATATCGCCCGGACAAATCCCGAGGGGCTTGAATTGTTATGATCCTGGGGGGTATTGGTCATTTTGAGCTCCGAATTCCATAGTATTTTCTATATTTTTACCATAATTTTTTCAAACCAATCAATTTGTTTATGCCCAGAAGCTCGGCAGGTGTTCACGATAGATTGCCAGGTAATCTTCCAGCACTTGTTTTGCAACATCCATGTCACGGACGACGGGGTCCAGCAGCAGGGCTTGCAAAGCCAAGCCCCGATCTCCGTGGACGACTGAATCCACGGTGAGGTGGCTGACGGTGATCTCCCGCCGCAGGAGTTCAGCAATGCCTTCGGGCATCTCGCCGACGGGGATACCGGTAACACCGCTGGCATTTAGCAATCCTGGCAGCTCGATGATGGCACCCTCAGGGAGGTTCGGGATGTATCCCTGGTTAGGAACGTTGACAGCCTCCCACACCAGGTCACTGTCATTAAGGATGTTTTCGATAATCTCGGGTGCGCCTTCGCTGAAATCCGGGATGAATCCTTCTGGGTCTTCCTGGTTTTGGATTACCTTAGCCAGGCTCTCCCACTGGTCGTCTCGCTCCTGGCTGTGCTCGTCCCATTCATAGAGTTCAAGCTCGTATTTTTCCCAGGGTTTGGTAAGGGGATCGCTGACCCAGGGGAGGTATTCGCACAGGTGCTCGTCGCCCGGGATGGGGAATAGGTCAAAGGCTTCAAACACACGCCGGGTGAGGGGCTCGAAGGCATCTGGCATCGCCTTCCAGCGTTTACGAAACAGGGGATACAGGTCTTCCCCGGTGTGACGGTCGCGCAGGGCAAGCATCCAGGTGAAGTGGTTGACGCCAGCTGCGGTGATCTTGACCTTTTCAAGGGTTTGGAGCGATGCGGCTTTCATCCCGGCGGTATATTTTCGACTGGCATGGGTGCTGGTGAAATCCTCCGGAATGTTGACACCCAGATCATCAGCCAGTGCTTTGCCAACCATAGCGTAACCCGCACCGAGCTGGTGGCAGAGTCCGACGACCTTGATCTTGCTGTGGCGGTGGACGGCAGCGCAAATACGCTGCATGGGGTTGGTGAAATTGATGAACAAGGCGTCGGGACACAATCTTTCCATGTCGTGCGCGATTTCCAGCACCGGCAAAATGTTTCGAGCAGCATGGGCAAAGCCGCCCGGACCGCTGTTCTCAGCGTAGGGTTGACGCAGACCATATTTGAGCGTGATGTAATAGTCAGACTCCCACAGCCCTTCACGAGGACCAACCTCGATAGCATTGGTCACAAATTGTGCGCCTGCCAGGGCGTCTCGGTGATTGGTTTGAGCGCTGATTTGCATGCTGCTTCCCCAAAGCTCGTTCAGCCATGAAACAAGATTTAGCATGATCTCCAAATGGGCTTCATTACGATCAACGAGGACCAGCTCGCTGCCCCTTAAGGTTTCACTGCGTAACAGCGAGACCAGTGTAGTGATGCCAAAGGAGTAACTTCCAGCGCCAATACAAACGATTTTAGTGGGATGAGTCATTTTTATGCCTTTGCTGCTGTTGATGTAGATTGGATATAAGCGTCAATGGATTTGGCGGCACGGCGACCTGCGCCCATCGCAAGGATCACCGTTGCACTGCCTGTAACAATATCGCCGCCGGCAAAGACGGCCGGCAAAGTGGTCGAAAGGTCATCGTCGACGATGATGTTTCCCCATTTATTGCATTTGATTTCAGGCGCCGTGCTCAACAAGATTGGGTTGGGACCGTTGCCTATGGCAACGATCACAATGTCTACCGGCATATCGTATTCTGAGCCTTCTATTGGGATGGGACGTCGCCGCCCGGAGGAATCCGGTTCTCCCAGTGCCATGCGGATCAACTGCATACCCGTCACATGACCCTGATCATCGCCGATGAAAGCGGTGGGGTTATTCAGGAAATGAAATTCAATCCCTTCCTGCTGTCCGTGCTTGATCTCTTCCCTGCGTGCAGGCATTTCATGTTCGGTTCGTCGATAGATAATGCTCGACTTTTTTGCGCCAAGCCGAAGGGCAACGCGTGCAGAATCCAGCGCGGTGTTGCCGCCGCCAATCACTGCGACATGCTTGCCGTGGCAGTCGATCATCGGGGTGTCATATTCCGGGAATTCGTAGGCTTTCATCAGGTTGACACGGGTCAGGAATTCATTAGAAGAGTAAATCCCCACCAGGTTTTCACCCGGGACATTCATGAAATAGGGTAAGCCCGCACCCACACCGATAAAGATGGCATCAAATCCCAGTCTATCGAATATGTCATCCAGGGTGTAGGTTTTGCCGATGACCGTATCCGCCTGGAATGTCACACCCTTCGCCGCCAGGGCATCAATCTCCTCGTTGACGATTTCTTTCGGCAGACGGAATTCAGGTATGCCGTAAGCCAGGACGCCGCCAAAGGTGTGGAAGGCTTCAAATACGGTCACCTGGTATCCCAGACTGACCAGGTCACCAGCACATGCCAGCCCAGAAGGACCTGAGCCAACCACAGCCACTTTCTTACCTGTTTGCATAGGTGCGGTAAAACTGGCTGGTTTGCTGTCCCATTTCTGTCGGTCGTAATCTGTCGCAAAGCGTGCCAGTGCCCCAATGGCAATGGGTTCGCTGCGCTTGCTGAGGATGCATGCTTCTTCACACTGGTCTTCCTGGGGGCATACCCTGCTGCACACCGCTGCCAGTACATTGTCCTGCTTGATGATTCTGGAAGCCTGGATATACGCCCTGGATGTGATCTGCTGAATGAAGTCCGGAATTTTTACGCCGACAGGGCAGCCATCCACGCATTTCGGGTTACGACAGATCAAACAGCGCTGCGCTTCAATTTGTGCCTGTGCTTCTGAAAGCCCAAGGCTGACCTCATTGAAATCACCGTTGAGGTCGAGTCGTGGACGTACTGCCATCCTTGGGCGGGATGATTTCACCGGTGATTGGGTGTCTTCAAGCTTTGCCATGGCGATTTCAAGCGCGCACTGCTCTTCATGCTCGTAGGTTTTGTTTCGCTGGAGGATGTTCTCGAAATCCACCAGGAAACCGTCGAAATCCGGTCCGTCAACGCAGGTGAACCGAACCTGGTCGCCGACGGTCACACGGCATCCCCCGCACATGCCGGTTGCGTCGACCATGATTGGGTTCAGGCTGACGGAGGTTTGGATCCCAAGTGGGTGGGTGATTTTAACCACGGCTTGCATCATCAATAAGGGACCAATTGCCAAAACATAATCGATGGGTTTCCCTGAATCGATCAAATCTTGCAAGACCTTTGTAACAAAGCCTTTTTCCCCATAACTACCGTCGTCGGTGCAGATCAATACCTCATCCGCAATTTGCCTGATTTCATCTTCCAGGATGACTTTTGATCGAGTCTTTGCACCGATGATGACCGTGACATGGTTGCCCGCAGCTTTAAGGGCTTTCGCCTGGGGGAAACTGACCCCTGTGCCAACGCCCCCGCCAATGACGACCACATGCCCAAAGTTTTCGATCCTTGAGGGAGTTCCCAGGGGACCCACCAGGTGTTGAATCACATCGCCGGCTTCGAGCTGGTTCATCTCAAGGGTTGTTTTTCCCACGCCCTGGATAACCAGGGTGATCGTCCCGGCTTCAGCATCTGAATCCACAATGGTCATTGGAATGCGTTCACCGGTTTCAGTGACTTGAACGACCGCAAATTGACCTGCCTGGCGATTTTGTGCGATAGCGGGTGCACTGATGATGAATTTTTTGATGTCTGGCGCGATGAATTTTGTATCAATGATCGTATGAATGGGCATTAATATCCTTTATAAAATATGTGATATCATCGCGATGATTATAAGTCAATTGCCTTGTTTGTGAAGCTGAATTTATACACCAATCACGAGCCAAATCGTCACATTATCTGGTTCAGTCGTTTTCCCCGTCAATCATGACTTTAAAACACCAGTAATTGATCGTGTCTTCCTCCAAGCCCTCATCATATTGCAAGCAGTATAAGCCGCTGTCCAATGCTGAAATCGGTCGAATGAGTTCTGACTCTCCTTTGCCCGGATAAACACTGAATGGCACATAATCACCGTTCTGATAAATCAGCTTCATTTGTTCGGGATTGGCAGCATCCTGCAAGAGAACGAGTACTGGTTTTTCAGCAGTACTGGTTGGGATACCTTCTTCGGAGTTCGGCAAGCCTTCATTTCCCCGGATGTCAAAAAAAGCATCGTTTTCATAAAGGAAAACACCGGGATACGGCGGTGCTGTGGTCAGGCTGGGACGGTTCGAAGATAGAAACGCAATGGGAAGTTCAAACTCAAATATGGCGCTTGCAGCTAAAATACCGATGATCGAAAACACAATGACAACAACACCCAGCAGCCCAATTTCAAAGGGTGTCAGTCTGTTTGTATCATGCGAAACTTTTGATTTCTTGGATCCATTCTCAGAAGAGTCCTGGAATTTTAGAATTTCAGAGGGGGAAATTTTGCTCCATCCAGAGAAGTTTTCCCGTTTTTTTGGATTTTCGGATGATGGGAATGGCGAGATGGGACGGGTATGATCGGATAGGTGGTCATCGGTTTTGCCGGACTGGTCCTGTTTTCGCTTTTGGAGGTATGCCATGCCGCGCTGCGCTGGGATGTTGTGAGGATCAATATCCAGGGCTTTTTCAAGGAAAATTTCCTGCTTGTCAAGGTCATCAATGATGGCGGCAATCCATACCCAAACATCCGCATTTTGTGGTTCTTCAATGATTGCATCTTTCAAATGTCCAAGCGCGTTGTCCATGCGCCCGGCTTTTGCTGCGTTGATGCCATTTTGTAATGAGCTAGCCATGCGTTCTCCAGGTTGTTTGATGATCGGCAAAAATTATTGCACCAGGATAATTTTACCACAGCGGAGAGTCGTCAAAGAAGTTCAAGAAACCAGTCTTTCAGGAAAAGAGCAGGTGGTAGGTCATACCTGGATATTCGTCTAATTGGGTGACAAAGGAAAAAATTGATTTTCAGGTTTATTTTAATCTATTCTGCCAGGAAATTATTTTGGCAATGTTCTAGAATGACTTCCAGAACAGCATCAATATTTTCAATCACATCTAAATTATAAAAGTGAAGCACCCTCAAACCAAGACTATTCAATAGTTCGTCTCGTTTTTGGTCATACTCGACCTGATCCAAGTGCCCACTGCCGTCTACTTCCACAACCAGGTTTTCAGAATGACAATAAAAATCAACGATGTAAGGATCTATGATTTGTTGACGTCGAAAATGGAAATTAGCCAAGTTATTATTACGTAAATGGTACCAGAGTTTACTTTCTGCTGGTGTCATATTACTGCGCATTGCTTTTGCACGGGCTTTGAGTTCGGGTGAGATATGCTGATTTTTTATGATATGTTTATTTCGCATTGAAGTTGGCTATGATGATCTTTGTGTTTAATATATTTTATCAGGAAATTAAACCTAACCCTAAATCCCTTCCCTGAAAGGAAGGGACTTTAATACTTCCTTTGCTTCCGGAGGTGTTTGCAATGAGATTTTTTCCTATCCTTTACAGGACAAATCTAACTGATAGTTTTTCCATACAATAAATTAATTTTTGATCTCTAAAGCTCAGCTTTTACTCAAACCTTGGTCCTGCCAGAATTTAAAACCCCTTCCCTTCAGGGAGGGGGCAGGGGGTAGGTCTGCTTCTGACAATTTTAATTTCTTATCAAGCAGAACAAATCACAAGCTCTCAATAGTTTTTTCTTTTGATATATCCTGATTTCACTGCTGGAAAAATTAATCTTATCGCGTATAATCGATAACACTGACAACAGGAGAAACCTCATGAAAATCGGCGTACTTTCTGACACCCACGACAATTTATCCAGCCTGATCTATGTCCTGAACACCTTTAGAGAATCGGGCATTGACACCATTATTCACTGCGGTGATTTGACGGGATTGGAAATGGTTTCGCATCTTGAGGGTTTTCGGGTGATTTACACAATTGGCAATATGGACGGGCTGACGGGGACGTTCAAAAAACGCATCGAAGGGATGCGAGAGGATAATTTTGTCGGGACGGTGTTTCAAGGCTTGATCGACAGCGTGCCGGTGGCTGCGACCCACAGTCACATCGAAGGCACAGTCATGAAGCTGGTGCGGGAGGGGCGCTGCAAGTGGTTGTTCCACGGTCATACCCATGAGAAACGGGATGAGGTCATCAGGGGGGTGCGGATTGTCAACCCCGGCGCCCTGGGCGGCTTGGGACGGGAACCCCGCTCGTTTTGCATCGTTGATTTAGCACAGGAAAAAGTCGAGTTTTTCAGATTGCCCAGGGATTGAAGGCGAACGGCGTGGATTACGAGTCATTATGTGCCTATTTAGAAAGCAAAACGGCTGCCAGACGTGATATGCCCTTTGGAACTGATACGCTGGTGTTCAAAGTGCTGGATAGGATATTTGCGCTGGTCGCATGGCAGGAAGAACCCTTGACGATCTCTTTGAAGGCGGATCCTATCGACGCGGTCATTTTACGCAAACAATATGCAGCGATCACAGCGGGTTATCATCTGAACAAGAAACACTGGAATACAGTCAGGCTGGTCGACAGCGTACCCGATGATGAGGTCAGAAGAATGATTGATGAATCCTATACCCTGGTCGTGGAAAAGATGACAAAATCAAAACAACAACAATTAAGAAGAATGGGATGGCAAAATAATGGCGAAACTGCTTGATAAAATCATCGTGGTTGACCTTGAGGCAACCTGCTGGGAGGGAGACCCCCCTCCTGGTGAGACCAGCGAAATCATCGAAATTGGCTTGTGCACCCTGGATGTTAAAAGCGGGGAGCGTTCTGATAGGCGCGGCATTATGGTCAAGCCGGAACATTCAAGCCTCAGCGATTACTGTATCGAGCTGACTACAATTCACCCGGAGATGCTGAAAAACGCGCCTTCCCTTCGAGAAGCCTGCCGGCTCTTGCAGGAAAAATACCATTCCGACAGGCGCACCTGGGCAAGCTACGGCGATTATGACCGGATCATGCTGGCGAAACAATGCCAGGAATTGGATATGCCTTATCCCTTCGGGAAGTCCCATATCAATGTGAAGAATTTATTGGCTTTACACTTTGGGCTGAAACATGAAGTTGACCTGAAACGAGGAACTGCCTTAGTGGATTTGCCCTTTGAGGGCACGATCCATCGCGGGGTGGACGACGCCTGGAATATTGCTGCGGTGCTTTCTCGGGTGCTGCTTGGGCGGGACCGGTAGGCGCAGCTGACTGGCATCGGACAGCACCCTTTCTGTTAATTTTTCTTCATCCATCCCCCAGGATTCCAAGACAATGCCAGCGGCTCGCAGGAGCAGGCGCTGGTAGCGCGCCACATCCACCGCATGCGGATTGGGTGCTTGCGGCCTGTCCCAGGCGAAGACCCCCGGTTTGCCCAGGGTATAAATGAAGGGCACGCGCTGCCCCGGGCGCATCTCTTTGCCGGCAGCCTGCAGCTGCATCACAGCCCGGGCAGCGGGGGAAGGGGTGCGGTAGGCTTCCAGCTTGCGCCCCAGGCGCTGGCGGACGAGGAGGTCGGGCAGGCTGACATGACCACTGCGCAATGCCCTCAGGCGCGCTCTCAGGTAATCAACAGCTTCAGGCAGGGCATCCTCCGGTTGATCTTTGCTGGCGAGCAATTCCAGCAGGTGCATTTGGGCTTCCGACACAAAAGGTGTGCTGTCATGGCGGCGAGTGTCAATCCCGCGCACCTTAATCGACCCATCCTGGAAGACGCCGAAATAGCGGTTGGCAACCGCACGTTTTTTGTTTTGGCGTGAGCCGACAAAGACCACCCAGCGGTAGATGCCGTCCAGGGAGATCGGCAAGCCTGTACGCTCCTGGATTTCAAGCAGCAGAGGTTGAATATCTTCAGGGCGTGTTTTCTGGGGGTGATGCACCCATAGCCCATCGACATATAACTGGATCACTTCAAAACCCATATCCTCGGCTGCCTCCTTGGCGCGCAGCAGGGCTTCACGTCCATAAGCGGTGACAGCCTGGTGGGCTTCAATGCGCCCGAAGCGGGCGTTTTTATAGCCCAGGTATCCAAAGCAGGTTACCAGCAGCCATTTCAGCGCTGAAGCCCGCCGTTTGAAGTTTTTTCTAAAGGGGTCCCAGTTTGGGGTGCTTGCCAGGTGCTTCTTCATCTCAATGCGCTTCTCAAGCAAAGGTCGCAAAGCTTTGGGGATCAGCCCGTCCTGGCTGTTGTCGATGGCAAGCCCCAGCGCGGGGACCAGGTTTTCGCCATTTGGGTCTGGGAGGATGGTTTCGGGTGAGATGTTGAAATACACCATGATAGCCGGGTAGAGAGAGACAAAATCAATTTCAGCGACGTTTTTATGCACGCCGATTTTGGGTTGATAAACCAGCCCGCCCTGGTCGGCTGTGAACAGGTCTGCAGCGGGTTTGAGCATTTCTGCTTGCTGCTTTTGCCAGGGGACAAGGATGCCCTCGCGAAGGGCAGTCAGCATTTCAATGGATGAGATGCCCGTGCCCGGTGAGACCCGGGCAGCGGTTTGCAGGGGCAGGGCGGTTACCCGGCTGACCTCGATGGTGCCGTCAAGCTCGTAGTCATTCCAGAGCACAGCGTTTTGACGGTCGATATGGCAGCGTCCGAACAGGTGGATTTGCTGCCCGCGGAAGATGATTTGCCCGTAGGAGAAATAAGTACGCTCCTCGTGCCAGCTCACCCCGCGTCCGATTTCCCGGTTGAGCCCCAGGGGAATGTGGTATTTCTCGGATTGTGCCATCAGTTTGGGCAGCAGCCAGGTGTCGCCCCAGTCCGTTAGCAGCAGGTCAGGATCGTGGCGCTGGATCAGGGCGCGCAGGTTGATCAGCAGCGGGCGCCAGGTGTGCAGGTCAAGATGGTATTCTTCGCCCGCAACCTCGACAATCAAGTATCGGGGTTTGGCGTGGTGAGGGGCGACGTCGGGCGCCAGGGACATGGTCCGCAAAGGGATGGGCGTGGCTTTCAAAAGCCAGGCATCTTCCAGAACCTTGATGTGCGTGAGTTGCCCTACCTCGTCAGACCAAACCTGGCAGCGGCAGAGTGGGAAAGCGCCTGTCTCCGCCGCAAAGCGCAGAGAGATGTTCAGGTCAGCATCGGCATATTCAAGTTCGGGAAATTGAGCTGCAGTTTCATGAAAGATTTTGCCGGCTTGATAAGGATTTTTAACAGTCACACCTAAAACGGTGACGTCCTGGCGCTTAAAAACGTCCATACGATGAGTCCGGCAGAGTGTGATCTCGTCGGGGCGGTTGCTGAGCTGACGCCACAATGCGCGCAATTGTGCATCACTGCCCAGGGCATAAAAGGTGACTGGGAAGGGCCGTGTGAGACGATGGTGCGCCCCTTTCTCGTCAATGAAATACAGCACCAGGCCTTCGCGGGGGTCATCAAATAGATCGAGCAGCCAGCCGGTGAACTCAGGCATGCATTTCCCGCAGCCTTTCAACAATTTCTCGTAAGCGCATCAGCTCTTTGTGTTCTTCAAGGAGCATCGCCATCAGGAAGGTCTCAAAGGGCAGTGCGTGGGCGGCATAGGCAGCGGCGGAGATGTGCTTTTGCGCTGATGTAAACAGATCGTCAAAGACCAGTTGATCCCCACGGCGCAGGGCGCGGCGAAAGCGTGCCAGTGAAGCCTCTTCTTGAAGCATGAGTTGTGTGGCTGAAGGAAGTGTGCGTCCCATTGGGCTCTCCTTTAAATTCGGTAGTTGGTCAGAACAAGGGCAGTTGGTGGTCGGGTATTTCTGGCGCTTGCAGTTCCCAGATATCGTGTGCTGTTTCCAGCAGGGGCATCAGCAGCTGCTGGTATTCCCCCTCGGCGGCAGGGTGTGCCCGCGCCCAGGCAGCCACAGGTGCACCTTCGCTGATCTGTCTGAGCAGGTTCAGGCTGCTTTCCAGCAGGCGCTGACGTTTGGAAAAATTGACATTTTCATCAAGGAAGGTCGACAGCAAGTCCAGGACAATAACCGGGGTGCCGTCAACTGGCAGTTCTGACAGCATGGCGACCATCTGGTAGCAGGTGAAAGCTCTGGAGAGCTGCACTGCTTTGAGCGCAGGCTGAATTTGGTGTGTGCGGCGCCGTAATGCACGCGCCAGGCTGTAAGCATCAAAGCAGTTGCCGCCGTCAACAACGATCACACGGCCGCGCAGCGCCAGGACCGCCAGCATGGACATCAGGCTGTGGATAACGGTTTTGGGGGCGACCACCAGAGAAATCTTGCCTGTTTTAGGTACAGGAAAACTTATGATTTGTTTGTTCATACCCCTTATTTTAGGGGATAGAACAAATGTTCGATATGGTGAATCGGGGTTAAATTGGGGTGAAAATTGGGTTAACTGGAAGGGTTAAGGTCAATCCAGTCGCTGAAATCCCAGTTTTCCAGCGCCTGCCGCAGTTCAGACTTGCTGTGCAGATCAAAACGGTGTAAAAGGTTTCGCATGTGGGCTTTAACGGTCTGCGGCGAAATATTAAGTTTTGCCGCGATCTGCCGATTGGTGAAGTTCAGACATGCCAGGGCAGCCACCTGCTGTTGACGGGGTGTCAAAGCCCGCCAGCGTGCCAGGTTTTTTTCGGCGACCTGCCGGTCCACAAGGGCGGTTTTCAGCAGGTCCTGTGCCACCTCCTGGCGTGAGCTTTCGCTGCTGGCTGCAATTTGTGCCAGGTATTGTGCGTTCGCAGGGTCCAGTTCCAGAACTAATAACTGCCTGCGGTCTGTGGGGTTAATCCAATGCCAGAAACTATTTATAATTGACATAAGCTAAGTATAATAGAATATATGTTCTATTTCAAGGGTTAAATGATTAATGTTTGGAATTGGCGGGTGTGAAAACTCCCTTAAATTACAAAAAATGATATAATTTGGTTTTATATTGTAAAATTAATGAGTGGTATTCTGGCATGCGCTTAGTTAACAACGCCGAGATATAACTAATTGCCAGAATACAGGGTGATCGATTTTTCTGAAAGCCATTAACCGAAGCGATGATCTTAGATCTTATTTAAGGACAGTTTTGATGGTTGAAGTAGAGTTTGTACACGAAATTCGTCCAAAAATTGTTGATGAATTTAACATGTCAGGGGACTTTGTGCTGCGCACACCTGCCATTGCTAAGGCTTATGAGCTTGGGAAAAAATTGCACAAAGGGCAGTACAGGCTGAGTGGGGAGCCGTATTTTGAGACCCATTGTGTTTGGATTGCTGATTTTATCGATCGATTGGTTCAGAACGAAGCATGGACCATTGCCGCATTGCTGCATGATGCTGTAGAAGACCAGGGAGAGAGCCTTGAAGAGATTCAAAGCTACTTTCCAGGCTTGCTTGGCAAGCATATTGCCTATTTGGTCGACGGTGTCACCAAAATGAGCAACCCACGTGATGGGCGCTCCCGTGAACTTGAAACCCTCCGGAAGATCGCAAGATTTCGCGACCCGGGGGTTTTTCTTATTAAGCTGGCGGATAAGAGCCACAACATCATGACGCTTGAGCACATGTCTCCCCAGAAGCAGTACCAAAAAGCAACAGAAGCCATCAGGGCGTATGGAAAACTGGCAGGGATTCTGAATTGCTACCGTTGGCGGCGCTGGCTGGAGGATATGGCTTTCCCCTATGCTGAACCGGATGTATTTCATTTCGTCAGGGAACAGATTGATCGTGATCCGCGACTTGAACTGGATTTCATCAATAATATGCTTCTACAGTTGAAGGATTTGATGGAGGATGAGGGCATTTCAGGACGAATTCGGATCATCGTCAACGGATACTGGCAGTCCTGGCAGAAATTACGCCGCATGGCTAAAGAACGACGTACCTCCCTGGACGATTTCTCACCGGTGAATGATATTGTTAGTTTTCGAATGCTGGTTGCGGATTCTGACCCGGCTGCCTGCTACCGGCTTTTATCCCGGGTCAACCGTTTGTTTTCACGGCACCTTGACCAGGGGCGCTTTGATGATTACATTGCCAGCCCGCAGCATGGTTACCAGGCTTTACAGGTGACAGCCTGGTTGCCCAATCGGGGTGCTGTTGAGATAGCCATTGCCACGGAAGAAATGGAAGGCGAAAATTTATGGGGTATTGTTGACGCCTTACAAAAGGGACATCACATCACACAATATAAACCGGTGCAAATATTTACACCGACAGGCGGCACCCGCTTTTTGCCCGATGGGTCTACGGTGCTGGATGCAGTTGCTGCCATCCAGGACTATTTGCTTGACAAGATCAACCGGGTGGAAGTTAACGGCGAAGTGCGTGCCTTGAGCGACCCGATTGCTCCCGGAGACGTGGTTGAGGTGATCACCCATGGACAACGCATGATGCCAACAGCGGAATGGTTGGAATTCAGTAACCTATCCACAGCTCGATTACTGCGGTCGGTGCTGGTAACCGTCGCACTCAAGCAAACCGCTGAAGAAGGTCGCAAAATGATTAAACCTATTCTGGCAGAACGCGGCATTATGGACCTTGAGGACATCCAGATACAGGAGAAGGTTAAATTTGAAAATTTATTAAGCACACTGGCAGCGGCAAACCTGGACGATCTTTACTCAGCATTGGGTGGTGGTGCCGTGATTTTGAGCGACCTTGAAAGAGCAATGGAAGAAGTGGGAATTTCTAAAGCCGTGTTGGGTTGGACGTCTATCAACCTTGTCGGGCCCGCAAACACAAATAAACCCGGTGTGCTGGCGCAATTAGCGAACTTAGTCTCTCATTTTGGCGGCAATATTCTGCGGACGGTCAATAACACCTTTAATGACGGCTCCTTTACATTGCGCTGGGTGATCAAAGGTCTTCAGGAAGAGCAAAAGGCAGAATTGCTGGATATGTTCCTCAAGAGCAGTGTTCACCTGATACAGGTGGAAATTGTCTAGCTCTTTTAATAAATGAGGGCGATGAAAAGTATAAGAAAAACTACGGCACAACAATTTCACACAGTAATAATTTGCCGATGTTTGCCGTTCCGTTTGTTTCGTTGAGTTCGCGAAAAAGATATATAAGATCTTTATTGATTATTTTTTGGTGCTGGATTTTGCATCGAAGTTTCAATCATGGAAGCCCATGCTTTGTAGATCCGCAATTTTGTCTCCAGGCTTATTTTTAAATCGGGGCTCAAGGTGCTGGTTTGCAGCGCATTTTCCAGGGTAATTATCTCATCATAAATTGGATGGCTTGCAGACCTAACTTCCGCCCCTGAGACGCTTGATTGTGTGACCTCAGCTTCGTGAATCCATCGAATATCTGTTTTCCAGCGAATATGCTGTGCGGCACCCGGGAATTTATTCAGTTCGGCAGTTAATTGCGCATAGGCTTCTTCAGGTGTATTGTCGGTGCGCTCACAGGATGACCAGTTGAATTGCTCGCAAAAATAGGATTGGGTAAAAACACCCGTGAAGTTCAGCCTGAAACCGTGGTGTTCAAGGCTGTACTGGCTGATGAATGCCCATTGTTTTGCATGGACGCCGTCATTCAGGTAGATCAAGGGCAGGGGTAGGGCAGGCGGTGCGCCCCAAGAGACATACCAAACGTCTTCTAAATCCCAGTTATTATTGCAGTTCCAATAGGGATTGTCTTCATAAGGACATCCGGATGCATCGCCAAAGTGAATCAGAAAATTATCCCCTGCGCTTTCAAAGCCAGAAATCCAGGAGCGAGTCATCAAGGGCGTATTCCAATCTACTTCCATATCGCTTGCACCATATGCCTGAACCTGGTGAAGCATACCCCTGTCAAGCGCCCATTGATTGACGTCATTGACCATTTCACCCCAGGCAGCGCCGTGAGCAGCGGTCTGCTCAAGGGTATTGATTGAAAGTGCTTTGTTGTTGGTGCCGATGCCAATCACAAAGTTGGATTGGGTATCAGCCCCGGAACACTGGTAGTATCCCTCAGCAAAACCCTTTACGCCTTCAGTGATGGCTGAAATTGGGGCAGGATCCGTAGGATAGGAGCGACTGTCTTCAAATAAATCAGCACCGTAGCCGATGACGTCGTTGTAAACCGGGTAGCTGAAGTCCAGCACAACAACGCTGTCTTGAATACCGGGTTCAAGCAAATCTCTTCTCCCCTGGTCGCAGCCAAGTGTGTAAAGAAAGACGGCGTCTGTGGTTGGCAGGTAATAACTGGTGGAGGCGATAATCTCTTGATTGTTTCGGATAATTGGTAAATAATACACAAAGCCATTTCTGAGGCTTTGTGCCATGAGGGGGTTCCCAATAAAGATGAGGGATAGCGCGATTACCAGGAGAATGCCTGAAAGGATTGGAAAGGTCCTTTTTGGGAGATTTTTCATGAATTAATCATCATCTGTGGATAATTCAGCTAACAAAGTCCATTCGCCAGATCGATCTAAAGCATCCTTGGGCGACCGATCGTAATACAGACGGAAAAGCCTGCCATTCTCTGTTGTTACATCAAAATAAAAGCGGCCTACGCCCCAGGATCCGTGTTTACTTGCCGCCTGGGCATGCTGGGTTTGCATATTTCTGGCCATTCGTCCCCGCCTGGTAAAGTCCTGCCACTCAGTTAAGCATTCAACAATGAGAAAGACTTCTCCTCCATGAATGAATTGATTTGGGCAGGATGGCTTTTTAGAATAATTTGGCGGTGTTAGAAACGCTACTTCGATTGGTTCTGAGATAAAGTGTTGAATTTTGTTTTTTTGTGTACCCATCAGAATAATATAGGTTGGTAAGCAGGATGGTTTCCATCCAGCAGAACGAATCTTGCAGCTCGGGAAACCGGTATGCCAAATTTTCCTAAAGTGCTGCAGTCTCTAATCTTACCATGAAGCCGTGCTTGAATGATTCGCTTTGCTGTAATCGGACCGATCCCCGGTATTTTGAGCAGTTGATCGTAATCTGCCTTGTTGATCTCAATAGGGTTTTCAATTAAATTTTGTTCTGCCCATGCCAGTTTTGGGTCTTTATCAAGCTGGAGGTTGCCGTGCTGGTCAAATTGGAGCTCTTCAAGGTCAAATTTATAATCCCTGAAAAGGTAAAAAGCCTGGTAAAGTCGGTGTTCGCGCCATGGATTGAGAGCCGGCAAGTTTTCAAAAGGTGTATTTATCACTGGTGTAAAACGCGAGTAATATGCCCGACTGATGCCGAAGCTCTGACGTAGATTAAAGCTTGTTTGTAAGAGGTCAATGTCCCTTTCACCGACAGCACCCACCACAAATTGCGTGCAGCTGGACGGCCAGGTAGATTTCCATGCTAAGTGCGGTGGATAATTTTTCCGAATTTCCTCAATGAGCTTGAGCGGTTCGAGCAGCTCTTTGAAAAAGACTTTATGCGGTGCCAATTTGCTCAGGCAGCCTTCATTTGGCCCCTCGAGGTTGATGGAAACCCGGTCAGCGAGCTGCATTGCCCGGAATATCTGATCTCTTTCAGCACCAGGCATAATCTTCAGGTGAATGTAATCTTGATAATGGTATTTGTTTCTCAAGATTTCAGCCGTGGCGATAATGCGGTCTTGTGTCCGGATGCCGCCGCCGGCGATGCCTGAGCTGAGGAAAACGCCCTTGGCAATGCCCGATTTTGATAATTTGACCACTGCGTCTGCTAATTCGTTCGGGTTAAGGCTGGCTCGGGGTGTGTCCCTTCCGGATCTGAAGCAGCAGTAATTGCAGTCACGCTCGCAAACAGATGTTTGCATTGTCTTAAGCAAAGGGATGGTTTTACCGCCGGGAAGCCTGGCGTGGGTGACCGGGAATTGTTCTTTTAGCTGTGACAGATTATCCTGGCAAGCGGCATTATTAACTGGCGGCCGAAGGTCCTCAGCGGATTCAAAAGGCATATTTATGGAAAGGGTCTTTAATTTTTCAAGTGTTTCCATAAAACAAGTATAGAACAAACGTTCAATAAAATCAATGTTCAAATATATGGTTAATTGATCCTTGAATATTGTCTCTCCAGGCTGATGGATTACTAAATCGAGGATAAGAAGTATGTCCTTCATGAAGGTGACAGCCTGGCACTTTCTTCTTTTTTTCCGCATCGTTGGAATAACCCTTTTCAGGAACCGGCGGTATACTTACTGATCATGATTCCAGGGGATGCTGGTGAACCTTCAGGAGAAGTTCACTTTAAGACAGTTGCCGATTATAATGGATGATTGCTTTTTTGCTGATTTTTATTGTGATTATGAGTAAATTACTTGAAAATTACAGGAATGACGACTTTATGAAACGTTCTTTTGCATTGACCACTTCCTTAGTTTTAGCATTGATCGGGATAATCCTGTTGAGCTCCGTTAAGCTGGCTTATGCAGATAATAATGATTTTCCTTTGCAGCAGCTAACGCCGTCGGGGCCGCAAATACCTGAAGAAAAAACTGCTGAACCTCTGCCCGAGGGGGCAGTTGGTGCTTATTATTTTTATGCCAATGATTGCCCGCATTGTATTGAGATGTTAGAGGATTTGATACTGCCAATGGTGGACGAATACAACGGCCAGCTGGATGTGCGTTTGTTGGAAATCGGGCTACCAGCGTATTACGAAGCGATGCTAACAATCGAGGCATATTTTGAAGTTGAGCCGTCAGAACGCGGCATCCCGACGCTGGTTATTGATAACCACATTCTGATTGGCGAATCTGAAATTCGTGGAACCTTCGAAAATCTGGTTTCAGAGGGCATTGAAGGGGGCGGCATTCCTTTCCTGGAAATTCAGGGTGTCGACCCAAGTAAAATGGTCAGTGTTGACCCTGATTTTTCTCAGCCCATCGATGAGAATTGTGATGAGGACGAAGAAACCTGTGTGGTTGAAGCTCCAATTTACATTGCCTATTTTTATCAGACAGGCTGTAAAGAGTGCAGCCGGGTTGAAGCAGATCTAAATTATCTCAAAAATCTTTATCCCCAAATGCAGGTTGTGGATTTTAATATCTATGACCATGCCGACCTGGCGACCTGGCTGATGGATCAAATTGGTTACACCGAGGATTTTCAGACCCCTGCGCTCGTTATTGGCGAACAAGTGCTTATCGCTGACGAGATCCTGCCAGAAAATATTACACCTATACTTGAAAGCTACCGCACAACCGGTGTTGAACCAATTTGGCTGGACTTTGACCCAGAAGAGGGTCAGCGTTCTATCATTGAACGCTTCCAGGATATGGGGTGGTTAGCCGTCCTTCTTGCCGGGCTTGTGGATGGGATCAACCCCTGCGCCTTTGCGACATTGATCTTCTTTGTCTCATATCTAACCCTCAGCGGCCGCCAGGGCAAAGAGGTATTGTGGGTGGGCGGCGGATTTACATTGGGGGTGTTTTTAGCTTACTTGATTGTTGGATTAGGTCTCTACCAGGTTTTGGAGCTCTTAAGTTCAACCCTGGATGTGATCGCCAAGATTGTCTATGGGATCACTGGCGTCCTTTGCCTGACTTTAGCAGTGCTCAGTTTGATCGATTATAAGAAAGCCCGGAATGGTGAAGTCGGGGACATGCTGCTTAAATTACCTGAGCCATTGCGAAAGCGAATCAATACAACGATTCGTAAGGGGAGAAAAACCCGGAACTACATTCTGGGCGCGTTTGGTGTAGGGATTATGATCTCACTCCTCGAGTTAGCCTGTACCGGTCAGGTGTATTTACCAACGATCATATTTGTCAGCAGTATTCCCGGTTTGCGGCTGCAGGCGTTTCTTTATTTACTTCTGTACAACTTGATGTTCATCCTTCCCCTGGTGGTTATCTTTGTGCTGGTTTATTTTGGAACCACCTCAAAAGATCTGACTCGTTTCCTTCATGAGAGAGCAGCTGCTGTAAAGTTTGCGATGAGCATTATATTTATTGCGTTAGGGAGCTGGTTGATTGTCTCTCTCATAATATAGTGGTCTGCATATTGCAACCTCATCTATAATAGAATTTTAATTCTAGAATTACTGTTAATAGAGAGAAGGGATGTACTATGTGCGGACGGTTTACATTAACACTCGATCCAGGCGAATTACAAGCGTTGTTGGATTTGGGACCTTTTGTTCATATTGTTAAGCCGCGTTATAACATCGCGCCATCTCAACCAATTCCAATCGTAAAACATCCCGAAAAAAGAGAAGTCGAGCTTTATAAGTGGGGCTTAGTGCCTTCCTGGGCGGATGACCCGAAGATCGGGTATCGGATGATCAATGCCAGATCAGAAACCGCCCATGAAAAACCTTCTTTTCGAGCTGCTTTTACACGACGGCGGTGCCTGATTTTGGCGGATGGTTTCTTTGAGTGGCATGCGGATCAGAAGGGCGCTCAAAAGACGCCTTATCTTTTCAAATTAAAAAATGATCATCCCTTTACCTTTGCCGGTCTGTATGAACACTGGCAAGCGCCACAAGGGGGTGAACTGCATACATGTACCATATTGACCTGCTCCCCAAACGACCTGGTGAAGGATTACCACAACCGGATGCCAGTCATGCTGGGTGAGGAAGCTCGCTGGCAATGGCTATTGGAAGATGCAAATGAAAAAGCATTGCTCGATATGTTAATTCCATATCCAGCTGAGGAGATGAAGTGTTACCCCGTTTCAAAGGCAGTTAATTCACCAGAAAATGATCGACCGGATGTGTTAGAACCGATGAAATGATCATCAAAGGTCAATTTTTACCGATTGCGTTAAATCTATGAAAATCAAATTATTTAAATCTCTTTTGTTCATTTTGGTAAATCTGGTTCTTTTTGCTATTTTAGACCCGCAGCAGTTGGTTGATGGTCGAAATGGAAAACTAATTTATTACCTCCCAGTTATCCGTTACGATCGTTCACCAAGCAGGTTTGATGGAATGGATGGCGGAACTGTGGAATGTATTGCCATCGATCCCAAAAATTCAGAGGTTATTTATGCTGGTACATGGGGAAATGGGATCTACAAAAGTGAGAATGGGGGACTAAATTGGTCGAAAATGAATCAAAATTTAAAATCTGCTTATATTTATGACATCGCCATAGACCCTCAAAACAGCCAGCACATATTAGCCAGTGTTTATAAACAAGGGGTTAATCAAAGCTTTGATGACGGCAAAAACTGGCAGATGACAAAGGGTATTCCGACTGGGGCTGTAATTTATACAATTGATTTTCATCCCCGAAATCCTTCAATTGTATTTATTGGATTAAGAGAACCAACAATCACTTATCCAGACGGCACAAAAGATTACCCTGGTGGGGTTTTTAAATCATTTGATGGGGGGTCGACCTGGGTGAGAATGAGCAGCGGCCTTTCTTATGATTACGTCTATGATCTTGGGATTGATCCGAATAATCCTAATGTCATTTATACAGCCATGCATGACACGGGGGTATATAAGTCAAAAGATGGCGGGGAGAATTGGGTTGCAATGAACAGCACACTCCCTCTTGATGACATTGATATTCGCTCTGTGGATATCAACCCTGTGAATTCCGATGTTTATATTGCCCACTGGGATGGAGATGGTTTCTCCTATTCAAAGGATGGCGGTCATAAATGGGTTCGGGTGGCTTCAACGGATGCAAGTAATATGTTTGTCTATGAAGTTCTTGTGGATCACAACCATCCCAGCACTGTTTATCTTGTGACAGCCGCTGGAGTTTATTCTTGTGAAAATCCCACCGCAAAATCGACCTGTTCCCTGCTGAATTATGGCGGCAAGTTCGTTTTTGATTTAGCTCTAGATAGTAATGGTCCTTTAAATAATTTGGGTATGACCAGAAAAATGTATGCAGGGTTGCAAAATTTTGGTATTTTCAAAAGCCTGGATGTTGGCGTTTCATTTGAGCCAAAGAACAATGGGATTCAAGCCAATATCATCAACTCATTATTCATCGATCCTGTTAATCCTTCAATTCAATATGTCAGTTCACTTGGTCGAGGCCTCTATAAGAGTGAAGATAACGGCATTTCATGGTATCCCATAAACAATGGACTCACTGATCGATTTGTGAACTTGATTACGTCAAATCCTGAAAACCCTGGCCTTCTCTATGCAGGTACTCAAAATAATGGCATTTTTATCAGTAATAACGGCGGTTTGAATTGGACCCAATCCAATACTGGTTTATCAGCATCTAAAAATAAAAAATCCGTACAAAAAGATTTTGATATCGTTACGGAACAGGTTTATGATTGGATGGATCCAATAGACAGGGAATCCCTGGAGGTCATAAATCCGGATCAGAAGTCAATCCCTTCGCCTTCCTATCTTGATATCACAACTTTTAGTTTCGATCCTGGTAACTCAAAAAGAATGATTGCAGGTACAAATGGTGCTGGTGTGAAAATAAGCGAAAATGCTGGAAGCACATGGATGAATTCAAGCCTGACAACTGAATATGTATTTGATTCCATGATTGATCCCACTGGCGAAGACAATTCTTATTATTTAGGATTGGCGGATTCAAGTGTCAAAGTTGCGACCACCAGCCAATTGAATTGGATCAATAAGAACAGTGGTTTTCATCCATCAGCTGATGTGTTTTCTCTAGCAAAAGCTTCAAACAGCACCTATTATGCCGGTACAGAGAGCGGGATCTATAAAACTTCTGATGGCGGTAGTTCCTGGGAGCGAATAGGTTTGAAGGATATCAAGATCGCAGATGTTCTGATAGATATTGCTAATAAAAATATTATTTGGGCAGGGACAGACCAGGGATTGTATCGATCAGAGGATCGTGGTGAAAATTGGGCGTATTTTCCAATCCCCTGGTTATTGAATAAGGATATTTTGACATTAACACAAATTCCAGGGTCATCATCATTTTATATTGGGACTAATGGCGGGAATTTCTATTATTTTTCCCCTTGATTTTATCCCTTCCAATCTGTCAAGGCAAAGTTAAAGAGTCCTATAGTTCAGCAAAGTAGAAATGTCCTAATCAGCAACATGAACAGGTTGTC
>JARGGB010000042.1 GCA_029210815.1 Candidatus Brevefilum sp.
AGCAGGTCTGAAGCCCAATTCGAAAAGCGGAACGCCTTAACCGGGGCATCGGCGGACGGTGATGCAAGATCCATCAGCCCCAGCCAGTGCATGGGTCCTGTGATCATAAACCGAATTAAAGCACCGTCCACGGTGTCCCAATGCTGGAAACCCGCCAGGGACTCATCGGTTTGAGCGTCTCGAATTAACCAGGAGTCAAAATCCCCTGCCGGGCGTTGAAAATCGGGTTTGCGTTCATAGATTGCCTCAACAAAGGAATCCAGGTGCCACCATTTTTTCTCCGGTACCTCGCCCAACTCTTCTAAAACGAAATCACGCGTCCCTTTTGGGTCGTTATGCCAGGCACCTTCACAAACCAGGCTCGGAATAAGGTGTAACTCATTAAACAGAGGAGACTCACGCCAACCGCTCACCAGCCAGGCAAGGGCTTTTCCGCGGGGCATTTCCAAGAAAGGACGGGCATCTTCAGGGACGGGTTGTTCGCTGGAAGTAATTAGTTTCATCGCCGAAAGAAGTGCATATACCACTTCGAAGGGCGGCTGCCAGTCTTTTACATCAGGGGACCGTTTGGGGTCTTCCATGCGTAAAGCTGCCAGCAATGTGGAGGTGTGGTCCAGAACACGGTCATTGGCATGCCAAATAGTAGCCTTCTCCCCGGGTGAGGCAGCCCTTCCGGGCGGCTCTGGCCTGGTGGGTAAAGGGGGCGGTAGCATGCTTAATAAATCATCCGGTATGTAGGCGCATTCTTGCAGTTCTCCCCCTCGCATCAAGAAATCTCGGCCGATCAAACCCCGGTACCACAGCACCTCTGTGGATGAAATCGGCTCGAGATAGGGCTTCTCCCGGTCACGCTTTCCGGGACCAACCTCGCGTAACTGCCCAAATTTAAGGGTGAATCGAGGCCATGCCATCCAGCCGTCCTTGAGAATCAGGGCATCCAGCGCCTGGCGCGCGCCGTCAGGCAGGACATCAACAATCTCAAGAGCCAGTTCCGGGTTAAGCAATATGCGCGTTAATTTTGGGAGCGCACTGCGGGCATCCGGCGCTGAAAGATCCACGCCCCACAATGAGGCGATGATTTGTAAAAATCCCAGGTCATGGTTTCGTAATCTGTGTTCTAAATCAGGCATCGCAATGTGAGTATACATCAATTTTTGAGATCGTCAAAATAAAGGATGCTAAAGGAGGAAAACGAGTAATATTTCATAGGTTCAATTTAGGCCTTGCCCTCCCCTGGGCTTTCCTTTACAAACCCCCGTAAATTGGATAAAATAGGTAATAACAGTAATTTCTATCTTTATGGTAGAAAATACAAACCAAGAGATCATTTGTCGTTTATAGAAGAGAGTCTTTGATATGCAAATTACACGTCAGGCAGATTATGCACTTCGCGCCATGCTTTACCTTGCGAGGGAATATCCCAAGAAGGATGAGCGTGCTGCCACCAGTAAGATCGCAGAAGAGCAGGAAATCCCGGCCTCCTTTTTGGCAAAAATTATTTCCCAGCTTTCAATTGCCGGTTTAATTCAAACCTCGCGCGGTGCCAAAGGCGGCGTGAGACTGGCACGTAAACCAGAAGAAATCTCCCTGCTGGATGTCGTTGAAGCCATTGACGGACCGATCAGCCTTAACGAGTGCGTTGACGATCCATCAGTATGTTCCTTCGGGGATAATTGCCCCATCCATGAAGTGTGGTGCGAAGCCAAAAAGCAATTGGTGCGAAAGCTTCGGGATGCTACTTTTGATAAATTGCTTGAACAGCAAAAAGCTAAAGTATAAGCCTGTTCGGAAAACACTTGTCCTAAAAGCGGCTATTTTATGATGCCCTTTATAAATCATTTATGCTCAATTAAATCCCACCGTTAATGGTGGGAATTTGTTAACACATTCTTTTATTCTAGAAACATCTATGGAACCCTTATTAATAGCGATTGTCCTCCTTCTAGTGATTATCATTGGCTATATTCTCAGCCGTCCTTTTGACAATCCACCAGAAACCCCAACACCCCCATCTCGAAAGGCTGACCATAAAAGCGCCTATGACGCTTTGCTGGATGAGATAAAATCCTTACAGGAAGAGCTGAAAGCCGGTGGTGATATTGATGGCATTGAGGAACAAATCAGAGTAAAAAAACAGGAAGCCGCGAACCTTCTGCGCCAAGAGAAAGCCTCTTTGGATGATGGATCAAAATCCTGAAGGGACTTATTTTTGGTCAATAATTTAAACACTATGTCAGCAAACTCAACCGGTCAAATTGTGGTTAAGAACCTTGTGAAAAGGTATCACACCAGGCCAGTTCTCAACAAGCTTTCAATTAATGTCGATGCCGGTGCCTTATGCATCCTGGTTGGTGACAATGGCGTCGGTAAGACAACCCTGCTGCGGATCCTGGCTGGTTTGGTGCGCCCTGACAGCGGTGAGATCAGCATTGGAAAATCCGGATCATCCAGGGAATCTCAGCACCGCCGGATGATCGGATACCTTGGCCATCAATCCATGCTTTACCAGGATCTGAATGCTATTGAGAATTTGACTCACTATGCCCGTCTTTATCACCTTCCTGAGGCTGAGATGATCGTTTCCGAATCGATCCGTTCAGTAGGTCTTGAAGAAAGCCAGTACCAGATGGTCCGCACTTATTCACGGGGCATGCAGCAGCGTTTGTCCGTTGCACGGTCATTGCTGCACGACCCTGAAGTTCTTTTACTCGATGAACCTTATACCGGTCTTGATAAACAGGGTGCCCAATTTCTTGATAAGCGCCTGCAAAGCCTTCATCAACAGGCGAAAACAATTTTTCTGGCTGCTCATCGCCCGCACAGGCTTTTATCTTTTGCCTCACATGTTGCCTGGTTAAAGGATGGCTTGATTGTTGAGTACAGCTCTGTTGCGGACATCCTGGGGAAATCGGATTTAGCAGTATATTTACAGGAGTCTGCATGAATCCTATTCGGGCGTACCTGTCTGCAGTCTGGAACATCCTGCGCAAGGACCTCCAGGTGGAGTGGCGCGGACGGCAAGGTGTGCCGGTGATGCTGGTATTTGCCCTGCTGGTGGTATTTCTGTTTAACTTTGCCCTGCAGCTGTCACCAGATTTGCAGGCGGGTTTGTCGGCGGGTTTACTGTGGGTTTCTCTGGCTTTTGCATCCACCCTGGGATTAAATCGCAGCGTCAGCCTGGAACAGGAGAATAAAGCCATGGATGGTATGCTCATGGCACCTGTTGACCGATCTGCAATTTATTTTGGTAAAGTCCTCAGCAATTTCAGCTTCACATTCCTGGTCGGTCTTGTACTGCTGCCGGTTTTCAGCCTTTTTTATCAGCAGAACATGTTTAAACTCATGCTGGTGCTGGTGATGGTCCTTGGCTTAGGTGCTTATACCAGCCTTGGCACCCTGCTGGCAGCTCTCAGCATCCAAACCCGTACGCGGGATGTCCTGCTGCCCGTTTTGCTCTACCCCCTGGCTTTGCCGATCCTGATTGCGGCAGTAGAAGCCAGCCGCAGCATTTTAGCCGGCCAGCCTGTTGCGGATTACCAGAGCTGGATGACTTTCCTCCTGGCGTGCAATATCCTTTTTACAGCTGCTGGTTTGATGTTTTTTGAAACAATATTAGAGGAGTGATTTTGACGAAGAAGCCAAAACTCTTAAGGTTTTTAGATATCCTGTGCCTGATTTTGGTACCTGGCGCCCTGGTTTTGATCCTGTTCTTCACGCCTACTGAACGTGTGATGGGCTCGGTGCAAAAGGTGTTTTATTTTCATGTGTCTGCTGCCTGGGCAGGCATGCTCAGTTTTTTGCTGGCAGCCGTGGCGGGCGGCATTTACCTCTCTACCCGGAAACAAAAATGGGATTGGCTTTCTTTATCTGCCATTGAGGTAGGGCTTGTATTTGGGCTGATCGCTATCCTGAGCGGCATGATCTGGGCACAGCCGATTTGGAACACCTGGTGGGTGTGGGACCCGCGCCTGACGACCACAGCCATTATGGAATTGATCTACCTGGCTTATTTTATCTTGCGCAGCAGCCTGAATACACCCGAATCCCGGGCGCGGTTGGGTGCTGTTTATGCTATTGTTAGCGCCGCCACCGTCCCACTGACTTTTTTCTCCATTCGCTTGTTCCGCACCATTCACCCGGTGGTGATCGCTGCAGGCGGGAGCGGGGGAAGTGCCTTCAATATGACCCCGCGCATGCTGCTGGCTTTTTTCGTCAGCCTGTTTGTCTTCACCCTGATGCTGATTGACCTGGTCTGGCATCGCAGCCAGCTGGCAGAGCTCCAAGCGATCAACCAGGGGGAAGGCGGTTAATATGCCTGCAGACACAATAACTGAAATGGTATTGGGCTTTTTGGTGATCATCAGCGTCCTGGTGGTTTATATCTTGTTGCTGGCTGCTCGAATCAAACGCGCACGAGCTAAAAACGACCTAATTTCAGAGAATCATCTCGACTCCTGATCCTAAAATTTCTCATTTATATTAATCCAATATTTTGTTAACGATCTTCTATGACTCCCTCGGTATCCTCATACTAGTAATCAAAGTAGTTTTAAATTGAGGAGATCGAATTATGTCTAAAATTATTGGAATTGACCTGGGGACAACCAACAGCGTCGTTTCTGTGGTCGAAGGCGGCACAGCCACAGTTATTCCAACGGCGGAAGGTTCTCGCCTTCTTCCCTCAGTTGTCGCATTTAACAAAAACGGTGAACGCCTGGTCGGTATTCCCGCCAAACGTCAGGCCGTTGTAAATTCTGAAAATACAATTTCATCCATTAAACGCTTTATGGGCCGACGTTATGACGAGGTCGAATCTGAGCGCAAGATGGTACCTTTTGAAGTGGTTGAAGGACCCGCGGGTGATGCCCGTGTGCGAATCCCGGTAAACGGTAAAACCTATACCCCGCAGGAAATTTCTGCAATGATCCTTGAGAAACTCAAGAAGGACGCAGAAGCATACCTGGGGCATGAGGTTTCGCGTGCTGTGATCACCGTTCCGGCGTATTTCAACGACAGTCAGCGCCAGGCGACAAAGGATGCCGGAAAAATTGCTGGTTTGGAAGTTATGCGGATCATCAACGAACCGACGGCTTCTGCACTGGCTTACGGGCTGGATAAGAAAGAAAGCGAAATCATCCTGGTATTTGACCTGGGCGGCGGCACATTTGATGTCAGTTTGCTTGAGGTCGGCGACGGCGTGATTGAGGTGAAATCCACCAACGGCGATACTCACCTGGGCGGCGACGATTGGGATGAAGTGATCGTGAACTGGGCTGCGGATGAGTTCAAGAAACAGCAGGGGATTGATCTGCGTGAAGATCGGCAGGCGCTGCAGCGTTTACGTGAGGCAGCTGAAAAAGCAAAGATCGAATTGAGTTCTGTGATGGAAACAGAAATCAACCTGCCCTATGTGACAGCCGACGCAAGCGGTCCGAAACACTTGCTGCTCAAACTGAACCGGGCGAAATTTGAACAAATGACGTCCCACCTGGTTGAGCGTGCAAAGGGACCCTTCAATTCAGCGATCAAAGATGCTGGATTGAACGTTGATAAGATTGACGAAGTCGTGCTCGTGGGCGGTGCAACACGTATGCCCATGATCCAGGACCTGGTCCGCGACCTGACAGGCGGCAAAGAGCCAAACAAGGCTGTTAACCCCGATGAGGTTGTATCTATCGGTGCAGCGATCCAGGGCGGTGTTTTGGCAGGTGACGTCAAAGATGTGCTCTTGCTGGATGTGACTCCGCTTTCACTGGGTGTTGAAACCCTGGGCGGTGTGATGACCACCCTGATCGAGCGTAACACAACCATCCCTGTCAAAAAGACAGAGACTTTCTCGACAGCAGAGGATAACCAAACCTCTGTTGATATCCATGTCTTGCAGGGTGAGCGCCCCATGGCGCAGGATAATATGAGTCTTGGACGCTTCCGGTTGGATGGCATGCCACCGGCGCCGCGCGGCATCCCACAGGTCGAAGTGACCTTTGATATTGATGCTAACGGTATTCTGAATGTGAACGCCAAGGACAAGGCTTCTGGCAAGGAGCAAAGTGTGACCATCACTGCCACCACAAATCTTGACGAAAGTGATATTAAAAAGATGGTGGATGAAGCAGCTAAAAATCGGACCGCAGACGAACAGCGCAAAGAGCTGATCGAAATGCGCAACAATGGTGACTCCCTGGCTTACCAGGCAGAGAAACTGCTCAAAGATATGGGTGATAAAGTGCCTGCTGACCAGCGCAGTAAAGTTGAAAGCGAAGTTAAAGACCTGCGTGAGGCTATCCAGGGTGATGATAAATCCCGAATCCAGAGCGCGATGGACGCTTTGCAATCTGATTTGCAAGCAATTGGCCAGGCTGCTTATCAAGAGCAGCCAGGGGCATCTGCCCAACCCGGCGGCACCAACGGACAAGGTCCTGCAGGTGAATCGGGTAAAGATGATGAAGATGTCGTTGAAGGTGAATATAGAGAAGCGTAAAAAGATAGGGATTAGGCCTTAGGTATTAGTTGATCAAAAAGTCTGCTCCATCGTGGAGCAGCCTTTTTGTATCTGGATTGAGGTCCCTGCCCTGAGGAAGCACCACGTGAGGGTTAGGTCGATATATTTCATCAAATCCAAACTATTTCGGGCTGAAGCCCCTCACTCCATAATTTTTATCCTTATCTTCTTGCTGTCGTGGAATTGCCATAGATCACGTATAGCGGTCTCCGGCGACCTACGTGACAAAATGTTCACTCCTGAAATGTAATTAGACTTGCAAGACAAAGGATGCGCGACAAGAGTAATGAACCGAAAGTTGCGCTGGTATGGGATCAATATAGATCCATGATCAATCACTTTTTCACCCCCCTAACCCCCCGCAAGCAGGGGGAATTTTGTGAGGAGCAATTTTCATATTATTCGTTTTCTGAGACTGCCGCGCTTCGCTTGCAGTGACAAAAAATCTGTCATTACGAGCGGAGCGAAGTAATCTCATACGCTCCAGGGGAAGGTGGCACGCCGCAGGCGTGGCGGATGAGGGTTATCAGAGCCATCCCGACTACCCCTCGCAAGCATGGGCAAAAAAGGTTGCAGGATTTAGGCAATCAGGTATCAGGAAAAGCTCTTGAACTATAAACATTTGTAGATCACGTATGGCGTTGCTAGACGCCTACGTGACAATCTTTTCGTCACTGCAAGAGCGCTCATCAGTCAGCTTGCAGCTGACAGCTTCTCCCAGGAGAAGCCTAAAAAACCTCCCCTTTGCACCTGAAAGGTGTTCCGCTGCGCTCCAGGGGAAGGTGGCACGCTGAAATTGTGACGGATGAGGTTTTACCGATTTTATTACGTATGATTAAACAGCAAGGGCGACGCGGTTATCGATTTATCGACACTTCGTGCGTCGCCCCTGTCATCTGAATTATTAACTTTTCCCCTAAAGATCTTTTACAACAGTCCTACTCTTTCGTTGAATTCGATAATCTTTTCATCAATTTCGGGTACCTGTGCTTGCAGTTCTGTCCAGTAATCCGGGTCATACCACTGTGCCTGGATCTCTTCGTAGGTCTTACCCTGCTGCTCAACCCAGGTGTAATATTTCAGGTTGTGGATGCGTTTTTGCCCCATGTAGGTCAGGTCTTCAAGATGATCGGTTCCAATACCCTTTAACCAGCGAGCATCATCTACAGCTGCTTGCTTTTCAGAATAATCGCCCATTTCCTGCTGCATTTCATGCAAACGACTCTGGTAAAGCTCCATAGAGTCAGTCAGCATGGTCACAACGACATCATTTTCAGAAAGTTCGTAATATTTCGCTGCTTTGATCGCAGACAAAACATTTGAAATACCGGAGAAACCTAGGAGATCCAGTTTCTTGACTATTTCCTCGGGAACACCGGATTTGACCAAATGCGCATGTCCTTCTGGCTCATTAAAAAGACGGGCGAGGTTGACGACGGCATTGTCATCAATGGCTACCACGGTATCCGTGTTTCGAGCGTTATGGATCCATGGGACGTGTTTATCACCAATGCCCTCAATACGATGCGCACCGAATCCATTGTATAAAAGCGTCGGGCATTGCACAGCTTCTGAGGCGACAACATGACTGCCGGGGAAGACCTTCTTCAAATAATCTCCTGCCGCAATGGTACCGGCGGAACCGGTGGCTGAGGCAACACCCCAATAGCTGTCCTTTGGTCCAGCAATCTCATTAAACATTCGTTCAATGGCTTTGCCAGTCAGGTAATAATGCCAGAGGTGGTTTCCGAATTCCTCAAACTGGTTGAAGATCATCAAATCTTCGCCTGAAGCACGTAATTCCCAGCACTTATCAAATATTTCTTTTACATTGGATTCCGAACCAGGCGTTTTGATGACTTCACCAGCGATGCTGGCAAGCCAATCAAAGCGTTCCTTGCTCATTTCTTCAGGGAGAATGGCGATGGATTCGCAAGCCAGTAAAGCTGAGTCGTAGGCGCCGCCGCGGCAGTAATTGCCAGTGGAGGGCCATACAGCCTTTTGCTGTGAGGGGTCAAATTGCCCGGTTACCAGGCGTGGAACAAGACAGCCAAAGGCAGCACCAACCTTATGTGCGCCGGTTGGGAACCATTTTCCTTCAAGCGCTACGATTCGCGCGGGCGTCCCCGTCAGGCTTTCGGGAAATTCCATGTAGTTCAGTCCGCCGAAAAGGCCGCCATGGGGCTTGGGTTCGTTGTGCCAGGTGATGCGGAACAGGTTGCGGGGATGCAGGTCCCACAAACCAATACCCTTGAGCTCTTCTTTAATATTTGCGGGGACTTTGCTGGGGTCGAGCATTTGCTCAAAGGTGGGGATGATAATGTTGCGCTCACGGGCTTGTTTGACGGTTCGCTCAAGGCGATCCGGGTATACTGTTAAGTCGATTTTGGTCATTGATAGCTCCTTGATAACTTGTAAAAAATTTAGTGTGTAATTATATCTTTTTTATTGAAAATCGTTTACTATCCGTTAATTATTCTTCAATATCACTTGGCTTTTCAGGCGCTTCGGCAACAATATACAAAGGTCTTCCCTTAGCTTCATCATAGATACGACCAATGTATTCGCCAATGATCCCCAGGGCGATCAACTGCACACCGCCCAGGAACAGCACGATGATCAAAGTGGTTGCCTGACCCAGCAAGACTGTGCCGGTGGTCAGGCGTAAGATCGCCACGATCGGGATAGCCAGAACGCTCAATCCAGCCGCAATAAAACCGATATAGGTGGCGAGCTGCAGGGGGAAGTATGAAAAACTGGTGATCGCGTTTAAAGCCAGCTTGATCATCTTGTTCAGGGGATACTTTGTCTCACCCGCATAGCGCGGCTTTCGTTTGTATTTAACGCCAACTTGTTTAAACCCAACCCAGGCAGACATGCCGCGCAAAAATCGATGCTTTTCGCGCATTTGCCGCATGACCGCTACAACCTTTTTGTCCATCAGGCGGAAATCGCCGGTGTCTAATGGGATATTCACATCGGTGATTTTAAAGATCAGGCGGTAAAAGAGGGAAGCTGTGGTTCGTTTGAACCAGGTTTCGCCCTCGCGTTCTTCCCGAACTGCATAAACAACCTCGAACCCTTCTCGCCATTTTTCAATTAAATCCAGGATGACTTCCGGTGGGTCCTGCAGGTCAGCATCGATGATCACAACGGCATCGCCGCGGCTGTAATCGATCCCTGCGGTGACAGCAATCTGATGCCCAAAATTACGGGCGAAAATAACGGGACGTACCCGGTCATCGTTATCAGCCAGTTTACGAATGATTTCCGTTGACCCATCCGAAGAACCGTCATCCACCAGGATTAACTCCCAGGGCTCCCCGGTCTGGTCCATCACATCTCGCAGGCGGGGATAAAGTTCGGGGATATTGTCAAGCTCGTTATATATGGGCGCAATGATGCTAAAAGTTGGCTTTGTCATTGGAGCACCTTTTTGACTGCCTCCAGGTTGGGTTCAATCACCGGCGCAGCGGCAACCGCTTGCATCGCCGCTTTGACATCCTTGAGACCGCTTCCCGTACTCAAAACCAGTACCGGATCCTCCGGCTGAACAATGGCTTCTTCAAGGGCTTTGACCAAACCGGCATAGGCTGTCGATGCTGCAGGTTCGGCGAAGATTCCTACCTGTCCGAGTTCAGCAATGGCTTCGAGGATTGCGCTGTCCGGAACGGTGATATAAGTGCCGCCTGTGTCTCGTGCTGCCCTGACGGCACGGACGCCGTCCCGGGGCAGGTCAACGGAGATGCTGTCCGCCAGTGTGGTTGCTTGAACAGGTTTGATGTCTTCGTCACCCTGGTGGAAGGTGTTCGCAATTGCAGCAGACCCTTCTGACTGAACGCCAATAATTCGGGGCATGTTTGGCAGCCAACCCAGGGCTTGCAGGTCTTTGAAGCCTTTGTGAACACCGGAGATGATATTGCCGTCACCAACGGGGATGAAGATCGTCAGCGGCTTTTCGTTTTCAGGAAGCCCCCGGATGACCTGTTCCCAGATTTCGAAGGCAGCTGTCTTCTTGCCTTCGGCGGTGAAGGGGTTGTAACCGGTATTGCGGTTATACCAGCCGAAATTCTGTGTGGCTTCAATACTGAGGTCAAACGCCTGGTCGTAATTTCCGTCGACCAGGAGCACCTGGGCACCAAATACGATCAATTGGGCAATCTTGGCGGGTGGGGCAGTTTTTGGCGCAAAGATCACAGCTTTTGCACCAATAGCTGCAGCCATGCCTGCCAGTGCTGCGCCTGCGTTCCCGGTGGATGCTGCCACTATCACCTCGGCGTCAATTTCCTGTGCTCTTGCGACAACAATCGCGCTGGCGCGATCTTTGAAGGATGCGGTTGGATTGGGGCTTTCATCCTTGATCCAGAGATGCTTTAAGCCGAGCTTTTTTGCCAGTCGTTTGGGCTGGTAAACCGGCGTCCACCCTGCCCGGTGCAAGGGTGTGGCAAAGCCGCCCGGGTCTTCCACAGGGAGTAAATTTATGTAACGCCACAGCGAGGCTTCAGGGATATCCATAAACTTATCCGGGGTAAGGTTTTTGTTCAATGCTGCGTAATCAAGGATCACGTTCAAATTACCGCCGTCCTTGGGGCAGGTGTAGGTCACTTCACCGGGATTGTAGTTTGCACCGCAGATTGAACATTCGTAGTGAGAAAATTTTTGTTTCATGTGACTTCCCAACCATAGATTTTGATGTGAAATGATAAAGGGCTGCCAAATCTACAATAGCAGCCCTTTCGGTGAAGAAATATTTACGGGAGAATCCATGTGCCGGTTTTACCGTCAAGGGCTTCACCAATGTGCTCTGGATCGGTAATCAGGGCTTTTTTGCCGCCGTTTTCAAGATATTGGATAATAGCCTGAACCTTGGGAAGCATGCTTCCAGGGGCAAAATGGCCTTCTTCAATATATTGTTTTGCTTCAGCAACGGTCATTTTGTCTAAAAATACCTGATTTGGCTTATTGAAGTTGAGTGCAACTTTTTCAACCGCGGTGCTGATAACAAACAGGTCGGCATCGATCATCTTTGCCAGGAGAGCTGAACCAAAGTCTTTGTCAATAACAGCTTCAATGCCGATCAAATCGCCGTTTTCGTCTTCGATGACGGGAATGCCGCCGCCGCCAACACCAACTGCGCTGAAACCTGCGTTCAGCAGGTTGTGAATGGCTTTAGCTTCCACAATCCTGATCGGCCTGGGGGATGGCACCACACGACGCCACCCTCGACCGGCATCTTCAACCACTGTCCACCCATCTTTTTCGGCACGAGATTTTGCATCTGCCTCGTCCATAAAAGACCCGATGGGTTTTGAGGGTTTTTGGAAGGCAGGGTCGTTCTTGTCCACAACGGTCTGGGTGACCACGGTGGCTGCAACCTTATCGATCCCGCGGCTCCTGAATTCATTATAAAGGGCTTGCTGGAACATGTAGCCGATGGACCCCTGGCTGTCTGCGCCGCAGAAATCCAACGGTACTTCATGAAGTTCATGTTTTGCAAGCTCTGAACGGCGGAGGATGAAACCAACCTGCGGACCGTTGCCGTGGGAAATGGCGACATCCCAGCCTTTTTCGATCATGTCCACAATGTGCTTCATTGTGTCCTTGGCGCAATCGTACTGATCCTGAACGGTTTGATGTGCTTTATCTTTGATTAATGCGTTGCCGCCAACGGCGACAACGGCTATTCCTTTTTTCTCCATACTTGTAAAATCTCCTTCAAAATATAATTGGGTTTAAGCCATAGTCAATGCCATGACAGCTTTTTGTGCGTGCAGACGATTTTCTGCTTCGTCAAAGACGACAGAATGAGGACCATCCATCACACCATCAGTCACCTCGATATTGCGATCTGCTGGTAAGGGGTGCATATAAATGGCATCATCTTTTGCCAGAGCCATCTTTCGCTCATCGGTGATCCAGCTCTCATACTTTTGTGTGACCTTTTTGATTTCATCTGCGCCCTCGGTTGTGACAAGGGGACCCCAGGATTTGGCATAAACGATGTCGGCATCCTTGAAGCCCTCTTCCATGCTGTCCACAACCTCAAAGCCGGTTTTATACTTGCGTGCTTGTTCACGAGCCTGGTCCATGATTTCGGGCATGAGTTCAAACTCAGGCGGGTGTGCTAATGTGACGTCCAAGCCAAAGCGGGGCATCTGCAAAATCAGGGATTGGGGAACGGAGATTGGTTTTGCATAGGAAGCTGCGTAAGCCCAGGAAACGACAATTTTCTTACCGCGCAGGTTTCGACCTTTCTTTTCCCAGATTGTCATCAGGTCAGCCAGGCATTGGTGGGGGTGATAATAATCACACTGCATGTTCAGTATAGGTGAACGAGAAGCACTGGCGACCAGGTTAAGATAGCGGTTGCCGATCCCCCAATCAACATGACGGATGGCAATGCCGTCGAAATAACGCCCAAGGATCTCGCCGATTTCCTTTTCGGTATCGCCGTGCGAAATTTGGGTGGATTTTGATTCAATGAAAGCAGCATGTCCGCCCAACTGCGCCATACCCGCCTCGAAACTGGTGCGGGTGCGGGTGCTTGAGAAGAAGAACAGCATCCCCAGGGTTTTGTCTCTGAGATAAGCATGGGGCTGACCCAATGCTCTTTTCATTTTCATATCGAAAGCGACATCCAGGACTGTTTCGACTTCTTCTTTGCTGAAGTCCAGGTCACTGATCAGGTCGCGTCCTCGTAAACCGGTAATCATAGGTATCTCCTTTTGTTTTTTTCAAGCCGCTGCCAAATCTTGGCAGCGGCCTTGTTATTTGATTTTCTTAAATTACTCTGTTGCGCCAAGAACCAGGGCTAAGAGTGCCATTCGCATGACAACGCCATTGAAAGCTTCCTGCCAGTAACGGGACCATTTGGTGATGTCAACATCTGGAGGAATCTCATCCATTCGTGGCAGCGAGTGCAGCAGGATGGCATCCGATTTGGCTTTGTTGGCGAGAAGATCACGGGTGATCTTGTAGTTCGCAGGGGTCATGCCCACATCGCCATCTCGCTCGTCGCGGGATTTGGTGTAGTCAGGTTGTACCACGGGTTCGACGAGGATCACATCAGCATCGGCGATGGCTTTTTCAACATGATCGGCGACTTTGTAGTCCAAACTGTATTTCTCGAGTTCCTTCTTGAAATCATCTGTCAGAGACATCTCTGGCGGCGACACGAAGGTGATTGGGCAGTCAAACTGGCTCAATCCAAATGCAAGAGAATGCATTGTGCGCATGCGCATATCGCCAACTGCCAGCCATTTCAGTCCATCAATACGGCCTTTTTCACGGTATACGGTGTAGAGGTCTGTCAGGATCTGGGTAGGATGTTCTCCCCAGCCGTCGCCGCCGTTGATCACGGGGATGCTTGCCCATTTTGCGGCTTCGTGCGGTGCGCCTTGCTGGAAGTGGCGCATAACAATAACATCGCCGTAGAATTCAAGCATTTTAACGGTGTCTTTAATCGATTCCTGGTAGAAGTCACCGGCACGGGTCATTTTGGCATCCGCAAAACCGGTTACCTGTCCACCCAGGCGGATCATGCCGGCTTCATGTGCCAGGCGGGTGCGGGTGCTGGGTTGATAGAAGGCGGTTACAAGGGTCTTGCCTTTGAGCAAGTCTGTATTTTGCCGATTTCTGGCAATAGGCTCAAGTTGTTCTGCAATTTCGAAAACCCGGAAGAATTCGTTCCGTTCGAAATCTTTTAATGAAAGTATGTCACGACCAAGAAAACTACGCATTTTTAAGATACTCCTTTTGATAAATAGGTTGGTTAACAAATATAGCGTGCCAATTCATGAATTGACGCCGCCTATTTTACGAATGATATGCAGGCGGAAATTGCCTGGTAAAAAATAACTGTGCGACAGGTCCACGGGAGCGCCTTCCCGATCATATAAAATCGCGTTGAGCAGCAAGAGGGTGTCACCACGCTGGACATCGAGGGCTCTGGCGACTTCGCTGGGGGCGTGGGTGGCGCTTATTTCTGTTTCAGAAAGTGCCAGCGGCGGTTCACCATTTGTGATCAACAGGTCAAGCACGGATCCGGTAAATTTATTCTTAAAGATTTCTGGAGAAAGAATGCCTTCTGGCAATATGTCAATCAAGTATGCCACGGGGGCGTTGTCTGTCAGAATGACCCTGTTGATTTGGAGTAAGGGCGTGTCAGGGGCAACATCTAATTTTTCAGCCTGCTCTGGTGTTGCTTTGATGTGAGAGATTGCCAAATCACCCATGGTGACTTCCAGACCAATTTTTTCTGCCTGGGTTTCAATACTTTCTAAAACTTCGAGACCGGATTCTATCACCTGGGCTGGACCATGAACGAAAGTCCCCAAGCCCTGTCTACGCCTGAGGAGACCCTGGCTTTCAAAAGTACGCATTGCTTCACGCAGTGTTGCCCGAGAAACGCCAAGATTTTTTGCAAGTTCTGGTTCAGAGGGAAGTTTTGTCCCCCTGGGGGCGTCATGAATGATGTCACTCAGATCATTTTGCAAGCGTTGATAGGTCGAAATCGTATTGGTCATTTCTAATAATTATCCGTTCAGTAATCTCTCTGCAGCTTGATTGTGTTTTTTGACAAGCTGATCAACGTCCAGATTGGTCATTTGCCCATCTTTAACAATGATCTTGCCGCCAACGAAGTTCAAATCTACCTTTTGGGGGGAACAGAACAATGCTGCTGCTACCGGGTCATGCAGGGCGCCAGCGTAATCCACGCGATTGAGGTCGATGGCAATCAAGTCGGCGCATTTACCGACTTCCAAAGAGCCGATGTCCTCACGCCCCAAAACACGGGCGCCGCCTCGGGTTGCCATCTCGAGAGCCTGGCGCGCGCTCATCAGCGGCGGTGCGTCTTCATTCGAACGTGATGCACCGCTCAAGCCGGCACCAACCCGTGAAAGGAGCATTGCCAACCGTGCTTCCCCGAGCAGGTGAGAGCTGTCGTTGCTGGCAGAACCGTCCACGCCAATCCCCACATCGACGCCCTTTGAGAGCATCTCAAGGATGGGGGTAATCCCAGAGCCAAGGCGCATATTGGATCCGGGGCAGTGGGCAACCCCGCAGCCTGTATCTGCATAGAGCTGGATCTCGTCGTGGTTCACGTGCACGCTGTGGGCAAACCACACATCCTTCCCGATCCAATTCACCTCTTGCATGTAGGCAACGGGGCGATGGCCAAACATATCGATGCAAAAATCTTCTTCATCCTGGGTTTCTGCAAGGTGGGTGTGCAGTTGCACGCCGTATTCCCGTGCCAAATCTGCTGACTGCCGCATCAATTCTGTGGTCACGCTGAAGGGTGAACAGGGCGCAAGGACAATTTGAACCATTGAACCTGGTTTGGGGTCGTGGTAAGTTTCAATTAATCGCTGGCTGTCTTTGAGGATGTGTTCTTCGGTGTTAACCACGCTGTCAGGCGGCAAACCGCCCTTTGACTGTCCCAGGCTCATTGAGCCGCGGGAGGCATGCAGTCGCAAGCCAACCTCGGCGGCAGCATGAATTTCATCATCCAATTTTGATCCGTTGGGGAATAAGTACAGGTGGTCAGAAGCGGTTGTACAGCCTGAAAGTGCTAATTCTGTTAAAGCTGTTTGGGTTGAGATGCGGATATCCTCGGGCGTCATCCGTGCCCAAATGGGATAAAGCGTTACCAGCCAGTTGAACAGGTTGGCATCCTGGGCTTTTGGCACCGCACGTGTCAGTGTCTGATAAAAATGGTGATGGGTGTTGACCAGACCCGGAAAAACGATGTGCCCTTTCAGGTCCAGAACCTGGTCAGCATTATTGGGCAGGTCCTCTTCTTCACCGATTGCCTGGATAAAGCCATCTTTAATGAAAACAGCAGTATTTTTAAGCTCGCGACGCTGGTCGTCCATGGTGACCAGTACCTCGATATTTTTTAGTAATAAGGTAGACATAGCCCTCCACCCGGGTGGTGAGAATTAAAGAGAAATGCTTATTTAGTTTAACGATAAATATTTCTCTTGTCAATTGTCAGACAAATAATTAAATTTTGCAAGTTATTGCGAAAAAATATTAATTTGTTGATTTTAAGCCAAAAACGCCTGCTTGAGCTGCCAGAGAACACTCCCCAATCCGAGGGCGGTAACACCGGCATTCAGGAAGGTGTCAGCCTGTAATTTGCTGTTCATTCCCCCGTTCACAATCAGTGGAAAACTAACATCCAGGAGCTCACGGGAGGCATGCAGCATGGTCGGGAATATGCCCGGTCCACACAGACGTCCGGTGATCAAATTGCCTGCTTCGTCTGGCAGAACGCCGCGCGGTTCGACCAGGTGCACTGCTGTAGGATTCAGCGCCAACAGCGTTTCTCTCAACACGGGAATTTGATCGGGACTCACGCAGGGGATGATGGGCAGTTCACCAATCGCAGCATCCATTAGTGAGCGCAGGGCGTCCGGGTCACAATTCGGCGGCAGCCCGAGTTCCACCGCCATCACATTTTCCAGCCTCTCGAGCTTGCGGATCATCTCTGCCAGCGATCCTGGGTCTTCAACAAGCAGGTGAACGATGATCGGCAGGCTTGCCCCAGCCCAGGCGTGTTTATATCGAGAAATTGTTCGGGTGATACCGGGGTTCGGCAGCCCCGTGTGTAATAAGAAACCGCCCGGGAAGGGAATGCAGGCTCGATTAGAAGCAGGCTGGCGCGGCTTTCGGCTGATGGGATGGGTGATGAAGGCACCTAAATTGGCAATAACGGGCATCTTATGTGGATCTGGGGCGAAACCCAATGTGCCGGGGCTGTTTACAAAGGGTTTTGAAAAGAACAGGTCCCGTTTATGGATGGGGTCATCCTCATTGAGCCACATGATGCAGCTCCTTTAACTGGAATACCGGACCGTCGGTGCAGGCATGCTGCCAGCCTTTTGTTGTTTTGACGGCACAAACACCGCAATCACCGATACCCCGGCAGGGCATATCTGTACGAATCAGCAACTGGCCGTCGAAAGGAAGTTCCGGGATACTCAAAAGGGAATTTAATTGGGGGAGATCACCAAGTGCAATGTCAATAGCTAAATAGTCCAACCAGTCGAGATTTTCTGCCAGAGTTGCGGTGGGGGCAACCTCCACCACGGTTGGCAAGCGATGCAGGATGTCGTGGTTTTGCCCCGCGTCCCAGAATAGGACCAATGCCGCGTTTTGCATCAATGTTGTTTTAAGGAGGGGGAGCAAACGCAGAGGCGAAACGCCGAAGGGCAGCAAGCCAACCCGTCGGGCAGCGGCGGGGATGGAAAACCCATTGCCCTGGGGAGGGAGTATGTGAATGCTGTCACCTGGCAGCCAATTTTCTGGCATTGGACCCAGGTAGAGCTGATCACCTGTGCCAATGACACGGAACAGGTTGGTGACCAGGGGGGCGGCGGGGTCTGAGTCATGCTGGCAGGGCATGTATTGCCCTGGTTGCGGCCAATATTTTTCAGGGATGTCGAGGACACCTGCGCGTTCCTCTCCGATTTGGTTAATTTCAAGCAGTTTGGTTAGCATGGTTTTCACAAAAAGGTTTTTGAATATGGTTCGATGTTCTCAGGTTTTTAAGGTCATGTCCCCAATTGATGGGGTTTGCTGCGATGTAATCGGTGATCTGCTGATAATCATCCTCATCACGGATGATATGTTCGTAATAATTCCGCTGCCAGATTTTTTACCAATAAACAATTCAAGATCATGTGCTCTTTTTGTGACAGCAGATTTGAATGACCTTACAATCACACCCAATGGTTGGGTTTCCATTGGTTGGGACTCAGCATGTTGTAGGGGCTCAGCACTGTCTTCGTTCCTCGACACTTTGTGCCTCGCCCTTACAATTTCATCATCGATAATATTAATAATGCCATGGATATGATTGGGCATCACAACAAAAATCTCACAGGATGTATTTGGGAAATGTTTAGGAATGTCTTGCCAGGATTGTTCAACGATTTTTCCGGCCTGGTTTAAATTCATTTCACCATCAATAATCTCGCCAAAAATATTCTTTCGTTCATAACTGACAATGGACACAAAATAATAGCCTGGGCTTCCATAATCATAATCTTTCAAACGAACGTTTTTTCGATGTCGGTCTGGTTGCTTATCCATTAATCCCTCAACAAGAAAGATTTGTTCGTAATAAGTAAATGGATATGATTATTTATCACAAATTAAACCGGGATTGGATCTCTTGATGCAATTTCTTAATTTCATCCTTGATGGCTGCCAAACCTTCCGACTGGGGGACGATCCAGCGCGCATCTTTATCCCGGCGTTTGAATTCAAAACCGCCGTTTTGCAGCGAACGGGAGGAAACGGTGATACGCAGCGGCAGACCGATCAGGTCGGCGTCGTTGAATTTGACACCAGCACGCTCATCGCGATCGTCATACAGCGGTTCCAGCCCTGCCTCGCATAATGCCTGGTAGAGCTGATCCCCTGCCGCTTCAGCTTCCCCGTCTTTGCTGGGCAGCATCACCAGGTGGATGGGGTAGGGTGCAACGGTCACCGGCCAGATCAGGCCGTTGTCATCGTGGTATTCTTCCGCCACGCATGCCAAAAGCCGTCCCACACCAATGCCGTAGGAACCCATGATGATTGGCTGCGGTTTCCCGTCTTGATCGAGGAAGCTTGCACCCAGGGCATCCGTGTAGCGTGTGCCGAGCTTGAAGATGTTGCCAACTTCCACGCCCCGTTTGGCTTGCAGGTGCCCATCACATTGCGGACAGGGTGATCCATCTTCCGCCATGGCGATATCCGCCACGATGTTCGCGTTGTAATCCCTGCCAATGTTGGTGTTTCGCAGGTGGAAGTCTGCTTCGTTAGCCCCGGCGACAAGATTTTTGACATGTGGGATCAGGTCATCAACGACCACCAGGAGATTTTCAGCAGAAATGCCAATTGGGGAAGCGAAACCAGGGACAGCGCCAACTGCGGTGATTTCTTCATCCGCGGCAGGGCGTAAATTCTTAATACCCTTGACCCCATATGCAGACAATGCATTTGCCAATTTTGTTTCGTTGAGTGCCATGTCACCGCGCAGGACGGCAAATACCAGCAGGGACTTCTGGTCTTCATCACTGCTTTCCGCCATAAAGAACACGGCTTTCGCTGTGCGTGATGGGGGTATGCTCAAGAATTCTGCCAGGTCTGCAATGGTTGAGACGCCCGGTGTTGCGACCTTCTCCATGGCTTTGAGGGCTTCATCCTCTGGCTCAGGCTTTGCAAAGTCCGCCACCTGCCGGTTGGCAGCATAGTCGCAGGAATCACAGAACATGAGAGTGTCTTCACCGACGGGGGTCAGGTACATGTATTCGTGGGCTTCTTTGCCGCCCATCATGCCCGTATCCGACCCAACGGCACGCACTGGCAGTCCGCAGCGGTTGAAGATTCGAAAATAAGCCTGGTAATGTGCCTGGTATTGCGCATCCAGCCCTTCCCAATCCTTATCCAGGCTGTAGCTGTCCAGCATGGTGAACTCGCGCACACGGATTAAGCCTGCCCGGGGTCGGGGGTCATCGCGGAATTTGGTCTGGATGTGGTAGATCAACTGCGGCAGCTGTCGATAGGATTGGATTTCGCGGCGGGCAAGGTCGGTCACGACCTCCTCATGGGTCATTGCCAGCACCATGTCGTGCCCGGTGCGATCCTTGAAACGCGCCATTTCATCTCCAATTTGTGACCAGCGGCCTGTTTCCTGCCAGACATCTGCCGGGTGAACCACGGGCATGGTCAGTTCCTGACCGCCAATATGGTCGATCTCCTCACGCATGATGTTTTCAATGCGGGTCATCGCCCGGCGCGCAAGGGGCAGGTAGCTGAAAATGCCAGCGCCAAGTTGACGGATAAAGCCCGCGCGCAAAAGCAGTTTATGGCTGGCGATTTCAGCTTCGGAAGGGTCTTCCCTCAGGCTTGTACTGAAAGCACGTGACATCCGCATGGCTTAAACCTCATCCCCTGCTGGCTGGTTTTCATTTGATGACGCTTCTTCTTCATTGTTGTCTGAAGGCAGGTCTGAAAGATCAACGGCATCCTCCATGGTGACCTTTCCCCTCAAGAAAGCGCCCTCCTCCGTTGAAAAGGATTTAGCGGTGACATCACCATAAACGCGGCCTGTTGCCCGGATTTCGAGTTTTTCCGAAAGGATCTTCCCGTTCACCACACCCGCCACAACAACAGAATCCGCTTTGATGGTTTCGCTCGTTACACGTCCGGTCTCCCCGACGATCACCATGCCCCGAATACTGATCTCGCCCTCCAGGGCACCTTCGATGCGAACGCCGCCTTTGCCGCGCAAATCGCCCTTCCAGCTAATGCCCGGACCCAGCACCGTGGTTACACGCTCGACCGGAGCGTCGGTTGTAAAGGTTTGGGGTGTTTTTTTCTTCCCAAATAACATAGCTTTAGCCTTTCATAATTTCTGTCAATAATTGCTTATAAAAAATTGATTATTTCCTTAGCGGCCAGATTGTGCCGGCAGGGACCACGCCGCCTTCGGGCACATCTGCCTTGACCGTGGCACCGTTGCCAATTCTTGCCCTTCGTCCAATATGGACATATAGATTGACGGTTGCACGCATGCCAACCAGGGCACCCTCGTCCACAATCGCCCCTCCGGCAAGGGTCGCGCCGGGTGAAAGGTTGACGTATTGCCCGAGCTGGCAGTTGTGGGAAACGATTGCACCAGTGTTGATGATGGTACCAAATCCGACATCAACCTCGGTACCCACATAGGCAAAGGGAAAAACCTGGACGCCGTCCGACAGTGCTGCGCTTTCTTCAATGAATGCGGTTGGATGGATCACTGTCGGGCAGAAAAAGCCTGCTTTACTTAACTTATCAAATACGGACAGCCGAATTTGTAAGTCGCCGATGCCGCCCACGCCGTTGACCGCCATGCGGATTCCTTTATCAGCCAGGTCATGCAGTTGATCAGCGCCGCCGAGGATCTTCAAGCCGTAAACTTCTTCCCCAAGCTCGTAACCGTCGTCCAGAAAACCTGCGATCTGATAAGCCCCCAATTTTTGGATCAGGGCAACCAGGGAGCGTCCATGGCCGCCAGCGCCGTAAATCAGAATTTGCTTTTCGCCCGTGGGTACGCTTGCAGCAATAAGGGGTGCTGCAGGCGCGATCATGCCTTCGACCATTTTTCTTGTGACCAGGGTTCCCTGCGGCAATATTGATAGATCCAAGCCGCTGGCGAGCGCCAGTTCACGGGCAGGGGCGGTGATCCTCAGGGAGTCTATCTGTAAATCTGGCGTTTTTTCACTTTCATCTGACCAGGGGGGCATGGATGAATCACTGGCGTCAGGTGTGTTCCCGATATAAGCCAGTACCTCGCCTGACTGGAGGGTGTCACCCTGTACAAAGCGCAAGCCGACAAGATACCCCGCTTTTTCAGCATGGATCTCACCCGTGGATTTGGTGGTTTCGACCAATGCGATCAGGTCGTCTTTTTCTATCTTTTGACCCTCGTCGACCTCAAGAGCAGCTAATAATGCCTCAGGTTCATTCGGGTTCAGCAAAGGAATTTTGATTGGGCTCAGCTTATTCATAGATCACACCATTTCTCGTACTTGTTGGATGATATCCTCAATCCCAGGCAGGACCTCAGCTTCAAGCTGGTGGGCAGCAGGGACCACGGTCTCTTTTGCTGCCACACGTCTTGCAGCCTTGAGCTCGGTACCCAAACTCTCTGAAGCCCGTGCCAGCACTTCCGCACCCCAACCCAGGGAGAGGGTACCTTCCTCAATGGTGATCAATCGACCAGTGCGCCTGGCTGACGCCAACAAGGGATCCAGCTCAAAGGGTGCCAGCTGGGTGGGGACGAGCAGTTCGCAAAAGATTTCGTGCTGGTACGCCAGCTGGTGCAGGGCATCCAGGGCTAGCTTTGCCATGAAGCCGTAGGCAGCCAGGGTGATCTTTGAGGCAGGGGCGCCTTTTAATCGCATTTCGTAAAACGGGAGGCTGCTTTGGGTTAATGCGCCCCGGTCTGTGATTGAATATTCCTCTAAATCATCATCTGATAATAATTTCATGGGGTACTGCAGTTTGTTTTCGACAAACAACTTTGGTGAGATGCCTTGTGTGACGGCATCATAAAGCAATTTTCCCGGGCTGCCGATTGGATTATCGCCCTTCAGGTGGAAAGGTGCTAAAACCTGCAAACCGGGCACGCCCAGAAACAGCTTTTCCAGGGTCTGGCTGTGCGTTGGCCCGTAGCCGCGCCGCCCGCCCATGGGGGTACGGATCACAACCGGCGCGCAGGTTTGCCCATGGTACATGGTTTGAAATTTTGCCAGGTGGTTGATCACCTGGTCGACGATCAGTGTCGTGAAATCGCCGAACATGATCTCCACCACCGGGTGAAAGCCGCGCAGCGCTAATCCGCCGGCAATCCCCGTGATGCCCGCCTCGGATATAGGGGTGGTGAGGACACGATCGGGGAATTGGGACGAGAGCCCACGGGTGACTTTAAAGGAGCCGCCGTAGGGATCGAGGATGTCTTCCCCGAGCAGGATGACATTTGGGTCCTCCTGCAAGGATTGGCGTAAGCCCTGGTTAAGGGAACTAAGAACGGTGCCGGGTGAATTTTCAGCCATCAGTCCTCCCTGCCTAACGCCCTTGTGAAAGCCGCCTGAATGTAGGCTTCAATTTTGAGTGTGATGCTTGAGCGCACCTGGTCGGACAGCCTTGCGCCGTGAATGGCGAGGGGATCACGCTCCCGCCACAATGCTCCGACAACTTCACCCGGGCGTGTGTCATCGCCTTTGGAATGGGTGCCCAGGCGTGCTGTGTCGATGATCAGGGCTTGCGGCGTGGTATTATCTCTCACGCGCCCGATCAATTCTTCTGCGAGGGGGCTGATTTCAAGGATATCGCTGCTGTCGATGCATGCAGCAGGGATGCCAAAGGCTTCAAAACGCTGGCTGATATCTCCTGCAATGGCGAGTTCAGCCGGCGTCGTTTGTGCGATGTGGTTGTTCTCGAGGACGATCAATATCGGCAGCTGCCACAGTGAGATCATATTTAAGCTTTCGTAGACAATGCCTTCGCCGAGGGTGCCGTCGCCCATGAAGTCGATCACAATGGCTTTATCCTCTTTTCGCTTTTCTGCCATTGCCATCCCGGCAGCCATGGCGACGGTGCCGCCCTGCACGCCGCTGGAATAGAAATTGTGCCAGTGCAACTGCTGCGAACCGCCCACGCCACCGCAGACGCCATCTGGTTTGCCCATCAATTCGGCATAAAGCGCCCGTGGATCGCCGCCGTAAGCCAGGAAATGCCCGTGGCAGCGGTGATTGCTGACGATCACATCGTTTTCCTGGATATGCGAGAGCACGCCAACCGCGTTGGCTTCCTGCCCCAGGCTGGTATGGGTGGTGCCGGTGAAGATCCCGGTTGAAAATTTCTCAAGCAGCAGGGTCTCGAAGGATCGGATGGTCAGCATTTTCTGGAAGAGCTCGGTG
>JARGGB010000043.1 GCA_029210815.1 Candidatus Brevefilum sp.
ATTTTAGGGGACAGGTCACCCTGCGTGACATGGGCTAACTTAGCAATTTGATGAAGCTCTAAAGTTATATATTGAGCAAATTTACTGAGGGACTGGTTAAAGTCAAACATTATTAAACTTCAACTATAATTTGGATATCTACGCATGTGGACATCTCTCACCGACGCCTTTGGATTATGCTATCAACACCACACAAATTTATCACGTTTGCATGATTCAGATCAAGCCTATTGTGGATTTTCAGGGAAGAAGGCGCATTATGAAAACACGACATCAGGCAGTTGGTTTAATTTTCCTTCTTTTGCTTATTGGGCTGTCTGCCTGTAATTTTTCTCTCGGGTCTGCCCAACGATCGAATGAGGTGGTGGATAGAACCAAACCGCCGCTGTCCTTCGAACATCGAACAGCAACGCTGGAATGGATCCAAACAGCCACCAGTGATCATATTTTTCTTCAAACCAAACAAGCTGAACAAAGCCAGGCAACAGCACAGGCTGAATCAACCGCCAATGCTGAAGCCTTCGCCCAGCAAACAACAGCCATAGCCCAAGCCCGGGAAAGCCTCATACTGGCTTATCAATATTATGAGAACTTTGATCAAAACACTTTCAACTAGCGTACAGGGAGGGAAGACTACCAGGCCGGCAAAGGTGAACTTAGCATTCAAAATGGGCGCTATATCTGGCAAATTTCTTCAATTATTTCTCCTTTTCTTACCTGGTCGGATTTTTCAACTGAGACTGACCTCCAGGATTTTGATGCTGCTCTCAAAGCCCGTCGGCAGGAAGGGGAAGCCTCTGAACTCTGCTATGGTTTCTTGTTCCGTACATCACCCAGCGGATTAAATGCAGGCACATACGTGTTATCGGTTTGCGACAGCAACTTTTATAAGCTGGTCTATTTTGACGATCAGAGCGGTACCGAGATAATCCAGGATTGGACCTATTCTGAGCTGATCAATGAGGATTGGAACCTGATCGAGATCAACGCCAGGGGATCGGTTTTTTCCATTTTCATCAATCATCAATGGGTGACATCCTTCTCTGACAGTCGTTTATCCAGCGGTTCAATTTCGATCCCAGTCAATATCAGCGGACTCACACCAGGGCAAATTGAGGTGGAGTTTTTTGCCCTGCAGCCCCGCTAAATGATCGACGAGACCTCAGTTTGATGGACGTTTTCTGTGAGGATACTCAAAAAGCAATGCAACTTGAAACATAGACGAAGATAATATCAAAGGAGGCAAGCGATGAAAACAATCGGACTGCTGGGCGGGATGAGCTGGGAATCATCCATTGAATATTATCGCATCATCAATGAAGAGGTTAAAGCACGCCTGGGCGGACTGCATTCGGCGCAAAGCCTGATGTATTCTGTTGACTTTGCCGAGATCGAAAAACGCCAGCACACAGGCGATTGGGATGCCCTAACACAGGTCATGATCGATGCCGCCAAACGCCTGGAACGCGGCGGCGCAGATTTCCTGGTGATCTGCACCAACACCATGCATCGCATGGCACCGGAAGTTGGGGCAGCCATTAACATCCCCCTGCTGCATATCGCCGATGCCACCGCAGATGCAATCAAAGCACAAAGATTGAACACCGTTGGTTTACTTGGCACACGTTTCACCATGGAAGGTGATTTCTATCGCGGTAAATTGGAAAAAGATCACGGATTAAAGGTTATAATTCCGGATGAAGAAGAACGAGAAGCCGTGCATCGCATTATCTATGATGAACTCGTGCAGGGGATTATTCGAGAGGATTCCCGAAAAGCATACCTGGATGTGATCGGCGACCTGCAATCAAGAGGTGCGCAGGGCGTGATCCTGGGCTGTACCGAAATTCCGCTGCTGGTCAAACAAGAAAATGTTTCGATGCCGATCTTCGACACCACCACTATCCATGCCAAAGCCGCCGTCGATTGGGCGTTGCGCATTTCGTAGGTCACGTATGGTTGCTAATGCAACCATACGTGACAGAATTGATTTTGTAAAATAAACAGTTTTTCGGATGATACATGCATCGCTAAGAGGAAGAGATTTTTATTTTCATGATGTTTTGTGTCACATTGAAAACGCGACCTACTTTGGTTTAAGCATTTTGTTTTTAGATAAAAGTTTGATTGATAAACCCGCCATATTTGATTGTGATATATTTCCCACACAAAAATAACAGCACATTAATCACGCTTTATTGGAAACACAGATACAACTGCTATAATTAAACTAAGATTACAATGTCGAACAACAACACTTCACATGAAAAAGCTCGTATCTCAGCCGTTCTAATTGCCCTGCTGGTCACATTTCTTTGGGCAAGTTCCTTCATTTTAATAAAATTCGGCCTGGCAGATGGCATCCCACCGGTCACATTTGCTGGATTGAGATACAGCTTTGGATTTCTTACATTACTCTTGCTCACCCTCTCTAAAAGAAACCGTCGCAATACGCTCAAATCATTATCTGGAAAAATGTGGATGAAGCTTACCCTCTTAGGCATCCTTTTTTACACACTCACCCAGGGGGCAAATTTTTTAAGTTTATCACTGCTGCCCGCTAATACTGTTAGCTTAATTTACAATTTTGGACCCTTCGTCATTGCTCTCGGCAGTGGATTGATAACAAAAGAGACTCCCACCCTGGTCCAGTGGCTGGGTGTCCTCCTATCATTAGTTGGTGCCCTGATTTATTTTCTCCCACTGGAAAATTCAGCAGGGCAAAATCTGGGGTATTTAGTAGCATTGATCAGTGTATTGTCGAATGCCATTTCAAACCTCTTAGGAAGACAGATTAACCTCAAAAGCGGTCTTTCACCCGTCCTGATAACAACCATCAGTATGGGCATTGGAGGATTATCGTTGTTGATTTTGGGAGGATTGACCCAGGGATTCGTCCATCTAGACTTTTCTCAATGGCTTATCGTCGCCTGGTTAGCAGTCGTCAATACTGCCTTTGCATTCACATTATGGAACACAGCCTTGCGTACGCTCAGTGCAGTAGAGGCTGGAATTATCAATAATATGATGTTAATTCAAGTAGCCCTGCTCTCCTGGGTGTTTTTGGATGAATCGCTATCCAGCAAACAAATTTTCGCTATGGTTCTTGTCATCATCGGGATGATCATCGTTCAGATTCGCTATCAGGGATTAAAGGGACTTCAAGAATAAATAAGAATTTTTTCCGCCACCAAGCCTCTCCGAACATTCATAAGAATTTCGCCCCGTCTTCACAATTTCTTCATAACTTAACGATATCATCATTATTGTAAGGTCAACAAAGACTTACATTCAACACTATTACAAGTATCAAGGAGATTAACCATGAACAAACTAATGAAAACTTTCGTAATTTTGGCAGTCGCTGCCATTGCGCTTGGAACAGCCAGCGCCGTTTTTGCTCAAACAGATACCCCTGACTCCCCTATCGGATATGGCGGCGTGGGGATCGGCAGCCGAGGTAGACGCGGCGACCGTGGTAATGGTTCACAAATGCTTTACCAAAACCGTGACAGCATGGAAGATGGGCTTTTGCACGATGCCATGATCGCTGCTTTCTCAGAAGAACTCACCATTTCTGTTGAAGACCTGGAAACCCGTCTCGCAAATGGTGAAACACTGGCAGAAATTGCCCTTTCAACAGGCTTGACACTCGAAGACTTCAGGACCTTGTTGACTGAGATTCGCACCACCGTTCATGACCAGGCGGTTGAAGAAGGTTTGCTGCCCGGCTCACAGTTTGGCTGGACGAACGAACGACCCGAAGGAAACACGGGCTACGGTGCACGACGCGGCGGCGCAGGCCAGGGTCTGTACGGTGCAGGCACCTGCATCATCGACTAATAATCTAACTACCACAGATAAACAAGCAAAATAAGGATGCTGGAATCCAGCATCCTTTTTGTTTGAGTAATGAAATTTTGTTTTAGAAAAAGAATCAGCCGCTATTACTAAATTTATCTGAACTTAAGTGAATTGTTGGTAATAATTGCTTAAATTCGTTGAACATCCAATGCCACAGCAAATTTTCTAATTGCACTGATATGTTCATCAGCAGTCTCAAACCCCTGCCCCATGGTGATCACGGTCATATGGGTTGCACCAGCATCCTCCCAGTCCCAGGCAATCTTCCGCCATTCCTCCGGGTTTCCACTGCCGTAACGCAGCCTTGGTTCAAGACCAAGGTCATCAAATTTCCTGCCTTCTTCAGCCAAATATCCTTGAAGTTTTGAAAGCGCCTGTGCGGCATCCTCAGCGGTGCGGTAATTGGGCAGCCAGCCATCCGCCATTTTCGCAACCCGCCGTAAAACCGGATCCGCGTGACCGCCGAACCACAGGGGGATTGGCCGCTGAATTGGGAGTGGGTTAAGACCAGCATCCTGGATCCTGTGCCATTTCCCTTCAAAGGTCACCAATTCCTTTGTCCATAATTCCCGCAATACCTGGATCTGTTCCTCAAACCGCTCACCCCGGTTGTGAAAATCTTTATTCAAACCAATGTATTCAACCTCGTTCCACCCCAGGGCTACACCCAATCTCAGCCTGCCGTTACTGAGAACATCCAGTGTAGCAGCCTGTTTTGCAAATAAGGCTGTCTGGCGTTGAGGGAGGATGATGATCCCGGTTACGAATTCGAGGGATTTGGTAAGGCCAGCGAGATAGCTGAACAGGATCAGCGGCTCTTCAAATGAATCTCTGTACGTATAGGGTCCAGACCATCCCCCTTCCCGATCGGGGTTCACACCTAAAACGTGATCATATGTCAACAGGTGGGTAAATCCCAGGTCTTCTGCTGCCTGGGCAAAATCCTTGATCGCCTCAGGATCAATGGGATATTCCGTCATGGGAAAAACAACGCCAAATTTCATATTGCCTCCAAAAATAATGGTTGTTATCTTTATTCTACCGAGTTTTCATTTAAGGAAAAAGCAAAGAATAAACTTCCAAAACGAAATTAAGAAATAATTAGCTAGGATCAACGCAATTAAGATGAAATTTAGAACCGACAATTATGAATCCGGGTCAAAGACGATCACCTGGTAAGAAAAATCTTGTAATTCCTCATCAATCAGGACATCAGTGATATCAATTGTATATGTGGTATCCTCATTCGGTTGCGGCCAATCTGCGCCAGAACTCATACCCTCAATTTGCCATACGATCGTATTTTCCCCATAGCCATAATAAGGGTCTGCCTGGCTTATCGCCAGGGTTAGATCATCGCTCAACATACTCACGCTTGCCTGGCTGAAATCCGCGCCTGGATATGAGAAGGACCAGCGTGTATAAACCACCGGAAATGGCACATATCCTGGCGGCGGCCAGGCAACAAAATCATCCCGTGTGTCAGGTCTTTCATCCCAGATGTGAGAATCAAAGACCACAAGGGCATTGCTGGGGAGATATTCATTTGTCGGTGGAATATCCCCGGTTCCCATGATTTGCGTCCGGGGATTAAGGATCCAACGGCGGTGGCCAACCGCGTCATTCCCTGCCCCCGAATCCATCATATAGAGATCTATGGCATCCCATCCATAAACACCTAAAGCTATATTGGCACTGCCAGCGCCTTCATCTGCCAGGGGAGAATAACAGGTCCATTCGTCATTCAATTCATGACTCAACGCTTCATTAACGCTCATCACCAACGCGGCAGCCTGGGCTTTCTCGTTAGACTCATCAGAAAATGTGACCTCATCCGACACGCCTGCCATGCCCCGGAAATAATTCACCCGCTGCAGTACAGCCTGTTTGAAGTCTGGATCAGTCGTCCCGGGATCGCAGCTTGTGTATGAACCCATCCAATTGATATCTGGAGGTTCAGATAGTAAATAGTTTTCCTGGTAATAGGCAAGACTCACATCCCGGTCCAACGTGTTAACCCACAAATCACCTTGTTTCACAATCAAGGGAATATAAATGAAAGTGTTTGGTTGGGATTTAACGCTGGTGAAAGGTACCAACAAAAACATCACCCCCAGTACGACTCGAATAATAAATTTCAGGTGGTTCCGAATCAAATTTTCCAAAATAAACAATCGTCTTATTCAGGCGCGAGTTAATACAACAGGGTCATTCTACCACCAACAAGCCAAGACAGGAGCACAAAGCGTTCTGGCGAAGGATATGCAACGTTTGACCAATATTTTGTGATTAAAAATCAATAGAGCAAATCGAAAGCTTTGGCGTAATCACTTCTATTGACATACACCATATAGACCACAGGCGGCGTCGAAGCTCCTTTGTACATGGCGATGTTAGATGCAGCATAGGACCTTGAATCAAGGGCGGTACCAATGGAACCCCTTGTGCGTTTTGTGCGAAGTTCATACTTGATAGCCTGATGATCAAGAAGGTTCGTTACCCTTCTGATCTCCTCTCCCGATAGATCAACGACAATTCTCTTCTTTAGGAAAGCAAACATCCAAACCACCTCCACGATGTGATCATGCATTTTGATCTACAAAAATCAACGTCTGATCAAACCGTTTCATAACGAAAGTATACAACACCTTCATAAAAGCTTAACTTGAAAATATGGGATAGGAGAAAGTTCACTGCAAAATGTTTCCGCTTGTAATAAAAAAAGAGACCGCATTTGTGAAGCAGTCTCTTTAAATACAAGGTGCCGAGTCACAGAATCGAACTGTGGACACCGCGATTTTCAGTCGCGTGCTCTACCAACTGAGCTAACTCGGCTTAGACGCTTACCTTGTTTAAGCGTGTCACTGATTTTATCCTTTACACCCCTTCTTGTCAAGATAAAAATTTGGCAATAACGGCAGGTATAAAGGACCCATCAAAATTGATTTCTTATACGTTATCTACTGATTAATCTGACTCACCAGAGAAATCCGGTACCGGGCGTTGATCAAGCCCATCCTGGGAGAGCACTGGACCATTGTTCTTAATGTCATCAATCAACCATTCCATCTCTTTAATTTCCCTGCGCTGGGCAAGAATGATTTCATCGGCTAAGGTGCGCAGCCTGAGATCCTCAATTTGAGCACGTTCGCTGGTCAAAATAGCAATCGAGTGATGGGGGATCATTGCTTCCATGTAATCGACTCCTGTGACCGTTTTTTGACTGCGCACCAGGTAAAGGGCTGAGGAAAACACGATCACTGCACCAAGAATAATCACAATGTTTAGTGTTTTATTCTTATACATCTTGAGCATAAATAACAGCATGACAACCGACATAACCGAACCCATAATGAGGCTCATAAACAATCGCGTTTCACTGAACCAAAAATGGTCGAGGATATTGTATGAGTTCAGATAGGTTAATAAATACATCAAAACCATGGACGTGCCAATCATGAAGAAGAATCGTCCATAATTTCCTTTTGATTTTCGTTCATTTTGCTGCACTTTTACCTCCTTTATAACTTAAACAATTAACTTAATTATTCCCGATGATAAATCAATTTTCAACAAAATCCAATAGATTGGATCACAAACCAGAGAACAATCGTCACATATATTGACCATTCCAATATTGCAATTGGCCAGATGTTGGGACGTTTTACATCTTTCGTGGAGAGCATGTTGTCGTCTGACTTTTTCACTGCCCTTTGAATCATGAACAAAAATCCCCCAAAGGATAAGATCGCCGGCAGTCCGGCAAAGCTGTAGGCTCTCGGTAAACCTAACGCCCCCTCTGGTTGTAATGCAATTGCCAGTGTGAAGAAGATCACCATGGACAGCCCCCCACGAAAATAAGCCATCGCTGCCGTAGTGTGGGGTTTAATTTTATTCATCGGGAACACACCCACAAAAAACAAACCAACAGAACTGATGATGCCTGCCGCCATCCCCAATTTCGCCATCACGCCTGGCAAGATCAAACCCAGGCTGAGGCTGCCAAGGATCAGGCTGACCCCTGAAATCATCAAACCGATGTTAAACGCCCAGGCAGATCCTGAAATACCAGTTTCCCCCAGCTCAGATATAAAATGGTTGAACGGTGAGTATGCCTCACCCTCTTTGCCCCGGTAGGTGATGCCTGCAATCAATGAACCCAGCACGGCAGCAGATGCGCCGACGATGCTAAAAACAATAAAAGCCTCGATTGTGCCAAAAAAATTAATGATTTTATCCTCTCCCTCAAGCGGCGATAATTATTTTATTCAATTCATTTACTGCGTTGGGTCTTCAGGCCAATCGGCTTCACCCGGCTGTGCATAAAAATCAACCGGGTCAACACTTTCGGTCACCTCACCTGGGTAAACCACAACATCAACCAGGCTGTGATCGTTGCAGTCAACGGTCATACCGCAGACGACAAATTGGCTGTACCCACCGCTGAAATCCGGTCCTTCTTCCCGGATAAATGCGAGTACATGATAGGTGCCGGCAGGTAAGCCATTAATTTGATAGCTGCCCTGGTTGCGCAGGGTATCAACGTAATAATATCCGGTTGAATTTACATCAAAAGCAACCACCCGCATCGGTGGAATGTATTCGCTGGGATAACCCAAATCGCCGCTGATAGTACCTGTTTCCGCTCTCAATGGGTCTGAAGGCCAGCCGGCATCCACCTCGGGCGGTAAATACCAGTCGATAGGGTCGATATTCATCAATGTCTCGCCGGGCTGCACTTCCACAGGAACCAGGCTGTGATCATCGCACCCAGCCTGTAAACCGCAAAGGACTGCTTGCGAATACGCTGCGAAGAAGTCAGGGCCAGCGCCCAATTGTGAAGGGTTGATCAGATACGCAAGCACATAATAGGACCCTGTCGGCACCTCAATTTGATAGCTTGAACCGGATTGAACTTCTGTCATGAAAAAGGTATCAAAATCATCTACATCAAATGCAACCACCCGCTGTGGAGGCAAGAATTCACTGGGATAGGATAAGCTGCCTTCTAAAAACCCCAAGGATGCCTGTGTAGGCTGTGTTGTCTGTGTCACGGTTGGAAGTGCCTCAGTTGGGCTGGGCGCTTGCGTGGGTTCAACGCCCTTTTCCGATGCAATTGCCGTCAACGTCGCCTGCACCTTTTCTTCGACACTTTCCTGCTCATCCCCGGATAATTCTGAGTAAAAATCCATCAGTCCGCAGGCTGTCAGCACGAAAAACAGGAGGACGCCGATCATTAGGGTTTGTATTCGATTAATTTTTTTCATTTTGATACTCCTTTGATAAATTGCACCTGAATCAATTTTAATGGAAAAGCAAATGAAAAACAAAAAATGCCATAGAAAACCACAAGAATTCAATTGAAAAAATTCCCATGAGACCGTATATGCTTGCTCTTTCTGGTGACCCCAGAGCGTCGCCTCCTGTAATAATCAGAAAAAAACTAAAGTTAATAACCATTTATTTAAAGATAGGCTTTATTGCTCTAACCGGTCAATCTTTATATTTGTGAAACAACCATTTTTCTCAGATCGCACTGGTGTCCTCACCGGTGCGATTATTAGGAGAAACCATATCTATTCAAGTGAAGGAATTTCACTCAATATGGAGACCTTGATCTCTCTGGTGGGGACACCAGATAGATCAAGAGGTACACTTTTATTGATGACATTTATGCAATTTATGAAAGGTGTCAAAATGAAAGAAATCGTCCTTTACCATCATGCATTAGGCTTAACCCCGGGTGTGATTGAATTTGCGGAAATGCTGCGACGCGCTGGTCACATCGTTCATACACCTGATTTATTTGAGAAACGGGTTTTTGAAAACACAAGAAGGCGTCACGCATGTACATGAAATTGGATTTGCTGAAATTCTAAAACGTAAAGTAAACGACTTCAGCACCTGAACCCACTGTATGCTGAGCCTCTTTAAGAGCAAAAAGTAAGCAAGTCCCCAATCAACGACCAATAAGGGGCTCGGAGTCTGCAGAATTACTTTTTCTTAATGGTGCGAGAAAAATCCATGCCAAATCATCATTAGTGCTGACATCTGTTATCAGCAAAATTTGTAAAGATTTTTCCTGGGTGGAAATAATCACAACATCAAATGCGCCATTGAACAATTTTTTGACGGCGGCTAAATACAGGATTATTTATTTGATTATTTGTTCTTGATTATTCCGGATCATCCGTTGGCTTACGAATCAAGAACATCACCAGGCTCTCAATCCATAAGATCAATAAACCGATATGAGACGCATAGACAGTCGGCGTTAGAAAGAAAGCTTTCCATTCGCTCAAGTATTCAGGGCTTGCGTCTGAAAGGGACATGGGACAGAGAAGATCAAATATCGCCGGGAAGGACCGAAAAGCCCACAAAGTCAGCATTGCCCCCAGCAAATTGACAATGACCATGCCAATCAGCATGATCACGACTTGCTTGCGATTCAGCCGGTAAATAAACACCCCCAGCACGAACACACCTAAAATGAAAGAAAGGATGGTGGTAAAGTGTTCCGGGCGCAAAGGAGACGGGATCCCAATCCGCCGCCAGTTCCAATACCACAAAAATGCAGAAACCAATATCAGGGAAGTGCCTAAAAATAGGAAGTGCCATTTCCGAAGTTTTTGCGTAATAGCCATAAGGGTCCTCTCAGGATCGGTTGGGTATTGCGGTATTTAAAGATCTACATTCATTTTATCACGATGATTAGCAACAAACAAAACGAAAAAGAATTATTTAATTAAGCGAGAAATTGTTCTAAATTCAGGATGTTTGGAGGTGCGAACCATCTCAAAAAGGGCAATTTCAAGGCTTGAAAGCGTCGCGCCGCATTCGTAAAGCCGTTGCAATGCCAGGTCATGATTTTCGGCCGTCCTTGAGAATACACCATCGCTCAACACATGCACCTGGTAGCCTGCTTCAAGCAGGTCAATCCCGGTTTGCAGCACGCACACATGGGCTTCGATGCCTGTTAATATCACCTGTTTTCGGGCTGTTTTGTGAAGTGCTAATTGAAAATCCGGCTCGCGCAAGGCACTGAAGCTCGATTTTGCAATGATTGACACATTATCCAGAGCTTCTTCAAGCTCGGGCAGGATCGGACCAAGTTTTTCAGGGACCTGGGCTGTGGGCAAAATCGGGACCCCCAATGCCTGGCATCCCTTTACCAGCCGCAAGGCATTCGTTGTTACCAGTTCAGATCGATCGACAATTTCCGCCAGCCGACCCTGGAAATCGACCATCACCAAAACCGCTTCAAGTGAATTTAACATCGCGCCTCCAAATAATAATAATTGTCTCAATTATACCAAGAGCTTATCAGGTTACTTGCTGCATATGGTCAATAGACCATATGCAGATAGCAAAATTTCATCAGCGTTAATCTAAGTGGTTGATTTGTGTCATGGTACAGGAATGGGAGTTCTTGTAAAATCGATTGAGACCTACCCCCTGCCCCCTCCCTGAAGGGAAGGGGTTTTAAGCCGAATGTTTTTTCCAATATGGTTCAAATTCAATATCTGGGGCATCCTATGGTACCTTTTTGAAAAGAAATGGATTAAAGTCCCTTCCTTTTAGAGAAGGGATTTAGGGTTAGGTTAAAGATCATTAAATATCAACAATTAATTTATGCCAAAGATGGAAAAATCAGCCCAAACTCCGATAATGCGGCATTAAGAAAAATCTGAATATAAGCTATCCCCTGCCCCGAACATTTGTAACCTATATGTCCGATTTAAACACTCTCCCTGAAGGGAAGGGTGATAGGCTCAGGTAAGCATTGACCATTTTGCACATTTTCCTGGTAAAACGCATAAGACTCCCTGAGACACTTTCAAAGTCCCCTGCAAATTCTCAACACAATCTGATCAACTTCACCTTATAATTAGGTATTATGGATAAAGATAAAAACGCCACTACCGAGACGAGCGCCTTTGGATCACCCGGACGACGGGCTCATGATGCATCACGCTTTTATGACAGCAAGCTATACGACGACCTCCGCAAGGGAAAAAAGGTCCCGGACCGTGAAAACCCGCTGCCAGAAGATGTTCAAAACCGCATTCTGTGCCAATCCAGCGAGGACATGTCCCAGGTGCCCGATGAAAGCATCCACCTGATGATGACCTCGCCGCCCTACAACGTCAGCAAAGAATACGATGATGACCTGTCACTGAACGAATACCTGTCGATGCTGGTGCGGGTTTGGCAGGAGACCTTTCGTGTGCTGGTGCCGGGAGGACGGGCATGCATCAACATCGCCAATTTAGGACGCAAACCTTATATCCCCTTGCATTCTTTTATCATTGCACAAATGCTTGACGTCGGATTCCTGATGCGCGGCGAAATCATCTGGGATAAAGCCGCCAGCGCCAGCCCTTCAACTGCCTGGGGAAGCTGGCTTTCTGCCAGCAATCCCGTGCTGCGCGATGTACACGAATACATCCTCGTTTTCAGCAAAACCGGCTTTCGCCGGCCAAAGGGAGACCGTGTAAGCACCATCCAGAAAGAGGACTTCCTGGAATGGACCAAATCTATCTGGACCTTCCCCGCTGTCCAGGCGAGGAAAATCGGACATCCAGCACCGTTTCCGGTTGAACTCCCCCATCGCTGCATTCAACTCTATACTTACCAGGGCGATGTTGTCCTGGATCCCTTTGCTGGCAGCGGCAGCACCTGCCTTGCAGCACAGCAAGATGGACGGATATTCGTAGGCTTCGATGTCATCGAGGAATACTGCCAGCTTGCAGAAGAGAGATTAGCACAGGATCAGCTAAAAGTTTGATTGTATTCCTTGTTATTGGGTCAGATTTATTTTTTTTTGCTGACAACATTTACTAATTATTGGCAACCCGATGTGAACACCCCATCATCACCTTTAATGAACAATAGAACAACAATCAGGTAACATCCACCGCCTGGGACAAACGCTGAATGGCATTTCCAATATAATCCTCGCGTTCTATCACAAACCTGATCGCGCCTTCAGGGCACAGCTCTGCACAATTCCCGCAGCCCCGGCAGTCCTCGCTGATCACAGCCTTGCCATCCACAAGGTGAATGGCATCAATAAAACAAACCCCATCTGTGCAGGCTCCGCACCCAACACAGTCCTCCGTGACCTCTACGTGCACATAAGGCATGCGCTCGATTTTCTTTTGCAGCTTGGGGGCTAAATTCGGTAAAAACCTGAAAAGACAGCAGCAAGGGCAGCAATTACAAATGGTCATCAGGCGGGTTGAGGGTGTTGCACCCATCCAGACTGAATCGATTTTATCCCGACCGATCAAATGAACCAATCCAGCCTCTCGAGCACGCTTCACATGTGAAAGTGCAGTTTGCGTATCAACCAGGCGACCAAGCTTGGGATTGATATTCAACACCGCCTCTCCGAGGAAAATACAGCCAATGTCATGATCATAATCCTGGCAGCCTTCAGCAGCACGGCAAATACACTCATTCATCAAAAAGATGTGATTGGCTTCATCGATGAAGTGTTCAACGACCCTGGACGGCACAACAAAATTCTCCTGATCTTCAATCTTATGATTGATGACCACAGTATCCTTCGGCAGGTAGAACAAAGCGTCACCGGTGCGGTGCCCGTTGAACAAAGCACGTTCCATGACCCGGCCAAGGACTGGCCAGTTGGTCATTTTTGCGCCGATATCACACAAGCCAAAGCTCTGTTTCAATAAGTTGACAAACCACATCGGGCGTGCCATGATTTGCTCCTGAATCATCAAATTAATACTAAAATACCAGTAAACGTGGTTAATTGCCCAAGATTCTCTAAGGTTTACATGAGTTCCATTAAACACATTCACCAATTATAATGCGAACAAGTATGAATATTTCAAACCTTTATCATCTTTTTGTAAAACATTGATAACATTTACCAACTTTGGCAGGATTGATGCAGCTAAAGTACAAAGATGTTGTTCCCGACAAGTTAAGACATTAAAACGGTAAAATGGACATATGGCATTGCGAAAATTCATTTTCTTTTTCTTATTCATAAGCTTGTTGGGACTGCCTGCCTGCCAGGTATCCCATGACTTATCACCCGAAACAGCCTTTAAGCCTGCTGAAGTTCATGCGCGGAAAATTCCCCAGGACTTCTCCAAAGTAACCCCTGTTCCAACCGAGGTCACGCCTGCTCCAGAAACCGTCCAGGTGACTGCCGCTGTTTTCCAGGAGCTACCCATGGCACCTATGGTCATGTATCACCGCTTTCTTCCAGGTGGTACAGGATCAGAAAAATACAAGGTGTCCTTGTCGGATCTTGACCGGCATTTGCAGGGCTTTTACGATGAAGGCTATTCCCTGGTCGCGCTGGAAGATTGGCTGAGGGGCGTTATTGATCTCCCTGAAGGACGCCGGCCGCTGATCATCACCATTGACGACCTCTTTTACGCCGATCAAATCTTCCTGGATGATGAAGGGCAAGCTGCACCTTATTCGGGCATCGGGCGTATCTGGCAGTTCTACCAGGAGCATCCGGATTTCAATTTCCACCTGGCTTTATTCTACAACATGGGCGACAAAGGCTATGCGAACCGGTATTTCAACGGCAGTTTCTATATAGAAAGCGGTTGGCAGGAAGAACGGGCGAAAGCCATCGCCTGGTGCATTGAGAACGGTGCCCTCCCTTACAATCATTTTTACAACCACCCCAACCTGTCCCTGCTCACGCCGGATCAGATCCTCTGGCAATTAGAAGAGAACGAGACTGCCCTGCGCGAAGCCCTGAGCCTTGTGGGAAAACCCGAACTTGCGAAAAGTCCGGATAACATCCTGGCACTGCCCTATGTAATTTGGCCTGAAATCGATACAGGGAAACAAGTGCTCTTTGATTACCATTCTCCCGAAGGGAAACCGGTTACTGCCATCCTTGAGGCAAATGACGGCGCACTTGTCAGGCCCATTCTCCCACCCTTCGCCAAAAGCTTTGACTCAAACCATGTAAAACGCCTGAACGCCGTACAGGAAGCCATCGATGCCATCATTCAAAAAGCAGGTGAAATCCCAACGGCAGCACATTGTGACCTGGGTGAAATACCAGTTGATGCGCTGGAAAATCCGCTTCAAATGAAGCAGGCAATATTAAAACAAATCCGGCAAGGAAATTGCACCAATGGTTATTACACATTGGGACAATTTGCCTTTTATGTCGAAGAGGAAAATGTCATTCAATTATCACCATAAAGGATCATTAGTGTCGAAGGAGAAATTCGATGTTCGTTTATCTTAGCAAATTACTCCCGCTCCTGGTTTACCCCCTCGGCTTGGCGTGTCTTCTTATCATTTTAGCATTAGCCTCAAAATATCGGCGTGGATTTCAAAAAGCAGTGCTGATCCTCGCATTAATTCTTTTATGGCTCAGCAGTAATCGCTGGGTTAGCTATGCCCTTGCTCGTTCATTGGAATGGAAACACCTGCCCCCCGAAGGCACACCCCAGGCGGAAGTGATGGTCGTGCTTGGCGGCGGGACAGAATCAGGTGACGCCCCCCGACCGATGACAGAGGTCAACAGTGCCGGTGACCGTGTGTTGTATGCCGCAAAACTCTACAAAGAAGGCGCGGCACCAAACATTCTGCTCAGCGGCGGCAACGTCAATTTCAGCACAGCCCGCGGCATGACGCCGGCTGAAGAAATGCAAGATCTTCTCGGTCTGACAGGAATCCCCCAGGAAGCCATCTGGCTGCAGCCTAATTCTCAAAACACTTATGAAGATGCCCTTTATTCAGCGAGAATGCTCAGGGAGCGGGGAATCGAAGAAATTATCCTGGTGACCTCGGCCATGCATATGCCCAGGTCAAAGGCTTTATTTGAGGAACAGGGCATCATTGTGATCCCTGCACCCGTTGATTTCACGGTCACAGAACAAAACTGGGAAAGCGCTTTCAATCCAACGTGGAAAGAAGCCCTGATCTACTTACTGCCCAACGATAGCTCGCTCGGCTTGACTACCAACGTGCTGAAGGAATATCTTGGGATGTTTGTTTACGGATTGCGAGATTGGCTCTAATTTAGCCCTTCATGTAAGCTATACTGACGGTGCCAGGACCGGTATGTGCCCCAATCACAGGGCTGACAAAGGTCATAATCGTTTCAATTGGATAAAACCGAGCAACAGCCTCATCCATCAATTTCTGGCAGTCTTCCTCTGCTGCAGCGTGAAAGGTCGAAATCCGAACCTGGTCGTTTAAGGAAATATCCCTTTCCACCAATTCAAGCATACGCTGTAAGGATTTCTTGCGGGAACGCACCGATTCGACCAGCTCAATTTTCCCGCCTCGTATTTCCATAATGGGTTTAAGGTCAAGGGCTGAACCCAACAAGCGCTTTGCGGTGTTGATTCGTCCACCCTTATTCAAATATTTCAAGGTATCAACGGTAAAATAGACCCCAATTTTTGGGAAAGTTACCTTTGCCAATTCAACACATTCCTCAAGACTGGCGCCATCCTTTGCTGCACGGGCAACAGTCAGCACAAGAAATCCAAGCGCCATTGCGACCAATTGTGTGTCCATAACCTCAACAGGCGCACCAGCAAACTTCTTTTTCGCTTGCGTTGCAGAATCGATGGTGCCGGAGATCCCACTGGAAATCAGCAAGGCAAAAACGGCGAAATCTTCATCAAGCAATTTTTGGAATAATTTCTCGAACACATCAACAGGTGTTTGACTGGTGGTGGGAATGCTGTTTGCACTGCTAAGCCGCTCATAGAATTCTTCTGCCCGAATATCTACCCCATCCCGGTAAGTCTGATCCTCCCAGTGAAGAGTAAGCGGGACAATATGAAGACCCAAATCATCGACGAGGTCCTGGGGTAAATAAGCGGTGCTGTCCGTAATTATGGCAACTTTTTTCATCAAAGCTCCTGATTTTTAATATTAATATCAACGTTTGTAACAAGTATACTTGAAATTTGATTATGAAAAAATCCAAAAATTTGATTTCTGGTAGTTTTTGAAAGCCTTTTATTCATAAAAAGCGTTACAATGCATTCGTTACAAAATTAAAAACACAAACCTCTGATTAAAATCTTCAACGCAGAAACAAAGGAAAAATTATGAAACTCAAAAATAAGCATCTTTACTGGATCTTTGCCTTATTGGCTGCAACCAGCTTCGATATCCTGTTTTGGGAACGCCCCTTCGGGATCAACTTCTTCATCTTTATCCTTCTGGCGGTTCTTGGCGGCTTGATCCCCACCTGGATGGAAAAAATCCATGTCCCATGGACCTCCTACCTATTATTGGTCCCATTAGCTTTCTTTTCCGTGATGACATTCATCCGGGTAGAGCCCTTCACCACTGCCGTGAATGTTCTTGTGACACTCAGCGCTCTGGCATTTTTCCTGATGACCCTTCGAAACGGCACCTGGTTTCGCTACAGCCTGCGAGATATTTTCGTCAGCGGAATCCAGTTTTTACTGAACAACGTGATCGGCGGCATCCTGTTCTTCAATAAAACCAAAAAGGCTGAATCATCTCAAGTTGGTGAAGCAGACAACGCGAACGATAATGCCAAAGTCGAAGGCAAACAAGACCAGGAAAGTCACGGCGAAAATCTCGGTAAAAAAGAAAAACCACTCAAAGGCATTGCCCCTTATTTACGCGGTTTGTTATTAGCCTTGCCCGTTCTTGGAATTTTGACCTTCTTTCTGGCGCAGGCAGACCCGATTTTCAACGATCGAATCCAGAACGCCCTTGCCTGGTTCAGGATTGAAAACCTGGGTGAAATGGTTTTTCGCCTGGTTTATATCCTGGTCATCGCCTATGTGCTCCTCTCAAGCTATTACTTTGCAGTTGTAGAGAGCAAAAAATATCAACCTGACGATGATAACGAAAAGCTAGCCATCAGCCCATTTTTAGGCTCGATTGAATCCAGTGTGATCCTGGGTGCGGTCAATTTGCTTTTTCTCTTATTCGTAGTCCTCCAATTCAACTATCTCTTCAGCGGCGGTAAAAATATCAGCCTGCAGGGCTACACCTATGCTGAATACGCACGCCGCGGTTTCTTTGAGCTGATCGCCGTTGCAGTCATCAGCCTTGTTCTTTTCTATATATTGAGCATGATCACCAAACGGGAACATAAGAACCAGGGGCGGCTCTTTTCAGCGCTTGGGTTGATCCTGGTCGGGCTTGTGGCGATCATCCTGACCTCCGCTTATATTCGACTGAATCTGTACGAAGCTGCTTACGGCTTCACGCGATTGCGCACCCTGGCGCATGTCTTTATGATCTGGATTGCTTTATTGCTGGCTGGGGTCGCAATTTTGGAAATCACAAGGACCATGAAGCGATTGGCTTTTATCCTGATCTTATTTATCGTTGGCTTTGGGTTGACAATTAACCTGCTCAATACAGATCAATTCATCGTCAATCAAAATATCAGTCGAGCCATAAACAATCATAACGACAGGGCTGAATCGGATTTAGATACCGGCTACCTGTATTCCTTATCCGCCGATGCTGTCCCATCACTGGTTGAATTTTACACGGATGGGAACACTCCGGATAATGTCAGGGCTGAGATCGGCGGGGTCTTAGCATGTAAATTTGCACAGATAGATGTTCCCCAGGATGAGTCCTGGGTATCCTATCATTACTCGCGAAGTCAGGCAAACACGCTGCTGGCGCAGCAATCTAAAAACTTAGACGCCTACCCCGTCAGCTACGATATGTACACCTGGTTCGTGGAAGTGAATGGCGAGGTCAAATCCTGCAGCGGCTATCAGGCTGATCCATACGACTGAGCCAAGCCATTAACCAGGGAACAAGGTTTTCATTAATTCAGGCGCGTATTTTTCGACGGTCTCAGAGGCAATGCCGTTTGTTCGGCAGATCTCTGCATACATATCCACACTGGGTCGTCGGATGCGCGCCTGTGTTTCTAAATCCAATCCCCACAACCCAAAGCGCTGGGTCCAGCCGCGTTCCCATTCAAAATTATCCACCAGTGTCCAGTGAAAATAGCCTTCAACCCGAAGGTTTGCATTCATGATCTTCCAAAGCGCGTGCAAATGTTCCAGGATGTACCTGGGACGTAAGCTGTCCTTCGAATCATCAACGCCATTTTCGGTGATGAAAATGGGTAAGCCAAAACCCGCAGCCCACTTGACAGCTTCGATCATCCCTTCGGGAATGTTTGCGATGAAATCCGTTTCACTTAATGCTGCATCCTCAGGGTAAAACCTCCGGGTGTACATCTCTTTTGCTGCAAAGGGATTAAATCGCACCATGTCCGTTGAGTAATAATTCACCCCCACAAAATCCTGGGTGCCAATCGCTTCAGGAATGCTCGTCTTCTTTCTTATGGTGTTAAACACGCCGTCTGTGAGGGTGCGTGGAAATAAATCATTAGAAATCGTGTGTAAAGCCTTTGCTGCCAACCGATCCCAGGGCAGCCAGGATGCCGGTTTGAACCCGCGGTAGTGAATTGAGGAACCGACTCTTGCATCGGGTTGAAGTTCATGGATCAGCTTATACGCCCTTGCATGCGCCCTGATCATGTGCTGCATGACCTGCAAGGCTGTATTTAAATCTTTTTTCCCCGGGGGAAAGAGCCCTTCAATATAAGCACCCAACATAAAAACATTCGGTTCATTTATTGTCACCCATAAGTTGCAGTACGGCATCAGGGCTTCCACAGCTTTGCGTGTGAAGGCTTCAAAGGCATCGATAACGGCTTCATTTTCCCAGCCGCCCATCTCCGCCAGCCACAGTGGTTCACTGAAGTGATGCAGGGTGACCATCGGCGTCATCTTGCGGGAACGTAATCCAATCAGCATCTCACGGTAGTGATCCAGGGCATCCTCGTCCCAGCGATCCGGTTCGGGTTGGATGCGGCTCCAGGCGATGGACAGGCGGTGTGCATTCTGTCTGCCAGCCTGGGCACGGTCGAAATCTTCACGCCAGCGACCGCCCCACCAATCACAGGCTAAACCGGATTGATGCCCGTTGATGATCCGTCCCTCTTCCTGTTCCCAGGCATACCAGGTGTTATTCTGATTACGCCCTTCAACCTGGTGTGCTGCGGTCGCTGTACCCCATAAAAACCCATCCGGGAAAATGTAAGTTCCTTTTGGCATCTTGATTCGGCTCCTGTTCTCAAAAGTTCTGTGTTGGTCCCAATAATCATAACGCGATTTTTCAATATTCGGGGCAAATTATTGAGGATTGCCAGCAGGAGGACCAATCAGCAATGGTTGATGAATCACCTACCCCCTGACCCCCTCCCTGAAGGGAAGGGGAATTTAAAGGCTGGTCCGTATCCTCAGCCTCCCACTTTGTGGATAATAGCTCGCTCCCTCAATAAAACAAGCCGGTATTCGAACTTTATCGAAGGGCAAGAGAATGCTGCTTGAACCCGAATGTCTTGCAAACTGACCCACAGGCGGAAAATATGCCTTGAGTGGGGTTCCCTGGAAGGTCCAGAATTGACCCCGCCCGTCCATGTACACAGAAGGGGTATCCGGATCAGGCTGCTCAAAAAATTCGAGCTGTCGTTCAGGCGTCACCCGGGCCAAAATCCGCCTGTGATTGGCAGTCCCCAGCGCCATCAGGTTCTGGATTTCTTTCAAGCAGTCCTCGCCGTTATCCCGATAGGGGCAGGTCATCACACTGCTTACCGGCGCTGTGATGCGCGTAAAAAACTGGCTGCCGGCGTTGGCAATTTCTTCGATCTGCGAGCCTGTATCAGCGATGCACACAGCTCTAAAAATCAGATCCGGTGCACCTCCCGGGTTGGTGACCGAGGGCAAGTTAACCCATGATGAGCCATTGAAATACAGCGCGTACCCATTTTCATAGGATTGGTTTTCGTCACTTCGGATGGCAAAATACCGGGATGGATCGACCGTATTTGCCGTCACACCAAGCATATAAGTCGTCCCGCCTGCAATGGCGTAAGGCGTTGTGAAGGTGAACTTAACCCAACGGTAAGCCGTACTGGACAATGCCGACCCGGCAACCAGGTCCGAGGTGGCTAAAAGATTCCCGCCTGCATCTCGGAGTTGGGCGTTCAAATTCCGGGTCGGGTTCCCAATACCTCGTAATTGGAAATAAGCGTACTGAAGAACGCTGTCGGCACCAGGGGTAAAAACCTGGCTCGGGTATCGAGTGGAACTGGATTGCCCAAAATTAAAAACCCCCGGTCCTGGACCAGGGTTGGCATAAAAGCCTTCGAGATTCTGGTATGACTGCCAGGCAAGGCTTTTAAACCAGCCTGCGCATTTTAGAACCACCCGATCCTGCTTCCCGGGCTGGTTTTGCGAAAGCGCTGATCTCGGCAAGGCTGCCCCCTTGAGAAAAGTATCTCGCAGGTTCAGGGCAAAATCATCGTCAATCCCATATCGCTGCAGCGTGATTTCTTTAACCCCATATTCTTCCTGGGAGACGATATCTTCTGCGATGTCCGTACAAGCCTGGTCTGCGATCCCATTGTTTGGTGAAATAAACGAATACCGCACGCTGACCTTGTTATACAGCCCTGCCAAAGATACCGAAATTCGTGCGCCCTCAAGATAGACGACCACATCCTCAACATAGCCCCACCACACCGGTGTGCCTGCCTTATCCCGAACCATCACAGGACACCTGAGCAGCCGGTATGCCGCGATCAATTTATCCCCGGCGCCAGTCAATCGGATGTGGGCTTGTGCCGGTCCGCCCTCAGCCGACCAATCCAGCCGCAGAATTTGCTCGTTTAATCCAGTGAAGATGGGTGCGGAAAAATCTCTTGTGCTGAACTCAAGGCTGAAGTTCATAAGATGCGCCGCCTTTCCCGTTGGTAAACCCGCAAGGCTGCCGTTCTCATGATATCCATGTTATTGGTTGCATTCGCTATGGCAAAAATTATGCGGTTATATTCGTTTGACCGTCCAAAGAGTGGACCGCCCTGGCGGATGTGCGCGACCATCTCGGACCCAATAATTGAATACCGAACATTGCTCAATCCCCTGGATGAGTCATCAATCAAGGTGTCATTTTCAAGCATATTGAAGAAACCCAGAAAATTTGCGCCAAAAGACTGGGGGAACAGCTGGACCTGGTCCACGTCCAGGGTCTTTGTGCCGGTGGAGGGACTGTAAGCATACAGGACAAAATCCATTGAGTGCGGTGGGGTCTCTCGCAACAGCTGATTGGGGGGCAGGTCAACCGGCGGTAAAAAGACATAGCCATACTGCGGGTCCGCATAAACGGGCTCGCTGGCATAGATCACGGAAGACCCCCTCTGAAGTTTGAATGCTAAATAAAGGTCCTCATAGGCGTGCGGGTTGAAAAGGTGCAGCAATGGGCGGTAGGTCTTGCCCCCGAGCAGGTCAACCATGTCGAGGGACAGGCTGATGGCAGCAACTTGCGACCAGCTCGTCCCCGACCATGTCAATCTGCGGAAATAATCATTGATGGCATTGGTGTTCAGCAGCAAGTCCCCGCCGCTGAAATCAGGCGCATTGTGGAAAAATGGGCTTTCGTCGTAATTGCCTTGATGGTGACCCATGCCGACATAAATATCCTTGATCGCCCCCGTGGTGCAGGTACTCTCAAGTTCAATCCGCAGCGGCGCGGGAAGCGGTGAGGTCAGGCTGGCGGGTTTGATATAGACAGAATTGCCATGTGCGCTGTGATAATCGGTGTGATTGTAAAGCGTCACCCCACCGAGGACATCCTCCCCAAAACGGCCGCAAAGGGGCACCTCAACCTGGGGTCCATCAAAATAATTGGGGCGTGTGTAATGAAGTTCTAGGACAAGCGATCCCCTTGCATGGGTTTTATAACCCGCCGGGTGGCTGATGAGGGAGAGATTCGAAATTTCAGCAGAATAATAAGGTCCAGCCGGTTCTAGCTGGAAGCGCAGGTACAAAGGACTCGGCGCGGCTTTTTGGTCGTATAACCCGGCCTTATCGATCAGCTTTTCGAGGCTTGCCACAGCGGTCGAAATTTGGGAAGGCATCCCCCTGAGGGTGATTTCAATTTTTTCAGAGAGTATGGGTTCGGGGCTTATAGAAAAGCAGGGTACAGCGTGGTAGAAAGGTGCTGCCGCTGACTGCCCTTCCAGGACAATAAAGTTTGAACCCGCTCCAATGGCGATCTGGTTCACAGGAAAGCCCTCCCTTCATCCCAATCCCAGGGTGAATAGGGATGATCGGTTGACTCCTGGAAACGGCGCAGTCGGATCCGGGTCAGGGCAGATTGAAATTCCGCCATCGCCGCTTCCGCCCAGCGTATCAAGGCATCAGGGTTGAATTCTTCGGAAGTCGCTTCTTCAAAACGCCCAAAAATGCGAAAGCGTGCGGCATGAGCAACCCCGCCGATGACCAGGGCATGTACATCGGCATCATCCAGCGTGGTGCTGATTGCGCCGTCCAACCCACTCAGGGTGACGGCTGAGCCGTAGGTACCGGCAATTTCAGCCAATGCAGCCCTGATGGCTTCTTCAAGCGCGTCTGATGACCAGACAAGGCTGGAAAGCTCCGAGAGCTGGGTTTCAAGCTGTATTTTGACACTTGTCAGGCTGGCAGGCATCTTATGAGCTCACTTTCTTTGAATCGGATGTGGATTTTTGTGGGCGCCCGCGCTTTGTAGGCGGTTTAGCTGCTGGTTTTGGATCGGGTTTGATCTTTTGCCATTCCTCCTGGATCTGGTCGGCGGTGAAGATGAATTTTTGACCGGTTGGTGCGATGACAACGAGTGTGCCGTCGGGATAGGCTTTGAAGTCGAGGGGTTCGCCGTTGACGAGGGATGCGGCGATTTTTGAGATGTCTGGTTGTGAAGGCATGGAATAGTCCTTAGTTTGTAGTTTGTGGTTTGCAGCTGATAGCATGGTGCCCCCTCACCCCTGCCCTCTCCCCCGGTTTAATCCGGTGGAGAGGGTGAAAAAGGAGAGTGGAGCGTATATGGATCAGGAAATCTTTTTGAAGACCTGGC
>JARGGB010000044.1 GCA_029210815.1 Candidatus Brevefilum sp.
GTCTTACCATGGTCAATATGTCCCATTGTTCCCACGTTGAGGTGCGGCTTTGAGCGATCAAATTTTTCCTTGGCCATAAATACCTTTCTCCTTAGCTAAAAGCCTCAAACTTAATTATTCTTTAAATCATACTTCGGCAGAAAGCCCTCAATGGGATTTGAACCCATGACCTCATTCTTACCAAGAATGCGCTCTACCGACTGAGCTATGAGGGCAGCCGATCCGACTGGAAGCCAGGGCTGCCAGAAGTGGACGGTGTTGGATTCGAACCAACGAAGGCCTGTGCCAACTGATTTACAGTCAGTCCCCTTTGTCCGCTTGGGTAACCGTCCTGGATCAAGCGAGTATGTTACCCGCTCGAGATCGGGATCGTTCAATTCGAATCAATCCCGGTCGCAAACGTGCAACCTGAGCCGATGATGGGAATCGAACCCATAACCTATCACTTACAAGGCGATTGCTCTACCATTGAGCTACATCGGCGAAATAATAAATTGTTAAAATACAATTCGCCTTAAACCTGCACGATTATACCAAAGCCTAAACCTAAACGCAAGACTTTTTAACCGCACAAGATCATGATTATGCGATTTATGAGTCTATCCGATTTGGATTGAAAGGTCAAGATTACACCCCAAATCATTCTTGTAATTCTAACCCTTATAAAGCTTCTCTAATCCACTTATTTATTTTACCTTTATTGAAATCAAATCACAATCGAACGACCCCCTGAAAATTGGATAAACGGTTCTCAAACCAAATCTTGTCGGAAATTTGCTAAAGCATATGATGTTTTTAGAAATCGAAATCCTATGGCTAATATCAAACTTCATCTTCTTCATCAAAATCTAAAGGCCTGGTGGGAACATCCGTCTGGGAAATGGGCAGCCAAACATTGAATGTCGTTCCCACCCCCACTTCTGTCTCCACATCAATCCTTCCGCCGTGAGATCGCACAATCCAGTAAGCAATCGGTAAACCCAAACCAAAACCCGCGTCTTTGTCATCCCGCCGACGGGCTTTGTCACCCCTGTAAAAGCGGTCGAAAAGACGGCTAACCTCAGCTTTAGGAATCCCGCGCCCCTCATCACGAATCACGACCTTGACCCACTTACCTTCAACATCCAGGCTCAAAAAGATGTGCTTTGCTTCTGGGGTGAATTTAACCGCATTTCCGCCGAGGTTCAAAAACACCTGCTTCAACCGGTCCCGATCACCTGTGACCATCGCTGGCTCAACATCTAGAATCCGAATTTCGTGTTTCCCATCCGAAAGCACCTTCAATTGTTCAAATATTTCAAATAGAACATCGTCGATTTCAACAGGCGCCATCAACAATGGCAATCGCCCTGTTTCAGCCTGTGCCATCAGCAGCAAATCACCCACCAGGCGAGTCAAGCGATCCACTTCACCTTCAACACTATCCAGGGATTCAATATCAAATTCATGCATTAATCGCATCAAACCAACATTACCCTTGATGACGGTCAGGGGAGTCCTCAGCTCGTGACTGACATCTGCCAGGAATCGCCTCTGGGTATTAAACAATCTTTCAAGCCGTGAGAGCGTTTGATTGAAAGTCAAGCCTAACTGTCCCACCTCATCAACACGCCCTGTTTCTACCGGCAATCTTTGTGAAAGATCTTCGGTGCCCGAAATGCTTTTTGCAATATCCACCATAACAGCAAGTGTACGCAATCCTCTACCTACCACGAACCAGCTAATCAGGCTTGACAAAAAGATCGCAAGAATGGCTGTCGCAAGATAAACCAATCCCAGGACTCTTTGTGTTTCACGGATGGATGTTAACGGCGATACAACGAACATCCAGCCATAATGCTCCCCTTCAGCTTCTAAAGGAAGATTGAATACGCGGTAAGAATTCCCATCAAAAGAAACATTTCTGAATTCTGAATAATTCTTTTCATCAATTTGTGGATCCCAAATCTGATCAAGAAAGCCCTCATCATTTGAGCTGAGCAAAAGCTCCCCCTCATTTGATCTTATTTGAAATTCTAATAAATCATTAATTTCCAGGGCTTGATAATCAATCCCGATCTCCCCATTCGGGTAAATCCATAAAGAATCCATTATGTGATTTGCCGAATGCTCCAAAAAGGTATCCACCTGGTTGATCATGACGATATATATCATTGCATACATCACGGAGCTGAGCAAAATCACAACACCGCTTAATAAGCTGGTATATATCAATGTCAAACGTAAGCGAAGCGACATTTAGAATTTACTCTTGGGGCTCTCTCATCACATACCCAACCCCACGCACGGTATAGATCAACCGGGGTTCACCTTCGGATTCTAATTTTTGGCGAAGATAACGAATATAAACATCCAATACATTGCTTTCACCGCCAAAATCATAATCCCACACCCGATCAAAGATAACTTCTCGAGGCATTACCTGTCTTGGGTGGCGAAGGAATAAATCGAGCAGATCGTATTCCTTTTTTGTCAGGTCAATAACTCGATCACCGCGAATTGCCTTATGAGAACTGCTGTCAAGTTTCAAATCTTCAAATTCCAGCACCTTCACCCGGTCAGCAGCCGTACGGCGAAGTAGTGCTCGGATCCTTGCAAGCAGTTCTTCGATTTCAAATGGTTTTACAACATAATCATCCGCACCAGCATCCAGGCCTTCTACACGGTCCTGTGTGGTGTCTTTGGCTGTCAACATCATAATGGGCTGATTGCCGATCTTTTGTAATTGGCGGCAGACTTCCAAACCATCCATATTCGGCAGCATCCAATCAAGGATCACCAAATCAGGGCGCTGCTGGTCAGCAAGGGTTAATCCCGCCTTACCTGTCAGCGCTGTATCAACAATATATCCTTCATAACTGAGGACTCGTTTAAGTACCCTGAGGATCTCCTCGTCGTCTTCGATGATCAAAATTCTCTCGTCCATCCTTTTTCCTTTCCGTTTCAATCACTTTGCATGATTCATGAAATGGCATTAATTTATTTCAGCACTAATTTGGTAAAATCATGTTACCGATGTTTATTCAATTATTGCCGAAGGGCACATCTCTTGTCAAACGCTTGCTGGATATCCTGGTAACGATACCAGCATTGATTATACTATCCCCTATTCTAATACTTATTAGCATTCTTGTGGCAATTTTTCATGGATTTCCCATTCTATTCCGACAAGAACGCCCTGGCTACAAGGGGAAAATTTTCACGATATACAAATTTCGAACAATGGGTGACGCCCTTGACAAATCAGGCAAACCGCTCCCGGATCATAAACGTTTAACAAAATTCGGAGAATTTTTACGATCCCTGAGCCTTGATGAACTGCCCGAATTGATCAACGTTCTCAAGGGCGAGATGAGCCTGGTCGGCCCCCGACCTTTGCTGCCCACCTATCTGCCGCTGTATAACACTGAACAAGCCCGGCGCCACGATGTTTTGCCAGGAATAACCGGGTGGGCACAGGTGCACGGACGCAATGCGCTCTCATGGCAAGAAAAATTTGATCTTGACGTATGGTATGTTGACAACCAATCCATCGGGCTGGATATTAAAATAATTGGGCTCACGCTTCTAAAAGTCCTGAAACGGGAGGGTATCTCTCAACCCGGTCAGGCAACTGCTGAATTATTCAAAGGCAATCCCCCCGAATCCTCAGGCAAAAACGCAGATACTCAATTTTAGGGTACTGCTTCAGCGGAAACCAATCCATTCTGAAGGTTTTCCGCCATTTCCAAAAACATTGAATAACGACCTTCAGAAACAAGATCCGGATCCCTGTCTGCCAGGATTATGAGGGCTGGCACGCGAGTTCCTTCGCGTCCATTTAAAATCTCGGACCAAAGTCCCATCAATGCTTGCCCTGGATCATTAATAATTGTGCCAGCGTAATTATTCAGTCTCATTTCTGGGCTTTGATCACTCAAAACCACCATTCCATAGTCAGAGGCTGCATTCATCACAGGGGATGCAGCAAGATCGCCCTGAACAAATAAAACTTCAACGCCGCTATTTCCAAAATTATCGATTATGGACTGGTACTTCTCCTCAATATTTTCAACCGGAAGTGTCTGCCATTGTGGGAAGGATTGGTAAGGTGGGTACTTTGGCTGACAAAGACCACAAAAGAACCGCGCGCCAATAACAAAGGATTCTAATACGATTTCTGTCGCATCCGTTTCTGAGGGAACAAGCGCGGCCGCTTTATAATCTTCAGAAAGAAGCGCAGCCATGTATCCCGCCATAAATGCACGGTTTTGCTGGTCAACAATCGGATCGCCGATGACATGAACATTACTTGCAGGTACGGCATTGGCATTATCCACAGCTACAAAGGGCACTTCAGGATACCTTTGGGCAAAATTATTGACATCAACATCCTCGCCAATGCTTACAACCATTAAAACACCCGTCATCGCTTCGAGAGATGCCTGGCCCATGATTTCAAGTGCATAGCCTGCTTCGGCGGTCAGCGTCTCTAAAGCTGTCTGAACCTGCGAAAGTGTTAATTCATCCCCACCCTGGTCAGAAATTAAAATAACTTTCTGAACATCCTGCGTCGGTGTAAGTGTGGGAGGGATTTCTGTTTCAACCTTGGGTGGGGTTTCTGTATTTGTTTCTCCCGGGTCGATTGTTTCTACAGCAGAGGAAGGTTCGCATGCGGAAAAAATAAAAACCAGGGCAATGCTGGCAATAATTATGAGCCAATTTCGAAGTTTAATATTTTTCATAGGCACTATTCTACCCCAGCAGGTTGATTTTTAACAATCGCAATTCATAGTCCTTTTATCCAAAATCATTTTGGCTGTATTATAATGGTCATAGCAGAAATTTTAGAAGTACATCAGATAACTTTAGAAATGAGCGATATGGGTCTACCTAGCAGTGAAGCCTTACCCACCAACATCAGCGACCTGCCGCCCGCACGCCAGCGCCACATAAGACGCCGTCCGCGCGCAGCATCCCTTGCTGAAAGACAAATCTTGCTCGACTCTCTCTTAGAATTGTCTGCACCAACATTGAATTTTTTCCTGCTCTCCCTTCTTGGAAGTGTAATCATCGGATTATCTCTCTACTTTAACGAGCCTGTCATCCTGATTTTCGGATTAGTAGCGTCACCATTTCTCCGCCCTGTTTTCGCGCTGGCATTATTTCCGCATGCCCATAAGTTCAGACATTGGATCAAGTCGCTTGTCAGCTTACTTATCCCTATTTTGCTTGCTTTTTTGGCCGGCGTTCTTGCAGGCTATCTGCAAAAGACCGGGCAGATCAATCGATTGGATGGTATTCGATTTAGTGCGCCATATTGGCTTGACATGGCTGCAGTTACCCTGAGTGCCTTTTTATGCGTGTTTTTCTTGATCAGGCAGGGAAAATTACCCAGAAAGATGGGGGTCATTTTAGCTTATGAGATTCTCGTTCCAATTGCCCTTGCGGGTTTCAGCTTACCCCTCGGACTGGCGCGCCTCTGGCCAAATGCCATCCTGATTACCATTTGCCATCTGGTATTGGCTGTCTTTATTGCCATCATTGCTTTCCTCATATTGGGATTCAGCCCAAAGCACTACACTGGATGGATGCTTGCAATCCTGCCGTTGATCCTCAGCTTCACATTGGTCATTGGATCACTGAGCCTCAGCGGCATGACATTGCCTGCATTCTCTTTTAAACCTGCGCCGACAAGCATTCCCGTCAAGGATGCTACCAAAACACCGACTAAAATGCCCACAGGAACATATACACCCGGGGTTATGGCATCACCCACTGAAAACCTCATGACCCAAACGAGCACCGTTGCGCCAAGCTTTACAAATTCTCCAACCAACACATTATCGCCAACCGCAAGCCCCTCGCCACAGCCAACTCGCTTTTCTATCATTGTTGATTCTATTAATGGCATTGTCATTCGAGAGTCAGCCGATTTTCAAGCACCAGTCGTTGGATACGCCAATAACGGCACACAGTTTGAGGTACTGAACCAGAGCATCTCTGAAAACGGCTCAATTTGGTATCAGGTAACGATTGAGACAGGCGAAACAGGGTGGTTATTAGCTTCCCTGGCGAACACTGAAACGCCAACAGCGACAGAAAACAATTAAACCCCCAAACGTTTTGCCTTCAATAATTTTAAATGGATTTATGGGTCAATAAATAAATGCTTACCCAACAATCACAAGATTTGACTGGGGGACTTTCACCTTTTCCAAACTGGGTAATTTTATCAGTGCAGCAGGTAAAAAAGTTCCGTTTTCAAAAAATTGATCCTCTTCAATCAACTCGACAACTTTGCCTACCTGGTTTTTTGCTTTTCCCGACATAAGACGCACCCTGTCGCCAGGTTCTAATTTCTTTCGAAAACCAAGCTCTTTTGCATCTTTCTCCTCATCATGGTGAATGACAAGTTCAGGGCGTTCACCATTGGCATGATCAAGCTTACAAGCATTCAGGCTGATTTTTTCTCCAGAATGAGACTGTAAAATCTCAAAAACATCCTGCGCCAAAGCATCCTCCCCAAATCCATGAAGAAGGATCACAGGGAAGGGCAGCCCCGCTGCCTTTTGAATAAGTTCCTGGGACAAGCTTCCTAATATCAACCCGGAAATTTCGCATTCCAAGCAGGCATCCAGAACATCTCCATCCACACAAGCACCGCCGGCAATGATAAGGTCCGCTGACAAGTCCTTGAGCACTGAGGTGCTTATCGGTTTTTCTCGGGAGGCATCCAACATCTTTAAAATGCCGCTGCCAGCCAGGCCGTTTCCCCAAAAACCCTGAATCACACTGCCGCGTAAGGAGAGCACAACCCCATATTCAGGGATGATCTCTTTTACCGTTCCGATCAAATTGGCTGTTAATTCGGTTTTGATCGTCCCTGTTGATATGACCATTTGCCCCTGGTAATAATTAATGATTTTTCCGTTGATGGGTGCTCTGAATATTCGAGGTAAGGCCTTTTCATGTTGGGCGATGATATCTCCTTCTTCCAAAACATCGCCTACCTCACGAATCAGACATGAAGTCATCTCATCAGGTGAAATTCCCAGGCTCTTGGCAATATCCAGCATGATGAGCTTTCCCGGAACCTGTGCTTCAGCAATCACATCCTGGGGATTGACTTCCATTCCCATTTCCACAAGGACCTGTCCAGGAATCGGCAGCTTTCGAACGCGTTCGATTTCTGAGAATGAAGTCGCTCTTACCACATCAACGATCATTGCCGCCCCCAGACCCTAATCAAATTTATCCGCCAAGCACAACCTGCCATCGCTTCAGATCCTCAATTCTTTTCTCATCATCCGCAGGAAGCCGCAAAGGCCGACCCCGAGCATCAATCACAACGCCCATGCTTCCACCCGGGATTTTCAATCGACCGCCAACACCCTGGCCGCCAAATCCGACATCTGTCCCAATCATCGGCTCAAGGCTGAGTTCCGCCGTCACATCAGAAGGGATTACCAACCGCCTTAGGCTGCCCTGCAATACTTCCACATCGTAATCTTTGCCACCATCCGTCTTTACTTTTACATTTAATATCACTTCATCTTCCGGGGCATCTGAAACGGGAACAATAACCGTACCCAAATTCTCAAAGGCATCCGAACCTAACACCTGTACAGGCAAAAGCGGCTCCTGGGTGCCAACCAAACCCAGCATCGGCAGTATTTGATAGCGATCGAGCACAATCGTGGTCACACCCCAGGGTTCCAGGCCGTCAATCAACATCAACATGGCTTGACCGGCTGACGGGGTTTGAGTCAGGATGGACCCACTGGCGATCACTGGTTCAAAGCTGCCTGCAAGCCCGTCCTTTTGTTTATAAGGGAACCATGAAAAATTCTTTGCAAAGCGATGCGCTGCCTGCCTTATCCGATATCGGGCATAAGCCTGTAAAATTGCTAAACCATCGATATCCTCAGGTACAAAATAGGGCAGCAAGGCATGATTGTATAAGAATTCACTTACATCCTTCCGTGTCACCGAAGCAGCTGTCCATTGATGCACAAAATCGATCATGCCGATATCGATCGAGCCAGGTAAACCATCCCAGGCAGGCTGGATCAGGACGCCCGAATCTTCATATGAGCCAGCACCCAACATCGTCGAACCACCGCCGAGATCGAGTGCCAGTACCCCCTTTTGTGTCTTGGCATTCGCCTTACCCAGGTACCGAATCATCCTTGAAAGCGCAAAACTTTTCGTACCTGCAATGGATTTTGATTTTGTGATCAAGGCTTTGAAACCAGGGATGGACTTCTGATAACGTTTTACGACAATCTTTTCAACCGCTGTCTGCGCCGGCACCAGGTCCATTTCATCCTGGTCTGGACGGATATTCGGCACCACTGTCAGGTCTGCTAAAGGTTCTAAATGTCGTTTGACACTTTCTTCCAGTAATACATTCCCCGCGTAAAGAACATCAGGCTTGTTCTCATCCGGTAATATTCGCAGCACCAATTTAAGAACATCGATCCAGGTTCTGAGGTGCCGCTCATCACCGCCATTTTCACCACCTACCAGGATCACAAGCTCAGGATGTTGAGCAACGAGCGCATCAACCAATTCAGCTTCATCCGATAATGCTGTCAGGTTGTAAGAAGCAACGAGCGCTAAAGGCATGGATCCTACTAAAGCATGTCCTGCTTTCAGAGAGCCAGCATCCGTCAAACCCAATAATGCTGTACTGAGCTTTGGACCTCCGGAAATTGTCACAGCTATACGATCCACACCCAGTCCAGTTTCATAAAAAGGCCAAATCAATTCGCCATTCGGTTTTAAGATGTGGACATCTGATCGGCTCTGCAAATCTTGCATGGCGGCGCCTGCACCGCTCCCCAGCTGAAAATCCCTACCAAGGCTGGATGATGCCCGACCAAAGGCTTCCAGCTTGAATTTTTCATCCAGGATGCCAAAATAGGATGCTCTCGTATTTACAAAACCAATGTCCAAACCAAGTAAAGCGTGCAAAACCCCTTGATGGTCCATTAGAAACTCCGAAAGAGATTGGTGAAAAATTGTCCAATAAACAGGATGCGATCAATTAAAGCCAGAAGGCTTGAAGAGAACACACCAACAAAAACTGCACCCAGGCTGATGCCAATAAAGACCTGCCCGACCTTGCTTAAACCCTCCAATATCGCAGGGCGTTTTTCCATATCTTCATCTGACGTTGATTTTCTTTTACGCCCGAAGTGAAAATAACTCAGGGTCCCAACAGTGCCTACCAGCATCAGAACAGCATCAAGAATGCGAAGCCAGGTTTGATTTGGCACTGCATACCACATGGCTGGGTCAAAGGAATTAACAATCGCTCGCGACTGGGGAAGCAAAGTACCAAATACAGCACCACCCACGGCAATCGCCGCCGCTAAACCAGCCATGTAAGCTAAAGGCAAGCTGCCAATCCATGTGAACCCCTTGAATTGGCTTAACAACAGCATGAAGATCAAGACAAGGGGGATCCCCAGCCATAAGACTCCAGGCAAGGTGCCATTAAGGATCGGTCTGACCAAATATGGCCACAAAATTTGGTTTGAGATGAGCAAAACCACATAACCAGCCATGACACCAATAAACAGGTGGGATGCAAAACGAAAGAAGATATTATCGCCGAGGAGATAGCTGAGCACCATCAAGGTCAGCAAAAAGCCGAAAATGATCCACATGATCTCATAGGAAAAGGTCATGCTGCACCTCCTTCCTTATGATTTTGGTTTCCTGTATTTATCGCACCAATCACCATAACTGCTGCCAGCATCACCAAACCCACCTGGTAAGCTCGTCGACGATTTCCAATCAGAATGCCTGTTTTTAATTCGGATCCAAGTATCACACCATCATTGAGCCCTGAAACCATTCCTGTGATTTGCCCCGAGTCAAAATAAGGAACCAGCATCGGCACTGATTGTGCTGTTACAACCAGGTTAATGGGTGTATCAGGCATCAGTACCGTCAGTTGTTCAATCCAGGTTCTGACACCTTCAGCAGTGTCAGAGAGGATCAGGATGCTGTCAAATCCACCGTCTGGAAGCGTTTTTGGGCTCTTCGGGAGTCCAACGATTTCCCAATTTGCTGATGTAACCATACCAAGCCCAAAAGCGCCGTAAGCACCAATCGGGAAATATCCTAAATCAACAATAGAATCCATTTCCAACGCGTGAATTTCTCCAAGAAGCTGCCGCTGAAGGATGGTCCCTGAAATCGAAGATGAAATCAGGCTTATCTCGCTGTCTTTTGACACCAGGCTTTGAAGTATGGGTGTCGCAACCAGGTTGATCTCGCTCGCATATGCCGGCTGGTAATCAAACACAAGCAGAATGGAAGAACCTTCTTCTAAGTCGGACATCCAGGATAAAAATCCGGCAGTGTGCGGTTGAATCAGGCCAGATTGATTGCCAGAAGTCCCACCTATAAATAGGGAAAGGCTCATGCCAAGGATGAGTAAAATTGCAAAGAAAAAGCGGGCTGCGCCAAGTTTTGAACGTCGTTTAATTGCACGGACAGGTCTTGGAGCATTTTCATCTAAAATCATTGATGTGAGTTGATCCGCCTGTTTTCTCTCTTCTTTCGAAATAGTTAGCTTGGGAGGAATCGCTTCATATAAAGGTGTTTCATCTATGGGAATTTCACGGGTTGCAGCCGATTCATCAATCTCATCAGATTCAATTTCCTCATCTTCGTCGTCAATCTCGGGTTCGTCCCCCACCTCAGCCGTGTCCTCTTCGCCATCTTCCAGGGCAGCCAACCAATTTAATAAACCATTCTCACCGTGATCAAGCGTTTCCTGGTCATCTTGAACGAAATCTTTTCCTTCAGCCATACGAATCTTTTGAAGCCAATCGGGTTCCTTCTCCTGAATTTCTTCATCGTCCTCGTCAAAGGCATCATCTGAGTCTGCCCCTTCGGGTTCCTTATTAACAAAGCCGCCGACAGGTCCGCGCAATTTTTCAATCCACGACTCAAAATTTTCATGCTGTGCTTCAGGTTTATCACCTTTCAGGCTTTCTTTTGCTGCTGAAATCTTTTGGGTGATTTCTCCCAGGGAATCATCTTCTTCAGTAGCACGCTGCCGAATTCGATGCAGCCAATCCGGGATTCCCTCATCCCCCTGGGCTTCCCCTTCATCAAACCCTTCTTCTGGCTCGACAGCCGGCAGTTGATCTTCCTGGATCTCGTCCGCCAGGATCTCTTCTTCATCCGTTTGTTTCAACGAATGAAGTATATCAGTCAGGTCCTCTTCCTCACCGTTTAATAAGTCGAAACCATCATGATCTGTCTGCTGGGGATCAATAAATTCTGAAGTCCGATCGCCCTTTAAATCCGCATGACAAACATGACAAAACTCAGCGTCTTCTACGTTTTCAGCGCCGCATTCCGGGCAAATTATTTTATCTGTCATCATTCACCATATGGTTTCTCAATGGTCAATAAAACTCGCAAACCCACAATCAAGCCGCCCAAACCCATTCCGAGCAAAATGCCCCGTGCGCCTATCATGGGCAACCGCCTCAAGAAATTCAAAATCTCAGCACCTGCACCTTCAGTCCCTAAATATATCGATCCTGCATCCAGCCCAAGGGTGACAACAGCACTGCATAAAAACGCAATGGACATCGGTGTCCATCCCCGGGTGCTGATCAATCGAAAGCTAGCTGTTAACAAAACTACAGCCAAAACTGCAAGTAAACTGGTTTCAACAGGGTACTGCACATTGATCATCAAATCTGTGAAAATTCGATGATTGAAGGAGAAAATCAAACCAATAATAATTGTGGTGGCAAAAGCCAACAAAAGCACAAAACTCAAAAAGTTTTGTTTATCTCGCCTTGCTACACGACTGATGTGAGTCTTGATCAAGTAGCCAATACCAATCAAAGCTGATGTGCCGATAAGCAATATGCCCCAATCGATAACTAAATTGAGAATCGGACCAAGGGCTTGAGGGAAAAAGTAACCTGCTAAAACCGTCAAACCAATCAATAAAAGGATGCTGACAGCAAGAATCTTTTTCATAAGACACCGACCATTTTTAATAGTGCTGCAATAATAATCATAAAGATCAGCACTAGCCGTAGGATATCTTCTGTCATCCATGCGGCCGTTCTTCCCGGGGAAGGTGTGAGCAAACCAGGCAACATGAAGCCGTCTTCACCGATCATCAAGTCTTCCACTTGAGAAAATAAGGCTGACTGGGAAGCAATCGTGCCGGCAGCAGCAAACACATAGCCGTTTTTCGCCTGGGACACTTCACTTAACAAAGAAACCTCGGGACCAAAATTTCCGGATAATATCAATCCGTGCTGCGGGTGCTTGTCCAGCTCATAAAGCAGTCCAACCAGGTTTGAATAAGCGGTTGGACCGGGCAGCACAGCTCTGACGCCCTTCTGAGCCAGGTCTTTTGAAAACCCATTCTGGTATGAATTTTCAACAATTTGTCTTGCAAATACCACCATGGAACCTTGGGAGGTTGAGATATTAAACTTCCCGTTAACCAGGGTTTCCGCATCAAGGAGACCGGGCATAACAGCCAGGCTGTTGAGACCAATGCCGGGATAGCTTGATGATGTCAATTTGTGCCCAAGGACAAGCGTCCGATGCAAACCGCCTTCAATCGCCTTAATTCGCGAAATCTTTAAGCCTTCAATTTGTGTATTCTTACGAACCGGGTAGGATCTGCCGTTCTTAAACAAGAAGGTAAAGATGATCAAAAGGATAATTGAAATGCCAATCATCCCCCATCCAAGAATGGACCAGTTCATTGTTGTGCTCCTTGCCTGTGCTTGTCCAATTTTGAAAAATATTTTATCATGTCGTACCTAACCTTAAATACATAAAGATGTCGGTTTCGGTCATGACAATGATTAAAGTATAGCATAAGCGAGTCAAATTGTCGCAGAAATTTCGCTGTAGACAAACAAAGCTGGTTGGCGGATAAAAATAAATTTTTCCTTTTCAGCTTAAAGTATAATAGGTCTAATGAAACCTAAAATGTCTGTTATGGTTGTCTTCGGCACCCGCCCAGAAGCTGTAAAATTAGCCCCGGTAATCCAGGAACTGCAAAAATACCCGGAGCAGATCGAACTGTGGACCTGCGTAACAGCGCAGCACCGTGAAATGCTTGACCAGGTTTTGGATGCCTTTGAAATAAAACCGGATATTGATCTTGATTTGATGCGGCATGACCAGAACCTGTCCGATTTAACCGCCAGGATTTTCAGTGAGCTTGACCCGGTCATCAAAAAAATCAAGCCCGATTGGCTTCTAATTCAAGGCGATACAACAACCGTCATGACTGCGGCTATTCTGGGTTTTTATAACCAGGTCAAAATTGGACATGTTGAAGCCGGATTGCGAACCCATGACAAATGGCAGCCCTTCCCTGAAGAAGTAAACCGTCGTATTGCCGGTGTGGTCGCAGATTTACATTTTGCGCCTACAGAAAATAATCGTGAGAACTTACGCCGCGAAGGCATCTCGGATGACATCATCAAAGTAACCGGTAACCCGGCAATCGACGCCCTGCGCATCATTTCTGAGCAAACAGCGCCGCCTGAGGCTGTCAGCATTCTTGATCGGGCAGGTGTCACATTGGGTAAACGCCGATTAGTACTGGTCACAGCGCACCGCCGTGAGAATTTTGGTCAGCCCATTAAAGACATTTGTAAGGCTTTAAAACAACTGGCGCAAAACTTCCGGGATGATATCACCCTGATCTACCCGGTGCACCTCAACCCCAACATCCAAAAACCCGTCTATGAAATTCTTTCAGGGATCGAAAATATCATTCTTTTAGAACCCCTTGATTACCTCCCGCTGGTACACTTAATGAAAAAAGCGGCACTGATACTGACCGATTCCGGCGGTATTCAGGAAGAAGCCCCATCCTTTGGTGTGCCAACCCTTGTATTGAGAGAAAGAACTGAAAGGCAAGAAGGTGTACATGCCGGCACCCTCAAACTGGTCGGTACAAATACCGAGAAAATTTATTCAGAAGCAAAACTTCTGCTTGATGACCCCAATGCCCATGCCAAAATGGCTGGCGCAGTAAACCCTTACGGCGATGGTTACGCCGCACAGCGCATTGTGAAGGCACTGCTTGAAGCCCAGGGTGAGAAATAATGGAAACCAAAAAGGATTTCTACACCCATCTGGTGTACGCGAGGCAATTGCCCATCATTGGCAAATTATTTTATTATCTTTTGAAATTGCTGGGCTCAGAGATCCCTGTTCCTGTGCCCATTGGCCCAGGATTCCTGCTCGAACATGGGGGGCATGGGGTCGTCATCCACAGTAAGGCAAAAATTGGTGCTCGCGTCCACATCTACCAGGGTGTAACACTGGGGCGTGCGGACATCTACCTGCCAATGTCCCAATCAAAATTTGAGGGCATCGAAATCGGTGATGACGTGATCCTCTCGCCCGGGTCTAAAATTTTATGCAAAGAAGGCATTCTCAAAGTGGGCAATGGAACTGTGATAGGTGCAAATGCCGTCCTTTTGCAATCCACAGGTGACTATGAAATCTGGGCAGGATCACCCGCACGTTGTGTCGGGACACGGCCGCAGGTAGAGGAAAAAGAAGCATGAAACCCCAAATTTGCCTGGTGCCAAAATTGGATGGCTTGGGCGGCATGGTATCATTCCAGGCGAAATTTATCCAGGGCTTGAAAGAACAGAACATTGCTTACACCTTTGACATCAGCGACACAAACAACACAGCCGTCCTGGTGATTGGCGGCACACGACATATCTGGCAATTGTGGCGGGCAAAAAGCCGCGGTGTGCGCATCGTACAGAGGTTGAACGGGATGAATTGGCTGCACAAAGTTGAAAAAACACCGTTACCTGCAGCTTTCAAAGCAGAGCTCAATAACCAGACCCTGGCTTTTATCAGGCGGTTCCTGGCGACATACATCATTTACCAGAGTGCGTTCAGCCGCGATTGGTGGCATTGCGAATTTAAGAAAATTTCCACACCTGCAAGGGTGGTTTACAACGGGGTGGACCTTTCACAATACACGCCGCAGGGTCCAGGAGAACGACCGGACGATCACTTTCGCCTTTTACTGGTGGAAGGTCATCTTCACCCCGGCAACAGCCGAGGGCTCGAAACAGCGGTCAGGCTGGCACAAGCCCTGAAGCACAGCCATGGCGTCAATGTGGAAATGGTGGTTGTCGGTGATGTCCAGGATGACCTTAAAGCACATGTTTACAGCATGGCACCCGATCTCTGGATCACATGGCGTGGAATCTTGCCGCGTGAGAGGATCCCATCGCTCGATCGAACAGCCCATGTCTTATTCAGCGCCGACCTCAATGCTGCCTGCCCTAACAGTGTGATCGAAGCCATGGCATGCGGTTTGCCAATTGTCGCTTATGATACAGGCGCATTAAAAGAATTGGTCCAGGATGGCGCAGGTGAAGTGGTGCCTTACGGCGCAAACCACTGGCGGCTTGAATCGCCTGATATTGCCCCCCTGGCAAATGCCTGCATAAAAATTATGCAGAACAACAGCCCATATCGACAGGCTGCTCGCAAGCGAGCGGAAGCTGCTTTTGGATTGGATACAATGGTTGAGTCCTACCTGGAAGTACTGGTGAGCTGATGAATACATTTCAGGGTAGGGTTGGCTTAATCCAGAGGGTGCTCCCCCATTACCGGAAGCCATTTTTCAACGCTTTTGGAAAAGCCTGCGCTGATGGCCTTTACGTTTTTTCAGGAAAACCCAGGCCTGAAGAGAGCATCAAACCTGTTGTCGAACTTGAACACGCACGGCTCACCTTTGGAAAAAACCTCCACATTTTTGGCGGTCGTCTCTACATGGTTTTTCAGTTGGGTTTGATGAAGTGGATAAAAACCTGTGACCCTGACGTCCTGATCGTGGAAGCCAACCCCAGGTACCTGAGCACTCCCCGAGCAATCCGCTGGATGCAGAAAAAAGATCGACCGGTGATCGGTTGGGGGTTGGGTTCACCAGACATCACCGGCCCCTTAGCGTCCCTGCGATTGCAAAGGCGGAAGAATTTTATCCAGCATTTTGACACCCTGATTACTTACAGCCAAACGGGAGCCTCAGAGTTTGCAAAATTAGGCTTCCCAAAAGAGCGCATCTTTGTTGCCGCAAACGCTGTCACCCCATCTCCGCCACACCCAATGCCGGATCGACGACCTCCAGAAGAGGTGCAGCAAGTCCGTATCCTTTTTGTGGGCAGATTACAGGAAAGAAAAAAGCTGGATAACCTGATCCATGCTTGTTCACAGCTGCCAGAAGGACTGCAGCCCAATTTGGTGATCGTTGGTGACGGCCCTGATAGGCTGCGCTTAGCAAAAATTGCAGAAAAGGTCTATCCGGTAACCATATTTACCGGTGCCCTCTATGGCGAAAATTTAGCCAGGCAATTTCGACAAGCGGACCTTTTCGTGCTGCCCGGCACTGGCGGCCTGGCAATTCAGCAAGCGATGAGCTACGGTTTACCTGTTATTGCTGCCCAGGCTGACGGCACGCAGGCAGACCTCATTCGTGAGGGGAACGGCTGGGAGATACCGGCTGACGACATCACAGCTTTACGAAGCAACCTTGAAAAAGCCCTTTCAGATAAGGCAGCATTAAGAGAAATGGGGTCAGAGAGCTACCGAATTGTTTCGGAAGAGATCAATATTGGTAAAATGGTCCAGGTTTTCGTTGAGGCAGTAAACCGGAGCTTAACATGAAGAAACATATCCTTATCGTGGCTGATGGGCGCAGCCCCACAGCACAAAGCTGGATTAAAAATATCCTTGCTTCGGGTTACCAGGTCAGTCTGATATCCTCTTTCCCTTGTGAAAAGCTGAAGGGATTGGCTCATTTCCATGTTCTGCCAATCGCGTTCAGCCGTTTCAGCACTGATGCAATCACAAATGGCAAAAAAACTGAGAACGTTTCCGGAACTAAAAAACTTATCAAGCGATTTGCACCCCTCCTTCAAATATTTCGCTATATCCTCGGACCCCTATCTTTGCTGAAATACGCCAGGCAATACCAGAAACTGGTTACAGAAATAACACCTGACCTTGTTCATGCACTGCGTATCCCTTATGAGGGCATGCTTGCCAGCTATACAAAAAAAGACATTCCTGTAATCCTCGCAATTTGGGGCAATGACCTGACCCTCCACGCAAAAGGTTCATTACTCATGCGTTTTTTCACAAAACGCAGCTTAACAAGAGCTGATGGGCTTACCACTGACACTCGGCGAGACCTGTCCCTGGCAGTTAACTGGGGTTTAAACTCGGCTTCACCTGTTTTATGTATCCCTGGTTCGGGCGGGTTGGACTTGGACGCTGTAGAAAAATCACAGGATTTTACCAATCATTTTGAAATTCCAAAAGACACCTTGTGGGTGGTAAACCCGCGCGGCTTACGTCCAGGATCTGTCCACCAGGAAGTGTTTTTTGAATCAATACCTGAAGTGCTGAAATCTCGGCAAGATATCAGTTTCATTTGCCCCAGCCTTGAAGGACAACCCCAAGCTAAAGTATGGGTCAGGCAATTCAAAATTGAAGAAGGCGTCTTTCTTTTGCCAAAACTCTCCCAATCACAATTATGGGCTTTGTTTAAAAAATGCGCCTTGTTTGTTTCACCAAGCAGCCATGACGGCACCCCCAACACATTGCTTGAAGCAATGGCTTGCGGCTGCTTGCCCATCCTTGGTGACATAGAATCCGCACGCGAATGGATCGAACATGGGAAAAATGGCTTGCTGGTTAACCCTCATGATCCATTTGCGCTTGCACAAGCCATACTTGACGGGCTCGACCAGCCTGAACTGCGTCATCATGCTGCGATAATCAACCAGGAGATGATCAAAAAACGGGCTTCCCTGGAAATAACCCGTCCATTAATTGAAGATTTTTATTCGAAATTCATCGACTGACTCCCTCCTAATTTTTCTAAGCAACACTCACCCTCCCCTTCATTTTTACCAAGCTTAATCACAGCACCAAATTGAAATCTTTTATGGCGGTTTAGCTGATCTCACGTGTATTTCGTTTATAATTTGAACGACAAATTAATAAAACACAGGTAACAAAGGAAGAAAAATGACACAAATAAGCTTTCCGAATGATTTCATTTGGGGTGCTGCAACAGCCTCCTACCAGATAGAAGGTGCATGGGACGAAGATGGCAAGGGCGAAAGCATCTGGGATCGTTTCTCCCATCAACCTTATCGTATCTTCAACGGCGACACCGGCGATATCGCATGCGATCATTATCATCATATGCCGCAGGATGTGGCATTGATGAAAGAGCTTGGGCTTGCCTCCTATCGATTTTCAATCAATTGGCCTCGCATTTTACCGGAAGGTGTTGGAAGGGTAGAGCCGCGCGGCCTGGATTTTTATGATCGATTGGTGGACGAGCTTCTTGAAGCAGGTATTGAGCCAATGGCAACCCTTAACCACTGGGACTTTCCCCAGGCATTGGAAGACAAAGGCGGTTGGATAAACAGGGACAGTGTGGATTGGTTTACGGATTATGCACGGATCTTGTTTGAAAGACTGGGTGATCGTGTCCCCTTTTGGGCAACCCACAATGAGCCCTTTGTGATCGCCATGATGGGATACGCATTCGGGGTTTTTGCACCAGGGATCGCCAGCTATCCTCAAGCTTTCCAGGTCACCCACCATTTACATATGGCACATGGAAAAACAGTGCAGCTTTACCGCCAGATGGGTTTGAAAGGTCAGATTGGTATTGTGCTCAACTTAAGCACCTACCAACCTAAAACAAACCGACCTGAGGATCTGGATGCTGCCAAACGCATGGAAGACATGAATAACAACCTTTACCTTGACCCAATCTTCAAAGGTAAATACCCGGAAGATTTAATGGCGTGGATTGGTAAGAGCAACCCTGAAATTCAGGATGGGGATATGGTGCTCATCAGCCAGCCGATCGATTTTCTTGGCGTAAATTTTTACACGGCTCAAATTGTCAGCCACAGCCCCTATGGTTACATGAAATTTGAGGCGCAAACCAAAGTTGAACCAGGTTGGGGAATAACCTATAAAGGTTGGGGGATTTGCCCATCCCAGCTAAAAAGTTTATTACTGCACCTGAAAGAAGATTACGGAAATCCCCCCATGTATATTACCGAAAATGGGACGACGCTGAATGAACCTGTTGATGAAACCGGATATGTAAACGACCAGGGACGGATCAATTACCTGCGAGCCCACTTCCAGGCAGCGCACCAGGCTATTAACGAGGGTGCGAATCTTAAAGGCTATTTTATTTGGAGCCTTATGGATAATTTCGAGTGGGCGAGTGGCTACGATCAGCGATTCGGTTTGGTCAATGTGGATTTTAAAGATCCTGCCCGGAAACGGACGCCGAAAGCCAGCTTTTACTGGTATCGGGATGTGATCAGAACCAACGGCTTTACAAACTGATAAAATAAGTCAAAAAAATAGGCTGCCCTTTTTGCAGCGCACTACAAATTGGGCAGCCTTATTTTGTGTTTGGATATTAGTGGTTAGTTACCCCTGCCTGCCTGGCCAAATCCCTGGGGAATGCCAGTGCCGTCACAAAGGCCGTCGGTTGAAATATTCATCTGCCGCTGTGCGCCGTAGCCTGTACCTTCACTGAGGCGTACTTGCTGTGGGACACAATCGCCAGTGCAGTCGAATTCGCCGGAATTCAACCGTTCTTGCTGCATGACGCCGGCATTGTTCACACCAAGTTGTTGGCGAATTTGCTGCGGGTCACAATCTGCATCACATTCACCATCCTGCATCTCAAATAATCGAGTGCGGGTTTGGGTCGTGATTGGGTCAACTTCGCTGTTCTGAAGGCCATTTTGATATCCATATTCATATTCCAGTGTTTCAGGCTCAGGAACAGCAGCACCAGCCTGTGGTTCAACGTCATCCTGGGCATAAGTTGTTTTCACAACACCAAAGACACCAATAGCTAAAACTGACGTTATAGTCAATCCTACAAAAATTTTCTTAATCATGGTTACTCCTTTTTCATAACTGGATTTTTCAACGTCTAAATTTGATCTTACAATAAGGATTTTAAAGGAGCGGCATATAATAAGCGTGAACTGCCTGTGAAGTTTTTATGAAGATTAAGAAGCACGCCAGGAGAGTGTTTTATATTCGAAATCTAAAAAAGCAAAAATTCTTCTGCTAAAACGAACGACGGCCAAAATTGGCCGCCGGTTAGTTTGACTATTCAGTTAAGATGCAAAAGAGATTTTCCTGCTTTATGAATACTTTCTAAATTGCAAGAGCTTGATTTTCTCGAAAAACAATGGCCCCCACCAGGACACCCACAATCCAATCAAAGTGTACCGGATAAATCTTAAAAGGTAGCTGGTCAAGTCAGCATTATCAGGGAAGATTTGCCCCAGGACAAAATATAGAATTAACAAACCAGCGATGCCAACCAGGAAACGGAGGAGGCGTTTCCAATCCCCCTCCCCCGCCAGGAAATGACCTTTATGTGCAGTTAACAGCACATAACCACCTAACATGCCGCACCATGTACCGCATAAGGTCAATGCGCCCTCCAAATTATAGGGATCAACCTCACCGGCTCTTTGTGCCCATTCAGCGGGCATCTCCCAGGGTCCAAAAATCCAGTGCACGCCAAGTACTAAACCTGAGAGCGTAAAAGCACTCAAAGCCACCAGGAGGAGCTTGACCAGGGTGCTTTGCTTGCTGAGCCAATCACCAATCGTTTTATGCCAGGCGGAAAATGCCCAAACCAACAATGCACCAAGCACCCAGCCTAAGAGTACGTCACTTAAAAAGTGGACGCCCAAATAGAGCCTGGACACACCAATTAGAAAAATCAGGATTAATGCCAGAATTTTGAACCAGCGATTCTGAATTTCCCTTGCCAGCCAGCCCCACATGGTTGCAGCAATTTGCGCATGCCCTGAAGGCAAGCCAAAAGATGTCTCGTGTGAATATGCTTGAACTTGATCACTCACCCAATAAGGTCTGGGTGTGTGAAATAAAAATTTAAAGAATGTGTTCAGGCTATTTCCCAACAGTAATATGATACCTACACGAAGACCAAGCGCCTGGTCGAAACACCAATAGATTGTCGGCAGCAGCAAGATAAAAAATTGCTCATATCCAAGAGCAGTTATGGCTTGCATCGGCACAATTAACCATGTCCCTAAATTTTGTAAAAAGATGTTTAAAACAATTTCCAATTCGTGTATAGAAAGCAAGATCAAAACCTCCAGAAAAAACCCTTCGTGATCCTATTCTCCTCAATTTTAACTTAATATTAAACCAGGTCACGATTTTTGTGACCTGGTCATATATGTTTGCCATGAAAGATACTTGGGTGTTTTACTGGCTTATAATTCTTCCTCAAACAATTGCTGGACAATATCCTGTCCTTCATCAAGTATCTTTTGCAGGTGATCCTCGCCTTTGAAACTTTCTGCATAGACTTTGTAAATATCTTCTGTCCCTGATGGACGTACTGCCACCCAGCCATTTTCTGTCACGATCTTCAAGCCGCCGATATCCGCGCCGTTTCCTTTAGCTTTTGTCAGTTTCTCCTCAATCATTTCATCTGCCAATCGGTCAGCCTTGACCATTTGAGGCGTCAGTTTCTTGAAGACAGCTTTTTGTTCCATGGTCGCCTTTGCTTCCAGGCGGCGGTAGTAAGCTTTGCCAAATTGCGCTTCAATTTCTGCGTAATGTGTCATGGGGTCTTTCCCCGTGATTGCCAGCACTTCTGCTGCCAGCAAATCCAGGATGATCCCATCCTTATCAGTGGTCCAGGTGGTGCCATTCTTCCGCAAGAAGGAGGCGCCGGCGCTTTCTTCACCGCCAAAGCCCAACGTTCCATCCAGCAATCCAGGAACAAACCACTTAAATCCAACCGGTACTTCCGTCACCTTTCTGCCCAGGGATTTCGCTACACGATCCAGCATAGCGCTTGTCACCACAGTTTTCCCAACTGTTGCATCTTCCAGCCAACCCTTACGGCTCTGGAAAAGATACCATACAGCAACGGACAGGTAATGGTTGGGAGTCATCAGCCCACCTTTTGGGGTAACGATTCCGTGGCGATCATAATCCGGGTCATTCCCAAAAGCAATGTCAAACTTGTCTTTCAGTTCAATTAAACCCGCCATTGCATAGGGTGAAGAGCAGTCCATCCTGATTTTCCCGTCATGATCTACAGTCATGAATCGGAAAGTCGGGTCCACATCAGGATTGACAACTTCAAGGTCAAGCCCATAAGTCTCAGCAATTGGCTCCCAATATTCAACACCCGCACCGCCAAGGGGGTCAACGCCAATCCTGATGCCAGCCGCTTTGATCGCACCCATGTTAACAACATTTTCCAGGTCATCAACATAAGGTTTGACATAATCAATAAAGTGTGTGCTGACCTTATTAATCGCCGCTTCCCAGGGCATGCGCTTAACTTCTTTCAAGTTGTTTTCCAAAATCTCGTTGGCGCGGTTCTGTATGGTCCTGGTGACTTCTGTCCCAGCCGGACCGCCATCAGGTGGATTGTATTTAAAACCACCATCGCGCGGTGGGTTATGAGAGGGTGTGATCACCACGCCATCCGCTTGACCTGCGCTGCGAGCACGATTGTAGGTCAGAATGGCGTGCGAAATAACAGGTGTTGGGGTATAACCCATCCCCTTTTGCAGCATGATCTCAAGGTCATTTGCAGCAAAGACTTCCACTGCTGTTCGCAAGGCCGCTTCCGAAAGAGCATGGGTATCCTTGCCAATATAAAGCGGACCTGTCGTGCCCTGATTCTTGCGATATTCAACAATTGCCTGGCTGATAGCCAGGATATGGGTCTCATTGAACGCATGGTCATGGGATGAACCGCGATGCCCTGAAGTACCAAAGGAAACACGCTGCGAAGGATCATCAGGATCCGGGAATTCTGTATAATATGCGGCAAGCAATTTGGGGACGTCAATCAATAAATCAGTGGGAGCAGGTTTTCCAGCTAAAGGGCTAATCGTCATCTTACCTTCCTTTTTATTATCGATTGAATGATATTCAAATTATACCTGAGAGCATCATTTCAGATGGGTCGGAATTGGTTGTTCATTAGGAATTAGGAAGCAGGTATTAGGAATCAGGACGACACATCGGGTCAGGTCACTATGACCCAATACCCAGTACCTAATACCTGGTACCTAATACCTGGTACCTATGTGTCGTCCTGAAATATGTTTACCGGTATACAATAAAAAAGAAAGGAAATTCAGGATGAAAAAGACATACAAAAGGTACAGTGAAGCCTTCAAACGCGATGTAGTATCCGAATATGAAGCAGGTATTTCGGTTCATAGTTTACAGAAAAAATATGACATCAGAGGATCTGGAACCATAAATGGATGGATAAAAAAATATGCCCGAGAAGGTTTTCGCCACGAATTGATTCGCATACAGAGCAAAGATGAGATTCAACAAATAAAGATTCTTG
>JARGGB010000045.1 GCA_029210815.1 Candidatus Brevefilum sp.
CAGCGGGATGCCAGTCAGAATCCCAATCGCGTGCGCGGCTACCGCAGCGGTTACCTCTCTAAAGAGCGCCGGGCAATTGAAGAAGGCTTGCGTCGTGGGGACGTCCAGGGCGTTGTGGCAACGTCCGCTTTAGAATTGGGGATCGATATCGGGAGCATGGATGCAGCAGTCTTGATTGGTTACCCCGGAAGCATCGCGGGGGCGCGTCAGCAGGCAGGACGAGCAGGGCGAAAGCTTGCCCCTTCACTGGCGGTGATGGTCACCTCGGCAACGGCAATGGACCAGTATTTAGCACGGCATCCGGATTATTTTTTCGATCGCTCCCCTGAGCGTGCATTAATTGCACCCAACAACCTTTTGATACTCCTGCAGCACATCCGATGCGCTGCCTTCGAACTCCCCTTCCAATTGGGCGAAGGATTTGGTGCAATTCCATCTGAAAGACTGGCTGCTTTTCTTGAGCTGCTCTCCCAGGATGGGCAGCTCCATCAGCAAGGAGACCGCTTTTTTTGGATGGCTGATCAATACCCGGCTGCCGATATCTCGCTGAGGAACGCAACGCCAGATAACATCAGCCTGATCGTCAAAGGAACCTATAAAAACGAGACCATCGGGCAGGTGGACCTGAACAGTGCTTACTGGATGGTGCATCCAGAGGCGATTTACCTGCATGAGGGCACAGCCTACCAGGTGGATAAGCTGGATCTCGAATCTGGTGTGGCACATCTCCGGCAGACGGCAGTCGACTATTACACACAGGCACAAAAAGAAAGCAATGTTGAAGAAAAAAGCCGGATCAAGCAAACCCAACTAATGGGTGCCCAAAAATCTTTGGGTGAAATCCTTGTGACCACAAAAGTTGTTGGTTACCGAAAGATTCGCTGGTTCACTCATGAATTTTTAGGCGGCGGTAAGGTTGACCTCCCGCCCACGCACCTCAATACCATCGGATACTGGATCTCATTAAATGAAGATATAGTGAACATTCTCAAAGATAAAATGCTCTGGAATTCTGAGCAGAACGATTATGGTCCAGATTGGGATAAAATCCGTCAGCGGGTATTGAACCGCGATGGCAAGCGCTGCCAGGTTTGCGGTGCAGCGGATTCGGTTCAACCACTACATGTTCATCACATTCAACCCTTCCGCAGCTTTACAAACCTTGAGTCTGCAAACCAAACCCAAAACCTGATCACCCTCTGCCCAACATGCCATCGAAAAGCCGAGTCCAGCGTCCGAATTCGCAGCGGCATGGCTGGTTTGAGCTACATATTACACAGCTTAGCCCCCCTTATGTTAATGTGTGACGGTGAGGACATCGATGTACACTACGATCCGAACTCAAGCCTGGGCGAGGGAAGACCAACGGTTGTTTTATATGATAATATCCCCGGCGGATTGGGATTATCAGAAAACCTGTACGAGATGAATGAACAATTGATCTCACAAGCCTTTGAAACCATCACTTATTGTGAATGTGAAGACGGCTGCCCTTCCTGCGTCGGACCAATTGGCGAGGAGGCTTCCGGCGGCAAAGCAGAAACCCTTGCAATTCTTAAGGCATTGATCCGAAATGACTGATTGGAAATCGCTCTCCGAACAATTAAAAGGCCTTGGGGTTACGATTGGGAAAGAGACAAAATTTAAGAAAAATCACCCCAACAAACATCCCATTGAGTCTGTGGTTGACGGCAGCTTTCGCGAGGTCATTTACGGACAGGTCTTTTGCCACGAAGAAATTTATCTGCAAGACCACACTCACGGCGAGAAACCCCTTTACCCAAAACAACCCATCAAAACCCTTTGCGAATGGGCTGGTGCGACAGCTTTAACACCTGGCGATATACAGGATTTCATCTTTCTTGATACCGAAACCAGCGGTCTTGCTGGGGGCACCGGGACATATGCATTCGAGGTCGGTTTGGGACGTTTCACGGATCAGGGCTTTCACCTTGCTCAATTTTTTATGCGCCACCCCGGAGAAGAACCCGCACTCCTGGCCGGTCTATCGGAATTCATGGACGGCATGAAAGCGGTCGTGACCTACAATGGGAAATCTTTTGATATCCCATTACTGAATACGCGCTATACCTTAATGGGGATGACCAGCCCCTTTGCAGATGTTGATCATTTCGATCTTCTGCCCCTGGCGCGCAGGCTGTGGCGCATACGTTTGGAAAGCCGAACTTTAGCTAATGTCGAAAATCAAATCCTGGGAGTTCAGCGAGGCGAAGAAGAGGTGCCTGGTTATTTGATCCCGGAGATGTACTTTGAGTATCTTAAATCCCAGGATGCCAACCCGATGAGAGGTATTTTTTATCATAACGCGATTGATATCCTCAGCCTTGCAGGCTTGTTCAGTCACATGGCATACCTGCTGAGTGAACCGCATTCAGATAAGATCGACCACATTGAGGATGTCGTCGCTTTAGCACGCTTTTTTGAGTCGATGGGCGACATTCCCCAGGCACAAAGACTGTATCAGAAAGCACTGGCTGCTGATATGCCTGAAGACCTTTATTGGGACACACTTGAGCGGTATTCCTTCCTGCTTAAACGCCAGGATGATTGGGATACTGCCATTTCATTATGGGAATTAGCAGCAAAAAACAACGCGCTCTATGCCATCGAGGAATTAGCAAAATATTACGAACACCGATCAAAAGATTTGGAAACAGCCAAAGAATGGACATTAAAGGGGATAAAAATTCTGCAGGAACAGCTCCTGCCGGCTTATGAACACTATCAATGGCAGGAAAAATTAAACTACCGGCTGGACCGCCTTGAGCGCAAGCTTACTTAAGATAAATTAAAAAATTGTATGTTTAATCAATTAATCGTGCCAAAACAATCAAATTAACCTCTTAAAATGGTATAATCCTTCTGTAATTCTAACCCCTCATATAATTTTGGGATTTTAAGGAGAACGTTTCTATGTCAGGACATTCGCATTGGGCGACAATTAAACGCAAAAAAGGGGCTGCCGACGCTAAAAAGGGCAAGATCTTTACCCGAATCGCACGCGAGATCGTCATCGCTGCCCGAGAAGGCGGCGGTGATCCAAGTATGAATGTGCGTCTTGAGCTTGCCATCGATAAGGCTAAAGCAGCCAACATGCCCAAGGACAGCATCGATCGGGCAATCAAACGCGGCACTGGTGATGATAAAGAAGGCGTCGATTTTGAGGAAATTCTATACGAAGGGTATGCATCGCACGGCGTAGCCCTGATGATCGAATGCGTCACCGAAAATCGAAACCGAACTGTTGCTGAACTTCGCCACACCCTCTCTAAAGCAGGCGGAAATATGGCTGATCCCGGTTCCGTTAGCTGGCAGTTTGACCGTGTGACTTATTTTGCGATACCTGCGGATACTTACGATTTTGACACGATTTTTGAATTAGCAGTTGAGGCTGGTGCCGATGATATTGAGCAAGAAGATAATTTGATTGAGATTATTGGTAAACCCAGCAGTTACCAATCTATTGCAGATCACCTCAGCAAAGCCAATATCAAGTCAGAAGAATCCGGTATCCGTTTCTTACCAAAACAGGAGATCAGCCTGGACGTTGAAAATACTCTCAAGGTGATGAGGACCATTGAAAACCTTGAAGAGCTCGATGACATCCAAAACATTTACTCGAATTTGGATATCACCGAAGAAGCAGTCCGGGCTATGGAAAACGAATAAGCGAAGGATGCTTGTTCTCGGCATTGATCCCGGTATCGCAATAACAGGTTATGGGCTGATCCAAACTGGTAATCGCATTGATTACCAGTGTATCGATTACGGCGTCATCAAGACGGCGTCAGGCATTCCTGATTCTGATCGTTTGGCCATCCTTTACAAATCGCTTAAAAGCCTCTTGCAGCAGTATGAGGTTCAATCCAGCGCGGTTGAAAAGCTGTTTTTTCAGAAGAATGTAAGAACAGCGTTTTCAGTTGGACAGGCGCGCGGTGTAACCTTGCTCGCGCTTGCACAAAGCCAGGTGCCAATCAGTGAATATACGCCAAACGAAATCAAGCAGGCAGTCTGCGGATACGGTAGCGCAGGGAAAAGCCAGGTTCAGCGGATGGTACAAACACTGCTCAACCTGGAGGAACTGCCAAAACCCGATGATGCTGCCGATGCATTAGCTGTGGCGATTTGCCATATCAATCATAAATCCTTTGAAAATTTCGTTGAAAGCGCAGAATCATGACCCTGATCACCAGTTTTGCGAACCAAAATGTAAAATTGATTCGCAAACTCAAGCAGAAAAAATACCGCCAGGAAACCGGTCAATTTTTTATAGAAGGCTTACGCACGGTAGGAGAGGCAGTCCAAACCGGCGCTCCAATTGAAAGCCTCGTGATTGCACCCGAGCTCCTGGTCAGCGATTTTGGGCTTGGTTTGCTTGAACATCCTGCGCTTCAAAATGTTGACTGTATCGAAGTCAGCACGGAAATTTATCAAAAAATTGCTCATAAAGAGGGTCCCCAGGGGATTGGTGCGATCGTCAGGCAGCATTGGCAAAGCATCGATCAGATTCGCCTGGCGCACGACGATTTATGGGTGGCATTAGATTCCATCTCTGACCCGGGAAACCTTGGCACAATCATGCGCACAGCGGATTCAGTTGGGTCTCGAGGCGTGATTTTGCTCGGACAATCAACAGACCCCTATGATCCGACCGCTGTCAAAGCGAGCATGGGAGCAATTTTCTCCCTTGAGTTGATTCAAACGGATTGGGACACCTTACAGGAATGGCGATTGCAAAACCAGGTTTCCATGGTCGGCACATCGGATAGCGCAAACACAGATTATCAAAACGTCAAATACAGGCACCCCTTGATCCTGTTGATGGGCAGCGAGCGCCATGGGCTTTCATCAGAGATGCAATCCGCCTGCGACCATATGGTTTTCATCCCCATGGCAGGGCGCAGCGATTCCCTGAACTTAGCTGTGGCAACAGCGGTTATGCTTTATGAAATTTACAACCAATCACGAAAGCTGGATATAATAGACTCATGATTGCATCCATCACTGGCGAAATCAGCCATGTCCTCAATGGCCAGGTCGTAATAAATGTGGGCGGCATTGGTTTGCTGCTTAACCTTACTGACGAAACCTGCCTGGGCTGCCGTCCAGGAAACAAAAAGACCTTTCACACTTATCTCGTAGTGCGGGAGGATAATCTTTCTTTGTATGGCTTCGAAACCATGGAAGAACGAGATTTATTTATTCACCTGATCGGTGTCGCAGGTATCGGGCCAAAAACAGGCCTGGCATCGCTGTCGACCCTGACCCCAGAGGCAGTCCGACGGGCAATCACTGGCGACCAACCCGAGATTTTCACCCGGGTTCCCGGCATCGGGAAGCGAACCGCGCAGAAGATTATCCTCGATTTACAGGGAAAAATTCAACCGCTGGAGCCCCTGGAAGCCGCATCAAGGATGGACGAAGTGGATACCGAGGTGATGGAAGCCCTGACAGCCCTGGGATATTCTATCGTCGAAGCCCAAGCTGCCCTGCAATCCCTGGGGAAGAATCAAGATTCCGACGCTGAAACCCGTCTGCGAAAAGCCCTGCAGTATTTTTCATAACAATGATTTTTCTATGGTGTGTAGGGGCACCTTTCAGGGGATAGACACTGCCCCTTCCTTTCCAAATAATGGCTTCCGACAAAACAATAGATCGTTTCTATGTTAGATCTTATGAAAAATAATCAACTCGCTAACAACAAATATATTACACCTTCCGGAGTGCGGGTTTCAACCCGCTTTTGTGGATTTATATAAAACGATCATCAACCTATTTCACATTTTTTTCCATTAAAAAAATTTGCGGACTAAAAGTCCGCACTCCGTCTAATGTCTCCTTTCCGAACTCGATTCAACGCCCAATTGAATGTTTCCAGCCAATTCCGTTAAATCATTATGATATTATTTTTTTTGAATTAATTCTAATTTTTCTCCGCTTATCTTTTGGATTTTTTGCTTAACGGGTAAAATTTACGCGTTATCCAATATTTGAAATCGAGAGGTCTTTTGGCACGCACATTCAAGGGCAGGTCCTATACATGGCAAATAAGTGATCAGGCCATCGGCAGCGGTGATGCCGGTGAAGTCTATGCTGCCGCCTGCCTTGAGGATCCATCCCTTGAAGGCGTGATGAAAAAGCCCGCACATGTTGCCACTGGCGGTACCATCCAGCGCCAGGCTGGCCAAATTGCACAGGAATCTCTTGCCCTTGCCAGGCTGGAAGGTTTACCCAGGTGTAAAGCGCACCCACCCCGCTTGCTGGACCTTGCCCCTGAATTCACACAGGGAACCGCAAATTATTTCATGGTCAGTGAGGCGGCACCGGGTAAAGACATGGCGAGCATGGTTGCCGAATCGCGTCAAAACGGGAAACCTTTCCCTCGCCGCGTGATCATCACCGTATTGGATGCCCTGTTCGATTTATTTGCCCGTGCCCATCGTGCAGGCGTCTTGTGGAACGATGTCAAATTAGATCATATCTACTGGCATAACCCCACTGGGCAGATAGCGGTCATCGACTGGGGTAACGCACAATTCCTTGACCAACCACAAGACAAAGCCAGGCGCGCCCTGCCGCGCTGGGAAGATTACCAGCAGCTTGTCAATACCCTGGGAAGTTTTCTTCAACAGAGTGCACCGGAGCTCTACGTTGACCTTGGCTGGGAAGAATTTCAGGATAAAGAATTAGACCTGCCCCAGGTATCAGTCCTCGCACGGCGGATTGCCTACCAACAGCAAGTCATCGGCTTACGGGTGATGGAATACCAATCCTTAATCCGGGTGGTCCTGAGCGCGGACCCGGGTATTGATGGATTGATTAAGATTAGAGGCTATTCTCAACGTTTGGATGAAATCGGTGCCACCTGGGACAAAAATTCCGTATTGAATTATGCAAAGTCACTGGTCATAAAGGCTTTAGCTGATGGCGATACAAATTCTGCCATCAAAGCAACCACTATTGTTTGGGATTTGTTTGATGATTCCCTTGACCTTTCCTGGCATTTATTGCGTGAATACTTCAGACTACCTGACTTGATTGCCCATCAAAGTTTATATCAACTGGGACGCAGCACGCTCAATGAAAATTGGGGATCAGCCTTGTGGACCTTAACAATCATCGCGCATGAAAAACAAAACCCGAACTGGTGGGAACACCTCATGCCAGTCCTCCGACAAAAAGCAATGGGCAATGCGATCTCGCGACCCTATCAAATCGGGCTTTCATTGCTGTCATGGGTGCAATCCCAGGGGGTTCAGAAAGAAAACAGTGCAGAGAAAATCTCGGAGATATTACAAAACTGGCGGTTAAAAGGTGACTCTTTAGAGGGCAATCCCTTTGACTACCTATTGTTGGAATACATTCAAAATAATCCAGAAATACCTAAACACATTCTTTCGGAAGCGAAACAAAGTTTTGCGGAAGGACAGGAAGCCCTGCGCGAGCTTGTAAAAGCATGGCAAAATATGACCTGGGATGATTTCCCTAAATCTTTGCAAAAACTCATCAATTGGGACCCAAATCGTTGGGGCATCATTAAACTTTCAAATTCATTCGAAACCCTTCAATCATGGATGATTAAACTATACGAAAGCCCATTACAGGGAGTGGGTATCCCCGTTTTCATGGATGAGATCATCAATAATCGCCCCAGGCTTGAAAAGATTCTGGGCAGTCCCCCATGGGTAAAGTCATTGGATAGGATGCTTAAATCCTTAAGAAATGGTGAACCCGTTTCGCAGCAAAAAATGGAGGTCACACATTGGTGCCCATGGTTATTAAACTATAAGACCATCTATGATGAACAACAGGTCAACGCCGATGACGAGATTGTGCAAAATACGCTGCTGCATTTCACAAAGCATCTAAAAAATTGGAGTGATCTGGATACAGGGCTTGAAGATGTCAGGCGAGATGCACCACAATATCATCCTGCAGCAAAAAAATTGGTAAATCACTTCCAGGCGATTACCAATCTAAATGCGGATGTTTCAATAATTACAGCCGACTGTCAGGTTCTTCCCCACCCAACACTGAATGACACCTGCCAGGTGCTGCATAGCCTGGTATCCTGGCGTGATGCCCTATCTGATAAAGAATATCCAAAAGCGCTCTCCCTGCTGGAGGGTGCTGATCATCAAGATTGGCGAATCATTAACCACGCACATGAGACCACAGCTCTCTGGATTGATGAAATTCAACCGCTGTTGAAGGCTATTGCCAGCCAGGAATTACCCCCGGAAGGTATCTCTCCCTCTAAAGAAAACCAAAAATTGATAAACATTGCAATTGAATGCCACGAACTTAAAGAAAACTGGGAATTCATTTACAATGCCGGGATTAATGCGCAATTACTTGAGAAACTCACAAAATTGGCAGATGCGAATCGGTCAGGATTTTTAGATTGGCGGCGTTCATTTGAACATTCCGGCGATCGATTTTACGCCTTGCTCTACCACTTCGATTTAGAAGGTATCCGCAGCATATCCGATGACTTATTACGCCTTTCACAACACTCACGGCAAGCACATCTTAATTTTTCTGAATTAAGTGCGGGTGAAGAACTACCATTCGGAACCTTGATGGAGACAAGCAGCCGTCTGCTCAACCATCTCAGCAAGGTAGAAGCCGTTTTGGTGACTTCTCAAGCGGATAACCGATTCCCCGGATTATGCACCAGCGGCGTTCAACGAAGTACGGTTCAATAGAGAATAGGAAGCAGATGATGCGAAGTATCTTGAAAAAAGCCCTAATCGTTGTTTTAGCTTTGGGATTGGCAGCCTGCGCGCCAGCCCCCGCCACAACGAACGAACCCACCACTGCGCCGCCCATGGAAGAAACAACAGCAGAAACAGAAGGGCCCACACCTGACACAGCGGATGAAACCGAAACACCCACGCCTGGGGCAGCGGATGAAACACAAACCGCCGCCCCGCTTTGTGAGATCGATGATTCACTGCTGAACCACGACCTGACCACCTCTGGAAAGATCGTCTTTGTGAACCAAAATGCGGAAGGCGCTTTCGCTGAAGTAGAACAGGATGGCTGTAAAATTGGGATGTTTGCCCCCACGGCTGTTTACTCGGGGTTGTGCGGCCCTTTAGCCTGAACACGGACTAGCCTTGCAATAACCTGATTGTAGCAACTGTCCCCGGCATTTCCACTCGAACAGCCCCGTTTCGCACATCCAACGACTCCAGATCGCGCTCACGGGCATCGCAGAGAAAGGCTTTTGTCACTTTGAAATGGGCGGCTTTAATCATTACACGTGATTCTGGCAGAAAAGGCGTATAGAGACGCACGATGATCCCTTCTCCACGTGAGACGGGCTTGATTGCTATTACAGAAACATCTGGGGAGTCGGTTGTAATAATGGAATCGGCCAGGCTGCGCAGTGCTGTATCTCTGGGATTGCTCCAGGGGTTGTTCGCAATATCTTGTGCCAAAAGATGAATGTTATTTTCCCGCCAATCACCGTTTTGCGTGAATAAAAGGGCATATTCATAAGTATAGCTTTCGCTTTCGTGACCGCTGGCAGGGTTGCCGGGAATACCGATCAAGCCAAATAATTTTTCCCGTGTGGCATTGCGCATCGCAACCAATTCAAGTTGACCATCTGGCTGATAAGAAATTGCGCCCGGCATAGGTTGGAGAATGGCAAGCCCGCGCCCAGTATCATCATCCCGGAGATGGACAAAATGATGCAGCGGCCAGAAGGTGGGATTATAAATCCGTTTTGGCGGGCGAATGACGGTCCCGCCGGGGGTATCCATTGCCAGTTTTTTTGCGTGGATGCCGGTCGCAAAACGAAGGGTGATGGAATGTCCTTCAGCGGCTTTTCCTTCGATGCGGCAGTGAATTATCGGCGAGTCCTTGCTCAACCATATCCGGCGGAGGAATGTTTCGCCGTTAAGCTCAACGTTGCAAATAACCTCTAATCCGTTGTCGTGCTCGCACACTTGCATTTGGCTTGAGTGCTGGCTGGCGCGTATGGATTCTTTCCAGATGCCGCCGGCAAATTCGTAGCCCATACGCCACAGACCACCTGAATCGCGGTAACTAACGAGATCGTTTGAGACACCTGTCAGCAACGGTGTCTGCGTGCTCTGAGATTCTAGATTGGTGATGGCACCGCCGAGTACTTCGTCCAGTTCAATGCTGTAGTGCGCGGTTTTGATCAGAATCTTGCTGTTTTGTTGAAACCAGGTCAAAGATTCGGAGCAAGCCTCGGTCACGTTTGATGCGGGCGGAGCGTGAGCGAGGCGATCCAATATCGTATTTACTGAATCCGCCGCCTGATCCAGCCAAGGGATTTGTTCTTCTTCGACAACTTCATCCGGTGATGTGCCTGTGATGAAATCATGATGATTGGAGACGACTACCTGCCACCAGGCATCTTCAAGATCGGTAGAAATGGTCTTTTTTGCATCGTGATTTTCAGGCAATAAGGATAGCTTTTCCGCGAGGAGCAGATCGTCAACCAGATTGCGACAGCGTTGTTTAAGCCTTGGGCGGGCGGTGTAGAAACCCGTCCAGTAGGGATTGGGATCAAGCTCCAAGACGGGAAGTTTATCCTGATGAGGTTCAATTAGCGCAAGATAATCATCCAATCCAGCGTTGACCGCCCAGACACCTGTTTTGGGATAATGGTTTTGATTATAGCGATCCAGCAGGGCGATGAAATCAGGGATCGGTTCGACAAAATCAAAGCCAATTGGGCAGAGCATATAGGGCGTGCGGCTGAGGGGCGCAAGTTGGGCTAGATACTGCTGGATGCGGCGCGCAATATGGCGATCAGAGCGCAGTGGGAAGGCTATCCGGGCGAGATAAACACGGCTTGCACCACCATAGGCAAGCATATCTCCTTGACCATAGGTGAAAGCGTTCCAGTGACACAGCACGTGGGCACCATTTTGGTCGCGCCAGATAAAATCGAGGCTGCGTTCTTGTGTCAGTAATCGTTCTGCACTTGAGCCTGCTCTGGGGAAATTTTTGGACGATTCTAAATCACAGCCCATAAAATACATCCCATCAACACGCGTGATAGCGGTGCGATCAAAACCAGCGGCATTTAAAAGGGAGGGAAGTGTGGGGGTGCAACCAAAACTATCTGTAAAATAAGCCAGTTTCGGTTCTTGGTTCATCCTATTCGCGTGCAACCACTCTTGACCAATGAGGAGATCGCGTAAAATGGCTTCTGCGCTGGGGAGCAGCGTGTCGGCAGTAGTGACCCCGCTGCTGGTCAGACGCAAGCGTCCAGCATTGACCAAAGCTCGTACAGCATCTTGCTGTTCAGGATAGCGATCCCAATACATTCGCAAGAAGAAGATGCACTCAATCGAATAGACACGGCGCGGTTCCCGCTGTAATTCACCGATGGCTTGGTCAAGGTTATGGCGGACAAATCGCTCAAAATAGGCTTCGGACGTGAGCAGCCAGTTTGGATCCCAATGACTTGACTCGGAAAAAATCAGTACCCGCTCGGCATCGTCGGGGATGCCTAGGCGACAGCGAAGTTCTTGGTCTGTAGGCATAGGAATCTGCTCCCTTGTGTTTATACGTTCATTAAGAGCTTCTTGAAGCTGGGTTTCTTGCCCGGATTTCTTACTCCCGGTAGGAGTTCTACGAAGCAATATCCTACGCGCTCTCCGCTGGGATTGATAATCTCAGCGAGCAACTCGAAATAGGCGAGGTTCACCTGTCCGTCCATGATGGGGCGGATTTCATAACGCTCTTCCTTAATGCCGGGCATTACCAAGTTCCAGCCCTTTGAGAAGATAAACCCTTCCACTTCAACAAGCTCTTTTTCTGTGTATGTTCGAAATTCCACGTCAACAATAATTTTACACCATTTTTTCAAAAACCGGGTGAAACTTTTGGCTGATTCTTCGTTCTGTTCACATCTACCTTTATAGTGAACAAAATATTTGCTGAAAATCACACAAATTCGGATAACTTATCACTTTCAGCAAGGGGTGTTTCAGTATTCTCATGTGATCTCGCCCTATTGGTTAAATAGAAAAACAGGTTGGGTTTATTGAGACCGATGATTATGCCATGCATTTTTCATATACGTCTCTAAAGGGATATTTTGCCGGCAGCTTCATCACCACATATCTTGCCGTTCTAATAATTTTCCCTGCCAGAAAAACATACTTCAAACGGAAAGTTTTGATTTGCTGCCGAAATTCAGAAATGCCCAGAAAATCAAGTTTGAACAGCAAGAACAGGTTGTATGAAAGCATCATCATTTGGAATATGGCCTCATTAGCCCAAAACGATTTAAGTAAAAGACGCCCAACGGCCATATCATACTTGGCTTCTTTGATGTAATTTTCGGCATTGCCGCGTTTTTCGTAAGCAATGACCACTTTTTCTGAAGACAGTTCGGTATTGGTCACAAAGTAGAAGTATTCGGAATCGCTGCCTTCGAGAAAAGATAGTTGTGACCTTTCTTTTGCTGGTTTCAATACGCGTGATACGACAAATCTTCTATCCTTGTCCCAGGTGTTCAGTTTTGTAACAAACTCCGTTGTTTCCCTGTTTTCATCACCTTTCGTGAATGAAATGGTTGGTGCTGTAACTTGAGAGGCGAGCGTTGGATACTCTTTGCACTTGATCAAATACTGGCAACCGGCTGATTCGATGGTTGTAATGACGTCGTCATCAAAGTACCCACTGTCCATGCGGAACAGGATTTCCAAATCATCGGTTTTAATATGGGCAACGATTTCTTTGATCATTTCGGCAGCGCCGTTTGCGGTATATGTGTTGCCGCTTCTTACAAATCCAGTGATATAAGCCTTCAACTCATCACAAAAAGCGAACTGGATGTTGTAACAGTTGTTTCCAGGCTTCTTGGGATTGTATCCTTTGACAGCACCTTCTTGGTGGCCTTCCACATTGACCACACTGCTGTCGATATCAACGGTAATAGATTTTAGTTTTTTCTTTCTCAACAGCTTTTTGAAGACATTGAAATTGATGTATCTCAGCATTTGTGTTGTTTTATAGCTGAAGTTTCCTAAAAACCGCGATACCGTTTCAGGTTCTTTCACCGAAATCCCAAACGCTTCAACCAGCGGATCACCTTGCAGAAGTTTGATTCTTTCCAATCTATCGATCCCGATATAGTGTCCGCAGAGCATCGTCTTGATGTGGTTCATCTTGATTTTGTTGGTCGATGGGCGATCAAATACAAGGCCGGTGTTAATTAGATCTAAAATCCCATTGGCCTTTGCGTTTTCCAGCAGTAGAAACAAGCCCGCGTTTGATGTCAGATTCCTGGCTGCAAAAACAATTTTATGGATCACTTCAACATCCTTTACTGCAAAAATACTCTTTATCTCAATTTTAACATGTGATCTTTATACGTGGTTTTATTTCACCCAATGGGTGAAAGTACAATCCTGAAGATACTTGTTTGAATGTCTTAAAAATGTGGCAAAAAGTGGCGATTTTGGTTCAAAAAGGATGAAAAATCGCCGAAAATAGCCTATTTTTGCCATAAATAAGGTCTGTTTTCTAAAAGTGACTATCCTTCACTGATTAGGCGACGTAGAATCCGGGGATTCAATAAATGGATTGATGAACTGAAAGCCATCGATAACGCAAAGTCGCTGTCAGAAAGGCGTAAAATGGTCATCAACATGCCGAATGACCATCCCCTCTACGCCTGGCTTGTACAATCAATACTTACGCAATAGAATACAATTTCCTTAGAATTGGATTTAATATGGAAACAAAGAAATTTGGACCAAACCAAAAATTTAAATTAGATGAACCCCTGGATACCTGGCTGACCTATGGCTTGCGTGATTTTGCCGTACCGGAAGCTGTAGGCTCCTCAGCAAGAGTCTTCAGTTTGAACTATCCCCCCTTTTCAGGCGAATTCGCAGATCATCCAGCGATCAAAATCATGCGGCATGATAAAACGGAATATGCACTGCCCCTATTTAGAAGCGAAATCGCTATCCTGGATCTCCTCAAAGACCTTCCCGGCATCACGCCCATGATAGGTTTGGGCTACATGCAAGTCACAGACGGAAATTGGCCGGGTGAAATTTCGCCGCTGACTACATCCCAAAAAGAACTCGCTTCAGCCTCAAAACTGGCTGGGACAGTAGATCTTTACGATACAGCAGAGACAGAACAATTTCTCTCAGAATTAGATGATCGAATATCCGAAAATTGGCTGGCTTTCATTGTCTTTCCACGCCGCTGGGAGGATAACCTTTACTTGCGGTGTGATGCCGGCTACACACGGGGTGATTACAACCGTACCCTGCCAGTCAATATTGCACTGGAAGCCGCGCTTCAAATTTGTAAAATCCTCCAGGCTGCCCATGATAAAGGCGTTGTTTACCTGGATCATAAAGCCCTGCATTATTACTGGAACCAGCCCCGTCAACAAGTGTATGTCCTGGATTGGAACATAGGACGCCAGATTAAAAACGGTAATGCAAGAGATGTTTATGAATTTGACGTTCTGCAATTCAGTGCACGTGCCCTGCATCACTTTTTGACCGGTCGCCAGGCAGCCGGATCCGTAAAAGTTGGCCCAAATAATCCTGAGGAAATCACGAACGCCCCTCATCAATACGAGCCCATATGGACCTATGATGACCAAAAAAGGCTGACTCAGGACGAGATGGATGTGCTGGGGCTAGCCATCCAGGGGCATTACAAAACGCCTTCGGCGCTGGCAGAAGATTTACAGACCCTGTATAATCAACGTCAATCTCAGGCTTGATACCATTGGCTGAGAAAGGAAAACCATGCTAAAGGACCTTATCCTAAAGGCGAAAGACATCCTTGAAGAAACCCATCCCTCTGACCAGGACCTGGCAGAGGTTGAAAATGGACTAAGCGCTTATCTCGAAGCGATAGCAACGGAACGTATTTCAGAGCCGGTTGGTTTTGAAGAGCTTGAACATGCTAACCGTCTGCTGCGTGAAGTCAGGCGTGAGCGTTCTCGACGCCTTGCCGAAGCCCAGTTTCAGGAAAAGCCTGCAGCGAAAGCATCCACTGAAAAAGAAACAACCGCACCTCAAAAAGAAAGGGTCAACGTCTCACCTCAACTTGGGGAAGATGATGCCTATGACCCCCTCAAAAAATTCCTCAGCTCCAGTCATGATCCGGAGGCGGAAGAACTTATGGACACTGCGGAAGAGGCATTTTATGGCGGCAATTATCAAAAGGCGATCCCGCTCTTTGAAAAGGTTCTTCAAATTGAACCGGGATGGAACCGTGCGCAGGAACACCACGACGAAGCAGAGGAATTCTTACGAACCGGGAATATTCCATCTGTTGCCCTGCCGCCTGAAGCAGGAAAAGCATACGGAAAAGCCCAATCAGCCGCACGTGTCTTTCGTTACCAGACAGCGCTGGATTATTTAGATGAAGCCTTTCAAAATCTCAAAGAGGCTGGCATCAACCGCTGGCGTGAAGGTGAAGACCTGCGCCAGGATCTTGAAAACCAGATGCAAGCCCATGAGGTTTACCAGGAAGGACTCTCCTTGCTCAACCAGGGTGACATTCAAGGTGGTCTCTCGAAAATTCAAACAGCAGCCAGTGCAGTAGCCCTCCCGGAATACGTGGACAAAGCCAGTGAGATCCGTGAAGACCTGTCGACATTAAACGAAATTGCAGATATCGTCAACCTGAGCGGTAACATCCCGCCCATGAAATTGGCTGATTCTAGAGTAATGCTGGATCGACTATCTGTGAAGTATGGGGAAATTCCCCAGATCTCTCGTTTGCGAAACCGAATGGAAATCATCCTCCCTGCCGTGACAGCTGCGGTAATCGAAAGTGTCCAGCGAAATAAGCGAAAGGGTGAATCTGCCAGCACACTCAAGGCTGCAAAAGAAGCCTATTCCCAGGCAGAAGAACAGCTGGATATCCTTCAATCGCTTCAGCCTGACCACCCCCAAAGCCAATCGCTTCGCTCATCGATTAAAGACTCGCTGCAGGAAATCACAAAGCTTGAAGACAGCCTGCAAAGAGCCAACCAATCTCTGAATGCAGAAAATCGATTCTTCCCCCGGAATGCCTTCAAGATCAGCAAAGCCGTCCGCACGCGTTTTCCTGAAGATCCTGAGGTGCTTGATCTAAAACATCGGCTGCGCTGGTACCCGATCACCCTGTACGGCGGCGGCGTACTTGCAGGCATCCTGATCCTGGTCATATTATGGTTCGGTGGACGAGGGATTGCAGGTCTTGTGCGTCAGCGGCAGCTGGCATTAACCCCGTCACCAACGGCAACTGGCACCATCACACCGACTGCCACAATTACGCCAACATCAACAGTGACGCCAACGCCCACACCTGAGCGCTCCCCCACACCGGTTTATTCGCCAACTGCAACACCGGTGATTACAGGAACCGTGCTGCGTACGCTGTTTGCCCGAGAAGGATGTTATGAATCATACCTGGCTGTCGGTCGAATTCCCGAAGGCGCCGTTGTCTCTTTGATTGCAATCCCAAACCGTGTCTTTGACAACCTGAACCGCGAGTGTGTTCTGGTGGAATACCGAACGGAGGATCGGGCAATCATCGGATACGTCCCCCTTGTTGACATGAGCATCCCGTAACCCCAAAAATTAATTCCAAGAAAAAACGGTAGATTGAAGTCTGCCGTTTTTTTTCATCTTAGAATCCCCTGGTTTGACCCTTCCAGGGTGGGTCCTTTCCCTCCTGGAACTCATCAACCCCGGGTCCTCCTAAATTTCGCAAACGCCAGATGCCATAAATGTAGCTCAGCACCAAAACAATAATTGTCACTGGCCAACCCAGCAAAGTATTTGCCCAAGCTAATTGGGAAGCATCACCTTGTCGAAATAAGATGATTTGCAGACCTAACCGAACAGCAAAAAAGACAGCCCACATCCAGGTGACTTCAACATACGCAGGTTTCACGTCCTTACGCCAAAACCAATCTAAAGGCCATCCACGTGTGAGATGACTCGCCCAGGCTGCTAGTGGTTTTCCAATAATCACACTGAGCACTGCCCCCAAAACCAGGAGAGCGCTGCTGATCATCCCTGGGATAAAATAACTGGCAGCATTCTGGGTTAACAAAGCCAGCCCAGCCGCCAGGCTTACAGCCAGCAGACCACCCAAAGCATAATGCCATTTCTGCTTACGAAGCACCCGCAGCAAGCCCAGGAGGACCGCGAAACCCAGAGCCACACAGACCGCCGTTTGCAACCCAAATATCCCATTGACAATGGCAAACACAATCGGCGGCAGTAATGTGTCAAAGGTCTTCCCGGATAGAACAGATTTTAATTCTTCCCAAATTTCATCAAATTTTTTATTCAAATGCTGTCGCCCTCCTAGGTTTTAACCAATTAAACACGAATGATCAAAATTAAGCCGAAGACAATTTCCACAACCAGGCTGATAATATTGGAAGATTCAACGGACTTATCCAAAAACATTGAAACTGCTCTCACCAATGCGATTACAAGATACATTATGCCAAGCATATTATAAACTTGCGAGGTGCGATAGAAGAGCGCAACGCTGCCCAGGGCAATAAACAATCCACCAAATATTGATCGGATTTCTGTGATCCCCCGCCCGCCTTCCGCCCTCAGCCCGGTGAAACCATAAATGGATTCGGGTTTGATCAATGCCAACAAGCCTGTCACAATTGTGCCAATGGCTGTAACAATCTTTAAAATCATCCATATCGTCGTCATCATTTATTCCTCTCTGTGCTGATAATAACTCTATTACCCCGCAAGGTATTTTGATAAATATTGTTCTTTACGACTGCCCAATAGAAAATCCAACCAGTTCCCCTTGCTTCGGTATAATGCGACCAAGACATATAAACTTCCAGTGAAGAAGCCCAGCACCATCAGCAGTAGGATCCACATAACGGAGGCGAGGACGTTCTTTTCTCGAAGCGCAATCCAAATAGAAAACAGCGCAAAACCTACATAAAGATCAACAAAAGAAACGATGCCCCAGGGATTCCTCAGCAGTTCCGCACCATCCTGTCCGAAATTTCCATTAATAAATCCATTTAATAAAACGGCTGTCATCGCGAACAAGCCAATCCAGGCAATAATTTTTGCAATTTTCATCTTCACTCCTATCATTTAATCTGGTTAATTTTTCGAAAACCAGGGAATAAAAGCATTTGTTTTTTCAACATAATCCTGATACCCTGGTTTTGTTACCTTTAAAGTGCGTTCCAGCATGGCAACCCCCGAGACATTTACCAAAAAGTGGGTCATCCATAAAGGGCTGAAGAAGGTCCACCATGCGCCTGACGCTAAAGCAATCAAATAAAAGCCCCACCACTGGGAGGCATCCCCAAAATAATTGGGGTGACGCGTGGTGCGCCATAACCCGGTCTGCAGCAATTTCCCCTTGTTCTCAGGGTCAGCCTTAAATTTAGCCAATTGTGCATCACCAACCACCTCAAAAAAGAAACCAACCACCCAAATCAAAACGCCGATGATGTCAAACACAGTCAAGCGGTCATTTGCATAAGGGATTTGAACAGCCGTTATAGGTGATGCGATCACCCACATGATCAAGCCCTGTAATAAGTAAACCTTGAAATAGCTCTTCCACCACCAGGACTCCCCTGCGGCTTGCCGCCATTTTGCATAGCGAAAATCTTCTCCCTTGCCGGTATTTCGCCAAAGTACATAAAAGGACAGGCGTAATCCCCAGATCGTGACAAGGATAAGGATCAACCAATCACGGGGACCGATTGATTCAAGTGTTCGAAGAAATGAAAACCAGGCCGCAAAAACAAATCCGGTACCCCAAAAGATGTCGATGATGCTGCTGTTTTTAAGTTTAAAGCTGATTAACCACAGCAGGTTCATGAATCCGAAGATCCATAAACCCAAAGGGGCATGTAGATGGAAAAATTCTACGGCAGCCATTTCCTAATCCCTGTCTTTCCAGGCTCTTTGTGATGCGCCGCTGATTCAATCCAGTTGACGCACAATGAACCAGGACCAACGTGCACACCCAGGGCAGGGGTAACTTCATTGACCATCGGGTCTGGCAATGTGGGAATAATCTCCTTAAGTCGTCTAATTAATTCTTCAACCTGGTCAGGCACATTCGCATGGGTGATTCCGAAAAGCTCCGCATAGGGGATATTGTCAACAGCCGTCTGAAGAACCTTCTCAAATGCCTTGCTTTTCGTACGCGCAATCTCCATCTTCGAGACGTGGTTATTCATCTTCAATATTGGTTTAATGCCTAAAATACTGACAACGCTGTGCTGGATCGAGCTCATCCGTCCGCCCTTTTTTAAATAATCAATCGTGTCCAGCTTGGCATAGGCGTAAGCCCTTGGGATGGTGGATTCGATAAACTCACGAATCTCATCTACAGACTTTCCTTCTTTTGCTGCCTGGGCGGCCTTGATGACGATCAGCCCTTCAGCCATGGTGAGATTGCCTGAGTCAATCGGGTAAACCGGAATCCGAGTATATTGCTTGGCTGCTGTTTCTACAGACTGGAAAGTCGCTGATAATGTCCCTGAGATGTGAATGGAAAAAATTGCCTCAGCCCCTAAATCAGCAACCCTGTCATAAGCTTGAATAAATTGATTTGGTGAAGGTGTTGCTGTGCTGGCATGCGGCTCAGAGGCTGGTAACGTTTCATAAAAAGTTTGACGGGATAAGTCAACCTTGTCCAGGTAACTCTTACCATTTAGGATCACATAAAGCGGTACAACAATAATTGGTAATCCATCAATGATGTTTTGGGGAATGTCACTGGTGCTGTCGGTAACAATATAAACGCTCATCTTTAGTTCCTTTTAAAAATTCCCTATTGTATTTTACTAAATTATTCAAATAACTTAACGCGATTTAATTATATTAGATTTGAAATGAAATTTCGAACATCGTACAGGGTTAAAATCCTGAAAACTGAAATTAAAGTTTTCCGTCAAGCTTTACGTCAACTTATGCCATATTCAATTTAATGAAATTAACCGAAAATTAATAATGATCTGTTATAATTAAAATGTTAGCCAAGTTAATAAGTTGTTTAAGTACTTATAACCATCATTCAATAGAAGAAAGGGTAATGGAATGCCAAAATTTGAACGAGATGTAGAAATTGATGCGCCAATTGAAAAAGTATGGGAAATTTTAACAAATCCAAACACCTGGCCGCAGTGGTTCCCGGGTATTGAGGAAGTATCCGGCATTACCGATGTCGTTGAGAATGCGCAATTTGAGTGGAAAGATGAAGGCCGCACTGGTCGAGGGACGATCGTCAAGTTTGAACCTCACAAGCGCCTTGAGGTCATCACACAAAGGGATGATGATCGTGATGCACACGAGTTCAAGCTGAAAAAATCAGGCGGTTTACTGGGTTTAGCAAAAGACGAAACTAAAGTGACCTATAAACTCGACACTCTCATGGGCGGCGGGATCATTTCCGGTTTCATCGCTGGCGGTAATCCAAAAGACACCATTCGTGTCAAGAAAGCCGTACACGCCCTCAGGCGAACAGTTGAAAGCATGTAAGTAACCAATTCTTTTGAAAAATCATCTAAGAAATTAGAGTACGAAAAAATTTTTCACTAAAATATAAAGGAGTTACAAATGGGTTTATTATCAACAATTGTCGTCGGTCTTATTGCCGGTTTACTTGCATCCTGGATTATGAAAGCCAAAACGGGGGTCTTCGTTGACCTTCTTTTAGGCGTAGCTGGCGCCATTTTAGGCGGCTGGATCACAAGTTTGCTCACCGGCTCAGACCTGGTGACTGGTTTCAATTTAACCAGCATCCTGGTTGCCCTCGGCGGCGCAATCGTCGTCATCTTTATTTACCGCTTAATTAAGAGGTAATAAGCGACTTTTTATAAGCGCTGACGGTCAATATTTGCTTTGAACAAAGCTTTTGATCTTCGCGCCATACTAAAAACCTAAAAGAGCCTCTTGATTGAATGAGGCTCTTTTTCTTTATAATTATTGGGCTAACTCAATTACATCACAATCATTGAATGATGAATGCCGCCGAAATCAATTGGCAAATGATCCCAGTTTTCACCATAATCATCCGTTTGCCAAATCTGTCCATTTGCCAAACCAGCATATAGTTGACCTGTCTTCCCAGGAACGACTGCCAGGTCAAAAGCCATATAATCCAAAGGCTCTGGCAAGCCTCCTGAAAGCTGCTGCCAGGGTCCGCCACCTATCTTTCGATAGATATGGCCTTGCGCCTGGCCATCAATGTGTGCCAATGGGTGAAATTGCCCCTTCAATAAATTTGGCCTTTCAGAAGCTGTCAGGTACCAGATATCCGGGCGCTCAGGATCTGCGGAAACCATCCATCCATATTTTAGCCCTAATCCTGCTTTGGGTTTCTTCCAGCTTCGCCCCCCATCTGTAGAATAAGAAACGCCGCCGCCACCACCTTGGTAAGCCCAATTACCATCTTCATTGTGGAATTTCAACGAATGACAATCCCTGTCACTGCCTCGCCGGTGTTTTGACCAGGTTTTTCCGCGATCATCAGAACGCATGACTGCACCCACTTCTATACCCGCTAAAAGCACTTCTGGATTCGTGGGTGATACCGCAAGACTGTTCACGTAAGGTGCCATCCCGGGCGGGTCCGCAGGAGAAAACCACCAGAATTAACTCGTGTTCCGCATCGCTTCAAGTTCATGCCAGTTCTCACCGCCATCATTTGAAACATAAAGTGAAACAGGCTTGCATCCCGCATAAATCGTTTTTGGATTTGATGGATCGACCGCCAGGGATTTCACAGGGATGTTCGTTAAACCAATCTGCTGCCAACTCTCCCCCTTATCCGTAGAACGCAAAACCCCTTTCGATTGCGTCCCGATATACACACATTGCGGGTCAGTTTACGCCTGCACAATGCAGTTAATCTTCTCTACTTCCAATGAATGAGAGACTGTCCATTCGCCATTTAGTTTTTCTGCTCGAGCTAAAGACTGGCCAGTGACAGCGAAAAATATTTTTTCTTCTTTCATTTTAGACCACCTTTCGAAATTCACCTTTGATTTATTAAATCAAAGAAAACCAATTAATATAAATCTACTCTAATTTATCTGATTATATCAATAGTAAATAAAAATTTGGAAAGGAGAGAAATATCAACTTATTTTTGATATTGTGAATTATCAAGCAGTATGGGCAAGCTAAATCACAACAGAGGGAATTTGAGAATTGAGGAAATGGATTTCTACTGATTTTGAAATAGATTTACTAAAAAATAAAAACGGACACAAAGATGTTTGTTGGTGGGGACACCAACAAACATCTAATACCGCTCAAATATAAGCCCGGTGATAATGAATGGTCAGTTGATTAAAGCAGCAAAACACCGCCAACGACCAGGCTTATCAAACCAACAACCAGAAAAACGATTCCTGCAATAAGCAGTACAGCCGATCCTTTTGCTGATCGCTCCAGGACTGCTTCTTCCGGTTTTGCCGGGTTGTAAAACACGGTCACCTTTGATCCGTCGGGATATTTTGCTGCGATCAATTCAGCTTTCTCCGCTTTTGAATAGGATGATTTTCCTGCAAATGAAACCCTATCAGAGGTATACAGCATATTCTCAACCTGGTAGGTGTAGCTGATCTCCGGCGAATACATTGGCTGGCTCTGACCCTGCTCATCGTCACCCCCAAACACACTTTCATCCACCGCCACGCCCGACTTAACAACCGTACCCCCGATCTCAAGCCATGACATACTCTCCTGGGCTTTTTTCTTGTTGCGCTGATGAAGCAGGATCAGCAAAATACCGATCCCTGAAAATAAAACAACAAAAACAATTATCAAAATAAGACCTAATGTGTTGGATGCCATTTTTCCTCAAACTTTCTTATGTTAATAGAGCCGCTAATTTGTTCTTTCCACAGGAATATGCTGCCAAGTATACAAAATTGTTGTGGAAAAATCAAGAAGGAAATTTTATATCTAATATTCAAAGATTAGTTTGAATAACAACCAGGTTCAACTGGCACCCGGTACTGGGCAAGGCCTGGTTCATTCCATTGGATCCAATCACAATGGGGATTGGCATACAAAACGACAATCTCTGTAACCCCGAGGCTGAGGGTTTCTTTACCATCTTTACGGTTAAAGAAATTCGAGCAATTTCCAGGATTTTCAGGATTTTCAACTGGGTAAAGTTCAAAAAAACAATTATCAGAATATCCCGTCACATGATGCTCGAATCCCATC
>JARGGB010000046.1 GCA_029210815.1 Candidatus Brevefilum sp.
CACAGCATATCTGACCTGGACGTTATAACAGTACTGCTCGTACAGTTGCTCGTCAGTCCATCCGTGGCCTGCTTTTAGAAACTCCAGGCTAACAAGAACATTAACTGGAATATTAGGCCTTGAGGGACAATCTGCAAACAAAACCGCAAAGGGCGTCTCGTCAATTCGGCAGAAAAATTCTTTATAGAAGGTTCCACTCCATGCTTCCTTGATGCCTTTTTGTAACTTCTCAGGTAATTCGTCGACATGGCTGGTGAGTGGTATTTGGAAATGCGAATTATTTTTCTTGTACATACGATGCCTTTGGTGTGTTATGAATTCGATTTACCTTATTATATTAAAGTTCTTGCTTTTTCGCGAGGGTATAATTCGGACTAATATTGTCCAGTCGTTTTTTCAGTGGAGTCATTAATTAATTTTATCCCATATTTTACTTATTGTAAGCGATAAAATGGGCTATAATTCGAAATCAACGACGGAAAGCCAGTTTATGCTTCAAATTGACATTCGCTCAACGGTCTTGACTGCCACCATCATTACAGGCGTTGCAGCCTTGCTAACCCTGATCTTTGGGATAAACAATATCCTGAAAGGCCGTCAAATCCCATTTTACCGCAAACGCCACGATCGTATGGTTCGAGGTTGGCGATTGCTGCTGGCTGCCGTTTTGTTGATTCCGCTGTCCTGGATCATTTTGAATTACTCAGAACCCCTTGTTTATAATTTTATATCTCCATCGCCAACGGCAACCTTAACACCCACGATTACACTGACGCCCACCATCACCCTGACACCCACCATAACGCTGACGCCGACAATCACCGATACGCCCTCCATCACCAGCACACCGAGCCTGCCATCTGAAGTTGAGGCTGATTTTGAAGGTGAAGTGACGCCCAACCCGGATGCCGTATTCAGCTTTATTCAATTTTCGCACCGTATCGATGAAGCGTTTCAACCCATCGATCCTGCCATTGAATTCGAAAATCCTGTGGGGCAGCTTTATGGAACATTCAGCTATAACAATATGTCAAACGGCGTTCAATGGAGTGCGCTGTGGTATCGAGAAGGTGAGCTTGTTTATTATGAGACCGCACCCTGGGAAGGCGGTACGGGCGGCTATGGGTATACGGATTGGGCACCCGACAGCGATCAATGGCTGGCGGGTATGTATGAGGTTCAGATTTTTATTGGCTCAAAATGGATGGTTTCAGGGTATTTCACAGTGACCGGTGAGCCGCCAACGCCAACCATTACATTAACACCAACCTTAACGGCGACGCCCTCACTGACATCTACCCAAACACAACCCCCGACATCAACGCATACGCGTCAGCCAACCCTGACGCCCACCATCACCCTTACCCCGACACAAACGCGCACCCCGCGGGTTACCCCGACGGATTAATCGCTAAAAAGCCCCGGCTTTTTCAACACCGCCCATCGCAGCAGACACCTGTGCTGCAACCTTTGCGTTGTTCTTGAGCAAAGCCAGGTTTGAGCGTAAGCTTTCGCCGCCTGTCAATTGGCTCACTCTTTTCAGCAAAAATGGTGTGGTCTCAGCACCATGTATCGCTGCACTTTCAGCCTCCTGTAAGGCAGTTCGAATGGCTGATTCCATTTCATCAGGCGATAGTGCACTTTCCTCAGGCGGTGGGACTACCAGCAGGATTGCCGATGTGATGCCGGCTTCCCAGGTTTCAATTGCAATTTTTGCAGCTTCTTCCGGTGTGTCCACCCTGGCATCAACCCCCAGGCCGCTGCTGCGGGTGTAGAAAGCGGGGAATTCATCGGTTTGATATCCGATGACGGGAACACCCTGGGTTTCAAGCACCTCTCTTGTTGCTGGCAAATCAAGGATTGCTTTTGCGCCGGCGCATACCACAACCACCGGTGATTTGCCCAGTTGGGTTAGATCGGCAGAAACATCAAATGGTGCACCACGATGGACACCGCCGATACCGCCCGTCGCGAAGACTTTGATGTTTGCCAGAGCTGAAACAAATAAGGTGCTGGCAACGGTTGTTCCACCGCTCAAACCACCGGCAAGCGCGATCCCAAGATCTCGCACACTGATTTTTCGTGTATCATCCCGGTTTGCCAGGGTGCTCAGCTCTTCTTCTGATAAGCCGATATGAATCTCCCCGTCTAAAATAGCAATCGTGGCAGGTGTGGCGCCGTGTTCACGCACAATGTTTTCCATGTCCACGGCAAGCTGTAAATTGTCCGGTCGGGGCAAGCCATGAGTAATTACTGTTGATTCAAGTGCTACAATCGGTGAACCAAATTGATTTGCCTGTACAATTTGTTTAGAAAAAACATAGGGATGCGGTAATCTGCTGGCCATAAGTGACATCCTCTCTATTGGTTTTGGTTGAGGCTCTGGTAATTCTCGTTTCCTGAGTATTGATTGTATGAGATTAAACCCTTACATACAAGGTTTTTTCTCGACACATAAACCTATTATTTCCCGTAAACCCAAAGCCGCTCGCCATCCGTTGAAACGCGCACCCAGGGATGGTCAAGGGTGGTGACAATTGGATAGTTTGCCAGCAAGGATAAAAGCTCATGCTCACCCAACAAAGGCAAATCTGAATCCTCAAGGGGTATCAAAATCACCGCAGGTGACCATCCGGTCAACTTTCCCAGAGATATATCTTCTGCCTTTAAACCATCTTCCAAGAGTATGACATCCGGTGCTTCAGGCAGGGTAAATCTCGATTTTTCAATCTTCCCTGCTGGCAGGTATGCGCTGAAATTATTCCAGGTTAAAAATAATACAGCGCCGCGTTCCTCAACCCATAAAACACTGAGTTCAATTCCCGAACCAAGATCCAATTTCTGCCCGGCCTGCAGGTCAGTGATGGGAATGTTTTTATCAGACAACAAGGTGTAAGCCACGGCTGTTGTTTGGTTGGCATCCGCTGCCGGACCCCATAAAACGATTTCAGGTGAATACATTTTCAAAGCGCCAGTCAGGGCGTTGTTGTCATCGCGGGAGGTGGTGGAAAGGATCAAAACATCAATATGCTTTTCACCCGGGGGCAGCAATTGACCCAGGCTTTGATTCAGTGAGGAAGGGCTGGGACCGCCGCCGATTAACAAGGTCTTACCATCAGGTGTTTGAATAAAGAACGTCCCTTCATGGTCTAATAATGTCAGGTGCAATTTCCCGTCAGGACGAGATAAGGCATGATTCCAAACGAAAATCACACTTGCTGACAAGACTAACAGCCCCATACTGGGCGAAAACGCTTTGTGGAGGAGGTTTCTTCGCTTCTCGATTGGGTATAAGGTTAGGATGAACAAAAGACCATAAAAAATTACGAGCCACAAAACTTGAAAATTTGGCAATTTCAGATCAGCGCTCGGGAATTGCGCAACCAGGGTAACCATCCGAATTGTATAACGCACAAAAGGTAGGGCTAAAGCCCCGATAATTTTCCCGAAAATAGGCAAGGCTAATCCTGCCAACAGCGCCAATCCGCCAAGCAGCATGACCAGGGATTGGGGTGGCAAGACCAGCGGGTTTGCAATCAAAGCTAACCAGGAGACTTCACCGAAGTGATAGGCGATGATTGGCAGGGTCATCAATTGTGCTGCCAGTGTAAACAAGAAGATCTCGCTCACCGGGCCAGCAATTGTTTTAGCCTTTTCCTCCTCCATCCATCGGGAGGCAAATTTTATAAACCGCTCTTCCATGGGTTGCGCATACAATATCAAGCCCAGGGTTGCAGCTGCAGAAAGTTGAAAGCCAACATCCCAAAGAATGTTTGGGTCGAACAAAGCCATTCCCAATGCCGCCAGGCCAAGGCTGTTCAAACCGTTCTGCCGGCGTCCAAACATACCGCCCAAAACACCCAGAGTACCAATAATTGCAGCCCTGATGACTGCTGCTTCTGCGCCTACCAAAATGGTATACGCCGAGATGCCGAGAATCGCCCCCAGGGCACCAATTTTATGACCAAAAATACGGGTGAAGATGCCTGAAAATAAGCCGGCTAAAATCGTGATGTTAAAACCGGAAATGGCGATGATATGGGTCATGCCTGTTAATTGAAAGGCATGCTGTAAGTCCTGAGCGATTCCCCTGTCCCTGCCTAATAAGATCCCTGACAATAGTTCCGACTCTGGCGCGGGGAAAATTTCGTGCAATACCCCGTAACTCTTTTGTCGAAGGTTATAAATATGGGCGAGAATGGGTTTGCCCTGACCGGGTTCAACCCAATCGACACGGGCATAAGCCATCATGGAATGGATGCCTTTAATAGCCAGGTATTCGCGATAAGAGAAATCGCTGCTCTCATAGGGCAGCGTCAATTTCCCGGTTACCCGCAAGCGATCACCGTACGCCCAATCACGGTTTGATGGTACTTGCAGCAGGACCCTGCCTGAGACCGCTTCAGGCTCAAAGTTTTCAGGAGATGGCGAAAGGGGATGAAGTGATTCAACCTCAAGGGTCAAATTTGTGTGTGTATCGCGAAGGTCTGGTGCTTGAACGACCAGTCCGATAATTTGCACACTGCCTCGATCATTAAAAAATGAACTGCTTTGAAGCGTTTGATTGGGTTGTTCGGCTGTAAAACGCCATCCCCCTGCAAAGAAAATGATCGTAAGCAATACTGTGGGCAGTTTTCGATTTGCACCTGTCCATTGTCTTAATCGATGTGTGAAAACCCATCGCCCTGGCAGCTGATAAGCCAACACCCAGGTGCTAAGGCAAATTACAAGGCCTGAAATCCAGACCCAAATTGGCAATGCTGTGAGATTAGCCAGGACAATCCCGCCAGCACAGGCAAGGGACAACCAAAGAAAGGGAATAAATCCTTCAAAAGGGGAATACTTTTCCGGTTCGCCGGGCGAGGATGACTGCATTGTGGAACCTCACTGTGAATGATCTTAATTTTATCAAAGTTTTTCGAAATTTCGCATGTTTTTGAGAATTGGCATAAATGTAACCAAAACATTAAGATTTACATCTAAATAAGAAACTCAGCAAATATAAAGGAGTAAAAAAATGAAAAAGAATATGTCATCAACCGATAAAATTATCCGGCTTGTACTGGCAGCTTTGATTGCTGTTCTATATTTTACAAACGTCATCAGCGGCACATGGGCAATCATCCTCGGTGTTCTGGCAGTCATTTTACTGGTTACAGGCCTGGTTGGGGTTTGCCCACTTTATAAGCTTTTGGGCATTTCAACCAATAAATAATCCTAATCTCCCAAAATTGAATAAAAAAACTGCTGGTCTTTTTCTGAAAAAACCAGCAGTTTTTATTTTTTTAACAACCAAATCAATCGCGATTTCTTTTTTCGCGCATTTCCGCCAGCACTTCCAGCATTTTGGCATGGATGACCGGGTTTGCAGAAAGGATCGTCACCGGCTTTTTGAGATAATCCGGGTCGCCGTAAATGTTTGTCACAAGGCCGCCCGCTTCTTCAACCAGCAGAGCACCGGCCGCCACATCCCATTGGTGCACTTCATTCTCCCAAAAGCCATCCAGCCTGCCTGCAGCGACATAAGCGCCATCAAGAGCAGCTGAACCTAAACGTCGAACGGTCTGGGCTAATTGAGAGAAGCGGAAGAAATTATCAGTGTTATCATCGGGTGCTCCCCAGATTTCATTGGGAAAACCCGTTACAAGCATAGAATTGATCAAATCCGTTTGCTCCGAGACATGCATCGGTTGATCGTTCAAGGTGGCGCCTTTGCCGCGTTCAGCACAAAACATTTCTTTCCGTGTTGGATCATAAATGACACCCAAATGCATTTTCCCCTGGTAAGCATAGCCGATGGATACGCAGTAAATCGGCACGCCGTGGGCATAATTGAGGGTGCCATCTAAAGGGTCAATGTACCATTGATGCTCTGCTGTACCTTCCCACTCCCCCGATTCTTCAGCGTTGATCGCGTGATCCAGGAATGCTTTTTTTATTGCACCGATGATCAGTTTTTCTGCGGCATGGTCTGCGTTTGTTACCAAATCCGTCCGGCTTTTGTGCCTGATATCCAGATCTTCTCTGGCATAATTCTGCAAGATATCCCCTGCCTGCAATGCCAGTTCTTTGATAAATGCTAATGTGGGCTTCATGTTCGAAGAATTTCCTTTTTTGATGTTATTTTCTTTATGTGACGATTCATTGTAACACACGCCTTGGCTTGTGTCCCCTGTTAATAAATCGCCAAAAATCCACACCGATATTGATGTAAAATTAAAGTGTTCGGAAATTGTCTATCATCGCTGAATCCAAAGCATCTAAATTTGTGGTTTAGCTGATTGCGAGAAGAAAGGACTTCCCTATGAGCGTGACAAACCAAAGCTTACCGCGCTTCGCAGTGCTGCAGCTCTCCGGATGCGCTGGCTGTGAAGTTTCACTGCTGAACGCCAACGAATGGGTTGAGAAATATCAACTGGTGTATATGCCCCTGGTTGTCTCGACTCATACTGTCCCTGAGGATACAGAAATCCTCCTGGTCAGCGGCGGGGTTCGCAACGATGAGGATGTTTACAACCTGCGGCGTGCTGTGAAAATTGTAGACAGGGTTATTGCCGTTGGGACCTGTGCCATTTCCGGTGGTGTTGCGAATTTGGGTGACCGTGATGAAGTGCGGGAAATGTTTATGTCACAGGCAAATCGCCATCACCTGCCGCATCTCTTACCTAAAAGCAGACCGATTGATGCCTTTGTTGATGTGGACCTGTACCTTCCCGGATGCCCGCCGACGCCAGAACTCTTTATGGGTGCGTTGACTGGTCCCGAGAATTTTCAAGCAAGCAGCATCGTGTGCCAGGAATGCGGTCGGAAAAAGCTCAAAGATATGCGTCCCAAACACCTGTTGGGTTTTCAGCAGGGAGAAGTTCTGCCAGATATTTGCCTGATCAATCAGGGTTATTTATGCGTCGGTTCCTCCACGCGCGGCGGCTGCCGGGCAATTTGCACCCGACCCGGACATCCCTGTGTGGGCTGCCGTGGACCCTCTGATGCTTATATCGAAAAAGAATCCTCGGTCTGGTTTGACCGGGTACAGCAAGTTTTTGAGAGGCTAACGGATATTCCACCCCAGGAAATCTATGATGCCCTGCACTCACCGCAGCTCTCATTATTCCTTTTCCAGTTTACGGACTACATGGGTAATGGCGGTCCAACAAGACCGAAAGAGAAGGTGCTTTAAATGACTACTTTACGTTTCCCCCTCAGCAGGATTGAAGGACACGCCCGGGTTGAAATGGAAGTTGAGGATGGCAAAGTTGTCTCTGCTCAATTCCAGGCGATTGAAATGCGCGGGTTTCGATACTTTATGCAAGGTACCCCTGCGGAACAAATGCCGGTGATCGTACCTCGCATCTGCGGTGTGTGCTCCACAGCCCATCACGTCGCATCGGTTAAAGCCCTTGAGGACATTTTCGAAGTGGAACCGCCTGAGTTGGCTAAGGAAATCAGGGAACTATTGCTGCTCGGTCAATTGATTCAGAACCAGGCGACCTCCTTGTTCATCTTCACCATGCCAGACCGCGTGGGCGCCAGCAGTATTTTCCACATGGATGAAAGCGAAGCAGATCCAGAGCAGCAGCTCAGCCTTGCCCAACGGGCTTTGAAAGTACGGCAAATTGGCACAAAGCTGATCACCCTGGCAGGAGGGCAGTTCATCCATCCTATCAAAGCAATCATTGGCGGGATAACCAGCGGGATCAAAAAGGAAGATGCGGAAAAAATGCTTTCCGAGGTCAGGGAAATGCTGCCAATCGCCTGCACCTTATTCGATGAATACTGGGAAATGTCATTGGCGATGCGGGAACGCATTGGCACCTGGGGCGATGACCAGCCAGCATTTTACATTGCTTCCACTGGCAGAACCCGTCCTCAATTAAACAGCGACACAATCCGTGTCCTCGGCCCGGATGGGGCAGAAAGGGCGAGCTTCCCGCCGCATTTAATCAGGGAGTACCTGGATTATCAGGAAACGGAATACAGTTATTCGGGTCAATCCAGCTACCAGGGGCAGGTGCTGCGGGCGAACAGCCTTGCCCGTATGAACCTGGCGCTCTCAATGGGCACACCCTGCGCAGATGATTACCTGGATCGATTAACAAGCACCTTTGGCAAACCAGCGCACCCCATTCTCTTGTTCGATTTGTGCCGGGGGATTGAGATGGTTTACGCCTTTGAACGTGCAATCGAGATTTTATCCAAAGACCTGGACTATGAGGACACCGATGTTCCTTATACGCCGAAAGATGGCGAAGGGTATGGCCTTGTCGAAGCACCCCGGGGTCCACTTGTGCACCATTACACCGTCAAGGATGGATTAATTGAAGATGCAGAGTTCATCATCCCCACGGTGCACAATATGCTGGCAATTGAACGCGCGTTGATGGTGGCAGGTGATCGTTATGTGTCTCCGAGCGGGATCAACCTGGAATTGGAAAAGGCTGTGGGCAGGGTGGTACGCGCCTTTGACCCCTGCATAGCCTGCGCAACGCAGTAATTGCATGGCATGTAGAGCCCGGGTAGCAATCTCAGAACAGGCAAGCAGGTATCAGGCAAGCAGGTATTAGGAAATCAGGTATCAGTTATCAACTATCAACAATCAGCTGTCAACCAGCTTTCAGCCCTTACCCCTGTCTGCAGGGGAAAATCCGTCGTAGGGTGCGCACCGTTTTTGTGCGCACCAGATTTTAATATCTACTAGAGTAAAAAATTCCTATTCAGATTAGTGTGTGCGGATCAATTTTTGGTGAAAATTATGTTTGGTTTTGTTGCATATTAGGCGCCCTGCGCACCATACAACTCATAAAAGGCATCAATGATCTCGATGAACTCTTCCGGCAAATAGATCCGTGCTTGTGAGGCGATCGCCTCAGGGACGCCGCCGTAAAAGGCTTCGGCGATCCCCCCGGTGATGCAGGCAATCGTATCACTGTCGCCTCCGAGAGAAATTGCCTTGCGGATCGCATCTTCATAATCTTCTGATTCTAAAAATGCAATGATTGCCTCCGGAACCGAGCCCTGGCAGGAGACATCAAAACGATAACCCGGGCGAATCTCATTCAGCGTACGGTCTAAATCATAGCCAAAACGAAGCTTTATCTCTTGCCGGATATCTTCCTGTGAAGCACCCTGGCGACCGAGCAAAATAGCCAGGGCAGTCGCCTGAGCCCCTTTGATGCCCTCCGGGTGATTATGTGTTACGACAGCACTGCGTTCCGCCTCTGCCAGCACTTCTTCAACGGTATCAAAGGCTAACCCAACCGGGCTGACTCGCATTGCCGACCCATTCCCCCAGCTGTTGTAGGGGCTTGGATTCTCAGCGTGAATCCAATGGCTGAAATTACCTCCATAACCCCGCCCCGGGTATCGCCGTGAAAAATCCTGATACGCTTCCACGTAGCTGATCCCCGTCATCAAAACCTTAGCCGTGGCTGCCGTCAAAACGGTATCATCGGTAAAGAAACACCTATCCTTAAAAAATTCGAAATCTTCAGTCTTGATGTTGTTCCATTCGTAAACAGAACCGACAATATCCCCGATCATTGAGCCTAACATAAAAACACCCCTTTCCTGGTTGTTCAACTAATGACATCGCTCATACATCTGAATTAACGACGAGAAAAATATTAATTTTGGATTCAATCAATATTTTCTTGCCAAACCCATGAATTGGAATCCAGCATTTTCCCAGGCTGCCTTATCCCAGCTGTTCACGGCATCAAAGACCAGGCTGGCTTTTGTTTTCTCATGAATGAGCTGTGGGTCAAGATCTTTGAACTGCTCGTGTCCGACAGCCAAAAGGATTATGTCAGCATCCAGCAATGCATCCTCCAAATTGGTCACCTGATGGATGCCCTTTAATCCGGCATTCTCCTTAAAGGGCTCGTAAGAATCAACGACAGCTCCCCGAGTTTGCAAGTGGTAAGCCAGGTGGACAGCCGGGCTTTCACGGATATCATCAACATTGGGTTTGAATGCCAGCCCTAAAAACGCAACTTTCTTTCCAGCCAGGCTTCCCGCAGCTTTCTCGATCAAATCAGCCACAAATTCAGGCTGTTCATCGTTGATGCCCCTTGCTGTTTTGATCAATTTTGCCGTTTCCGGTGCTGCTTCTACTAAAAACCAGGGGTCGACGCTGATGCAGTGGCCGCCAACACCCACGCCCGGTCGCAGGATTTCGACCCGGGGGTGTAAATTGGCGATCTCGATTGCCTCCCAGATATCCACATCAAACTTTTGTGCCAGCCGAGAAAACTCATTGGCGATGGCGATGTTAATATCGCGGGAGGTATTTTCCATCAACTTGATCATCTCCGCTGTGGTTGCATCGGTCAGGATGATATCCCCTTTGACAATTTTGCGATACAAGTCCCGGCCTGCTTCCGCAGAAGGTCGATCGATGCCCCCGATCACACGTGCATTGTCCACCAGTTCTCGTAAAATCCGTCCGGGCAAGACCCGCTCGGGAGAATACGCCAGCTTGAAATCTTTGCCAGACTTCAAACCGCTTTTCTCGAGGATTGGCGCAACGATATCCACCGTTGTGCGCGGGGGTGAGGTCGACTCCAGTATCACCAGGTTTCCTTTTCTCAGGTGGGGCACTATCGATTCTGCTGCAGAGATCACAGCACGCAGGTCAGCTCGTTTATCCTCGTAGAACGGCGTGGGGACAGCGATGATAAAGGCGTCTGCTGGGTGGACTTCCGTAGAAATTTCCAGGCTGCCGCTGGAGAGAGCATCCATCACCAACCCCCGCAATCCAGGTTCGAAAATGTGTAATTTACCGGCATGCAGACCGTCAATGATGTCCGCGTTGATGTCCATACCGGTGACATGAATGCCATGACTGGCGAAAATGCTCGCCGTAGGCAAACCAATATACCCCATTCCGATTACGCATAAGGAATCAAATTTCACTGTGGATATCCTTTTTCTGAAGTTTTCACCAATGTCGTAAATGTTGGGAGAATTCTACCTTATTTTTACCTGTCATATGGATGCAGGCGTGAAAACATAAAGCTGGTTTAGCTTACAAGCCCTGACCGGTAATTAAGACCCAAATGGTTTTTATGATGATGTAAATATCCAGCCAAATCGACCAGTTGCTGATGTAGTATTCATCCAGCCGCAAGCGCTCTTTAAAGGAGGTGGCATTTCTACCCATCACCTGCCACCACCCGGTGAGACCAGGCTTTACCTTCAAAATGATCTTTGCATAATCCCCCATGGCTGGCAGTTCCCTCGGTAAGTAGCTTCGGGGACCGATAAGGTTCATATCGCCTTTAATGACGTTGATTAATTGAGGCAGTTCGTCCATGCTGTAACGGCGCAGCACCTTTCCTACAGGGGTCACACGGGGGTCATTGACTAATTTATGGTATTCAGCGTACTCCCGCCTGGCTTCAGGATCGTTTTTCAATAGTTCGTCCAATTTTGCGTCGGCATTGTTATACATGGTCCTGAATTTAAAGCTGTCAAAGGTTTTACCATGCTGTCCCAATCGTTTTTGTGTATACAGGATCGGGCCTTTAGAATCAAAACGGACAAGCAAAGCAAGAATGATAAATATAGGCCAGGTAAACAAAAGCATTAATATGGTAAGGAACATGTCAAGGATACGCTTGATAACTGTTTCCCGTTTATTGAGTAAATGGTAGTTGGTTTCAATTGCCAGGGTGCCGTGTAAATCAACGGTGCGAACCCACAATGAACCAAAGGGGGCGGTGTTGAGCACAAATAAGATATTGGGGAACACATCCCGCATCCATTGAAAATTAAGGGTCTGCACATCATCCACGGGGTCCGTGAAAACAACATGCTGGACGCTCGAATCTTCGACCATACGTGTTAGTGCGGTCTTTGATTTGATCACCGGGACGCCTACCATCGGCTCTGTTTGCTTGAATTGGGGGTCATAGTAAGAAACCGGTCTGAAGCCAAGACGTCGATTTTGGATCAATTGTTCAATGACCGGTTCAGCATTTGCTGGCGAGCCAACGATGACCATCGGGATGCCCCACCAGACAAATCGGGACAGGCGATTTCGCAAACCAAACCGCCCTAACATCATCAAAAGGGCAGATAAAAACCATGTCAGCACGAATACAAATCGGGAATACGCCATGCCCAATTGCTGTAAAAATAGAAACACGCCTAAAAAGACGGATGCAAGGCTGACCACATATAATACTTTCTGCATCTCATGGACGGCAGCAAGGCCAAATCCCGGGTAGAGCCCATTGATCCATGCCAGCAAGATAGCAAAGAGGACGTAAAACCCAAGCCCTTTGAAGATCAGGGGCCAATTAATTGCACCACCCATGATTGGCACAAGCAGCAATCGAATCAGCGCAGAGAATAAGACTGCCAGGCTGAGGGTCAAGATATCAACCAGGATTAACGATGCATTTACAACACTGTTTCGATTCTCCAAAAGGGCAGTTCGAATTTTACTATTTTGATTTTTTGCCATTGATCTCTCTATCCTGTTTGTTGATCTGGCTAAAAAATTGAGCTGCCTTCTCTTCTACGAAGGCTTCCATTTGATCTTTGAATCGTGCTTTACTGAATTTTTCTGCATTTTTCCGAATTGTCCATGGATCAAGATGCGGGGATTTTTCGAAAGCATTGACTGCTTGAATGATACCTTCCGGGCTTTGTTCAGAGAAGAAGTATCCGGTTTTTCCAGGGATAATGGTTTCCAGGGCGCCGCCTTTACCGTAAGCGATCACCGGGGTGCCGCAAGCCTGTGCCTCAACAGGGACAATGCCAAAGTCTTCCTCTGCCGCATAAACAAAAGCCCTGGCTCGCTGCAGTATATCTTCTACAACGCTGTCATCTTGAAATCCTAAAAAGGTAATATTATTGGAAGCAATCTCCTTCAGGGATTTCAGCTCAGGACCGTCACCGACAACCACCAGTTTTTTCTGTGGCATCTGGTTGAACGAGCGAACGATCAGGTCCACTTTTTTATATGAGACCAGACGTGATATGGTTGTATAAAAGTCTTCCTTTTCCGACCTGACATTGAACCGGCTGATATCCACAGGTGGGTAAATGACTTCTGCTTCCCGTTTATATAATTTTTTTATTCGACGGGCGATGAATTTTGAGTTTGCAATGTAATAATCCACCCCCGCTACCGTTCGCATATCCCATATCCGGAGGTAATGTAATAATGCTCGGGTGAAAAAACTTTTCAGACCTTTATCCAACCCGGCATGCTCTAAATAGGGTTTCTGCATGTCCCATGCATATCGAATTGGGGTATGGATGTACCCGATGTGCAATTGGTCAGGGCTGGTGATGACCCCTTTGGCGATGGCATGGCTGGCTGATATGACCACATCATAACCCGAAAGATCCAGTTGTTCGACTGCCAGGGGCATCAAGGGAAGATATGCCCGGTGTTTGCTTTTGGCGAAGGGCATTTTATTGAGGAATGATCCGATAACTTCTGTTGATTGGATGATCTCCTTGCAGTTCCCGTCTGGATCGAAAATCAGTGTAAAGATTGGGGAATTTGGCCAGATTTCCAGAAGTCCCTTAAGGACTTGCTCAGCGCCCCCATAATCAATTAAGTACTCATGAACAAAACAAATTTTCATCCAACAGAACTCCTGTGGTCAGCTTTCCTGTGCACACCCTAAGTATAACTATTTTTATGCTTATGGGTTATTGTAGCTTAAAGTCAGCAGCTTTGTCTGTTCATCGCTCACCTCGTACTTCAGCAGTCAGCTGGGTGAAAAATTCAACCAGGTAAGCATGACGGGCTTCAGCCAGGTTTTTGCCTGTTTTTGTAAACATGCGATCCTTGACATTGCGTAATTTAAATAAGAACTCATGATAGGAGGAGTGCGGTTCACCTGGTTCTTTGTTGCCAGTTGTTAAAAACTGCTGGGAGGGTTCAGCATAAACCGGCTGGTCATCCAGGGCGGCATATGCCACCGTTCTTGCTGCACCAATGGCGCCTAAAACATCCAGCTTGTCGGCATCGAAAAGAACTTTCGCCTCCAGGGTTTCAGGTGCGTCTTCTTTTCCCCGGAACCTGTGCGACCGGATACAGTGTTGAACCGCTTTAATCTTTTCTTCAGGCCATCCCTTTGATCTCAGTACCTCATTGGCAAATTCTGCTGAAGCAATATGATGCTCTGCTCGAGCATTGCCCGGTTCGCCCGGTGCGCTCCCCTGTGAATCATGCAGCAAAGCCGCAGCCTGTACAATTTCCAAATCAGCGCCTTCAGCATTGGCGATTCGCGTCGCAACGCGATAGACGCGCAAAACATGGTCAAAATCATGGACTGGATCTGCATCCTGGTACCAGCCCCGTGCTTCTTCGATGGTGAGTTTTTCCATTTAGGGGAGCAATCCTTTTATGCCAATTTCTTGAATGGCAATATCAAAAATTCCGAAAAAGTAACCCGCAATGATAATTACAGACAAAATGATCAGGGCGGTTCGCACAAACTTCCATGCGAGCCTGATCACAAATCTCAAAATAAATACTCCTGCAAGCAGAACCAAGCCTGCAGCAATAATTGTAAAAATGATATTTACCATTTCGCTCATCATTGATCCATATCTGTTAAAGGATTAATCCAGGCATGTTTACTTAATCGGGTAAACAATGCCCTGCTTAATAACAGTGGATACAAGATTGATGCCGAAACGGTACCCAAGATGTCGATAGTCATTTACATCTAATATGAGCAGGTCTGCCTGCTTACCAATCTCAATTGAGCCAATCCGGTGCTGCTGACCTAATGCTGCTGCCGCGTTGATGGTCCCGGCTGCGATAGTCTGTGCAGGTGTCAGGTTCAATTTCCGGCAGGCTAAGGCAAGTATGAACTGCATCGATTCACACCAGCTTGTCCCCGGGTTGATATCCGTCGCCAATGCCAAAATCGCATCCTTTTCGATGAGTGCTTTTGCAGGTGTGTACTCATCTTCGTTCAGCCCAAAGGGGGTGCCGGGCAGCGAAACCGCCACCGTGTTTGATTTTGAAAGGACTTTAATATCCTCGGGCAGCGTTTTCACCAGGTGATCCGCTGAAACAGCACCCAATTCTGCCGCCAATTGTGCCCCGCCCAAACTTTCAAATTCATCGACATGGATCTTCAAAGGGAACCCGAATTTCTTTGCTGTCCTTAAAATTCGGCGAGATTGTTCCAGGTCAAAAACGCCCTTTTCGCAAAACACATCCACAAAGGGCAGTGCACGCTGTGGATGTTGATTTTGCCACCATTTGTAAAGTGCCGGGATCATTTCATCGCAAACCAGTGAAACATATGCATCGGTTCTTCCCTTATATTCTGGCGGCACAGCATGCGCTCCCATGAAGGTCGGGAGGAGTTCTAAGGGACCTTCTTCATTGAGCTCAATAATTGCCTGAAGTTGTTTGAGCTCGGATTCGAAGGTCAGGCCGTATCCCGTTTTGACCTCCATGGTCGTCGTGCCGGAAGTAAATGCCAGCTGTGCACGACGTCGGGTCTGGTTGATGAGGTCTTCAAGAGATGCTTCCCTCGTTGCGCGAACAGTTGATATGATCCCCCCGCCTGCATTCAAGATTTCCATGTAGGATTTGCCTTGCAATCGCAGGTCAAATTCACCAGCTCTATCCCCCGCCCATACCAGATGGGTATGGGGGTCTACAAATCCAGGCATCACCACATGCCCTTCAGCATCAAGGTGTGAAAAGGAAGGGAAGTCTCTTTGTAAATCCCCAAATTCACCGACAGCGATGATGACGCCATCCCTGACTGCGACAGCTGAATTTTCAAGGATGCCCAGTTCTCCCAATCGGCTCCCACGCTGGGGACCGCCCGCCAGGGTGAGGAGCTGTGATGCATTATGCAAAATGTAGTTGTTTCGTGTTTCATTATTCATGAGTTCACCAATTATACCAAGGGCCAGGGATAGGCTCGCCGTTCTTCAGGCGGCAGAGGGAAAATGCCGTTTTTCACAAGTTCCTCAGACCTGGTTTTAAGCTCTTGAATTTCTTCCGGCAGCAAATGCGGCTGCAAGGGTTGATACAATTCATTTTCTGGGGATAAGTAGGGGATTATTGCATGGACATCGTCTATGATATTTTGTGGAATCACCTGACCCGCATAGTCCCAAAGGACGGTACGCAGCTTATCTTCTACATGAAAGCTGATGCCGTGATCAATCAGCCATAATTTTCCTTTGTCGTCCAGCAAAAAATGTCCCCCTTTGCGATCGGCATTATTGATGATCAAGTCAAATGCCGCCGCCTTTTGGAATGTTTCCGTTTCCTTTTGTTCAAATGTGAAGTAATGCTTGTTTGGATCATGATCAATATAATATTGAACGGATCCCGGACCCATGGGTGCACCTCTCAATCGAAAAACTGTTGGCGGTACGAGGTTCCATCCCAAGGCTTCGCTGAGGATATATGCAGCAACCTCACGCCGCGCCAATGTATTTGGCGGGAAGTCCCACAGCGGTCGTTCCCCCTGCATGGGTTTATAAACCGCCTTGATTTCAAGATCTGAAATTGTGCAGATTGCGAGGAAGGTGTAGTTGGAACCATAAACAAACTGCCCTTCAAGGCGCATTTCTCCCTCACGCAGGGCGGCAAGGGTTAAATCTTTGTCCATGCTGTTTTTCTTTCAGGGAGTGGTTTTGTGGCCGTTATTCTTTGGCGAAAATTCACCGGGAGGAAGAATGGGTTCACCAGTTGACGGCCAAACCGGGCGCCCTCGGCTGGCAAGTTCGATGGACCAGCGAGCCATTGCCCACAACTGCGATCGGGTGCACCAGAACCGAACCTCGCTCAATTGGTCTGGATCCAAAACTGATGTGTCCAGGGGCACTTCTTTGGCGATCAGGATCAACAAATCCTGGGAAGGGTCATACCCCAAACTTAACTCACCAACCCGGAATAATGGGTCTAATGGTGGAGTCAGAGTCATACTCTCTTCTGCATAGTCCGGCGACGCCTCGGGTAAATCGGGTGATTTCTCACGAAGTTCCGACATGATGTTTTCAACAGCCAGGGCAAGTGTTTGAATCTGAAATTTTTCGACCAGCAATGTGACCACCTGGTCAGGGTTTTCTCCCTGGAGATAAAACACGCGCTCGCCGGGCTGCCCAATGGCATCCACGGTAATATGCGATACAGGATTTAAATCCACATTAATTAGTGACATAAGATTCCATTCAAAGTTGATTTGATACTTCAGATTTTACCCGAATGCGTATGCATCGTGTTAATCAATGCAAAATATCCTTTTACAAGCTTAATTCTATGCTGATTGTCAAGGTAAGTTGACCGGATGGATAATCTCTCAGGTCAATTGGGTGATTTGAATATTGTTCGCCCCCATCAAGCCCTCCAATTTCTGGATAAGAGGCTCGGTTAAGCCCGTTGTGACATTCGGAAAGTCGATCTCATATTTGCAGCCATTCTCACACACCCGGAAGGCAAAGGTATCCCTGCCTGGGCGTGAAACCAGAATGTCGTGTAATAAGCGTAATCGACGTACATCCGTATTCTTGTCACCGCATGAATTCAGGGTGATGTAGATGCAGCGTGGTTTTTGATCCGGGTGTGGCAATGGCTCTGCCTTTGCAAGTGATGGACTGTAAAGGTGGTAAGCACCTCTCAGATTTTGTCGTTTAGGTGTAGAGAACCCTGGCCTTTGCTTGGACGAATCTCTGGTCTCAGATGGTTCATGTCCCTTGCCATCGTCTGGTGACTGATCATCGTTATTTGGTGGTTCAGGATCATCTTCTGGCTGTGATTCTGCTTGGGTTATATTCTCAGGATCTTCGTCTTGATCAGATATTTCATCTTCAGAATCCCCAGAATCCTCAGGTTCAAACGCATCGGTAAGATCTTCATCAAAAGGTAAATCAGGGAGAAAATCCTCCAACAATTCATCCTCGGATGCTGGGAGAGGCGTTTCTTCTTTTTTCTTCCCGGGTCCATTGCTTCCTGAGCGCAGCTCCTCCTGCGTGACACGTTTTAATGTATCAACAATCACCTTTGGGTCACCCCGTGAGGCATCGATACGCCCTTCAGCTTGAAGGACTTTATCGATCTCAACCAGGTGGTAAACCTGCTCCCAAACGCTGGGGAAAATAACCAGGTCAACTCTCCCATAAAGATCTTCCAGGGTCACAAAACCCATGTGATTGCCCTTTTTGGTCATGTGCTGTCGATAGTGATCGACCATGCCGGCAACAACCACCTTCTCCTTATCAGCAGTTTCTGCAAGTTGGTGGGAAAAGTGCGTTACTTTTTCTTTAAGGATCTTCTGGTATGGGCTGAGGGGATGATCAGAAACATAAAGCCCGATTAATTCACGTTCCCAGTTAAGCTCCTCACGTTTATCGGTATACGGTGTGGGGGGCAGAATGATGCTGTCATTGATGGCATCTGAAGCATCAAATAGCATCATTTGCCCGGCTTCCTTAGCACGGAAGAAGCTGCTGCTGACGGCAATAATTCTTTCTAATTCCTGAAGAAGCGCAAGGCGCGAGCCAAAGCGATCCAAACTGCCAACCTTGATCAAACATTCCAGCGCTCGCCTGCCCACTTGCTGCAGGTCCAAGCGGTGCGAAAAATCGGTCAGGTCTGCGAAGGGTCGCTCCTGGCGTGCTTCAAGGATCAGCCTGACCGGATTCTCGCCCACATTCTTGACGGCGCCCATGCCAAACCGAATGGCAGGGGGCTCATCTTCGCGGTCCTCAATGCTGAAATCATACTCACTTTTGTTGACATCCGGCGGCAATACCTCAATGCCCAGGGATCGACAATCTGCAACATAGGTTGCAACCTTATCGGTGTCATTCTTCCAGGCGGACAGTAAAGCCGTCATGTATTCAACGGGATAATGGTATTTTAAATACCCTGTTTGGACGGCAATTACACCATAATCTGCAGCGTGGCTTTTATTGAAGCCGTAACGGGCAAATTCTTCCCAGTCATCAAAAATTAAAGCTGCGTCCTTTTCGCTAACCTGGCTGTGGGCTTTTGCGCCTTCGATGAATTTTGTTCGGTGTTCCTGTAATGCCTTTTCTTTTTTCTTGGCAATCGCTTTTCGCAAACTATCCGCTTCGCTTGCCTCATATCCCGCCAGCTGCATCGCAGCTTGCATGATCTGCTCCTGGTAAATTGGGATGCCAAAGGTGTCTTTGAAAATGGGTTCCAGTATGGGATGCGGATATTTAGGTTTCTTCTTCTTGTGCAAACAATTGATGTAGTCCGGGATGAATTGCATCGGGCCGGGGCGGTAGAGCGCGATCATGGCGATCACATGTGCCAGTTCACGCGGTTTCATCTCAGTGATGTAACGGGTCATCCCTGTGCCTTCCAGCTGGAACATGCCGGTGGTGTGCCCCTGGCTGATAAAATCAAAAACTGCCGGGTCATCGATGGGGATCGAGCGTAAATCATATTCTTTGCCGTGACGTGCTTTGATCAGGTCGCAGGCACGGGACATGATGGTCAAAGTCGTCAATCCCAGGAAATCCACTTTGAGCAAGCCGAGGTGATCAACAATTGCCATTTCATACTGCGTGACTGTGTTGACCGGGTTGTCATCGGATTGATTTGTGGGACGATGCAGGGGTGTATATTCAACGATGGGTTTATCGGTGATGATCACACCTGCCGCATGGGTGCCTGCATTTCTAACGGTGCCTTCCATCTTGCTGGCGGTATCGATTAATTCCCGATAATATGGCGCTGAGTTATACACTTGCTGAAGTTCTTCCGATTCAGCCAGGACTTCCGCAATTGTGACGGGTCTTCCCGGTATTGCTGGGATCAGCTTTGCAACTCGATCCACCTCTGCAATGGGGATGTCCATTACCCTGCCCACATCCCGGATGGCAGCTCGAGCCCCCATCGTGCCAAATGTTATGATCTGGGCAACTTTGTCCTCACCGTATTTTTCTGCACAATACTGCATCATTTCTGCTCGGCGGTCATCCTGGAAGTCCAGGTCAATATCGGGCATGTTAACACGTCCCTTTTGAAGGAAACGCTCAAACATCAAATCGTGTTCAAGGGGGTCAATCAGGTTGATATCCAGGGCATAAGCCACCAGTGAGCCAGCCGCTGAACCGCGAGCATTGTACCAAATGCCCCGTTCCTTGGCGTGCTGGCATAAATCCCAAACAATCAGGAAGTAAGCGTCAAATCCCATGTCATGGATAACATCCAGCTCATAATTCAGGCGTTCCTGGATTTGTGCTTCCTTTACGCTTTCGCCGTAAATGCGCTCTAAACCTGCTTCACAAAGATGCCGCAAGTAGGATTGTGTTGTAAATTCCTGCGGTACGGTGAACATGGGTAGATGATAACCCGAGGGCGTCAGGTCAACGTTACATCTTTCTGCAATCTTTAAGGTATTTTCAATCGCACCCGGTATGCTGGCGAACAAGGATTGCATCTCCTCGGGCGTGCGCAGGTAATAACTGTCATCATCCATGCGCATACGATCCGGGTCCGCCAGGAGGCTGCCTGTTTGGATCGCCAGCAGGATATCCTGGAGCTTTGCATCCTCTTTGTTGATGTAATGCACATCGTTGGCAGCCACAAACTGAACGTCATGTTCCTTTCCGAGGATGACCAGGCGCTGATTGAGCTGTGCTAAGCCTTTGATGTTGTGAGACTGCAGTTCGATGAAGAATCGGTCTCGTCCGAAAACATCCAGGTACCAGCGTAGATATTTCTCAGCCCGTTCCTGGTCATTATTGTAGAGTGCACGTGGAATTTGCCCGGAAAGACAGCCCGATGTCGCAATCAAGCCTTCGTTGTGCTGCTTGAGAAAATCAAGGTCGATCCTTGGACGATAATAAAAGCCTTCAAGCTGTGATGCTGAGGCGATCTTTAACAAATTTTGATAACCGGTCATGTTTTCTGCCAGGAGGAGCAAATGCGCTGCTCGTTTATCGCGGTGCGGTTCACGATCGGTCATTTTGCGTGGTGCCAAATACGTCTCCAACCCGATAATTGGCTTGATTCCGGCAGCCACCGCTGCATTAAAGAATTCCACTGTACCAAACATGGTGCCATGATCCGTCAAAGCCACGGCTGGCATGCCCAATTCTTTGACGCGCGCAACCAGGGGTTTAATCTTGCTAAAACCATCTAAGATGGAATAGGTTGAGTGGACGTGAAGATGAACAAATGACATATCGATAATTGTTTTTCTTGTACCGGTTAAAAATTGCGCCCTATTGTTGGTGACAGGACGCATTTGCATAATGTATTATAGCATGCAGAAATTTTGAGCAAAGGGATTAGCCTTAAAAACCAGCGATTTTTAAGAATGTTAAAAATTGTCCTTGTTTTCCCCAAGTTTTGATTTTTAGATGACCGATATAATGCCATATCTGGAAACACTAAGATCCATTATTTCAGTTGAACACTTATTTGGAATTTTTAAACAAAAAAGCGAAGTGGGCAAACACTTCGCTTAATTTTTATTTTACTTGTTTAATTCTGATTGATCATCACAAAAATAAATGGATTACGGTGGATCTCCTGGTACAGGTAGGACTTAAGCGATCGCAGGATATCCCTTTCTAAATTACCGTTACCTTTTTTAACCGCTTGTGTTACACGATTTTGGAGTTCACCGATCATAGCTTCCATTTCTTCAGGAAGCATGAAACCGCGTGAAAGAACCTCTGGATTGCCAATTAATTGGCCGTTGTTCCTGTCAATGCTTACATTGATAACCAGGACGCCGTCACGCCCAAGGGATTCACGTTCGCCGACGATGCTGCGATCAACATCCCCAACGCCGGTGCCGTCCACGAAGATATAATCTCCGGGGATGCGCTCCCCGAGCTGCATTTCACCATCGACAAATTCAATGATTTGCCCATTCTCGATGACAGCAATATTCTCTTTTGGAATGCCTGCTTCTTCGGCAAGTTTAGCGTGTTGTTTCAACATACGCAGTTCGCCGTGACCGGGAATAGCATATTTTGGCCTGACAATATGATATAAAAGTTTGATTTCTTCCTGGCTGGCGTGCCCGGAAACGTGCACCGGTGCAATTGATTCGTAAATCACATTTGCACCCTTGCGGAAAAGCTGATTGATGGTTTCGTAGACGGGCTCTTCATTCCCCGGGATGGGATGGGAGGAGAACACAATCGTATCGCCTTCGCGAACATCAAACTTGCGGTTGGTCCCGCGTGCCAGGCGCCCCATAATCGACCTTGGTTCACCTTGTGATCCCGTTGCCATGATAGCAACCTGGTTATCCGGCATTGAAAGGGATTTTTCAAGGGATACCACCATCCGCTCTGGGAAATCAACATAGCCCAGCTCACGAGCCATTTTCATATTGTCCACCATGCTCCTGCCAGTGAAGGCGATTTTCCGTCCATGGCGTTCTGCTGCGTTCACAACCTGCTGCATACGTGAGATCAAAGAGGCAAAGGTGGCAACCAGAACACGCCCTTCAGCATTTTCAAAGACCTGGTCAAAGCCAGCGTCAATGATCCGTTCCGATGGGGTCCAACCTGGCTCCGTGGCATTGGTGGAGTCGGAGAACAAAGCCATCACACCACGCTCTGAAAGCTCAGCCAATTTACCGTAATCTGTTGGGCGGTTGTCTACCGGTGTGTTATCTAATTTGTAATCGCCAGAGTGTACCACTAGCCCAGCAGGGGATTCTATGCCTAAGCCTACAGCGTCCGGGATGGAATGGCATACGTGGAAGAAATCCACCTGGAAAGAACCGATTTGCACCCGGTCGCCGGCGTTTATCGTTCGTAAGTCTGCTTTACCGGACAGGCCATAACGATTGAGCTTGACCTCAATCAAACCGCGGGTAAGGGGTGTCGCGTAAATTGGTGCATTGACGTGTTCCAGCAAATGGTGGATAGCACCAATGTGGTCCTCATGACCATGGGTAAAGATGATGCCGCGCACTTTGTCTTTTTTGTCTTTTAGATAATGTTCGAAATCGGGGATGATGTAATCGATACCGATCATGTCGTTTTCAGGGAACATAATGCCTGCATCAACAATCAAGATGTCATTCTTGTATTCATACAGGGTCATATTCTTCCCAACTTCGCCTAAGCCCCCGATTGGGATAATTCTTAATATTTTTTTGTCACTCATTCTATTTTTCCTTTTGTACTCCTAACCTGGACAAGCCAGAACCAAAAAGGTAAAAGCCCGTCGAACAATATGATGTAAAATTTCTCCAAGCAACGA
>JARGGB010000047.1 GCA_029210815.1 Candidatus Brevefilum sp.
GCCGGGTGTTTGATACTGCTCGACCGCCCTTGGATCGCCTAGCTGAAACTAATGTCGTGACTAAAGATAATCTTGAGATGCTCATGTACATGCGTGACCAGGTTGACATTGTTGCGTTACGTGAAAGACTTGAAAAAAATATTACCAATCTGTGGCATGTGAAACCCAAAAAAGACGCTACTTCAGTTAATATCTTTGATACTTTAAGAAAGGAGGAGGACAAAGCTTCGGTAACATTTTCATTTGAACCAACCAAACCCGTTCGGTAACATTTTCTTTTGACTTGACAGGGGGGTCTTGTCCAGTTTAAAAGCAGCCTGCCAGCTCAGGTGTATAATAGCAGGGTTATGTCAATTTCATCGATTAAGATCAAGCTTCATATCTTCCTGTTTACGCTGGCGCGCACGATCATCAACACCAATTACCGAATGGTTTATCCTTTTCTGCCGGTTTTTGCAAAGGAGATGGGCGTGGCAACCGCAAGTCTTGCCATGGCATTTTCTGTTCGCTCCTTTTTGGGTGTGTTTGGTCCGTTTTTAGCAACAATTGCGGACACCCACGATCGCAAGACAGGCATCTTGTTGGGTGTGGGCTTGTTCACCGCCGGGAGTGGTGTTGTTGGGATATTCCCAAATTTTTGGGGCTTTGTGGCTGGTACCTCCCTTGTGCTGCTGGGAAACGGTGTTTTTATTCCATCACTGAATGCCTACCTGGGCGACAATGTCCCCTTTGAAAAACGCGGACGGGTGCTGGCAATCACAGAATTAAGCTGGGCTTTAGCCTTTATTGGGGGTATCCCACTGGTGGGACTGCTGCTGGAATCCTTTATCTGGGTAACGCCATTCTTGATTTTCACAATTATTGGGGCTTTGCTCTTCCTCTTATTTGCCTGGATACTACCGTCCAACCGTATTCAAAGTTCTGAAGGAAATAACATCAAGCAGAATTTTGGGCGGATATTGCGGACATGGCCTGCTTTGGCAGGTTTATTAGCCGGGATTCTTTTTACAGGCGCCAACGAAACGGTTAATTTGATCTTTGGTGTGTGGATTGAAGACCAGTTTGGGCTCAATTTTGCGGCACTGGCAATTGCATCTGTGGTCATTGGCGTTTCAGAACTGGGGGGCGAGGTCTTTTCTGCTGTATGGTTGGATGCTATTGGGAAACGACGTGTGATCTGGATTTTCCTGGGCGTCAACAGCCTGGCAGCACTCCTGCTGCCACTGACTGATGGGGTTTTAGCCTGGGCATTGGTTGGATTGGGTTTGTTTTATATTTCTTTTGAGATCGTGTTGGTGAGCGCCCTGACATTGATGAGCGAAGTGGTACCTTCTGCAAGGGCAACCATGATTGCAGCAACGGTGGCCGGGTTTTCCCTGGGGCGTATGCTGGGTGATTTGATCGCACCAGGTTTATACAGCATCAGTTTTTGGCTGTGCTGTTTGGCAGCGGTGGGATTGAATGCCCTGGCAGCAGGCTTAATGACCCAGGTCAGGGTGGAGTAAACATGTAGGAGCACGGCATGCCATTCACCTACGAATGGTCTTTTTGATATTCAATATCTTTCACCCAATTTTGAGGATTGGTTAGTATATATTCGTAAATGCTCTCGTAGTCTTTTTCATTGCGAATGACATGTTCATAATAATTTCGCTGCCAGACTTTTGAACCAGGGCTATTTCGAAAGACATTTATTCGTCTAGTCGTTTCGGATTTAAATGACCTGACGATTGTTGGAATAGATCCTGGCACTGGTTTTCCAAACTTTTCAGATTGGTGTAGGGGCACGGCGTGCCGTGCCCCTACGATATTAATTATGCCATGTATGTGATTTGGCATGATGATAAATGGATCAACAATTGTTTTTGGATGATGTTTTGGTATAGATTGCCAAACTTCTGAAACGATATATCCAATAGGGTTCAAGCACATCTCATCTCCTTCAATATAGCCAAACAAATAATTCCGATTGAAGGTAACAATGGTAATAAAATATGCCCCAGGCTGGGAGTAATCATAGTCTTTAAAACGCAGGCTTTTTCGCTTTGGATGGTTGGTGTGGTAATTCATAAGAAAGTGTTTATTGGATTAGTATCGTGGGTATGCTATTATGAACATGTATTGAAATCTGGTGTAAGGGCACGGCACGCCGTACCCCTTCATAAAATTACTTGATTATGCTTACATAGAATGCGCTTCTCGCAAAAATCCATCGACGATGTCATCCACGGGTATGGGAAGGGCATGCTGCTGGAACATTAAAATGCTGTCCAGGCGCATATCCATGATCATGCCCATCGGGTCCATCCCGATGCCTTCATCACTATCAAATTCCTGGTTGAACATCGCCTGCATCTCAAGCATCATTGGCTTGATGGCGGCATAGCCGCGAGGATCTGCAATCCATTCTCTGAGAGTCGATTCACTGTCAAGAACACAGGGTGGTTTGAGGCTTGACGTCATCTTTGTTGTCGCTTGCAGGCGAATATCCTGTGAGGATGCCCCGATCAGGATATCAAAATCGCCATCCTCTGTGATCCAATTTTTGTAATCTGGATGATAGAAGGCGAAGGATCGAAAATCCAACGGAATAGAAACTGTTTTTGTCTCGCCAGGCGCTAACTTAACCTTTGCAAAGCCCTTCAAAGCCTTTATCGGTCGGCTGAGTGAAGCTTCATGATCGTGCACATAAACCTGGACAATTTCCTTCCCTGGGGCTTTCCCTGTGTTGGTAATATCAACGGAGATGGTCAGCCCTTCGATGTCTGTGAAGGCGTCAGCAACCTGTAAATTGCTGTATTTGAATGTGGTGTAGCTCAACCCAAAGCCAAAGGGAAATTGTACGGGCATCTTTTTGGCATCGTAATAGCGATAACCCACATATAAACCTTCACCATAACGTACTTCACCGGCATCACCGGGGAAGTTGATATATGCAGGTGTATCTTCCAGTTTGATGGGGAAAGTCTCAGCGAGTTTACCGCTGGGGTTGATTTTCCCAAAGAGGATATCTGCAATCGCACCGGCGCCTGCCTGGCCCATCAACCACGCCTGGAGTACGACCTTGACTTCATCGATCCACCCACTCATGGTGACAGCTGATCCGGTGTTCAAGATGACCACAGATTCAGGCTGCACTTTGGAGACGGCCTGTACTAATAAGATTTGCTGCTGGGTCAGGTGTAAATTCTCCCTGTCATAGCCCTCGGATTCAATTGACGCCGGCAAAGCTAAAAAGAGCAGCGCCACATCCGCTGATTTTGCCACTTCGACAGCTTCGTCAATCAGGGATTGGTCAAAGATGTCCTTCCCGGTGTCCCCCTGTGCGTAGGTGACCCTTTCCTCGCCAGCATGCTTTTTTATTTCATCCAATGGTATGTCCAATTGGATGGGATTGATGTTGGAACTGCCGCCGCCCTGGTAGCGCGGTTCTACAGCAGAATGTCCGATGACTGCGATTTGCGTCTCACCTTTCAGCGGTAGAATGCCATCGTTCTTGAGCAAGACGATGCCTTCTGAGGCGATCTCCCTGGCTAAAGCGTGGTGGGCTTCCTTGTCAAATGAACTATTTCTTTCAACCTCCTGGGCTTTGAACACAATTCTCAAAATGCGCCGCACAGCTTCATCCAGTATTTCAATGTCCAAATCACCAGATTTGACGGCTTCCACAACGGCTTTGACACGTCGATCTTGCGGACCCGGCATTTCAAGATCCAACCCGCCTTTTAGTGACTTGACTCGATCATGAACGGCGCCCCAATCAGAGACGACGAAACCCTCAAAGCCCCATTCGTCTTTCAAAATGTCGACCAGCAATTGATGATGTTCGGAACAATAATCCCCATTGATCTTATTGTAGGCGCACATTACCGCCCATGGTTTAGCTTCTTTCACAGCGATCTCAAAGGCATACAAATAAATTTCCCTTAATGTGCGTTGATCAACGATTGTATCAATGCTGAATCGCTGGTATTCCTGGTTGTTAGCTGCAAAATGCTTGAGGGATGTACCGACCCCTTTGCTCTGGATGCCCTTTATCAGGCTAACAGCCATTTTGCCAGAAAGGAATGGATCTTCAGAATAATATTCGAAGTTTCTGCCGCCAAGCGGGGTGCGCTTGATGTTGACACCTGGACCCAAAAGAATATCCACATCAAAAGCATGGGCTTCTTCTGCCATGGCTTCACCCATCTGGCGGATCAAATCCGTATTCCAGGTAGCAGATGCACAGGCGGCAGTCGGGAAGCACGTCGCTGGGCGACTTTTTTCAGACATGTCGAATTCATCTTTAACTCGGCGTACGCCATGCGGACCGTCAACCATGAATATGGATGGGATATTGAGACGATCGATCCCCACTGTTGTCCATGCGCTGGCACCCGTGCACAGGGCAGCTTTTTCTTCCAGTGTCATTCTTGATATCAGGGTGTTAATTTTCTCCATTTGACCTCATTTTCTAAATTTTAAATAGTTTGGATCGTATTGTTCGTTCGGCGATCAAATTGATTTGTTCTGATTATAAATGTAGAGATGCTGTAAGCAACATCCCTACAAAACGCATGATAAATTGTATAAGAAAAATAATGACTTAGATCAGCTCTTTGGAAATGGGGATAAGCATTCAGCTTTTGCTCTCCTTCAGACCGAATTGCTGTTTATGAATCCCAACCCGGCATTTCTTTATTAGCGACTTCTTTTATAAATTTTCTTTGAGAGTCAGTTAATTCGTAATAGCTTGAATTGACTTCGCCTGTGTCCTTGTTTTCTACCAGCAGGATGGTTGCATCCTTGCTTAATATGATGTTGTGCCAGGCACCTTTTTTAACATTATAGAGCTTGCAGGGAGCCATTTTGTGGGGGGTTATTTCGGGTTGTGTTTCATTTCCTGCACCGATGAAGAGGACTCCTTCGCCTTTGAGCAGAACGAAGACCTCGTCCGTTTCAAGATGTTTCTCAAGGCGGTTAATATATTCTGGATCGAGTTCATCAATGTAATTGAGGTAAGCCACCCGCCAGCAATTGAAGTCGATGAGCGGTTTGTAACCTATTTCCGTGTATGTTTTGATGTCAAGCCACTGTTCTGTCATTTTTTTCCTGTCATTTTCTGATAGCGTTTAAGAGTCTTTCATTAACCAGATCTCCCTTGAGATCTACAAGCCCAAAATCCATTGCTTTGTAGGACCATAATGCCCAACCAATGCCCAATTCAGTAAAAAGTGAGATCATATCGCTGGTCCAATGGATGCGGGTATCCATTGGCGCCTGGTCTATGGCGCCAAATTCCCCGCAGTACAATTGCTTGCCGGTGCTTTGCATAAAATCGATGGCTGGCTGCAGGAAAGTCTTCAAAAAATCACGATCCATATTTTTACCAATCATTTCACCGCCAAAGGCATCAATATCTGGATAGGGGCCAGGATATTCCACCGCCTGTGCTAAGTTTGCAAGCGGTGGTAACCAGTAAGCTCGCTGATGGGTGACGACCATGGGGAAATAATAATGGAAGGTATATAAGATCCGATCATCCTTATTTACATCAAGGTACTGAAGCTGATCAGGACTGTTGTAATGATTCCCTCCCACCATAATTGGTCGATGTGAGTCAATTTCATGGATGACCCGAATGGCTTCTCTGACAAGCTGATTCCAGGGGCTTGAGTCAGGGAGTTTGATCTCGTTTAACAGCTCAAAGCCGATATTTTTCGTGCCGTGATAATGATGCGCCAAACCCGACCAAATCTGTAGGAAACGCTGTCTATGCTCGCCATCATTGAAAAGGGATGCCTTTTCCCATTGACCAAAGGCATAACCGGGCGCTTTATGCAAATCGATCAGTAAATCAAGCCCATATTTCTGGCACCAGCTTAGGCATCGGTCAAGATACTCAAATCCTGAAACTTTATAAGTGTTATCCGGTAGGGCTTCTTCCAGAACAGGATAATCCACTGGCAGACGGATATGGTCCATCCCCCATGAGGCGATACGAGCAATATCCTCTTCCTGAATAAAAGTGTTGAAATGTTGATGGTCAAAAATTTTGTATTGGGATAACCAGCCGCCAAGGTTGACGCCCCTTTTGAGATTTAATTCAATATCCATTGTTTCTCAATCCTTTAAGGTATCAGTTTATACTCATTGCGAAAAGAATCAGGTTGCCAGCACCCATTATTCCAAAATGATTTCAATTTCCACCTTGTATGGCCAGGCTGAAATTTCCTTGTGAGGAATCTGTATTTTGGAAGATTTCGTTGTTAGCTGCCGCTCACGACCATTGATCGATACCTTGCCGATCATATAATCGCCAAACCCAAGTTTTTTCGGATTTTTGTATCTTACTAGCAATTCTTTCCCTGCAAATAAGGTTTTTACAACCAATTCTTCAGTGAAGTTAAATTGTTTAGCGACCAACTTGGGTTCGATGATGAGGTCCCCTAAGTCTCCTTTAATACCAAAGGACTCTGTCAATAAGGTGAATAAATACCAGGCGGCTGAACCTGTCAGGTAGGGGTACATCCCCCGACCATGTGGATTGAAATACTCAGGAATCCCCGGGTACATTCGACTTTTCTCAAAGTTCTGGCTTTGTATGTATAGACCATCAAGAATTTTCCAGGCTGATTCAGCCTGATCTTGTTTGTAAAGCGCATAGGCAAACATGACCGCCATGTGGCTGAAAACAGCGCCGTTTTCTTTGTGGCCGTAAGCAAAGCTGAAAGCCCTTCCTAATTCATGTGGATTGTTCTTGAAATTTGTATTAAGAAGATAGCCATTCAGATTATTGTCATAGAGGTAACGATCGGCAGTCTGGACGACTCGTTCAGCTTGTTGATAGGTGGCGATACCAGCCATTAAGGGGAAGACCTGGCCTGTGAGGGTCATCCGTACCCCTTGCGGTGAAACGCCCTCAACTCGGTGACCCTGGTTGTCATAATACCCATTAAACCATCCCTGACCTTCGGTATCAGTGATCCATTCCTGGTCTCGGATTTGCTCTGCTAACCAATTTGCCTTTTCTCTCAAGTCTTTTGAAAGGGCTTTGAGTGATAAAGTCTGCTTATTGCCCGATAGATCTCCCTGGACACTTTCGAAGTACGCGCTCAGACGTTCTTGTTTGGCAGAGATAGATCCGTAGTCGATTGATTCAGAAAGCCGATCCAGGAGCAGCATGAGTTCTTCAGCAATGGCTATTTCCTCAACCCCTGATTTCTCCAGCGCCAAGCAAAGGTCACTTATTATCTGCAGGTTGCCCGCGTACATTGCTGAGAAAGCGACGCTTTCACCTCTTTCTGCTGCCATATCAAGCCCATCATTCCAGTCGCCCCCCTCCAATTTGATGATATTATGTTCGCCAACATTGAAGAAAACGGTCAGGTGCTGAACAATCAGGTGTTCGAGTATTGATCCCTTCACCACCTCGCCTGATTTTGATTTTAATAAGGTCTCATTTTCAGACCCCCAGTTCGGATTTGTGTGCTGGCAGCGGTGGCTTAAATGATCCCTGAAATAGGTTTGATCTTCAAGCAGCAGATGAAGATCCCCTGTCCAATCCAGATAAAGCTTTGTTGTGAGCAACGGCCAGGCACCATGATCCATCCACACCCTGGGAATATTATTACGGTCCGCGTTGAACTCCCCGGGTGAAGATCCAACAATTGTGGCATTGCTCCCATCCATTCGAATACCCGCAAAATTGCTCACCAGGCTATTCTTAATTGATTTCTGCGAAGTGATCAGGAGCGCTAAAAGGTCCTGCCACAGGTCCCGCCAACCGCGCCCTCCCCGACCGTAATCATGATAGGGTAAAAAGGAATTCCCCATGATCTGCCTGAGGGTCGGCTGGAGTGTGACCCATTTAAGCCAACCATCTCGCCGTTCTTGCTGGAAGCTAAATTTTAGAGTGGATAATTTTTCATTCCAAAAATCCCTGGTGAATTTGAGGTAATTTTCAAATTTACCATTTGAACCATAAAGATTGATCCACTCAATGACACGATCTTCTTCCGAAGTAATTCCGAGAATGAGGATATAAGATTTTGATTCGCCGGGCGCCAGGGTCACTTGAGAAAAATGCAGTCCGCCGATGGATTCAAAACCTTCAAATTCACTTTTGGCAGGCTCTAATTTTGGCTCATCCTGGAGGATGATCTTTGGCCAGGTCAAGCAGCCTCCCTCACCAATAAAATCTTCAATTAATGGCGTAAACCCTACAGGCGCGTTCCCTTCGCCATCAACCCCCAGTACTGCGTAGTTTATCTCATTTATTTTATGGCCGCGTTCGTCAAAGGACATGGTTGGTTTGACGGTTACACCAAACTCATGACAGATGGTGCGATGAAGCAAAGCTGTGACGTGCCTGTGGTCTCGTAAATTATCCGCTGAACGTCCGAAAATCGGAATGGCAGCCGTTGGGATCACTTTCAGGGTTTCTGCCCCATTGTTTGTTAGCGTCACCCGCATCAATTCGACCGTATCCTTATTGGCAGGCACAAAATTTAAAATATTCGCTGTCAAGCCTGTTTTTGGATGCTCCCTTGTGAGGCCATGCCAGAGGGGTCCAGCCTGTAAAGTGACATTTTCATCCAGGGAAGAAAATCGCTTATTGATTTGGGCTGCACTGTTTCCGGTGACCGACCAGGCTTCTCCATTGATCCGCACCCAAAAATTGCGAGCGGAACGGGTATTGTGTAAATCCTCAACCGAAACCGGGAGCAGTAAAAAGGTATTTTGGTCAAGCTTAGCATCCCCATTTAATGTCGGTGTGACGGATGACATCATGTGCGCTTGATTGACCAGGGGAAAGTAAAGATAGCTGGTTCTTTGTGGGTTCTTAAATTCAAATGTTCCATGGTCATCAATAAAATTCCAATCGGATGATTGTTTTGTGTTGATGTCAGCTTTGTTTTTTCCATTCATAGATGGGTTCCTTTTATCCATAGAAAAGATCAATTGACTCAAATTTGCCTTCACGAATCATTTCGGCGTAAGGGCTCTTGATTACGGCGCCTTCAAGTTCAATTGTTTGTTGGTTGCTGTGAAGCTCGATTTTCTTAACGGTCGTTTCCGCTTCATAGGTGTCTTTTCGCATCGGGTTGTGCAGTTTGACATCACAACAGCCAAGGAAGCGGAAATTAAACGCGCCATCCTGCGTAAAGAGCCATCCTGGCAGCGTGGGTTTTATCGATAAGACTAATTGATCATTTTCAAACCTGAAAGGCTGCTTGCCTGCAGTCATGATCACCCACATGCTGATAAATTCAGCTGTTGACCCACTTAATCGGGCGACAAATCCACGGCCGTGAAGATTTTTATCCGGGTGAGCGCTGCTGACAATAAATGAGCTGTTCTCCAGTGGACTTCGGCCGTAAACTGCGGGGTCCATAAACGCAGGTAAATGTGCCTTTAATGCCTCGAAAAATTCTTCGTACAAGCCCACCTTCAGCATTTCAAGCAGGTATTTAAAGGACATATGCATCCAGATAGATTCGTTTTCCAGCCACCCCGGGGTAAAGGCACGTGCCCTGCCAATCTCGTGAGGTTGATCATCTAAAGGGGCATTGACTTTGTACATGCCAAGCTTTTTATCGAATAACTGGCTTTGTTTCACTGCTGTGGCCAGGTCTTTTGCCTGTTCCAGATCTGATATTTTCATCAACCTGACAGGACCTTCTAAAAATGCGGGCAATGCTTTGGGTTTAAAGCCGTTCACATGGATATATGGGTTTCCATTTATGTCTTCTGTACCCACCAGGGTGTAGTCGGTAAGCTCGTGAATGAAATAGGTCGGGGGAACTTTACCGGGGAAGGACTGCGCTTTTTTGACCCCCAATTTGATTTTCTCTCGCATGAAATCCAAGGTTGGTTTGATATCAATCGTTATGTTTTTCCCATCAAAGCCCAACCGAATAGTGCTTCGATAGGCTTCCAGCGCCGAGGTCATTTCATCCCAAAGGGTGAATGAATCCGCTTCTCTTCCCCGGGTTTCTGAAATCGCATCTACTAGAATTTGAGCTTCTATTGGGAGCAGCAGCTCGATGGAAGTCTCATTAAAAACTTCGATTAAGAATTCAACCAACCTGACCAATTCATAGGTTTCTGGCATCGAGGAGCCAAACAAGCCCGGAAGGCCGTTGAGGGCGTCATACCATCCTGGTCTTCCAGCTTCCATCTGAATACCCATCCCACCGGGATCCAGGGTGGCAAATTTGATCAGCGCAAGCAATGTCAGTTTTGAGAGCAAAGGCAATCGGAATATCTCGCCTGTGCCAAGATTATCCCTTGCCCAATTTGGCTCTGAGAGCCTGGAAGTGATCAGCACTTTCTTTTCCAGATCCTGTACCACGGCATTCAACTGCAAAGGTTTACCGTGGAATTCGACAAAGCGCTTTTGTCTTGGTTGAACGATGTGAGAACAATCGAAGAAGGGAAGGGGCGCTGAGTTAGCCAATAAGTCCATCTTCTTATCTGGAAATACAGCCAGGTAAGCCTCAATAAGATCCAGGTTGTAAGTCCAATGATCAACCCAATACCCCTCGCCGTACTCAGATTCGATATGTGATTCCGCAGCAGCAAACACCTCTTCGATAAAATCGTCCACAGGAATTAAAAGATCAGCATCCAAAGCTGCCTGCAGCAGTTTTCCAGGTGTAAATTTCTTATAAAGCAATGAACTTAGGAGATCTTTATTTTTTGCAAAACTCAAAAAGTGCTCTACCTTGTCTTCGGCGAGTGAAAAGGTCAACCCATTGATGACCAATGGGTTATACCCATCTGCCTGGATTAGGCTCATGAACAATCGAATATTCGATTCGCCTGCCCGGGGGTTGAAAAACACATCGCTGCGGCGATTTTGGTTGACATCCCGATAATTTCCGTTACCCTGGGAATAGAATTCTGGCGGGAGGACAAAGAAATTGTAATCACGTTCAATATCGCCGTGTTTTCGTGAAAAGACATGGGTGATATGCTTGCCACCAATCGTGAGGGGATAGCCGCCCCGCAAAAGATTGTCCAGAAATGTTTGCCGACAATAAGCATCAAAAGCGGCGTCGGATGATGCGGTGCTGACATCATCGGTTAATTCCTCGGTGAGTTTCCTTGCTTCGATGATTTTCCCGTCGATGTACCCGGGTGTTAGAATTTTATCCACCCTTGTCTGGATGGTTGGCAAATCTTCCGAATAGCCGTAAACACTGGTTATGGCTTTCTCTTCTCCCGGCGCAAGATTTATTTTTGCGCCAAAAAAAGCACATAAAGTGCGACCTTCGAGGATTTGCCCCGATGTAAGCAATTTTTTCAGTCCTTTATCATGGAATGAATGCGCCTTTGATTGCCCATTATCCATGCCAAAGACCACGGAAGGGTCCCCAATCGCTGGCATCAATTTGCCTTCATGAAACGCAAAGGCATAGTTGCCGGCGTGAATGGCGTGCACTTCAGCAGTATCGCCTGGTGTCGCTTTTAATCGGTAAAATGGCAGTTTGTTTTGAAGATTATCAACATGCATCCAGGCTTCAATGGTCCTGCTGATGTGTTTGAGCGCACCATTGTCCACGCCATAAGGCACAATGCCTGGTAAGCCATCTAAAAGTTCTAATTTTAATGGTTCATCAAATAAATTCTTAATGCTAAGTTTCCTGATAAGTCCGGAGAATGGTTCATTGGGCAGCGTGACAAATAAGATATTAACCTGGTATCCCAGGGAGAGATTGATCTCCTGGATTTCCACCTCATTCATGCCAATAAACATCTTGCGATGCACTTTTTTTGCATTCCAGGGAGAGAAAAACTCGCCCTGCCATTTTTTATCCCCGCGTTTTCCATTCAGGAAAGTTCGAAACCCCTTTAGCCCGACATCACGATATGCTTTGTTAGCAGCCTCAAATTCCAAAATCGGGTGATCTTTATTCTCAACACCAAAACTGCAAACAGCCTGGCCGCGATTGACGTAGAAAACCCACATCGGAATGCCATGCAAACCTGCAATCCCGGGCAAAAATGAGGAGAATGGGGGTTTATGATCAAATTGGTCAATTTCAAACCGTCCCAATTCATCAAAACTATTTGTGGGCATTTGTGAAAAGTCTAATTTTTTCATGGCATCATCCCAGGGTATTCAGACAACCAATAATCATCTGCGACCGCTTGCCGATAAGCGGCTAAAGCCTCTTCTGAGGAATTGATCCGCCAATCTGTTTCTTTTGCAATATGGAACCAGATCAGCCCACGAATTTGTGGGTACGCATTGCGTATTTGATGGAATGCATCTTCAATCCAGGCGGCTTTGTTTCCCCCATCTTCAGTTGAGGAAAATTCACCGATGATGATCGGTTTGTCGCTGTTGATCTTTTGTAATTCGGAATAAGTGTTAGCAAATATCTCGTCAAAACTTCGCCATTCGGCATCAAACTGCTGACCAAAGGCAGAGCTTCCCCAGTTGTAACCATCGATTCCCATCCAGTCCACATAATCATCACCTGGATAATATGCTGCAGGCATGTTCCACGCCCCTAATACCTGCACCATGTCCTCGTAAGGCGCATTCAGGCACCAGACCCACAGCACGTTGTCAGCGCCATTTTTGGTAAACACATCGTGAATATGTCGATAGGCATCAACAAAGCGCTCTGGACCGTCTGGAAGGTCTGGTGAGCCATACCCATCAAGCGTTCCCCCACCATTTTTAATGCCGCTCCATGAGTACCAATCCCCGTTCATCTCATGACCGAATCGCAAAAAGACTGGTTTTCCAAATTCGCGCATGCCCTCTGCCCAGCTGATTAAGTAGTCATCATAAATGCCATCAGTAATTGCTTCCAGCACCCTGCCTTCGTACCCTGCAACTTTGGGGCTTGACCCAGGCATAAATTCCCAGGTGAGGAAGGAAATCCGTCCTACATGGGCATTGGCGTTCAGGAACCCGTTATTGAAAGCATCGCCAAAACTTTGGTAAACGGCGGATATAGCAACATCTTTGCCGATTTTCTCGAACAAAGCAAGGCTTGAACTGCTTGTCCCGTGGAAAGTTCCGAGATAAACACCCGGTATTTCAAGATAGTCCGGCAGCTCTGAAATTTCCTCTTTCTCAGTTTTGGCAGTACAGCCCGACAGAAATATTAATGCAATAATGCCAGATAAAATTAGTTGAAACTTTATGATTTGGAACACGTCTTGCCGCCTTTTGTGATGATCGTTCATAATCGGTCTTTGTGATAAAACCGGTAAAGTTGTGATGCAAGAAGTCGAACAGTTTGATGCTTTATTCTGCTGTTGGTTCCGTTCTCTGGTACACACGTACGTAATCCACGGTCAGAAATTGGGGGAAAACAGTGCTTTCATCAGGGTAGCCAGGCCAATAACCACCGACTGCCAGGTTTATCAAAATAAAAAATGGATGGTCATAGACCCATTCTTTATTGACCTGTTCCGGGCTTAGCGTAAAGAATTGTTCGTCATCAACAAACCAACGAATTTCACCGGGGTCCCATTCAATGGCGAAGGTGTGAAATTCTTCCTGAAGGCTGTTTTCAGGAAGTGTTGTGAAATGCCCGATGCCGCCGCTGCCTGAGTAACCGGGTCCATGGACTGTACCGTAGATTCGGCGAGGTTCTTTGCCAATATGTTCCATAATGTCGATCTCGCCGCTAAGTGGCCAGGGGACCTCGTCAATATTATCCCCAAGCATCCAAAAGGCAGGCCAAATTCCCTGTCCATAAGGTAGTTTCATGCGCGCTTCTACACGACCATAGGTGAAAGAAAACAACCCCTGCGTCTTAATTCGTCCAGATGTGTAATGCCGCCTGATAAAAAATTCCTTACGAGCCTCAATGACTAAATTCCCATTCTCCAATCGAATGTTTTCCGGTCGATCGGTATAGAATTGGTATTCATTGTTTCCCCAGCCATGTCCGCCAATCTCCGCCACCCATTTTTCAGGGTCCAACTCTGAACCCTCAAACTCATCCTGCCAGATCAGTGTCCAGCCGGGGCGTTCCCATTCTGGTGTGGGTTCGGGGGTGATCGTCGGTGTTGGGGGAAGGCTGGTCGGTGTGGGGGGGACACTGCAGCTGACGAATAACACCATCAATATGGGTAAAGTAACAAGTTTTCTAAGTCCATTTTTAGTTTTCAAGGCCGTATCCATAAGGAAATAGTGGTTCGGTATCGTAACTGCCAAGGGGTAACTGGTCCATTGATGCAGGCCATGTGAAGGGCGTCTTACCAACAAAGGGCGCATCCCCAAAAATGACATCAGCGACACCATCACCCTCGGTACCGGGCAGCCATATAGCTACCCATGCATCCGCCAGATCGAACGCTTCTGCGATCACCAAGGGGCGCCCTGACATCACGATGACGACAAGCTTTTGACTGCGTTCTTTTACGCGTTCAATCATTTCAAGATCATTTGAGGACAGCGTTAAATCCCTGGCATCGCCAACGCCCTCAGCATACGGATTTTCTGCAACGACAACGATTCCCACATCTGCAATCGCAGGGTTTCCGTTTTCATCGAGGATATTATCGTATTTTCCAAAACGATTGTATTGCAATTGACCTTCGAATGCGTCTTCAAAAGCATCTTTGATGGTTGTGCCTGGCGTAATTGCACCTTTGGAACCCTGCCAGGAAATTGTCCAGCCGCCGCACTGCATGCCGATATCATCCGCACCCTCACCCGCAAGGAAGATCAACGAGCTGTCCTTGCTGATTGGTAAAGCAGCATTCTCGTTTTTCAATAAAACCGCAGATTTTGCCACGGCTTCTCGGGCAAGTTGACGATTCTTTTCGCTTCCTACCAGGTCAAATAATGCTGGGTCGGAGAAAGGCCGCTCAAATAAGCCAAGGTTGAACTTGGCAAGAAGTATTCGGTAGACAGCATCATCCACTCGTTCTTCAGAAATATCCCCATTTTCAACCGCTTCAAGCATTGCATTGATGAATTTTGTGGCACTGTACGGCACCATATTCATGTCAATGCCTGCGTTTATGGATTCCACAACCGCTCGATAATAGTTTCCGTTGACCTGGTCCAAACCGCCCCAATCAGAGACAACAAAGCCCTCAAAGCCCAGCTCGCCTTTGAGCACATCGGTTACCAGGTACTTATGGGCGTGCATCTTTGTGTCCTGCCAGCTTGAGAAGGAGACCATCACACTCAAGGCGCCTGCGTCGATGGCTGCTTTGTAAGGTGGGAGGTACTTTTCTCTTATCTCTTCTTCAGTGGCTGTCATGACGCCCTGGTCAAGCTGGTAACCCCCTGTTAATGAGGACCCCCAGATGGTTGCGCCATCACCGATATAATGCTTGGGCGTCCCCAGTGCCGTCAGGGGGTCTGATAGATCATCGCCCTGTAACCCTTCCAGGTAAGCTGTTCCTAATTGGGTGACAAGCCCGGTGTCTTCGCCATAGGATTCGTAGGTTCGCCCCCAACGGATATCCTGCACCACCGGTATAGCAGGTGCATAATTCCAGTAGATATTTGTCGCTGCCATTGCTTCAGCAGTTGCAGCGCCAATCCGGCGAACGAGATCAGGGTCACCGGTGGCGCCCAAACCAATATTATGAGGATAAATCACAGCACCTTGCAGGTTGTTATGACCGTGGACAGCGTCCACACCGTAAATGATGGGAATTTGCAGCCGGGTTGCCATTGCACCGACCTGGTAGCTGTCCACCATTTCTGCCCATGCTTCGGTTGTGTTCGTGGTGGGCGTTCCACCGCCGCCGCTTAAGACGCCGCCAATGAAATATTCTTCGACCCCATCTGGTGTGATGCTGCCTTTTTCAATTAATGTCATCTGACCGACTTTTTCTTCCAATGTCATCCTGCTCAAAAGATCCTCAGCGCGCGCTTCTGCAGTTAAATCGCTGTTTAAGAAAGAAGGATCCGCTGGCGCTGTTGGATCAGGACTGCCTTCCAGTTCTTCCACATCAGGCTGGTCCAGTAAAACCGGTGTTTCCTCTGCTTCAGCGGCAGACCCACACGCTGTTAAGAGGGTCAGGGATAACAATAGAATTGTAAAAAGTCTTTTCATAATGTCACTCAAATTTTAGTAGTGTGATTGAATACGCTGGGATTTCTACCTTGTTGAGATCTTCAAATTGGTCTACAGCCACATCGTAAAGTAAATTCTCCTGGTCAAAGCGCTCAGCAGACATGACTGTCAGGCTTTCATCCACGATGGTTAATGGCCTGATCAGGGGTGCGTCACTTAAATTGATCAGCATGATACTTAATTTCCCTGTTTCATCTGCAGCAGCATAAATCCCTAAGTTTGGATGGTCGCATCCAGCAAAAACCTGGATAGAGCCGAATTCTTTATAGAGTTTATAAACGTAATAAGTCGGGCGGGGTTCCGACCTGCCAAACAAGCCATATCCGCCGATACTGTTATTGCTTTGCAGGGAAAAGTAATTCACCACATCTACTTTGTTGTTGATCATGCGCCCCATTACATCTGCCCACCAGATGGCGTTGATGAAGGAATCGGGTGTTGCCTCACCACCAGTTGCATTTGACCAATGAGAGTTCACTTCTGTGACTGCAATAGGCAGGTCTTCCCCGGTCGTCTCAATGATCAACCCCCGAAGATAGGGGATGATCTCGTCCCACTCTTTCGAGGCGGCTGTTAGTTCATCGACTGTTGCTGCACGCCCGCCCCCTCCCTGGGGGAACGGATAGCGATGGACCGAAACAATATCCACCAGGTCACCATTTGCCTTCAGAAATTCTGTCATCCAATCAAGGCCAAAGGGATCTTTTGGGGTGGTTTCAATTGAGGATCCAAATTGATGCAGTTCAGGGCCAATCAATAAGATGGAGTCATCAACGGCTTTCATGGCTTCTGCAATGCTGCGCCATTCTGTATTAAATCGCTCAACGCCGTAATCCGGTTCCCCTCTTGAAGTGGCAAAAAGGGTTGGCTCATTGCCGATGCCCCAATAACGAATGTTATAGTCGTTCTCAATATTCGCGTACCGCACAAGGTCTGCCGCTTTTTCAGGCGAACCCCCATGTAAGCGCACGTTGAGGCTGACTTCACTATTTAATTGATCAGCAAGGGAAACGAATTGATCGATGTGATAAGGCTGCAAATCATTCTCATCGCCCCAATTGCCGCCCGGATAGCGTATCATGGTAATCCTTGCTTCCTGGGCTAATGGCAGGGTTTTATCCGTGATGACTGCCCAGGGGCCGTGATTAACCCCATACACAAGAGGATTAATCCCTCCAAGGCTTATGTCAGGATCAATTAAACAAGTATCGGGAGGGATTTCCGGTATCTGAAGGTTGTCAGGGGTGATTTGATTGTTTGGAGAACATGATGTCAATACAATTAGAATAATAACCAAGGTCGCAGTTCCTGGATAGCATCTTTTTAGTATTGACATCATGCAAAATCCTCATTCACGATTATTTTTCAACACCCGTGATGACAACACCCTGCATGAAGATACGCTGCGCGAAGAAGAAAATGATCACCGGAATAACGGCTGTAATCAAGGCGGAGGCTTGAATTAAGTTTGACTGCTGGGAGTACAATCTGTTAAACGCGGTTAGTCCGACTGTGATCGGGTATTTGTCAGGATTGCCCGTCAAATAGATCAAGGGGTTGAAGAAATCGTTCCATGCCCAGAAGAAGTGGAACAGTGACACGGCTGTGAGCGCCGGAACACTTTGGGGAAGGATAATTGAGAAGAAAATCCTCAGAGGGCTTGCACCGTCTATCATCGCCGCTTCGTCGAGGTCTATGGGGATGGTCATGATGAACTGCCTAATCAGGAACACGTTGGTTCCCCAGGAGAAAAAGGCAGGGACCATCAAAGGCAGCCAGGTGCCAACCCAACCGAGCTGTAGATAAACAAAATAAGTTGGAATTAATGTCACCGCACCCGGGAGAATCACCGTGGAAAGCATCAGCATAAAGAAAATATTCTTTCCAGGAAAACTAAAGCGTGCAAAGCCGTAAGCCACCAATGCCGAGGAAAGAACAGCACCAATGGTTGTAATGCCGGCATATTTTATGGTGTTCCACAATAACCTTGGGAAGTTAACGGTTTTCCATGCGCTGACAAAATTCCCCCATTGCGGGTCAAATTCCCATCCACGCTCCAGTGACCGCCAGGCGCCTTCCCAGGTGATCAAGCCGGCTTCTGGATTTTCTGGATCAACGAATTGGCTCTCCTGACGCCCACTCTTTATCAGAGCCATTTCCTTTATCTCGCCATCTATTGGGACTAAATATATATCGTACTTCTCGCCCTCATATTCATAGGTCGCTTCTGTCGCAGGATACCATGGCGCACCTAATTTACCGGCTTGACTTTCCGTCTTGAGTGCTGTTACTATACCAAAAGCCATCGGCAACAGGAATAGAACTAAGATGCCCCAGGTCATGCCTGTAAGCAGGGTGCTGGAAATCAGGTCTCTTATTTTCTTGGGTAGAGGTTTTCGAACTTCTGTGTTTTTTTCTGGCATCACTTTTCCTCCGTCGCATAATAAACCCAATATTTCGCTGTTCCAAATAAGAAAATTGTTATGATGAGGGCAACGATGAACATCAACCAGGCTAAGGTGGCGCCATAGCCCATATTAAAGAATGAGAAAGATTGCTTGTAGAAATAGACCATATAAAATCGGGTCTTTCCTTCAGGAAAACCGGTACCCTGGTTTAATACAAACGGGGCTAAAAAGTATTGGAGTGAACCAATCACACCCAAAACAAGCTGGTAAAAAATCACGGGTGTTATCAGCGGAAGCGTGATACTGAACAAACGCCGAAACCAGGAAGCACCGTCAATTTCTGCAGCTTCATATAATTCTGTTGGTACACCCTGCACTGCCGCCAGGAAAATAATCATCGCATTCCCGACGCCCCACAGCCCAAACATGGTATAAGCATAATAAACCAGCTGCGGGTCTGCCAACCAGCGAATACCATCCGTTCCCGTAGCTTGAATGCCGGTAAACCTTTCTATGAGTATATTTATCCATCCTGTATGTTCATTTAAAACCCCATTCCAGATCAAGACCGTGGCGACCAGGGGGATCATGGAGGGCATATAAAAGAGGGTTCGATAAATGGTTTTGCCAATCACGTTTTCGGAGTTGAGCAGAATGGCGAGGAACAGGGCAAAGATCAAACCAACCGGTAGAGAGATTGCAGCAAAGTGAATCGTCCGTGTAAAGGAGAGCAGCACTTCTTTATCACGAAAGATCGCTCTTATCCAGTTGGTGAAGCCAATGTAAACTGTTTCATCGGGAACAGCCGGGTTAAATTTTGTTAATGAAAAAGCGAAGGAAGCGATCATAGGCAGCAAATAGAACAGCAAAAAACCAATCATCCAGGGGCTGAGAAAAAAGAATCCCCACCTGGCTTCTCTTTTTTGCTTTATTGTCAACGGAGTTCGTTTCCCTTTTAAATTTTTAACAGCCTTCCCAAACTCAGCAACTGTCATAATATCACCTCAAATTTCTTTTCAGCCTGGGTTTTTACGCCCAGGCTGAAAATTTGAACCTTCTATTTTTTTACGGATTTGCTTCGAAGTAGGCGTCGAAGATGCCCTGTAAGTCTTCGCGCAGAGCTTCGATTTCTGCATCTACATCCAGGTCTGGCGTGTTGGCCAGATAGTTCCAGAATTCGTTGTAGCGGTCAGTGGTTTCAAGGAAGGAAGGCATCCAGGCCTCGTGGTTGGGGTTGTCAGCATAAGCAGTACTAGCCACCACTACATCCCAATTAAGGTCCATACCAGGGAAGTTGGTCTCGCTGTAGGTGTCGAGATAACCCTCTTGCAGTGAGAGACGAGCCGGCTGAGCACCGTAGATCGTAAGCAGTTGGGGTGCAATCTCAGGGCTGAGCAAATAGGCCAGGACTGTAAATGCCTCTTCAGGATTATCAGTGCCCTTGGGGATGCCGAAGGTGTCCGCATGCATCTTTGAGGTAACGGTGCCATTATATGAGGGGGTTGCCGCAAAGTCAAAAACGAATGAGCCGTCCAAAGCCCAGGGTGCCGCATACCAGGTGTGGATATGAACCATAGCCAGGTTGCCCGAGCCAAATGGGCCGCCGCCGTGCTGCAAGAATTCCGCGCCGCCGTAAGGGCCGTTGGGGATGAACCAGTCAGTCCACCAGCCGTCATAGGTCCATTTCCATGCAGCTTGCCATTCTTCTGGAATCTGGGCTGTTACGCCGTCATCTTCCAGGAATGAGCCGGCGCCAAAGAAGGTGCCAATACCGCGTGGATCGGTCCATTGGTTCTGGAAACCAAATTGAACGATGTTCGCCGGGTCGAATTCTTCCATGGTGGCATCGTTGCCGCTGGCATCCACGGTCATGAACATGGAAAGTTCTTTTAGGGTGTCCATGTTCCATTCTGCCTCGGTGCCATCTGCCCAAACGTAAGGCTCGCCGTAAGCGGCGGGTGGATAGGCTGCACCGGCTTCATCAAAGAGATCTTTGTTGAAGATCATAAATGAGGGGTAGCTGGCAAAGGGAATACCTAATTGGCCCTGTCCTTCGATATTGTAGAAATCTACCAGGGCAGGATCGAAATCGCTCAGATCATAACCAGTCGATTCGATTAATGGCTGCAGGTCCAACCAGGCGCCATAGAATGTGTCACGTCCGCGCACACCGACGGGACCAACAATATCTGGTGCATTGCCAGCAGCAATCTGGGTCGCCAGGGTATCATAGGCAACTTCGTTGTCCACAATTTCCAGGATCAGTTCGATATCATCATGGGTGGCATTAAAGCCGTCCACGACAGCCTGTTGGGCTTCAAAGGTACCCGCATCCGAGCCAGCGCCCAAGCCAACAAACCAGCGAATCTCAACCACGTCTCCCGAAGGTTCTTCGACTTCTTCCGGTTCTTCGACTTCTTCAACGACTTCTTCAGCAATTTCCTCAGCAGCTTCTTCAACTTCTTCTTGAACTGCTGGGCTGCAGGCTGTAAACAGCATGCTTGCAACGATCAAAATTGAGATTACATAAAGTAATTTACGCATTTTTAGCTTCTCCTTATTAAAATTTTTGTTTGGTTATAGTATTTGTTGTTGTCAGAATACAGTTTGTTAATTTTCCTTATGCTAGATTGCCTCCTTTGCAAATTCTTTGCGTTGACATGACTCCCGGATGACTAATTCTGATTCGAGCACAATTTGTTGTGGGGATCGTCCCTGATTATTGATAATTTCTATTAGCGTGTTCACAGCTTTAAAACCCATGTCGTACGGAGATTGTCGCATGGTTGTAAGGGGGGGGGTAGTAAGTGATGCTATTGGGGAGTCGTCAAATCCAATGACGCCGATATCATCAGGAACACGAAGACCTGCTTCGTGTAATGCCCGTAAAGCCCCCATCGCCATTGTGTCATTTGCAATAAAAACAGAGTCAGGGTTATGGGGAATCAATTGTTTCATAGTGTTATAACCGCCGACTTCGGTAAAATCACCTTCAGCTATCAATGAATCGTTCAGGGCAAGCCCATGTTGGTCCAAGGCTGTGCAGTACCCCTGATAGCGATCATAACCCGCAATCATATTTATTGGACCTGTTATTGTGGCAATCCGGCTGTAGCCGCAGTCGATAAGAAATGAAGTGGCTTTATTTGCAGCCGCTTGATTATTTACATCAATGTAATTGACATTCAACTCTGTATGACGCCCGATTAAAACAAAGGGCATATGCCTTTCATACAGCGATTTTATGATGGGGTCATCCATCAGCATTGAAGAGATAATGACACCGTCCAGCAAACCGCTGTAGAGCAGTTGACGAATGGTCCTGAGACGGTAGTTCGGTTCATCGACCCACAACATCATTGAATAATCTCTTTTATTACAGGCAGAGGAAATACCCTGAATAAGTTGTGGAAAATAGGGATCGCTAAACAAGGCTGAAACGCCTGCAGGGATCACCAGCCCCATAATCCCGGTTTTCCCGGCAGCCAGGCTTCTCGCTGCAATATTTGGTTGGAAATTTAGCTCATCAATGACGGATTGTACTTTTTTGCGAGTTTCTTCCCGGACGCGTTTATGCCCATTGACCACCCTTGAAACTGTGGACCGTGATACACCTGATAATTTTGCAATTTCCTCAAGCGTTATGGGCATTTTTTCCTGATTTTTTAATAACTATTAAGCCTTGTTTATGAAATCATATAGATTTTATTAAGATTTCATTGTGGGAGCGCTCTCATACATTCTATAATAGAAGATTTATTGGGATTTGTCAATAATCAATTGTAGAGAGTGTTGAAAAACAAGTCATTAATTGACGTAAATCGCGAATCATGATTCAATTAAGAGAATACACAATCTGCGAGGTGATAATGGCGAAGAAACGGTTTATAGATACTCGAGATCAATCATTTTTTGGTAATTACATTTACGATCAAGTCGTGCCCCAAGATCATTTCTTGCGCCTGCTTAATCAGATCATTGAGTGGGAGCGTTTCACGGACAAGTTGCTCGAATTATACGGGGGTGGCGCAGAATATGGACGTCCGCCATTTAATCCTACACAAATCTTAAAGATGTGCCTGTTGGCCTTTTTTTATAATCTATCCGAACGACAGATAGAAGTGTTTGTGAACGAGAACCTGCCTGCAAAATATTT
>JARGGB010000048.1 GCA_029210815.1 Candidatus Brevefilum sp.
TATGGGCGTGTAGCTCAATGGTAGAGCAGTGGCCTTTTAAGCCATTGGTTGGGAGTTCGAGCCTCCCCACGCTCATTGTTGATTTAAAGTGAATGGGGGATCGTGAATAGGGAAAACAGGTATTGGGTATTAGGCAATCAGGTATTAGGAAAAAATTATCATTCACGTTTTCGTAGTGCGCACCGATCTTGTTCGCGCCAAAGAATGAATTATGCCTCTATTTATATAAGGAATTCCACAAAAAGAATTTCTGTCACGGCTGCCCGAAGCTGAAAATTACAACAAATCCCATTCTTTGTTCAACTGCGATGAACAAGGGAAGCAGACGCTTCCTGCAAAAAGGAGAGGGAAGTTCACTGCAGCATGAAAATTTCTAGCTTAACTTACCGCCTCAACTGCTGCTTTTCTGGCCGCCTTGCTTCTTCGTCCACGCTCGCTAGCGGATAGCAATTGTTTGCGGATACGATAAGCGAGCGGCGTAACTTCTAAAAGCTCATCCTTGCCCAGATACTCGATGGCTTCTTCAAGACTCATGTGCCTGGGGGTCGTTAATCGTGCTTCGTTATCTGCGTTGGCTGCTCGCATATTGGTGAGTTCTTTTTTCTTGCAGACATTTATTTCCAAGTCCCCGGGACGCTGGTGTTTCCCAACCACCATACCGGCATAGACTGGTATGCCTGGCCCGCAGAACAAAGTCCCCCGTTCTTCAGCGTTCTTCAAGCCAAAGGTGGTTGTCAAACCGGTCTCGTAGGCTACCAGGGAGCCCGATGAGCGCTCGCCGATTTCCCCTGCATGCGGTAAATAGCCATGAAAGAGCGTATGGACGACACCATCGCCGCGCGTGGCAGATAGAAAGTGAGATCGAAAGCCCAGTAAACCGCGGGTTGGCACCAAGAATTCTAAACGTACGTTGCCTGTGGTGGTATTAACCATATTCTTCATGACGCCATGCCGTGTCCCCAACATTTCAACGACCACGCCAACCGTATCCGGGCTGGTCTCGACATACACATCCTCGAAAGGCTCCAACGTTTCGCCCTCATCATTCTGCTTGAGGATCACATCTGGCCTCGACACCTGGAATTCATACCCTTCCCGACGTAAGGTTTCAATCAGAATAGCCAGATGCAGCTCCCCCCTGCCAGAGACTCGGAAGGAGTCTGGGCAATCGCCTTCGACCACTTTTAAGGCTACGTTCGTCCGCAGTTCATCGAAGAGACGCTGACGTAATTTTCGGGAGGTGCTCCATTTGCCTTCACGTCCAGAAAATGGTGACGCGTTGACTCCAAAGGTCATATGCACGGTAGGTTCCTCAACCTGGATAGGAGGCAAAGGTTGAGGGTGCTCCGGATCGGTCAGCGTCTCACCAATGGCAATCCCCTCCAACCCTGCCAGGACAACGATATCCCCCGCCTGAGCGGAATCGACTGCGACCTGGACCAGTCCTTCATGGGTGTTTAAATAACGAACACTTTCAGGCAATATCTCACCATCAACGCGGATGCGGGCTAACGGCATGTCGACTCGCATCTGACCGGCATGGATTCGACCAATAGCCGTAACGCCGCGGTATTGATCGTAACCCAGATTGGTAACCAACATTTTCAGGGGCGCTTCGAGATCCACTTTTGGACAGGGAATTTGAGTTAAGATGGCATCAAAGAGAGGCTGCAGGTCGGGACCCAAATCCGGGCTTCGACCAGCCTGGGCGCTGACGGCATTGGTATAAATCACCGGAAAATAAGCTTGCTCCTCACTGGCACCCAATTCGATGAATAAATCAAAGGTTTGGTTGAGCACTCGCTCTGGATCGGCACCTTTGCGATCCACTTTATTGATGACGACGATGGCGCGGTGATTCATTTCGAGGGCTTTCTTGAGCACGAAACGTGTCTGCGGCATGGGACCTTCGGCTGCATCCACCAGGAGCAGCACGCCATCAACCATATTCATGACCCTTTCCACTTCTCCACCAAAATCGGCATGCCCGGGTGTGTCAACGATGTTGATTTTAACTTTTTGCTTTGCATCTTGATCCCAAATTTCGATAGCGGTGTTCTTGGCCAAAATGGTGATGCCGCGTTCGCGTTCTAAATCATTTGAGTCCATCACACGTTCGGCCACATGTTGATTCGCGCGGAAAACATGGGCTTGTTTGAGCAAGCCATCCACCAGCGTGGTTTTGCCGTGGTCAACGTGCGCAATGATGGCGATATTTCTTAGATCAGTTCGTTCTGTAAGCATAAATATTAAAGTCCTGATTCATGAGAAGTTAGGTTTGTTCCATAAAAAAACATCGGCCAATCAGGCCGACGTTATCCTGCAGGGATATAATCCTATCCGATTGGATCGATTTTGGATAGAGGCAAGCTGCAATTTATCAGGCCAGGTCATAAGGTATCAGGAATTCGAAATCCTCAATTTTTTCGTAGGGTGCAGTGAAAATCGCATCGCATCATTTTTTAACATCAATTCAACCAACAACATTATTTTTCAGCCGAAATCATCGATGGTTTTTTGTGCGTAGAAACCCTCACGTCGTTCTTCCTCAGGGCAGGCGAACCACATACCTTGCAGGATTTCCTTTGTGTTTTGGCGCAGGGGAAAATTCAAAAGATTTATTTTTCCGTAGCGTGCGGTGTGATTTTCACCGCACCAAACATCAACTCTAAACATTCGTACAACTTATCCAAACATAAGTCTTATAACACCCAGGGGATATTGACACCATGCCGCTTTGCTTCGGGACAGGGAAAAAATTTTGACGTCCAAATATTCGGAAAAGTTTTTTCAACTTTACCCTTGAGAAAATTACAAGCAAATTCATCACTCACCATATTAAGCAACATTCCAGCAGTTAAGGCGATAACGAATTGGAGCTAAGCAACGACGCTTTAATCTTATTTTTTCTGATGTCATCCACAATTGATAGAATTTATCGACAATAACAGCAGCTGGACGAAAACGCTATTACACCTCTGAAGATATTTAACAAAAAATACGCTATTTGTTATTAATAATATTTTAATAATTTAAATAAAACTAATTTAAAAAAAGACTTAGCTGGAATTAATGAAATCTTTTCTCTTAAATTGTATTATATGACAATGCAGGTCAAATTTATCCAATATTAAGATTTAGGAGCAATAACATGTTTAAGAAAACCAGTAAATCCCTTGTATTTATGGGGGCTCTGCTCGTGTTTTCTCTCCTGCTGGCTTCGTGCCAGTCAATGCTAGTCTCCACCGAAGAAATGGAAAGAAACCAGGCTGTAGAAAATTGGGAAACTTATTTTGAAGAAATGGAGCAGGCGAATGTTCCCCCCGAAGAATTGAGATCAGATGTCTCATCGGAATCGGAAGTGATCGTAGATGCCTACTCACCCAGGATCGAAATTGGGAGAACATGGCTGGATGCGAAAACTTATAAGGCCTCTTAGACGGTCATGAGCGATCGGCCAGCCTGGGTCGTCTTCCACACTGAGGAGAATGGTGCACCCGGTGCAATTCTCGAGTATATTTTTGTTGAAAGTGGAACTCACAGTTTTAGCCGGACCGAGGTCCAGGGAGAAATGAATTCAGAAGAAATCTATGTCATGCTGCACGAAGACCTCGGCAGAATAGGTTTATTTGAGTTTCCAGGCCCTGATGGACCGGTATATGTAGAAAACGCGATCGTCAATGAGCTTTGTTTTTGTCCCTTTTAAGATACGGGTAAACTAGAATGTAAGTTATAAGACCACCCGCAAAACGGGTGGTCTTTGCTAACTCCCCTATTTCCATTGACATAAGCTGCTTTATTGTTGAGCTTGAACCTTCCATAAACCTTTGAAACCGGTTCTTCTGCTTATCTATGCTTATTCTTCAATAAACAAAGTAGTGAAGAGGGGATAGTGATTAGCGAAAATCAATTATTAGGTACAAGGCAGTTAGGTATTAGGAATCTGTAATGTGTACCCGAAAGAGTATCGTGAGGAGAAGCAATCCCACTCTGCTTCGCTCCGGACACAGGCAACGACGTGGAGATCTCATTAAATCTTCCGCAGGTTGCATTCCGGTTCCTCGCCAGGAACACAGTGGAACATCTTTAGGTGTAGAGCTAGCGGGATGACGAGGCAATCTCAATTCTGAATTGACAAATGAAACATAAATGCCCTGATTTCTTCAAAATTCTTTTTTTTATTATTCCACCATGTTTGTTCAAATAACACCAAAAATTATTATCATCATAAGATCTTAAGATTTAGATTAAGGTTTTTTGTATAATATTTTTTTCTCAAAATTTCAGTATATAATAAAGTTAGAATTTCAATATACTCCACACTGCAACCTTACAATCTCTTAAATTCCCAATTTCTGTCCCGAAGAATCCGGGTGAGAACCATGGTTTAATCCATTGAGTGCTTGAGGTATTACAACACAGAGAATTCAGCTTGTTGTAGTATCTCTACAAAATCAAATAAACCAATCCTCACTACGTATCATCAAAACATCTGCCTATTATTTCTTTTTTTGATTTGAATACTGTTCATATAAACTGTCCCGGAGGAAAATGATGAAAAAGTTAAGATTGACACTTGCTATACTAATATTATTCAGTATAGTCCAGACACCCACAAACCAGGTAAAAGCTGAAACACGCGTGCAGTACCGCTATGTTGTCCCCGATGGTTCCACAACAAGCGCATACTGCTCCGCCCAAGAGCCATGTGACCTTGGACGTGCCATTGACGTGGTTGCCCAGCCAGGTGATACCATCATAGTGCACAGCGGCACCTATTATCCACCATTGCAGGCGATCGATCTGCTTTTTATTAATAAAAGCCTCACACTTTGGGGCAGCTGTGAGTTTGATGCATCAACACCCTTTGTGTGCGACCCGGATGCGCGAAGTTCGATCCTGGATGCCCAGAACGCAAATAGGGTTATCAGAGTAGGGGGTACTGGGGGTGAAGAAGTCCATATCGAAGGGTTTACCATTATGGGGGGAACTGGAGTCTCAATGTTCCCTTGTTATGCAAGTTACAACGGATGTGGTGCCGGTATCCATGCTACCGATCTCGAGAGTTTAACACTGAAAAACAATTACATATACGACAATCAGGCAGGGAACACCAGCGGGATTGGCGGTGGGTTCTTTGCTAAGGAAATTAATTTCCTCCAGGTTGAGCACAATTCTTTCCGCTTTAACCAGGCAACCCAGACAGGTTTGGGGTGGGGGGGAGCGGCATTTGTCGCCGATTCTGGGGGTCCTAACGCGGTTATATTTGAAAATAATCAATTTTTCGGAAATGAAATAAGCGAAGATGATCTTCCCAACAATTTGGGCGCTGGTTTGGTAGTTACGCGCAGTAACAACGTCCAGATTCATGAAAACGCCTTTGAGCAGCAAAACGCAATGAATCAAAACGTTAATTTGATAGGGACTTCCCTGTACCTCTCCGAAATCACCGGTTTCTCAATTAAAAGAAATACGTTCAAGGACAACTGGGGAAGCTCAGACACCTCTATTGGTATCCTGTCGGATGGCAGCATTTCCCAAAATAAGTGGTGGAATAACATGGTTTTTTACAACCTTGAGCTTTTGGGAGATGTGCAGGCTGATATATCCAATAACTTCCTGGGGAGACAAATGCTTGGCGGTACCGTATCTCGTGGCGGCGGCTCAACAAATATCTACCTGAAAGGCGATCCTTCTAGCCCTCCAAAAGGAATAAAAATTGTGTTTAACACGATTGCTGCAGCTGATTGTGGGATTGAGGTAGGTGATAATTCTTCAGTCGATATTGCCGCGAACATATTTACCGAATTAACTGTTCCGATCTTATTATCGCAAATAAATGTCACAGCGACCATTGACCAGAACCTTTTCTACAGCAATACTAATTCGCCTCCAGGGAATAATCCAATTTTTGAAGATCCAAAACTGGTGGATGTGGCCAACGGCGATTTCCATCTACTCCCCGGGTCAGGTGCGATCGACAGAATTTCTGGAGCTGATTTCGATGAGGATATTGACGGCGATACCCGACCGTTCGGATTGAGTTCAACGCCTTATGATGTCGGCGCAGATGAATTTCGATATAAAATCTTCTTGCCATTGATTGTGCGATAGATTATTCACAATATTCAGGGGTTGGTTGAAAGAATCAGCCCCAAAAATTATAATCCGAGCTATAGAGCAATCCCACTCCGCTTTGCTCCGGGGACAGGGAAGCGATTTAGTCATTTCAATGCTCCAATTTTCTGCACAACACTGCAACCCCAGGTTGCCAATGGCAAAAAACGAGCATTAAAACCGGTGGAAAACCTCCCTCCCTCATGCTATAGTATAAACATCATAGACAGGAGAAAAACATGAGCTTCGGGAATAATCTTAAATACCTTCGAACGATCAACAACATGACCCAAGAAGACCTGGCAGAAAAAATGGCTGTATCACGGCAAACCATCTCCAAATGGGAATCCGACGCCGCTTACCCGGAAATGGAAAAAATCTTTAAGCTTTCCGATCTATTCAGCATCTCGCTGGACAAGCTGCTCAAAGAGGATTTAACTAAAAAGCGGGATGCCTATTCTGAGATTCGCATTGAAACCGTCGATCGTTTCCGCATGGCTCGCTACGTCGTCATCAGCCCAGAACCGGAGAATGATTCCATTGCCCACATGAAAAAGTGGCTGTCGGAAAGCGGTTTGCTGGACTACCCAGGCTATAAACCCAGGTTAATTGGCTGGGATTTCCCCCATCTTTCCACCGAGCAGGTCAATGTTTACGGCTTGCGAGGGTATGTTTCAGCTTACATCATCCCGGAAGACTTCACCTCCCGCTGTGGCGATGCTGAGATCGCCTGGCAGGATAGAGACACCTATGCGGTTATCACCATCACCGATCCATTCAGGGATGCTTTTGATTTGATTCCCAACGCTTACAAGACCATGCTTGCCTATATCAAGCAAAACAAGCTTGAGATGAAATCCTGTGAGAATCGAATCTGCTTTGAAGAGGTCTACGAGCAAGAAGGCATTGAGTATATGGATGTCTATATACCCGTTGACCAGGTGTGAAAAAACCGGAGATTATTAACCAGCAGAAAAAAATTAATGGATCAATCCCCCACAAATTGAACAAAACCAAGATAGACTGAGCTGGATGTGTCTGTCAACCCGTCGACCTCAGGCTCATCGGGCAGCCGCCATCCGCATGTCTCGATGATCAGCAGATCCTGCTTGAATAATTCAGGGTCAAGCGAAAGATGCTGAATGGCAAAATCAAGCGCTTCTTGAGCTGGCAGCGCTGTGTAAGTTGAATAATATTCTGGTGAAATTCTCGCGACTGCCTGCAAAGCCAAGCCTGTAATTTTCTGATCTCCCTGTTTGATGCGGATTTCTGAGTCTTTCAAGGTCTTCAAATTATGCAGCACCTCGTCTTTATTGTATAAAGCCCGATTGATTCCCGTCCCCTCAAACAGATCGCGTAATGCATCCGCTTCTCCTCCCATCCCTGAGTGCACACTCACAAAAACGATCTTATTCCCCGCTGAAGAAGAAAACTCGGAGACACAACCATGCCCATCGCCAAAGATGCAGTGGTCACCTGGTAAGAATTTGATTTTTATGGGGTTTTCGACGCTATTTTGTGATTTATTGGTGTCGACAACAATTGTGATTGGTGCTGCCCCATCCTGAAAATCAATGGAGATAAAATTATTCTCCACCACAGTTGCAACTTGAACCTGACTCTGAGGTACTTTTTCCGTGACCTGTACCGGGGGTTCTTCTTTTTGAGAGACAAGCGGAAAATAATATGTAAATTCAGGCGCTTCGATTTTCTCTGCTTGCGCTGAGATAAGCTCAGGTGGCATTACAAATTCACCCTCATGCCTCATTTTATAAGCAATTAAATCAAGAATAACCGGGAAAAGATGCCTGACTGAAAACATCAAACCAATCCCAGTAAAGAGGCAGAAAACAATAAAGTACTTCCGCCATCGGTTTTTAAGAAGTGAAGAAACCAGTTCTGTATTCATCCATTTCCTGGACTTGTGCCCGGTGCTTGGTCCCTGATCAAACCGCTTTAATTTATCTGAGAAAGAGAATCATCTATTACTTCTTGGCTCTTTTTGTCAGATACCGCTTTCCCTCAAATGCTGCCAGGACGCCGCTGATGCTTATCAAGCCAATGCCAAAGGCTAATCGCAGGATATCACCGCTGCGGAGATTGCCGTCACCTCCCATTTTCGGTCGGGGTGTTGCTGTGAACGCCTGATTGGGCACAGCCGTGTTTACAGGGGTGCTGGTGGCTGTGGATGTGGGCGTGCTTGACGGGGTATTCGTTGGCGTTGCCGTATTCGTTGCGGTAGGCGTAAATGTCGGCGTGTTCGTTGCTGTTGCAGTCGGCGTTGCAACAGAAGTCGACGTGCTCGTCTGGGCTGGCGGCGGCATTTGAACGATTTTATAACGGCGAAGCAGTTGGTATTCATCACCGCACCAAAAAGTATCGCCTTCCACCAGGTCACAAACGGCACCAACGGGGGGAGGTGGTTCATTCGGCTCAAGACAATACGCCAGCACTTCCCAGCCGGTATCATGTTCCACGACAAAACGCTGCGCCGTCGGTCCGCCTGGCACATCCCCAATGCCTAAATCCTCAGTAACTTCCCAGCCAAAAGGAGGCGGGTTGGCATCGAGCTGCTTTGAAAAAATATCTTGCGGCTTTGCATCAATATCGGGCGGCTTTGTATCAATATCTGGCTGCAAGAAGCGCATACCATACAGGAAACTCAAAGCAAAAATCAAAATACCAAGGCCAACAAGAAGTGCAAAATTCGACTTAACACCCTTTTCTTTTTCAGGTGTTTCTACTTCTGCAGCTTCTGTGTCAGCATTTCCTGTGTCAAAAGTTTCAACGGCAGCAGTTTCAGCAGCAGTCGTTTCTGCTTCAAATTTTTCTGTGGTAGGCGTTTCTTCAGCAGACATTTCTGCAGCAGGCGTTTCTTCGGCACCCTTTTCAATTTCAGTTCTATCCATCTCATTTTCCATGATGATATTCCTCGCACAGTATGCAGCAAGTTTTATGCCATTATTCAGGATAAATGAAATAGAGATGTTTAGGTTCACATTCTACTAAATTACTACAACGCATTCTGTTTCCGATTAATTCTGTTCATTAATAAATAGCTGTCAGCTTGATTATTGACTTTAAGGTTTGAGAGACTATATACTGTAATTAATCCAGAAAATCTTCTATATGAGGAATAAAAGATGAACATGCATTTTCGCTTAACCTGCTTCAGTGCAATCATCATGATCATTCTTCTAAGCCAATGCACGCTGCCCCCGACTGAAATTTCAAATCTTTCTCAATTACAAACATCCACACAAACAATAACCCCTGGAAATATCCCAAACCCAAAAAAACCGGTAGAAAGCCTTTCTGGCACACTCGAAATCCGGTTCCCTGATCCCTGGGGACGGCCTGAGTTTTGCAGTTCATAAATTTCATATACTATGACCCCTTCAGAAGAGCTCTATCAATTGTCAGGAGAAGGAAAATTTTACTGCTACCAGGTTATGACCTACGAGGAGGGAGGGGGACTGAAACAGCACCTTGAACAGGTTTATGAAGTTCTGTTATCTGGACATTTGCCCTTTCTACCCGACAGCATCCTGGAAATGACCGTCACAATGTCAGGTATTCAAGAAAATTATTATAGTGATTATCCCAAAGATGCGCCAGAGATAATTACAGCATCTAATCCAATCGATATCGATATCGAACAACCTGTCAAATTGAGATTTAAATATGCTGAAGGGGCTTATTGCCTTTGGAATAACCAGGGAGTTTTCACCTCTCTTCCCGGAGAAGAGCCCCCTGTTGGTGAAAATGGGTGGTTGTTCATTCTACATCCGGGGCAATAAATAAGCACAAATCAGCGCTTAATTGCACGAAAATTATAGCAAGTTTTATAGAAAGATGAGATTTTCTGGCAGTCACCTGTAATATTAAACAGACATCAATAAATTAAGGTAAGAGAACCCTGCGATGAAACCTGCAGCTATTAAAAGGGTCTCAATAAACTGACCGGTATTTCTTTTTATTAATTGCTGGAAAATCATAATACTGCAGATGATAAATGAGGTGATCATCAAAAAATGTGTTCGGATGCCGCTTGACCAAATTGTAGGAGAGAATGCCAGAATGAGCCTTGAAATCAGTCCCAAGAATAAAACACCGAGAGCAATGGTGCTTTTCCAGGTATTCCCGAAAATTATGTAGATCAAAATCAAAATAACAAATGCTGTCATCAGCAGCAAGAACAAAGGAATATACGACTGAATTCTCGTGAAGTTCCCCAAAGTGATCAGTCCATATTGGGTAATTTCGGTGTCGATTGTTGCAAGATGCGGAAAGAGACGATCCACAATCACATAAAACCCATTGCCAAATACCAGTGACATCACAAGCGGAATCAAGGCAATGATCTTGTATAAGAGATCTTTGTACTTTGAAAAAATCGCGATTGCCAATAATACGCTGAAAACAAAGAAGAGGAAATTGAAGTTAAACACATAATGTGCTAGCGTCGAAGAGATGCCAATCTCCAATTTTTCCACAAATGAAATGTAATTAAAATCAATAAACCATCTTATCTCAGCCTGCTGCCTCAGATGATTTCCAGGCGCTGTCAGGGTGAATATAATGCTGCTAAGACATAAAACAAGCCCGAGCACCACAAACCAATGAAATCTTTTATTCAAAATGAGGTAAACAGCAGAAACTAAGAACACAATTCCCAAAATGACAGCCATTATTTCCTGGTTGACTGCAAATATCAAAAGCAAACACGACAGGAAATATTCAATTACCCGAATCTTTTTATCCAAAAGGATCTTTTTGACCACAACCAAAGCCAGCAGCCCAAAGGTAAGCGGCCAAATGTAATTGATCGATATAGTGACCCAGCCTGCTGAAAGCATTTCTTGTAACGGAAAAAGAAACAAAAGAAACACGATAAACCAATTTATAAGTTTTTTATTTTTTTCGACGAAAAGTTCGGAGAGCGCCACGCTCAGCAAAACCAATACCCCAGAATTCAGGACCCGCCAGATGATGGAGGGCAGCTTTAGAAAAGCGACAACAAAAAATTCCAGGATCAGCCTTGAGCTCCACTCAAAATAACGCCCCTTATAAAAAGCCCAATCAAAAATCCCGGCAGGATTCCCTTTAAAGAAGACATCATCCGCTATTGGGATGGGTGCAAGAAGGTGGACCAGCAGCATGCCAAGACCGAAAGCCAGAAATGGCAAGTTCTTTTTTTTGAACAATTTCTTTATTGATAGTTTTTTCAAGAACTTATCTCCTTAGGGCTTGCTTACAACCTGATCCGTTTTGATAAAGACAAGCTGACCCCGGCTGATGAGTTTGATGTAAATGTCATAAGATGTCCCCTCTAAATCAAGAAACTGATTATTCACCCTGGATAAAAAGCCGGCTTTGGAATAATCAATATCATCCGTGTATTGATCGTTAATGTCGTCTCTTACGGTCAGTGTTGTCGGCAATTCTAAGGATTCTTTTGTTTCAGTATTTTGCAGTACCACTTTAATCGCCATGTCAGAGGGCGCCTGACCGACTATAAATGCCCAGCCGGTAACCGCAGTAAAATTCCGATCGACCCTGACCATATCAATCTGCCACGCAACACCAGCTTCTTCTGAAATGTTTGTGATTGTCACAGGACGGGTCAGGCTGTAATCTAAAATCTGAACAACAGCAAATACTAAGAAGATAACGAAGCCTAGCAAAATCAACTTCACAATAAATCTCTTCTTAACAGCTTTTTTATGGGACAAAACGCCTCACATTCAAAACAGAAATTTCAAGTACCATGAATTTTCACTTGATCTTATGAGATATTACCATGAAACGCTGCTCAAATCATTACAAAATTTCGCAGCCGCACCTAACAAGACATCCATTGAACCAAATTCAAAAGCCTATCTTTTCTTTACAGTATCTTCATAATTTTTTCATAAGTCTACTGCATAATAAAACAATAAAAGAAACAGTCAAAGATGAGAATCTTGATAGACATATTGGAGAACAAATGAAAAACATAAATAATCACAAAATAAAAATAATAGCCGTGCTTCTTGCATCCATCTTTTTACTTGGCGCATGAACATTTATTGATGAAAGAAGCATGAGTGAGATTCCCGAAGCAGAAGACGAAGCGATCTCAGGTGAAGAGCCCGAAGATCTGGCTGAACAAGAAATCGAAACCTTGAAGGTTGTTGAAACAAATGATGTTGAAGAAGATTTGATCACTGAAAATCCTACGGAAATTGCAGAAACTTCTGGTCAAGCAAGTACTGAATCGGTCGACCTGGCAAGTGGATTGACGGATGATGAAATCGCCGGACTGGTTTATATGCGAGAAGAGGAAAAACTGGCAAAAGATGTTTATCTTGGTCTTTATGATTTTTGGGGATTGAACATCTTCCAGAACATTGCCGGCAGCGAACAAACCCATACCGATGCAGTTAAGAATTTGCTTGACATGTTTGATATTGAAGACCCGGCAGACGCATCCCCTACCGGCGTCTTCGTCAATGCGGATTTGCAAAACCTATATGACGATCTAATGGTAGTTGGTGCAAAATCCATTGGGGATGCCCTGAAGGTCGGCGCTGCTATTGAAGAAATCGACATTCTCGACCTGCAAGAATATCTTGAATCAGCGCAAAACGAAGAAATCCGCCGAGTCTATCAGAACCTTTTACGCGGATCGGAGAACCATTTGCGCGCCTTTACCAGCATCCTGGAACAGCAAACCAGTGAAATTTACAAACCGCAGTACATGAGCCAAACAGATTATGATGCTGTCGTGACAGGCAGCTCGTCCCGGGGCGGGCGTGGGAGAGGCAATCGCCCCTGATCTATAAATCTTAATAAATCTAAAGCACCCACCTGGTTGACGTAAGGTGGGTGCTTTTCTTTTAATCGAAAACTCAGCTATTCTTGTGATGCTTTGCTATCCTTAAACACCAGAACCCAATCATCCTTATGAGTGGTTGCTCCCACCAATTTATTTGAATGGGATATTGCGCCATGACGGCAGCTGTCTTCACACTGTCCACAGTAAGCACAACGAGCCGGATAATACAGAAGTGTATATTCCTCTCGAGATTTTTTATTAAGGTGCAATGCTTCTGCCGGGCAATCCCTGACGCATAAACCACAGCCACTGCATTTATCAGGATCGAACTCAATCTTTCCGCGATAGCCCTCTGGCAGCGTTAAATCCCCAAATGGATATTTCACAGTTTCAGGCGATTTAATCATCGCTTCGATTACAGCGTTTAGTATCGTCAATCGTTTTTTAATTCTATTCATATCAAATTCCCATCAAAATAATAAAACCAAGCTGCAGCAGTGCCAAAGGCACCAATATCCGCCAGCCCAAGCCTGCCAGCTGATCAATTCTCAGTCTTGCAAAGATCGCGCTGGTTCCACTCAGGATGAGAACAAGAATGAGACATTCTATAATAAAAATTATGATTGATAGCGAAGGATGACTCATTTTTGTCCAACCAAAATACAGGTCAATCAGCAAGAAGATTCCGATCACAGCCTGAATATCCATAACCAAATTCCAAAATCCTAATGTTGGCCCCGAAAATTCCGTGAGTGATCCACCTACTACCTCTGATTTTGCTTTGGGGATATCAAAAGGATCACGTTTTAATTTCCCTATCAAACCAACTACAGCCAAAACAAAACCCAACGGCTGAAAGAGAATAAAAGAACCTAAATTTCCTTGAGATGTCATGATAGATGAAACCGACCAGGATCCACCCAATATAGCAGGGCCGCTGAGGGCAATTAACAACGGGACTTCATAGGAAAAGAATTGCAATAATGAACGACCACCACCCAGAACGCTGTAAATACCCAGAGAAATTATGCCGGCAAGGTAATAAGCCAATGTCGGCACACTCATTAAAAATATAATGACGATTAAATCACCTTCAAAGGAAAAAGCTTTATAACCTGCAATGGGGACATATAAACCAGCTGTAAGGACTGCAGCTAATGATACTAAAGGAAGCAAAGCAGCTAAAAAGTCGTTTACATTTTTAGGGAGCAAATCCTCTTTACTGAATAATTTTATTAAATCCGCTAAAGGCTGGTACCAGGGAGGCCCAACCCGACGTTGAAAGCGCGCCAGGAACTTGCGATCTAACCATTCAAAAGTTAAACCAGATAGCACCAAAAAGATAAAACCTGGAAACACTAATAAATTAAATACACTTCTAATCACAAAGATATTTCCTTATCGGTCTGCGCATGCAATACACAGGTCTACTCCAGCAAGAACAACCGGGATATCCGCGACATTGATTTCTGCCAATTGCACTGGCAGCAAACTCAGTGCTGCTAATGTTGGCGTGCGAACTTTGAGACGAGCAGGTTTGTCGCTGCCATCACTCCGCAGATAATAAAACAATTCTCCTCGAGGTGCTTCCGAGCGGATTATCACTTCGCCTTCTGGCACCCTTCGGGGTGTGCGAAGACTAACATCACCTTCAGGTAGATCCTCAAGAATCTTTTCACATAAATTTAAACTCACCCTTGTTTCCTCTGCCCTGACATAAGTTCTGGCCCATGCATCACCACCTGGATGAGTAACCACCTTAACCTGCAGCTTGTCATAAGGTGGTAAAGGTGCATCTCTGCGCAGGTCAATATCAACACCTGAAGCACGAGCAACCGGACCAACAACGCCATATGCTTTTATCAAATCAGAGCTTATTGGTGCAACACCTTTTGTCCTTGCAATCGCTGCTGGCTCCGTTTCGATGATATCCAACAAACCATCAACCTGTGAGTGAAGTTTTTTCAGAATTCCTCTGATCATATCGCCATGTTCTTCATCCAGATCAAAACGGACACCGCCAATTTGATTGGCAGCATGGGAAACTCTGCCACCGGAAATTTCTTCCATAATATCCAGCGCCATTTCACGATCATGCCAGGTATGCATAAAAATAGTTTCCAAACCAATATGTTTTGCGAGAATTCCCAGCCATAATAAATGACTGTGGATGCGCTCTAATTCACACATTAACGCTCGAATATACTGAGCCCGTGGCGGTATCTCAATCCCCAACAAAGCCTCCACGGCGTAACAATAGGCGGTTGTGTGCACATGTGAACAAATACCGCAAATCCGTTCTATCAAGTGAACATTTTGCACATAGGTCCTCTGTTGAGCCAGGCGTTCAATACCCCTATGGACATAACCTAACCGTAAAGATCCGCCAAGAACCTTTTCGCCCGCGATATCAACCATCATGGATAAAGGTTCCTTTAAAAGCGGGTGCTGCGGTCCAATTGGAATTGAAATCTTATCCATTATTCTCCTTCTTAGCAATAAATGGTGGTCCCTGGTCCCAATCATCAGGCAGCAATAGGGGTGGGGTTTCATTTCGACCCGTGAATTCGATGCCAAACATTTCCGCGGCTTCACGCTCATAAAAATCCGCACCCGGGATGGTCGAAATTATTGATGGCAATATGGCTGATTCGACAGGAAGCTTGAGCATTAAAGAAAATCCAGAACCGCTCCAAAAATTGTAGAAAACCTCAATTTCATCTGGTTGATCATCTCGCTGCTGGACTGTAATAGCTGAGAGATGACAATATTCAAAAATCTCAAGTATCACATCGATCACAGGCTTTAATTGATCTGGCTTTATAAGAATGGTATGGTCTCCAAGAATGCCATCATAGACCTCACATTGAAAACCGGCTTTCGCGATAATTTCTATACATAAATCGTTAATGCTAAATTTTTTCATTCTGAGAGATCCTTTCTCGCAATTGAAGTAATCCTTCAATAACCGCTTCTGGTCTTACAGGGCAGCCTGGAATGTAGATATCGACTGGCAAAGCCTTATCCACGCCACCCAAGACGGTGTCGCTGTTTACAAAAACGCCGCCCGTATTGCTGCAGCTGCCAATTGCGACGACATATTTTGGAGAAGGCATTTGCGAATATATTTGCACCAAACCATCCCTGGTTTGCCTGGTCACAGGACCTGTGCATAATAAAACATCCGCATGCCTGGGGGAAGCTTGGGCGACAATTCCAAGACGCTCAACATCATACCGCGGTGTTAATAAATCTAAAATCTCAATATCACATCCATTACAACCGCCGGTATTATAATGAATTACCCAAATCGAATTTTTTTGAGCCCAGCGATAGGCTTTCTGGATTACATTGTTCAACATCGACTGATACCTCAAATTCCTAATCCGGTTTTCTTTGTGCTAAAACAAGGGCGCTTATCGAAAAACCAATTAAATACACCAATCCAAGACCAGCATTACCAATACCCATCGGGAATGTTGCCAAAACGAGCACAGCCACATGTGTCACACCAAACAACAAACCAAGCCTGAAATAAGTGGTGTAGGATAACCGAACCTCCATCGGTGGAAGCTTCTGACCACCAGAGTAAGGCAAGTGTTTGTCAGGATGGTCTGGCCCTTTTACAGAATGCTTGCGCAGAAACAGATAAATTAATGTCATAAGACCAAGAAATAGGGTAAAAGCAACAGGTGGGCTGAGAATTAATTGCGTCATTATATCACCATCCAGTTAATGACCTGTTCAACCCAACTTATCCAGGGTGTTGGATAAACACCAATAATAACGACCAAAAATGACAATACGCCTACAGGGATCAACAACCAATTTGATACTCGCCTTTTCGATGAAAGAAAGACAGGTTCGACCAAATTCTCGGACGTTGTATCAAAAATCTTTACAATCATTGGAAGATACCCACCCAGACTGATAACGGAACTTAGCACGAAAATCACGAGCCCTATGATAGATAATCTATCCCCAGCAGTTACTGCCGTTGAGAAAATCATCCACTTTCCATTGAATCCAGCCAACAAAGGAATACCAGCTAAGCCAGCCAATGCAATGGAAAAACATAAGGCTGGAAAGGGCATCTTTTTTGATGCACCTTTGAGCTGCAAAATATCCTGTGTGCCATAATAATATTCAAAAATACCCACACAAAGAAAAGCAAGAGATTTCATCCCTGCAATAATCAAAAACAGAAACAATCCTGCTGAAAAAGCCCGATCAAGCCCGTAATAAAAACCCATTCCAAGGCCAAACATCAAGTAACCCGTTTGCCCAATGGAAGAAAAAGATAAGAACCGCCTTAGCAACGGCTGCCTGAGCATCCGTACTGCCCCGACAAGCATGTTCAGGCACCCAAACAGGATCAAGTACACACCAAGCTCCCGACTTGTCAGCCCTAACCGAAGACAAATCACAGGCATGATGAATAACATACTTTTAGACAAAACACCTCCAAGTAATCCACTCACAGAGCTAGGGGCATGCCCGTAGACATCCGGTACCCAGGTATGAAGCGGAACCACACCAGCCTTTAAGCTGAATCCCAATAGAAAACACGCAGCTCCTATCCTTGTGAAGGTATCAATTACAGCTAAAGGTTGGTATAAATGCATATCTCCGGTGCTTCTATACACAAAGTAAATGCCCAGAAGCATCATCATCGTCCCAATGCTGCTCATGATCAGATATTTAAAGCCAGCTTTGATAGATATATCCCTTTGGAAGCGGAAGGCGATTAAAGCGCTGGCAGCAATGGTCGTTAATTCTGTGAGAAGAAACAGGTTGAACAAATTCTTTGAAAGGAAAATACCCATCATCCCTGCCAAAGTCATCAGGATTAACGGATAAAAGACCAGGTAACGTGGGTCCTTTGAAAGATATTCACCAGAAAATATGGTGATCAATGTGCTGATAAAAAGTGCAATGATCAAAATAAAGACACCATAAGCGTCAGGTTTGTAAATAATCCCGCCAAATGACTCAGTGCCGAAGTAGCTGTTCGGGTCTGCTGCAAGCACTGGCAGCCTTTGATAAAGAACGAGAAGTACAATTGAGGACCCAACCAATATCAATGCAGTCAAAAGGGCTTCTATACGATTTTTTAAGTTAAATGTCCTGCTGACAACATATAAAAAGAAAGCACCAATAATCAATATCCCTATCGGGATCACCATCAAAATATTATCTGACATTAATTCAATCCCCCAAAGATGCCTGCTAAACCTTTAATCGTCCAGGCCATTAATGGCCCGGGCATCAAGCCTTCGATAATTAAGAAGGCTGTTACTGCAATAGTTGGAAAGATTAAAGCTCGAGGTGATTTAATTGCCATTCCTTCAGGTTTTGTTTCGCCAAAAAATATGCCTCCAAAAAACCTTAATGCGTAGACCACTGTTAAAATTGAGCCAATTAATGTGATAACTGATAAGGCAGTTGAGATATTCGACTCAAAACCCCCGGCAAAAATCATCCATTCACTGTTGAATATCCCCAGTGGGGGCATGCCTGAAATCCCCAACACACCAATTGCCGCGCATACACAAAGCACGGGGAACTTTTTCCCTAGGCCGGAAATTTTTTGAATATCTCTTTCACGTGCAACGGATATGATAATGCCGACGACCATAAACAATAATGCTTTAACAATTGCATGGTAAACAACATGCATAACTGAACCTTGCATGCCGCTGGCAGTCAGGGTCCCCAACCCAAACAGGATATAACCCATCTGGCTAACTGAACTGTAAGCAATAATTCGCTTAATATCATTCTCCGCCAAAGCCATCAACGCACCATAGATTTCAGAAATCAACCCACCAATCATCATCCAGACAGCAAAGTTTTGAAGTGTTTCCATCGGGAAAATGGTGAAAGGAAAACGCAAAATACCATAGGTGCCCATAGATAACATTGCAGCTGCAAGGATGATCGTCACTGGCATAGGTGCAACCGTGTGCGCGTCTGGAAGCCAAATATGTAAGGGGAAAATCGCCATTTTGACAGAGAAACCAATTATGAAGAATAATGTCAGAAATACCTGAACATTTTGTGCCAAAGAACTTGCTTGTTGTGTTAGCTCAGTCAAATTAGCAGTGCCAAAATTAATGTATAAAGTCACTAAACATACCAGGACCATCAAAGAGCCTAAATGCGTAATGATGAAGTATTTCAAAGCTACTTTGAACCGAATCTCACCATGTCCCCACAAGAGGATCAATAGCACAGATGCAATCAACATCAATTCCCAAAAGACATAAAACAAGAAAACATCATTGGCAAGCGTTGTCCCCGACATACCCAGACTGAACAACAACAATAAGGCATAATAATAATTGCTGTTCTTCTCACCAGTATCCTCTCCCAGGGAATAAATCATCGCTGCCAATGTAACTAAAACCTCAGTCAATAAGAAAACCAGAGAGAGCCAATTCAAAGCCAGGCTAAAGGAAATGCTCATGTTTGGAATCCATCTCAGTGAGAAGATGATTTCCCCTTTATTTCTTAAAGAGGGTAATAAAAGTATAGGAATGATCAATGCAAAACCCTCACTGAGAATCCCAATTACTGCTGCCTGGTTTTTTGTCGCTCTTTGCCAAATAAGCAAAATCACAACACCTAAGATTGGAATAAGGGTGATACCCGGCAATAGAATGTCAAAGCTCATCATTTTTCCTCTCTACACGAAAAGAATCAATACAAAGATTATCAACAAAAACAAAGGGATCCATACCAAATCCAGGCGCAGGTTTTTTCTAAGCACATTTTGCTCATATTTATCAAGGGAATTGAGGGCGTTATCCAGCAAGACTTCAGATTTTTGAGAAGGTTCAACCTCAAATTTTACAAATGTTCCTTCAGAAATTTTCATTAAAGTATTGCCAATCCAGGACCAGAACCTTTCCATTCCTTGTTCAACCTTGTCGCTTAACCAACCTGCAGATCCCTCAAGGACATCGCTCAATCGATAAAATCCATTTGTAAAAATACCAATTTCAATCTTTTCATTTATCCAGTTTGCCGAATCTTTGAATGCCTGCCCCAAGGTATAAATCCCATTCGTAAAAATCGCAATCTCAAGATTTTTATTTATCCAAACTGCACCTTTTTCAATCCAATCAAGTGATTTATCCTCCAAATACGTCATTGCTCCTCTTGCTCGGACATCACCCAATCTTAGGCGCTGATCTCGCAGAAAACCCCAAACCACAACCAGAAGTGAAAATGCAGCCCAACCAAATATAAATGCCAGGGGCAGTTGATCTGAGCCAACGACAACAAAAGCCGCATTGATTATAAAGAGCGGCAGGGTCGTAAATTTATTCATACCTGAAGACGATAATTTACCATGCAAATAAAGGATGAAACGGTAAAGAAGCAGCGCTGCAATTAAGTACTTGAGATGATCTTTCGGACCAAAGGCAGAAGCAGCAAATAGAAAGCTGCTCGAGAAAGCGCTCATCAGTAAAAAATGATCAAAGCTGTGATGATCGAGAAAATCTAACAATATCGTCATTAGAATCAAACCCCCACTTATCAAACCAACAAGCGTTTTTATTTGACCACTTGAATCAATCAAAGGCTGGACCCGGTACAGCAAATAGTAACCCAGCGAAGGCATAAGCATTCCTGAAACCCAAAAAGTTGCGTCATTTGACCCTTTGTGTGCGTGTCGCATCCATAGGATAAATGGCCAAACCGCTGTCTTGACTAACACCGCAAGGAAGAAACCAGCAAACATCCACAAACGGACATTCTGTGGCAGTGTGATGGCAATATTTATCATATCTGTAATATTCAATGTGCCAGCGTGAGATTGAAGTAATAATATTGAAGCTAAAAGGCTGAGATCGCCAAAACGTAAAATGGCAAAAATGAGAGTAAAACTTCTAAAGATCACCTGATCCTTAAGCGATTTGAGTACCATTAAGGCCGCGATCAAGCCCACAATATCCAGGGCAATATATCGAATCATAAATTGACCGCTGATAAAGGCAATAAACCCAAAAGAGATAGAAACGCCCAACAAAAGGGCATTGATCCCAGAAATTTGATGCTTAGCATCACCAGGCAATAAGATCATGCCAATTAAAGACAACAATGACACAAAAAATATCAACAATGAGGCATTACTAATGCTGAATGAGATCTCCTCCCCCATGAAGGACAAAGGTGTGATGATCTCTACTTCTCCAAATCGATATAGCCAAAATACGCTAAACAACAAACTCACTGCTAATATCAGCAAGAGCTTTTTTCTCATTCCAGCATCAACAAAGGACAGACCAATACCAACTAAAATTGGCAAAGAAAAAATTGATGCAATAAAGAATACAGCCCCATCTACCATTATTTTTCCAAATTTTCTAAAGACTTTTGTTCGGCAATTAATACTTTTACCTGAGAATGCTTTGCAATCCGAATAATCATCGTTAATGCCAGTCCAATCACCACGGCTTCAATAACAAGGGCGGATATCACCATAGATTGGGATAAAAACATGTCACCCTTTTGCCATCCCGTAAATAACAAACCCAGGCTAATGCTTTGCAGCATCAATTTCAAGCCTACAAGCTGTCGTATAAAGCGTTTGCGAAGGAAAAAACACAACAAGCCAATCGAGAATACAAGCACAACACAAATATGAACTAAAGAAATGATCCACTCCGACAACATAATCTCATTCATTTTCTTCGTCCTCTATTGGCAATATTGCCGCAATTCCAAGAGCACCAGAGAATACCAGCAATACCTGAACAATCAAATCCAACCCGCGTTGATCCCAAAACCAGGCTTGAAAGCTTGTTGTCATTCCCTCTGTATCCAGACCTTTGTTCAAAAGCATGAACAAAGCCCAGCCAGAAACAATAATTAAAATCGTGAAAATGACCATTAATTTACGTGATCGGTTCATTCCTGGTTAACCTCATCAACAGCGCTTTCTGTGACACTATTTGCAATAATAAATAAAACACTGATCAGACCAGCCCCAACACTCAGCTCAAAAGCACCGGCAAACGGCGCATCCAAAACAAAAAATATGATTGAGAGGACAACGCTTCCCAAACCGATTGCTGTAATAATGACGATTAAGTTTCTTGCCAGTAAAACAAGAATGGAGGTTATCAGAAATCCTGATAGCAAGACTAGAATGATCCCTTCAAATGCGGTCATACGACCTCCTGCTTACGCGAGAGTATTCAATGAGTTCATGAACTCACTGCAAGTTGTTATTTGTTTGTAAATAATAAAAAGGCTTACACAATAAAGAAACTATCCTGAGGTCAAGTCGCTTCCGTTGACAGCTCCCAGTTTTTCTGCGATGGTTAACGCCTCAGGAAAACGGCTCGACGAGGGTCAAATAAATTATATTGAAAAAGGAAAACCCTGTCAAATAATTTGGAGAGGTCGGTATTGTTATATTTTTATCAGAATTACCGGGAAAAGTAGAAAGGAACCATGGATGCCGGTAGAATTTTATTAATGTAGGATTTACTATCTTATTAAACAC
>JARGGB010000049.1 GCA_029210815.1 Candidatus Brevefilum sp.
ATCCTTTCCCGGGGGGCAAGTTGCCTGTGCGTGGACAGTTTAGAGTCACGTGTATGATCCTGGGATCGGCGATTATGGGCAATAGTCGGCGTATACAGCAGTACAAAACGAAGAAAACAGAGCCAATCAACAAAGAAACCTCAAAGAAAGGGGCCGAAGGTACTCAGGCAAGTTCTTTTTGTCTATTTTTCAGCGACTTCATTCGCGCACTTTCGAACTTTTTCGGGGTTCAAACATGGGTATTTGGTTGTTAATGTTCAGGTTTTTTCAGTAGAGTCAATAATTTAAACAAAAAATGCCTGAACAAATTGATCAAGCATCTATGTTAACGATTTTCTTTGTCTCTCTAATTTACATAATCCAATAGGTAACCATATCCTTCAGATTCCATTTTTTCGTAAGGCACAAATCGTAACGCAGCGCCATTAATGCAGTAACGTGTACCACTGGGTGATCTTGGATCGTCATAAAACACATGCCCAAGATGTGAATTGCCAGCTCGACTGCGAACCTCAATGCGTCTCATGCCGAAGGTTTTGTCTTCAATTAATCTGACCGTATTCTCATCAATGGGTTTGGCGAAGCTTGGCCATCCGGTACCGCTTTCAAATTTATCCTTGGATGAGAATAAAGGCTCACCTGTGACGATATCCACATAGATCCCGGGGTTTTCGTTAGTATAGAATTCATGGCTAAACGCCCTCTCAGTGCCCGCTTCCTGGGTTACTGAGTATTGGAGAGCTGTCAGTTTGCTTTTGATTTCCTCTTGTGATGGTCGTTGATAATCACCGGGGTCAACAATCATTTTGCTGGCTGTCTGCATCTCAGTTGGTGAAATGTGGCAGTATCCAAGGGGATTCTTATCAAGATAATTCTGGTGATACTCCTCAGCATCATAAAACCGCTCTAATGCTTCAACCTCAACAACAAATCTCTCATTGGTCGCTTTCTCAATCGCAGTAATGCGTTCAACTGTCGCCTGGCTGGCTTCATCTGCGTAATAAATACCTGTCTGATATTGGCTACCCCTGTCATTACCCTGGGCATTTTCAATAGTAGGATCAATGACATGATAGTAAGCAAATAGAAGTGCATCAAGGCTGACCAATGATGGATCGTATTCAACCCGTACAGTCTCACGGTAGTCTGTATTACCACGAACCACCTTGTTATAAGTCGGCACAAGGTCAGCACGGCCGTTGGCATAGCCACTCACAACATCAACCACACCTGGTAAGGATTGCATCAACTTTTCCAAACCCCAAAAACAGCCACCTGCCAGGTAAATGACTTCAATTCCGTCTTTCTTAACGTAATTTGGATCGTATGGCACTTGTGTCATCATAATTTCATCTTCCTTTCCACTTTCAATAAGCGCTTCTGAAAATTCTTCACTCGCCGTGCATCATGCACTAATAAAGAGAACAATAAAAATCAGTATTGTTTTTATTCTTTGATTTATCAAGATCTTATTTTCTTAAACCATTCTATCTTTGCACATTTTTAAAAGTGTAACCTTATAATACAACTAATTTCTATAAATTATATAAATATTATCTTATTCACCCGTATCAATTTCTACCAAAACCTCGTTTCGGGCAAGAAACCACGGCATCCATGGGGGGTTGTAACGGGCAACGACAATCTCGCTTTTACATTGATAGCCCTCTTTTTCCACCCAACTTCCCAATTGTTTCTTAGCCTTTCTGACTTTTCTTTCACTAAAATAACCGCGAAAACGAAGTGCTGCCAATGTTCGTGATTCCACCTGAATTATCCTAACATCCGGGTTTGTCGGTTCAGGCAGGGATTCAAGTGTGTATTCTGACGGCATAATAAAAGCAACCGAAAAAAGCCCTTCCCCACTGACAATAACTGGTTTGGTCATAGCTATTTTTGTTAATTCTGAAACCTGGACAGGAGAAGTCATATCTATCTTTTTTGAACTGCGGTTTCTGCCAAATATGTATCCTGCAAGGATGCTGAATCCCTTATAAATCGCTTTTTGATAGCTGGTATCCTTTATCGTAACCTGCGCGTTTAGATGTGCTGGATACTCCCGCAGTTCATAGTTGTTTTGTTTTCTTATCACTGAATAATTGAGTGTTTCGGTCATGGGTTTCTTCTTTTGATTAACGATACAACAAAGGTTCGACATAATCAACAACAAGCTTATACAAATGAACAATGTCGAAAAAATCAAAACGAAAAACATTTACAGGGCATGATACAATCCAATTAATCAACAGAATAAGGTGAATTTATGAATTCAAACAAAATCTCCGGAAAAGAATGCATCTCACTCGGTGCACAAGATCTCACTTTTGAAGCCTACGCGAATCGCCGGACAAATTTAGGTGAGCTTGCCATTTCAAGGGCTTTACCAATTCGCAATCGACGAATGATAGGACCCTGGTGTTTCCTTGATCGTTTTGGTCCCATGACATTCTCTGCTAGCAAACCCATGAATGTCCCACCCCACCCGCATATTGGGCTTCAAACAGTAACCTGGTTGCTTCAAGGAGAGATTTTACATACAGACAGTATCGATTCTGAAGCAATCGTAAGGCCTGGTGGTGTCAATGTGATGACCGCCGGTGCAGGGATCGCCCATGCTGAAAAGACACCCGTAAAAAATAACGGTGTTCTAAATGGCGTTCAACTCTGGGTGGCTTTGCCTGATTCACACAGACATACTTCTCCCTCATTTGCCAGTATCGAAAAGGTGCCGGTAATCGAAAGGCAAGCTGGAACACTGCAATTAATAGCTGGAAAGTTTTCAAATCACGAATTATCTGAGCATTACTATTCCGAAATTATCGGTTTGGGAATTAAAATTCATCCAGGAAAGACCCTAGAATTTGATTTAGATCCTGCATTTGAACATGCAATGCTGTTATTAGAAGGTGATTGTTCTTTTGAAGGTCAGAAATTGGAACAAGAAATGCTTTATTATTTCGGCACTTGTCGAAATAATATCAGCTTAAGCACTCAAAATGGCGGCCAGTTGCTCCTGGTAGGTGGTCCACCATTTCCAGAAAAGATCTTGATGTGGTGGAATTTTATAGCACGCACACCCGACGAGATAGCTAAAGCGCGAGCGGACTGGGAAGAGACCAACAGCTTTGGAACGGTGAGGGGCATGCATCAAACCAGGTTGTCAGCGCCCAGCCTTGCACGTTTTGCGCAACCCAATCCTGCCAGTTAATGTATTAATGTTTACGATTAATTTTTTATTTGAGAGGAGACACGATGTCTAAAATTAGAAAAATTCGCCAGACCATCCGTAGCAAGCCAACAATGGAAGGTGCAGGAGTGCATTTGCACCGTGCCTTTGGCAGTCCCCGTGAGGCACTGATTTTTGATCCATTTCTGCTGCTCGATGATTTCAGAAACGATAATCCGCAGCATTATGTCTCTGGTTTCCCCTGGCATCCTCATCGCGGGATTGAAACAATCACTTATGTTCTGAAAGGTACCGTTGCTCATGGTGACAGCATGGGAAACAATGGTGAGATTACGGCTGGTGATGTTCAGTGGATGACAGCAGGCAGGGGGGTTAAACACCAGGAAATGCCTAAAGGAGACCCTGACGGCCGCATGGATGGCTTCCAGCTCTGGGCTAACCTTCCTCGTTCACATAAAATGATGGATCCGCGTTATCAGGATATCAAAAGTTCTCAAATTCCAGAACTTTCCCTTGATGATGACGTTAAAGTTCGTGTGATTTGTGGTGAGTTTGAGGGGATAATGGGACCAGTTGAAAACGTCGTCATTGATCCATTGTACCTAGATATTACAATTCCAGCAAAAACAACTTTCACATTTCCCGTTCACGCAGATTATACCGCCTTTGCCTATGTCATCGATGGAAAAGCATCATTTTGTGAAGAGTCAGACCCCTTTGCATTTCAACGGGAAGGTAGTAATTACTTCGACATGGATCAGAGCAGCCTTTTGGGAGATAGGACCTTAATCCTATTCGAAGATGGTGATCAAATCCGGGTTGTCACAAAGAATGACCTTGTTAGATTTTTATTTGTTTCCGGTCGCCCGCTTCACGAACCAATTGCCTGGTATGGACCCATCGTCATGAATTCTGAGCAGGAGCTGCGACTGGCTTTCTCAGAATTACAAAATGGGACCTTCATCAAGACCTCTGCGTAATCTTAAAGCTGCGCTAAATGAAGAATAATTGATAATTGAGGGCTGAAACAATCATTTCTGGTTCCAGCCTCCCTTATCCTTTAATAGATTTCACATTTATCCCTGCATGACGCAATTCAAATTACCTCAGATCTCATTTGAGATGTAAAATTAAAACCCACCCCTCACCCTCTCGCATTGCACCATCTTCGATGGGAAAATTGACTGTCATTTGGGGGACGCCTGACCAGGGATAATTTGAAGTAGTACCCTCAACGTTTACTTCAAGATTCTGTTCACCGATCAATTCGATATTTACATTTAAATCCCCGCCGTTTTCTCGTGACATACAATCACCGCTGACAACAGCATCCCCTTCAAATGTAACTGTGTAAGTACCCCACTCATAACTTTCGGTTTCAACATAATAATCCATAGGTCCGAAACCTGTTATGGTGAAGATTTCACCATCAGAAATGACTTCGAATGGGATTTCTCCTACACTGGTAGGTTCAAGCCCTACAATCTCAGAAGGGCCAACCAGTATCTGTAACTCAAGCGTTCCTGAAAGGCCGTCACAGGGATGCTTTTCTGGAATATCTGTGACAAGAACACCACTCGCCATTGTTGAAGTTGCTGTCGGTGATCGTCCAGCATCAGGCTTGACATTCGAGAATAAGCCGCACCCAACCAGAGACAAACAAAATATTACCATGCCAAACAAACAGAAAGATTTCATTCGATTGATCATCTATTTCTCCTTTTACATCCAACACCTTTTTCCTAATCTGTATTACTATAATAGCAAATTTTTCAGCATTGTGATATAGGAAAATTTAAAGTGTTCCCCCATTTGTTGAACCAAATAATTTTCCGCACCATCCATTAATGCCTTATACTTAATCTGCCTTGTAAAAGAAATCATTTGGATTGGCATGCTGGCAATAGATTGCCAAAATTGAATTTATTCATGGGAAATATTTTAAAACCAATTAAGAACAAAGATCAACAACTATCAGAACTGGCTCAACAAGTCGCGGCTTTGGATTCTTCCCCCCTCTATAAGATTAGAATTGAGAACAACTACAAGCCAGTTTTTGGCGAAGGAAATCCTGATGCAAATATCATGTTTATCGGTGAAGCACCAGGCGCTCAAGAAGCAGAGACTGGCAGGCCTTTTGTAGGAAGAGCAGGGAAACACCTCGATTCACTGCTGCGCTCGATAGATCTTCAACGTGATGATGTATATATTACCAACATCATCAAAGATCGACCGCCTGATAATCGCAATCCTCGCGTCCAAGAAATTGAAATTTATTCACCATTCTTACGTGAGCAAATTGCAATCATCCAACCAAAAATCATTGCAACCCTGGGTCGATTTGCCATGGAGTTCATTTTTACGTTATTCCAGCTTCCATTAAATGGGAAGAAAATAGGAGAAATTCACGGAACTGCACTGCATACCTTCTCGGAATTAGGAGAAACAACCATCTTTCCTCTTTATCACCCGGCTGCAGTATTTTATAATAGAAAACTAGAGGCAGCCCTAAAAACCGATTTTGTGATCTTGAAAAAGCTGGCTTGGTCAGCTGGATATTTATAAATTATCAGAAAATCCTAAATAGTTCTTCCTTGACCCCTGAGGGAATAGTTGATACACTAAAAATGTGAAATAACTTTATTAAAGAAAGGATGTAAAAATGGCTTATTCATTTACGAACTCAAAAGGGAAAACCTATTTCCTTCATCGAAAAGAAGTTAAATCGAAATCTGGAACGCGTGATTTATATTTCTTTGCTGGTGATCTACGGCCTGACTTCGCTGTTGACGAAGTTCCCGCAGGAAAACAGGTTGTTGAAATGAAATCCGGTTTGCCGGTATTGAAAAATGTCGAATAAGTAAAACCCTGAACTTAAAAACACCGCTGCTCGATTTGAGCAGCGGTGTTTTCGTTAATTAAAGAATAATCTTATTTATGCTCTTTGTTTTCTGGTCGCCACATCAAATACAACTGCTGCAACCAACACAGCGCCTCTCACAATATACTGCGTCGATATGTCAATCCCCATCAAGTTCATGCCGTTGGTTAGTGACATCATCACGATTGCACCAATCAGTGAGCCCGTCACCTTTCCAACACCGCCCGCTGAAGAAACGCCACCCACATAAGCAGCAGCAATCGCATCCAGCTCAAAGCCCTGGCCTGCTGTTGTGGTCGCTGACTGCAGTCTTGAAGCAAATAACATGCCAGAGAGTGCAGTTAACAATCCCATTGACCCAAAGACCACATAAGTGATCTTGCTCACGCTGATACCGCTTAATTCTGCTGCCTCCGGGTTGCCGCCGACGGCATAGATATGCCGACCCAGGAAAGTCTGTGTCGTCAAAAAATGATAAATCAAAGTGACGCTTAATACAATCACTGCTGTCCAGGAAAGTCCGTTATAACCTGCCAAAACGTATGTCACCGCCCCAAGTAAAATGATCGTAAATATCGTTTTGACAATAAACATGTTCTTGGAAAGGACTTCAAAATCATAAGCCATTTTCTTTTTGCGGCTGCGTATTTCAGAAATAACAAGCAATACAGCACCAATGAAGCCCAATAATAATGTCAGTTTATGAATGCCTGGCAGAAATCCTTCAATATGAAAATCTGGAATATAGCCGTTTCCAATCGCATTAAATGTTTTATTCGGGATCACAATTGTTCCGGTTTTTAAGGTTGCCCTCAGTAAAGCCCCCCGATAAATTAACCAACCAGCCAAAGTCGCCACAAAAGAAGGGATTCCAAATTTTGCAATGGTTACTGCGGCTATCAAACCTGCAATGACCCCAAAAACCAGGACAAGTGGAATAACAAGTAAAATAGGTAAATTCCAGGATGTCAATGCAATTGCTGCTAAAGCACCCAGGAAACCCGCCAAATAGCCAACCGAGAGATCGATATGACGGATGACAATAACCAGGGTCATGCCAATAGCTAATACGGCAATATAACCCATTTGATTCATCAAATTACTGATATTACGAGATGAAATAAAAATCCCATCAGTCGCTATGGTAAAGAATGCCATAATTACAAATAAGGCAATGTACATACCATAATCACGGATATTCTTTTTTAGTAGTGTTAGAAATTCTTTGAAAAATGACATTTTTTTACCCTCACACCGTAGCATATCGCATTACAATTTCCTGGTCAGCTTCTTCGGTCGATAACTCTCCTGTTATCCTTCCATCAGAAACAACGTAGATACGGTCAGTCATACCCAATATCTCTGGTAATTCAGAAGATATCATGATAATGCTCATACCTTGGTCAACCAGTTTGTTCATAATCGTAAATATTTCAAATTTTGCGCCAACATCTATTCCACGTGTTGGCTCATCAAGGATCATAATATCAGGCCTTACATATAACCATTTAGCCAAAGATACTTTCTGCTGGTTACCGCCGCTTAAATAAAGCACCTTTTGTTCAATACTTGGCGTCTTTATACCAAGCGAATCGGTATATTCTCTTGCATCCTTGATCTCAGCATTGGCATCAATAACACCATACTTAAGAATTCTCTTTAAGTTGGCAATCGTGATATTGGATTTTACATCCTGTATCAGGATCAAACCATCACCCTTTCGATCCTCAGTGACATAAGCCAAACCGGCTTTAATCGCTTTTTGAGGATGATTGAATTTAACAGGTTCACCCCCAATAAGCATCTCACCATCTATCCGATAATTATCCGGGTTTCCGAATAGACTTAATGCCAGTTCTGTCCGTCCAGCACCCATTAATCCCGTAATGCCAAGAACCTCCCCCTTTCTCAGTTCAAGGTTTACACCCTTCAGGATTTGTCTATCACGAGCCGGGTCGAAGGCATTCCAGTTTCTAACTTCGAAAACGACCTCGCCTGACTGCTTCTTTTTCCGTTCAGGATAAATATTCTCGATAGCACGGCCTACCATGTGCTTTATCAGAACATCCTCATTAACCTCACCATTATGAGCATCCAATGTTACGATACTGGCACCATCACGTAAAACGGTAACTTTATCAGCTATCGCAATTACCTCTTGCAGTTTATGAGAGATTAGGATTGAAGTAACGCCCTGTCCTTTTAATTCTCTCAGTAAATCGAGCAAGTTGTCACTATCTGCCTCATTTAAAGCTGACGTAGGTTCATCTAGGACCAGCAATTTTGCTTCGCGGCTCAAGGCTTTTGCAATTTCGACCAATTGTTGTTTGCCGATGCCCAATTGTTTTACTGGTGTTGATGGATTTACATCCAAACGGACTTTTTTAAGAATTTCAACCGTCTGCTTTATGGTTTCATTGATATCAACATTAATGCCTTTGCGAATCTCATGACCCAGAAACACATTTTCATAAACGGTCATTTCAGGTACAAGTGCTAATTCCTGGTAAATAACGGCAATGCCCGCTTGTTCACTGTCTCGTGTACTCTTAAATTCTTGAAGATTATCTTCAAAATAAATTTCTCCATCGTAAGATCCAAAAGGATGCACACCGCTCAACACCTTCATTAATGTCGATTTACCTGCACCATTTTCTCCTACAAGACAATGTATTTTCTGGCGTTCCACCTTAAAACTAACATTATCGAGTGCTTTTACACCTGGAAATTCCTTGGTGATGTTCTTCATTTCAAGAATTGGAACACTCATCTTCACTCCAAAATTATAAAAAATTTATAAATCCATATTTGGGATAGTGATGGTTATGTTACCATCACTATCCCTTTACTTTGTCTAAATTTTTACAAACTTAATCAAGTCCCGTGAATTCACTGGCATCCCAGTAACCGGAGTCAATGATCGCTTCAACGACATTGTCCTGGTCAACAGAAATAACTTCAGATTGTTTGGCGGGAACCATGATCACACCATTGTCATACTCACCGGTGGTCTCAACAGTCTCACCCAGGACAACGGATATCGCCATAGCAATAGCGTCATCTACCAGGTTTCGGACGTCCTTCAGAACGGTCATCGACTGCTTGCCATCAATAATATATTGAACTGAGGCAATCTCAGCGTCCTGTCCGGTCACCACGTAGCTGGTGATATCGGTGTCAGCGCCAAATGCATCTGCAATCGCCCGTGCGGTGCCATCGTTTGGTGCTAGGATGAACACATCGCCCTTATCCTCTGCAGAAGCAGCGGTCAGGTTCGCTTCAGCAAGGCTCTTGGCATCATCGAAATCCCAGTTGGTTGTCACCTGGCCGATAATCTGTCCCATCTCATCTCGGGTCAATTCAGCCTTGTCCTGCAAATCAATAGCGGCACTTGAATTTACAATGTAGAAGGTGCCGTCTGCAATCTTTGGCTGCAAAACGTTCCAGGCGCCTTCAAAGAACAGGAAAGCATTGTTGTCGGTCGCAGCACCTGCATACAGATACAGCGGGTTGCCTTCGCCTTCAGCTTTGTCAACCAGGTATTGTGCCTGGGCTTCACCAACAGCAACACTGTCGAAGGTCACATAATAATCCACAGCATCGGTATCCGTGATCAGGCGGTCATAGGAAATGATGGTCACGCCTGCTTCACGTGCGGCTTCTGCGGATGCGGCTGCAGCGGCGCTGTCATGCGGGCAAAGGATGATAACTTCGACACCTTTGGTGATCAAAGCTTCGACATTCGCCTTTTCCTGTGAGGGATCTGCCTGGCTGAACAGGATCTCAACATCATAACCAGCTTCGTTGAGTTTTGCTTCAAAACGAGTCTGATCCTGGATCCAGCGGGGTTCGTCCTTCGTGGGGAGTACAATGCCCATAGAGAGTTCAGCGGGTGCTTCTGGTTCTTCTGCAGCTGGCGGTTCGGTAGGTTCTTCTTCCTTGGGTGTACAGGCTGCAAATACCATAGAAAAAACTAACAGCATACTTAACAAAATTAACAACTTTTTCTTCATTTTCTTATCTCCTTATAGTGATTGGGGTTTTTCCAAGTAAATAAATTTTTCCTCAATAAACCTCCTTGCTGCCACATGAGTAGTTTCATATCCTTAATATGAAAGTCTCGTTCAGGCTAATTTTGCCAGTTATTTACAAACATTAATCAATTTTATCTTAACCTTTTGTTAAACTGCTAAAAGACTTTCCCCTACTGGGTTTAGGGGGAAAACCCCTATGTTTATTGAGGAAAATTACTGCGATCTGTCGAAATACATTGCGTGAATGTTATAATGAATCTCATGAGGAAATATAAAGTACTTTTAGCAGACGATCATGCAATTGTGCGTACCGGCATTCGAAGCGCAATCGAAAATTTAGCGTCGATCACTGTTGTTGGGGAAGCAGAAGATGGCCCATCTTTATTATCTGCGTTGAAAGAATTGAATCCAGATATTTTAATGTTAGACGTGACAATGCCAAATTTCCAACCAATTTCTACAATCCAGTCCATTCGTGCGAATTATCCTAAGATGAAAATCCTGGTGATCAGCGCCTATGATGATGATGTTTATGTGCAGGGGCTTTTGGGTGCTGGGGTTGATGGATATCATTTAAAGGACCAGCCGCTTCATGATCTGACTTTAGCTGTAGAAAGAATACTTGACGGCGAACGATGGATATCCAGCCCCCTGGTGGACAAACTTGTCAATATTTCAAATCCGAAAGAGCAAACGCCGTCGCTCACTTCAAGACAGCGAGAAATTCTGTCATTATTACAAAAGGGCTGGAATAACCAGAAAATCGCCTATGAATTAGGATTGAGTATAAAAACCATTGAGAATCACTTAACCCGCATTTATCGAAGTTTAAATGTTCAAAGCCGACTTGAAGCAGTAAATTTTGTTACTGGCAATCCACAAGTCCTTGGCACAAATGGTAAATCCGAAAACAATCAACAAAACAATCTTTACGAAAAAAATGTCCCTGCTAACATTTTAATTGTGGATGATAATCCTCGGTTCAGGTATCACTTAAGCCGCATCATCAATAAATTGTTTCCAAATATAAATATTCATGAGGCTGAATCCTTTAGTGAAGTACTGAACGCAATCAAATCAAATGATTTTGATTTAATGTTCATTGATGTGATACTGGGTGATCAAAATGGTATTTCACTTGTAAAAAAGCTTATCAAAAACTCAAGCGACATAAGGATCATTTTGATCAGCGCATACCCTGACAAAGAATTTCATCGTCAGGGGATTGAAGCCGGGGCAACAGCCTTTATAGACAAAAAGATGTTGGATATCGCAACGATTAAGCAAATTATTGGGGATACAATCCACAGTTAGTTAATTGTATAATCCTATCATGGAGCCATTACTAAAAGCAGAGAATTTAAGCAAGCGATTTGGCAGCCTTTCAGCATTACGCTGCATCAATTTAAACCTTTACCCAGGACAGGTTTTGGGGATTACCGGGCAAAGCGGATCAGGAAAATCGACTCTGGCCATGATTCTGGCTGGCATATATCCGCCTGACGAAGGACAAATTTTTTTTGATGGAAAGATAATTACAAACTCTGAAAACGTCCGGTCATTAGGGATAGAGGTCATCCACCAAAGCCCTCGTTTGGCTGAAAATTTGGATATTACCAGCAATATTTTTCTGGGCAATGAAATTCCTCTTCCAATGATAAAAGAATTTATAAAAATTCCTGATCAGCACAAGATGGACCAGAAAGCGATTAAACTTTTAAAACAGCTTGATGTGGATTTTGACAGTCTCAGGGAAAAAGTTTTTAACCTGAGCTTGGAAAAGCGTCAAATGATCGCTATTGCACAAGTTATGACCAGCGAACCAAAGCTCATCATCATTGATGAGCCAACGCAGGTGTTAAGCTACCCTTATCAGAAAAAATTATTGAACTTAATTTCCCAATGGCAAAAACAAGGCATATCGATACTATTTTTCACCAGTAATCTTGACCATCTTTTAGATGTCACAGACAAAATTATCGTCATGAGAGAAGGATATTGTGCCGCCGAATTTAAAACCGAGGACACAGATCGTGAAGAAATCATTGCTTCTATGGTTGGAACAACGGATTATCAACAACTCTTACCGATAATTTGGGCATTGGACAATTACTATGAAGTTAGAGATCATGCCAATAAACTTCAGATGAGCCAGATGCTTATCGACCAGGACACAATAAAACCCGAGTCATTGTATAACCAGCTTGTTCACCGGTTGAACGAACAAATCACTGCTTTGGATAGCGCAAACCAATCCTTACAAAATGCCCAAAGACGATTGATCACAGATTCAGAAGAAGAAAGAAAGGCATTGGCAAGGGAAATCCATGATCAAATCATCCAGGATCTTCTAAGCACTAATTACCAGTTGGAAGAGATTGAATCACACCAACATTCTTCAGATCAATTACACCGCGACTTGTTTCAAATTCGTGAAAATATCCGAAGCATGATTGACGAATTGCGGAACATATGCGGGAATTTACGCCCCCCCACAATTGACAGTCTGGGGCTTAACGCTGCCATAAAATCATTCGCCCAGGATTGGTACAAACGCTCTGGCGTTAAAATTAATTTAGAACTTGACCCCATGGTTGGTCGTTTTTCTGAGATCGTTGAATTGTCCATTTATCGGATTGTCCAGGAAGGCTTAAATAATATCTATAAGCACGCTTCAGCAAAGCATGCAATCATTGTTTTAAAAAGAACTTCCCCCAGGGCAATCATGATTACAATAGAAGACGATGGCAAAGGACTGGATAAAAATCTTGCACTATCAACCTTTTCAAAGGATGGACACTATGGGTTGATGGGTATCGATGAGCGTGTTAAACTACTAGGTGGGCGTATGCGAGTCCAAAACAAAGATGAGGGAGGCATGATCCTTCAAGCAGAAATACCTCACCCAAGAATTTAATTGGCACTCGAAATAACTCAGATATAACAATTGATTTAAGGTTAAATTTATATAAAAGTAAGCTATGGACAACCAAACCATTTTCGCTATCATCGGCTATGTCGCATCAATAATTTTAGCAATTTCACTATTGATGAAATCCCTGATCCGTTTACGGGTACTGAATGGTGTTGGCGCTCTGATTTATGTTGTTTATGGGATTTTGATCGAAGCTTATCCAGTTGCTATAATGAATGGCATTATCTTTTTCATTGACTTGTATTTTCTGGTTCAAATGCGCCAACGTCAAGATTTTTTCACATTAATGTCTGTTGAACCTGAAAGTGCCTATTTGAATCATTTTATTCAGTTTCACATTCTGGATATTCAAAAATTTTTTCCAAATTTCAATTACCAGGCGCAACACAACGACCTTATCCATTTTGTTTTACGGAACACCATTCCTGCCGGCCTTGTAATAATCAGGCAAGAAGACAATCACGGTGAAATAATTCTGGATTATGCTCTCAAAGATTACCGTGATTTTAAAATCGGTGGCTTCATCTTCAACGAGAATGCAAAAGTCTTAACAGATCATGGCATAAAATACCTGACTGTTGAGAGCAACGTCCCTTCACATATTCGGTATTTACACCAGGTAGGGTTCACCGAGGATCAGGAAGAGAAATTCATAAAAGAGCTGAATCCTAAAATTATTCGGGATAAAGGTTTCTGATTTTTTTATCTATTTATCAGAAAACCCTACCATCACCTTGCAAATATTAAGACGATTAACATCGAAGGCTATTTGAAAGCCATCTGAAACAATTCAACAAACCTCTCTATGTCAACCTTTTGGACAATATTCACATTCGGTGTCTTTTGAGACGCCCCCCACCAATCAACAACCGTCATCCCCCTGCTGAGATGTCCAAACCGTTCCACTTGCACATATTTATCTGATGACTCTAAAACAATATCCGGTTCCAACATAACAGCCATAGCCAGAGGATCTGCGAAGTAACTCAATTTTGTTTTTTGAGTCGTCTTATAAATTTCCACCCGACTCATCAGTTTATTCAAAAACTTGCTGCGAGGATTGTCGCATTGACATAGCTTCAAAACAGTCTCAGAAGGGATGCCATGGGCTAATGTTGCTTCCCATGTTACCATTCTAAATCCCTGCCATTTCTCAAACACAACATGGGCAGCATCTGGATCAGCGTAAATATTAAATTCAGCAGGATAATTTTGCGTATTTCCCTTGCTTAGAAAAGCCCCACCCATAATAACAAGTTCTTTAAAAAGCATTGGCAAGCCGGGTTCCAAATGGATGGATAATGCTATGTTTGTCAAAGGACCAATTGCAATCAAAGACAACTCGCCAGGATTTTCTTTTGCCAGCTTTATCAATGCAACCGCCGCTGGCATTTCTTCGACCTTTCGACGAGAATTTGGAAGACCAATATCCCCCATGCCATCTTCGCCGTGAACAAAGCTTGCGTTTTCACTCTTTGATACCAGTGCTGATTTTGCACCAGCATACACAGGTATCTCGTGTGCATCAAGAATGTCCAAAATCTTAAGTACATTGGAAGTCGTATGATTAATATCAACATTTCCCGATACCGATGTTACCGCTTCAATTTTTACCTCTGGGTGAGCATAAGCCATCATTATCGCCTGGGCATCATCAATACCTGGATCACAATCAATAACTATTCGTTTCACAGTTGACTCCTTTTCATTAACTTGCTAAATAAACAGGGTGGTACAATTTTACGATGATTTTTATCATTATTAATCAAAATCAAAAGGATAAATGGAGAGAGGATACCCATGAAATCAAAACTTAATATTACTGTCAGCCACGCAGCAGGATTACACGCCCGTCCTGCCTCATTATTTGTGCAAACCGCAAACAAATTCAGCAGCGATATCCGGGTTCAAAATTTGACTGACAATTCTGACCTTGCAAATGCAAAAAGCATTTTGAGTATATTAACCCTTGGCGTTTGCCAGGATCATGAAATTGAGATCACCGCAGATGGTGATGACGCAGATGACGCGCTTAAATCACTTGAAGCCCTCATCGAGGACAATTTCGGCGAGGAGTAAAATCGAAACAGTCTTTCAAGGCTCTCTTGCAATTACAATTAACCAAAAAATCCTTTTCAGCAAATTGTTCTGAAAAGGATTTTTTACTTAAGCTTATTGATAACTTAATTGAATAGAAATTTCGATCAATTCATAAAAAGATTTCTACTACTCAGTCAAAATTCTTTCTTTGCATTTTTCGAATTGCCTTCTTTTTTTCGATTCGTCGTTCTTCACTCTTTGAAGTAAAGAACCTTCGTTTTCGATGTTCAGATAATACCTTCGATCGGGTTACCTTTTTTCGAAACCGCCGCATCAATTGTGAGAAGGATTCGTTATCGCGTTTTTTTACTTTTACCAATTTAATTCACCTCCTTGGCATCACCCGAATTTAAAAAACTGGTTATCTTTCTGAAAATTAATGAAAAGGAAGAAAGATTTAACTACCATTCTGTCCAGCAATCACTTCCAGTGACATACCAGCAAATCTTCGGGTGTTATTTTTCTATTTATGAACTCACAAGTGAATTTCCTGCAAATTCAACCCCTGATATACACAGGCATTATACCGGTTGTACACCTCCTTCGCAAATTTTTTACATAAAATGCTAAAAATTTTCGAACCAATAAGCAGTCACATTCAATCCAAATCGGCTGTTTAAATCTTCTTCAATCACCTTGAGTTTAGCCGGTGAAACGCAAACCACAGTTTCGTCTGCCGTTGGTCGCTCTGATGAATAAATATGCACTTCCCTTGGTTTTATCTCAAGCAATGTATCAATCCAGGCTCTATGTGCTGCGCCGCGAATATTGGAAATCGCCCCATCAATCATGATACTTTGAATAATGAGATTGGGGATTTCTTTTAGACCGTCAATAATATCTGCAAAGCGGATATTCTCAGCAGGCTGGTTTAGAGCAAAAAAAGTATCTTCATCACCTGCATCCAGTTTCATCATTGGCGCATCAAATAAGCAAATCGCTGATAGTATCTCAGGCACCATGACACGGGAGGAATTCGATAATAAAGCCAATTTAGCATTTGGCCTTAATCGGGATACGATTTCTTTAACACTGCACACGATTGCAGGAAAATCTGGGTGAATACTTGGTTCACCATTCCCCGAGAAAGTTAAAAAATCAAGCGACCTTGGCTTTTTCAAGGCTTTTTCAACAGCAGATGTTACCTGGGAAATTGTTGGCAAATCTTTAATTCCAGGTGATAAACTCATATCAAAGGTTGGACCATACTGACAATAAACACAATCAAAGGAACAGGTCTTGTGACTTGTTGGAAGAAGGTTGATCCCTAAAGATCGACCTAATCGTCGGGAAAAGACTGGGCCATAGATTATTCCCTTTTGCAGTGAAATTTGCGCCAAAAGTCACCCAATTCTTTGTGAAATGAAACATTACATTGGAAGGATCCAAACGCAGCAATCACGAAACTGTTTACAACCTGATCATTTAATGAACAAAAATAGCTGATCATTTCCCATTTACATTTTGCAGTAAAACTGTCTGAACGGGATATGGCAAATTGATATTGTGCTTATCCGATGCTTCTTTGATAGCAGTTACAACGTCTGAATGGATTCCAACCAGATTATTGCTTTGTTGATCAACCCAAAACAATGCTTCAAGGGTTAACGCTGAATCGCCAAGCTCTTTAGCCCTAATTGAGGGTTCTGGTTGGCTTTCAACACCAGGTACATTTTTAATCACATCCAGGAAGATTTGTGTCGCCCGAGCAACATCCTCTTCATATCCCAGGCCGATCACAACTGTACGTCGCCGCAATCGAGATTGGGTGTAGTTTATGATTGGGTTTTCAAACACTTTCTGATTGGGGATAATCACAATCTCACCGTCAAGGGTTTCCACAACGGTATCTCTGACATTAATTTCCTTAACATTGCCGTTGTAATCGTTGACCTTCACATAATCGCCAATGCTGAAAGGCTGCCGGGAGAGCAATAATAAACCGGAGATAAAGTTCTTTGCAATGTCCTGTAAAGCAAAACCGATTGTAAAACCAGCCACACCGAGACCAGCAATAAATCCGGTCACATCAAAATTAACCTGGGATAACGCGAAAATGGTTCCAAAAATGATCACTGTCCAACGGGTCAGCAAGAATATCAGGTGAAGCATTTCGTGATTCTCTATCTTCTTCTTTGCAATACGCTTCACCCCTTTTGCTAAAAAGTCAGAGGCAAGGATTGTCACAAAGAAAATTACGATTGCTGTAATTAAATTTGGCAATAATTGTACTAATGACGTAAACCATTCCTGAAATGCTTGCTGTATCTCCATAAAAATTAATTCTCCATAACAATAAATTCTATGAACAAAAATCCTTACAAATCTCAAATAAAAAAGGCCATTTATTAATGACCTTTTAAATTCTTCCAAGATTTGTTTTTACAGGTAGTTGCGCAGCCTTGTCTGGTTCTGAGGGCTTCGTAATTTTCGAAGCGCTTTCTGTTGTATCTGGCGAATTCTTTCACGAGTCACGCCAAATATCTCACCCAATTCTTTGAGTGTGTGGCTGCGATTACCTTCCAAGCCAAAGCGCAATTTAATAATGCTGGCTTCTCGTTCAGAAAGCTCATTTAAGGCGTTTCCGATATCCTCTTCAAGAAGCCTTTGTTGAACAGAGTTGAAAGGAATGACTGCGTTCTCGTTTTCAATAAAATGAAGCAGTTCGCTTTCGCCATCTTCGCCTACAGGTTTATCAAGGGAAATTGGCAGTCGTGCATAGTGAATCAGCTGCCGCAGTTCCTCTGGATCCTGATCAACATGCTCTGAAATTTCTTCAAGCGTTGGCTGTCTGCCCAATTGCTGTGAAAGATCGCGGGTAACATGGCGAACCTTTCGCAGCCGGTTGCTGAGATAGTTAGGCAGTCGGATAGTTCGTTCCTTTTGGTTAAGGAAACGCAATACAGACCGCCTGATCCACCAGGTCGCATAGGTGCTGAAGCGATTACCGCGAGTGTAGTCAAACTTATCCACTGCACGGATCAAGCCGACATTGCCAGCCTGGATGAGGTCTAAGAACGATGAGCCGTATTGCCTGTATTTTTTAGCAATACTCACTACCAGGCGAATATTTGCTTTGATCAAATATTCACGAGCTTCCTTTCCTTCACGGATCAGCTTTTTAATTTCCTCAATATTTACAAGATCCCCATCGCTTTCGATCATTGTTAAGCGCGCCTGTCGACCAATTACCATCTTTTTGGCAAGGGTAATTTCTTCTTCTCGGGTCAATAGAGGTACCCTGCTCATTTCGTTCAGATATAAACTTACTGAGTCATCTGAGGTAATACCTGTATGATCAGAAATATGCTCTTCGTAAGCCATTTCTGATTCTTCTGTATCTTTATCAGCTTCCTCAAGAAATGTTGAAAGATTATTTTCTTCCATCTGTTCCTCAGAAAAATTTGGATTCGTTGTCATTTAGCTTAAACACTCCTGCTATTTATTAACATACAGTTTTCTCTTACGCGATAAAAAAGCCATTGACTTGATATCCATTTCGTCAATGGGCTTTAATCAACACATACATACCCCTAATGGGGAGATATCATATACTTTAAGGCTATTATATACTAAATTCATAATAAATATAGCATTTAATTGTTAAATTTTGATAAACATTTCTAAATGATCAGTTAAGATACAACGCAATTTACTCATTTGATTGCTTTGCTTTGGTCATTGGCTCAATCCCAAACCATCTAAAAAAACCCTGCAAGTTTTGCATTGACCTGAAGCATCAAGCCCAATAAGGCGAGTAAAATAACCACTTCGAGAAATCAATTTTTCACCGCATTTCTTACAATAAGTGTCATTGTCGCCAAAAACATTGCCTATGTAAATATAATTTAACCCAATCCTTTCCGCCATTCTCTTTGTTTCATACAATAAATCTTCCCGTGTAGGACCTCGATCTCTCATTTTATAATGCGGGAAAAAGCGACTTAAGTGCCAGGGCGTGTCCGGTCCTAAATCTTCACAAATAAATTTCGCTAATTCTTTCAACTCATCAGGGTCATCATTGACACCTGGCACAATCAATGTTGTAATTTCCAACCAAATCCCCAGCGACTTCATCAATCGACAGCTTTCCAAGACAGGCTCAAGTCTGCCACCCATCAAGCGGTGATAGGGTTCATCCCGAAAAGCTTTAATATCCACGTTTGCCGCATCCAGGTAAGGCGAGATCATTTTCAGCATTTCAGGTGTCATAAAACCATTGGTCACGTAGATATTCTTTAAACCTGCTTCTTTTGCAAGTATAGCAGTATCCAGGCTGTATTCAAAAAAGATGGTTGGTTCGGTGTAAGTGTAAGCGATGGATCTGCAATGATTTTGAATTGCTTCATCGACGATCTCACCAGGAAGCACCCTCTGACCATAGGGCATGTTCATAATTTTCGGCATCTGAGAAATTTGCCAATTTTGGCACCACTCACATCGAAAATTACATCCTGGGGTTGCTATGGAATAGGCTTGAGATCCCGGATAAAAATGATATAGCGGTTTCTTCTCAATCGGGTCAATGTTTTTTGAAATCAGGTTCCCATAAACCAGCGTGAATAATTTTCCATCGCGGTTCTCCCTAACCCGGCATATTCCACGACTGCCCTCTTTAATCTTGCATCGATGGGAACATAAACTACATTGAACCCGTTGACCTGGAAGTTCATCGTATAATAAAGCTTCATGAAGCATTAGGAAGCTCCTTCATTGGTAGCTGTCTATCATTAATCATATTCGAAATACTTTGCCAATTCAAATTTAAAGTTAGATGAGGAGATATGGACTTAACAATCGCCCTTTTACAGTTCAAACCTACACGAAAGAGTATAGAAAAGAATATCCAGAAAATTCAGCGAGCAATGGAAGGAATAAAAGCGGATTTGATTGTCCTTCCCGAACTATCCAATTCCGGTTATCTTTACGAAAAAGCCGAAGATCTAAAACCTTTCAGTGAAGAAAATGATGGTCAGGGTCCTTTCCTCAGTGCGTTAATTGATATATCAAAGACAATTGAAAGTGTGATAGTCACTGGATATGCCGAAAAGGATCGCTCAATATTATATAACTCGGCGATTGCTCTTTCGCCGCAAGGACCAATAACAAATTACAGGAAAACCCACCTGTATGATCATGAAAAAATGCTGTTCCATCCAGGTGATTCGGGTTTCAAAGTTTTCGAATGGAATACCGTCAAAATTGGGATGATGATTTGCTTTGATTGGATTTTCCCGGAAGCATGCCGCAGTCTGGCATTAGAAGGTGCCCAAATCATTGCGCACCCGGCGAACCTTGTGCTGCCCTACTGCCAGAATGCAATGGTGACTCGCTCGATTGAAAACAGGGTTTTCACAATCACCGCCAATCGTATTGGCACAGAAAAATTAGGGGATATGAATTTGAATTTTACTGGTATGTCGCAAATAACGGATCCTTCAGGTGCAATTCGTTACAGAGGCCCGAAAGACAAAGCGACAGTTCATATTATAACCATCGATCCCAATGATGCTCTCGATAAAAATTTGAATCCTCAAAATAATTTATTCAAAGACAGGCGACTGGACTTGTATCAATTGGTAGAATCCCGAGAACAGTAGATCCAGATCTATTTAATTTTCTCGAAGAAAAAGGACCAGCAGATATTTTGCTGGTCCCTTCATTTTACAAATATGCTGCTTATTATCAGTTAACTAAGCGCCAAATTTTTCCAGCCTGTTGGCATGAGCTAAGGCTAACGGCATTAACTCGTATGCAGGGAATCGTGAACCCAAGCCACCTTTTAAGCAGGCGCGTTCTCCAAAGCTTCCAATTCCATCAGGTCGACTCAATTTTGAGTAGAACAATACGGGAACTGGATGCCAGCTGTGGTATTTCATCGCACAGGGGGTGCTGTGGTCTCCGGTAATGATCAGCACAGAAGGATCAAGTGCAAGAATTCTTGGCAGCAAGGCATCTACCTTTTCGATCTCACCTACCTTATTTTCAAAGTTGCCATCTTCCCCATAACTATCTGTCTTTTTAATATGAACAAAGAAGAAATCGTAGTTACCCCACTCTTTCTCAAGCAAATCAATTTCTTCTTCATATGAATGTGAAGCAGGTGGACTATCCATTCCTACCAGCTTGGCAACGCCTCGATACATGGGATACATTGCAATAGCGATAGATTTAAGGTCAAATACTTCTGGGAACATTGGCCAATCCGGCCATTGTGCAAATCCACGCAAGAGAAGCATGTTGGCGGGACTTTCATCTGCCAAAATTACTTCTGCCTGACGTACAAATTCCTGAACAATTTCTGCAGCCTTCTCAGAGGCTTTATCAACTGCTTTGGCGGGTAACGGTTTTTCACCTATAACTTGGGGATCTGTTTCCTCAATATTCGCACTCAATCCCTCACCACGAACCACCAGAAGAAAACGATATTCCTTTACGACCCTCAAAAAAACTTCAACCTCGGGGATATTAACCTTTTCGTTCAATAAATCGCACAAACGCTCAGATACCTCGGTGGGAATTCTTCCGGCACGGCGGTCAGTTATACGCCCTTGCTCGTCAACGGTGCAGAAATTTCCGCGAGCAGCAACATCGGTTCTTTTTAGATCAAAATCGATCCCTAACGCTGAGAGTACCCCTCGTCCAACTTTATACTGCAGCGGGTCGTAGCCAAACAACGACAAATGAGCTGGTCCGCTTCCGGGCGTTATGCCTGTGCGAATACCCTGGTGGAGACCTAACATACTCTTTTTTGCTAAAGCATCCATATTGGGTGTATGTGCAGCTTCTAGTTCCGTCTTTCCCCCCTCTTCCATGGGTAAACCACCCAGACCATCCATTACCAATAAAACAATTTTTCCTGTTTCATTTTGTTTCATAAGCGACTGTATCAAATCAAAATCCATCATATTTCTCCATTCACTTTTGTTGGTTAACATTTTCAATTGATTCCCAATAAATAATTATAGACTGAATTACGTTTTTTTGACAAACCAATCACGTCTTTTCCAATGGTTTGCATTCATTTTTTACACAGTTCAAATAGAATTTTTAAGCTCTAAAATCAAAAAATCAAATTAGCAGAATATGTACAACCAATTTACACGATGGTGCTGTGCCAGGACATTGTATCCACTCCATGGGCCGATATTAACAGCGGCATCATCTAGTAACACAGGGATAGTA
>JARGGB010000004.1 GCA_029210815.1 Candidatus Brevefilum sp.
GCCCTGTGCCTACTTGGAGTGAGAGGCTTTAGCCCGAAATACTTTAATTCATCAAAGTGTTTTTAGTTAGTAATGATGTTTATCTAAATATAATTTCCTGAATCATCATTAGAAATTATTTTGATTAATTCAGTCGGTTTGAAGGACTCACTCCATTTGTTCTTTGTAATTTTGAATTTGTCTCCCAAATGTGAGTCATCCAATCTTTTGTAAAAAAACCCTTCCCAATACAGCGGGAAGGGTTTTTTAATCTCTATTCAGGTTTACGGTTCGATGGGGTAGCCTGCTGCAATCCAGGCTTCAAAACCACCGACAATTGGGTTTGCCCTGCTGATACCATTTTGCAGCATGATCAGCGCCGCACGGGCGCTTGTGTTTTCAGCTGGTCAGGTGCAGTAGGTAATGTACCAGGTGTCTGGGTCTAACTCACCTACGCGGTCTTCAACCTGGTCGATGGGTAGGCTGATCGAGCCTGCGACACGCTGTGCTTGATAGTTTGCTTCGCTGCGCGCATCTACAATAACGGCTTCGCCTGCCAGCATCGCTTCGTAAGCTTCTTCAGCAGTGACCCTGGGAATATCATCCTGGTTGGTAATTTCGCCAGGATTTTCGATCCGTGATTGCCTGATATTATCCGCAAGGATCAAACCGACAATGCTTACCAGGATGACGCCTGCTAACAGGATGATGGGCATTAAAGCCTGGTTCTTTTTTCTTTTCATAAAATTCCCTTTCTATATGTTCTAGTGATAAATCATTTGAATCGACGCAGCCGCAGGCTGTTGGTCACCACAAAAATACTGCTAAAGGACATCGCGCCTGCAGCCAGCATGGGGTTTAACAAGCCCAGGGCTGCCGCTGGTATCAGGATGGTGTTGTAAAAGAATGCCCAGAAGAGATTTTGTTTGATGGTCCGCAGTGTACGGCGAGATAGGGCAATCGCTTTTGGTACGCCGCGCAAATCACCGCTGATTAACACCACCGGGGCTGATGCCATTGCCACATCTGTACCGGTGCCAATGGCGATACCGATATCCGCCTGTGCCAGGGCAGGGGCGTCGTTGATCCCATCGCCAACCATTGCAACCACATGCCCTTCTGATTGAAGCGCTTTGACACGGACAGCTTTATCCCCGGGCAGGACCTCTGCTAAAACGGCATCAACACCTACCTGCTTTCCGATGGCATTTGCTGTGCGCTGATTGTCGCCGGTGACCATCACAACTTCCAATCCCATGTCACGCAAAGACTGGATGGCTTCTTGCGAACCGTCTTTAATGGTATCTGCGACACCGATTACACCGGCTAATCGTTTGTTAACTGCAATCAGCAGCGCCGTATTTCCGCTTTCCTCGAGTCCGTCCAGGTCCGCCTGTGCTGTCTTGATATCAATGTTGTTATTTTCCAATAGGCGTCGGTTGCCGACAAGGATTTGTTGGTTTTCAACCTCAGCTTTTACACCGTGCCCGGCGATTGCAGAGAACCCAAGGGGGTCACTGAGAGATAAGCTGCGCGCAATGGCTTCAGCTGTGATGGCTTCACCCAATGGGTGCTCGCTGCCTTTTTCTACGGAAGCTGCCAGGCGTATCAGGTCATCTTCATTTCCAGTAAATTCATAACGATAGACCTTTGTCACTGCTGGTTGACCGCGTGTGATCGTCCCTGTTTTGTCAAGGACAACCGTCGTGATATCGCCGGCGCGTTCGAGGCTTTCGCTCTTCTTAATTAAAATGCCCAGCTCCGCACCTTTTCCCGTACCGACCATAACGGCGGTGGGGGTAGCAAGCCCCATTGCACATGGGCATGCAATCACCAGGACGGCGACAGTGTTGATCAGTGCCCTGGTGAACAGGCTCACTTCTGAGGTAGGACTCAGTGGAACGAAGTAATACCAAACAATGAAGGTGAGGATGGCAATGCCGATCACAACAGGCACAAAAATAGCAGAGATTTTATCCGCCAGGTTTTGGATGGGGGCTTTACTGGCTTGAGCTTCTTCGACAAGTTTAATGATTTGCGCCAAAGCTGTTTCTTTACCGATTTTTGTCGCTTCAAACTTTAATAATCCCAGCTTGTTGATTGTTCCCCCAATGACGCTCTCCCCGGGCACTTTCTCAACAGGCAGGCTTTCGCCGGTCAGCATCGATTCGTCGACACTGGAACGACCGTCTACGACCACGCCGTCAACGGGGATCTTTTCGCCGGGATGCACCAGAACAATATCACCCACTTCAACCTGGTCAACCGGGACTTCAATCTCAATGCCGTCACGCACGATGTACGCTTTTTTAGGACGCAGGTCCATCAAGCGTCTGATGGCATCACTCGCGCCGCCTTTAGCTTTAGCCTCGAAATATTTTCCCAATTTAACCAGGGTGATGATCACTGCGGAGGTCTCGAAGTACGCATGCCCGGGGATGAGACCAAAGACAATTGGGATGGAATAGAAATAGGCTGCGGAGGACCCCAGGGCAACCAGCACATCCATGTTGGCGGAACCATTTCGTATGGATTTATAGCCATTGACATAATACTGCCAACCTACATAAAACTGGACGGGCGTCGCTAAAGCCAGGAAAAGATAGTTGATCCAGGGTGCATGCGCCAGGGCAGATGGAAGCAAGCCCAAATCCCTGCCCATTGATAGGATGAATAAGGGGATCGTAAAAATTAGCCCGATGATCAGCAAGCGCCGTTGTTCCGCGATTTCCTTTTGGCGTGCTTTCGCCTCAGCATCTTCCAGGGGGATGTCTGTTTCAAGGGGCTCAAAGCCGGCGGACCGAATCAATCTGCGCAGTTCGTTTTGGCTTACAACTGTTGGCACATATTTGATCAGGGCTTTTTCACTCGCAAGGTTGACATTTGCTTCAATAACTCCTTCTTCCGCCAGTAAAACCTTTTCGAGTCGGCGCACATCAGATGCGTCGGACAGGTTTTTAATGCCCAAGGATGCTTCACCCATGGCAATTTCATAGCCGGCGCGCTGCACCTGGTCAATAAAATCGCCTAGATTTGCTTTTTGCGGATCATAACTAACGGCAGCGCGCTCTGAGGAAAGGTTGACATTTGCTGAATCAACTCCGTCAACCTTTTTCAGGTTACGTTCAACGGTTGCGACACAATTTGCGCAGGTCATCCCCAGGATGGGAAGGGATAGATGTTTTTGTTCTGTCATGGGTAAGCTTTAATTCGCTACAGGATAGTTTATTTCTGCAAGGGTGTCTTTGATGATTTGTTCAGACGCCGGTGCATCAAAAGTGACCTTTACAAGCTGGGTTTGTACATCGGCTTCGACGTTTGAGACACCTTCAATCTCCGAAAGTTCCATGGTGATGGTGTGTGTGCAGTGTTTGCAGGAAATATTAGGGACAGTATAGGTTACGGTATTCATGGGTAACTCCTTATTTTTATTAAACTCTATTGGCGGTTTCAAATACTTCAGTGATCTCGTTCAGTACACGCTGCCTTTCAGCAGGGTCATCCCCCTGGGCAACGGTCAAAAGGCATGTGTTCAGGTGCCCATCCAGGATTTGTGTGCTGATTTTATTCAAGGCTGATTGAACAGCCTGGATTTGGCGAATGACATCAATGCAATATTGGTCTTCGTCAAGCATGCGCTGGATGCCCCTGATATGACCTTCCACGGTTTTTAATCGCTGGATGCTGTCTTTGTGATCGTGTACCATATGAGTCTCCTGTACCCCCCCTCCCCGTGGGGGTGGGGTTAATTTTATATATTTTACTGAATTGGTCAGATTAAGTCAATAGTGGTCGTTTTAATTGCAGTCTACTCCCTGTTGACGCTTTTTATTATGGGATAAAACAGTATAATGAACCGCATTATTTTTTGGAGATTTTATGAATAAACAAAAAATTGGGCTATTGTTGATGATCCTGGCTGCGTTTGGCCTGGGTATTTCAGTTATCTTGATGCGAATCATGACCCAATCGATGGCGATGCCGCCTTATCAAATTGGAATTTGGCGATTTGTGATATCCGGATCATTAATCTGGGTGATTTTTGGTTTGCGAAAAGGTAAACAGAAATTTACAAACAAGCATCATTTGTGGTTAATTGGGCTGGGAGCGATTTTTTCAATTTCCGGGTACACAGCTTTGTTCGCATTGAACAGGATGCCTTCCTCACTTTACATTATCATCCTTTATATTTACCCTTCGCTGGTCGTCTTGTATGCGATGGCAAGAAAGCATCCGATACCCTCTTTGTTTTGGCTTGCGCTGCCAATGTCCTTTATCGGGCTGGTTTTAACAGCCTATCATCCGGGTGAAGCATTGGTGATCGACTTGACTGGCTTGTTATTTACACTCATCAACGCCGCTGCCATGGCACTTTACCTGATATTGAGTGAAAAAGGGTTCCGTGGTGTTAATGACCGCCTATCAGGGACAAGCTGGGTGATCACCGGGGCGATGCTGGTCAGCCTGGTGTTGATACCTATTTTTGGTCTATCGCTTCCAAATTCAGGTCGAGAGTGGGGAATCCTGTTGATTTACAGCATCTTTGGAACTTTAATGCCGGTTCTATCCATGAATATTGGACTGCAGCTTTTGGGTGCAGCACGGGGTTCGGTGATTATTACGGTTCAGCCGGTGATAACGGTGCTGATGTCTGTCATCTTCCTTGATGAAGTGCTCACCGGTCAACAATGGATTGGTGGTTTATTGGTGGTGATTGCGGTTGTTGTGCTTCAGTTCAGTCCGGACCGTAAAAGTCTGGGTATTCAGGTCAATCGTTCAATCCCAGATCTTGAATAATTGTAAATTAGCAAAATTCTAAAAAAATTCCAACAAACAGGAGGTAGCCTTATTTTCAGAAAGAAGTGATAAGCAAGCTCATCTTCTTTTCCTTTTCTATTGACCTAACCCTCCCAGCTTCATGTTGGGAGGGTTTGCGTTAAACGGAAAGTAAATTATGTAAATGAGGGAATTGATTAATTCCCGCGATAAGCTGGTACCGGGATGACAATATTGGTACATATTCGCTGATCCTGCATGCGGCTGTAAAGGCGGGGATCCAGTTCTTCAGGTGTGCTGGATGTGGTGATGACTGTCGGCAATTCTGCATTATATCGATAATTAAATAATTGATAAAGCTTTTCTCTTGCCCATGGGGTGGCGGACTGGGTTCCCAGGTCATCAAGAATCAGGATGTGAGATTTTTTTACCTCTTCAAAACGGCGATCCAGAGAGACGTTGCTGTTTGGGCTGAAGGTTGCACGAAGGTGATCGAGCAAATCCGGGACGCTTACCATCAGCGGCGGGAAACCAAGACTTGCCTGGTAATTGCCAATTGCAGCCGCAAGATGGGTTTTACCGCACCCATAGGGTCCGGTTAGCAGCAACCACCCTTTTGGATGTTCTGCGAAATCACGCGCTGCCTCAAAAGCTTTTTTAAGATCCCGCAAATCCTCTTTGGGGAGCTTTTCATGCTGGCGCATGCTGAAATTGCCGAAGGTCTGCCGGGAGTGCATTGCCAAAGTTGAAAGCTCTGGATGGCCGGTATCGTCGGTTGGATTACGGTAATCCGGTGCGAGAATTTTCACCACCGTAACCAGGTTGGGGTCCTGCAGCCGGGACCGTATACGCCCATCGAAGTCATTGATCAGCATGTTGCTGGTTACCACGGTGGGAAGTTTGTTAATATAGCGGTGATTCATGATCTGAAAGATTTTTTCCTGTGCCCAGGCAGTTGCGTTTTGGGTGCCAAAGTCATCTAATATTAGTAATGGGCTTTCCCGTATTTCTTCAAAGCGCTCTTCAAAACTCAAGGCTGCCCCTGAATAGGCATAGCGCAGCCAATCCAGCAAGTCTGGCACGGTTAGAAAAAGGGTTGTAATACCCTCTTCAATGGCTTCGTTTGCGATGGCAGCTGCCAGGTGTGTTTTTCCGCTGCCATACGGTCCCATCAATAATAACCATCCTTCAAGGTTTTTGGCGAAATTACGCGCCTGGTTGTAGGCATTTTCCAGGGAATCCGATTGATGTTTTCCAAGACCGACTCTGCCTCGTTTTTCAAAATTATCAAATCGTAAATCCTTAAGGGCATCCAGGCTGCTCATTTTGAATAATCGGGTTCTTGCAGATTGTGTGATGGCTTCTGCGCGGCATGAGCAGGGATAAATTTTCCCGAAATCGGGATGATTGATGGGAACATCGCGGCGGAGATAGCCAATACCGCCGCAAATCGGGCAATTCGGATCACCAGGCATCTTCACCTGGCGGATGGGCTCGCTATTCTCTTCTTGATTATTTTTTGCCAAGCCAGCTTCTTCTATATCTGCTCGGATCTTGCGAATCGTTTCGTCGATTTTGCTCATTTCCACGTCCTTCATTTTGCCAGCGGTCCAGAATCGCCTGAACGTATTTCCAATTGCGTACATTACGCTTCACGGCAATTTCAATAGCTTCTTTGATCCAGGCTTCAGGGTATGTTTTTTCGTCTTCTTTCAGGATTTCTGCGATCAAGGGTGTGATCGGGCCTATATTTTCCTCGTAGAGTCCATATATATTGGGCTGCTGATCCGTTAATTGAATCGGTTTCCTTTCAACATCTGTGTTTTTCCACTGCCCGTCCTCAATGGTTTTTACAGCTGCACGTCCCTGGGGTCCGTTGACAAAGTAAATAAGTTCTTTCTTTCCGGACAATTGGGCTTCTAAAAGGATATCCATACTCACGAGGGTCTCCAGGTCTTCTCGGAGTGTCGTTTCATTACCGATCATCGCCATCAGGGTAGGGTCAGAAGAAAGGTCAGAATACTCCAGAAAGCGGATATTGTTTTCCTGCTGTTCAATATGCCAGAAGAAGTATAACAACAGCCGAACCTGTGTTATGGAATTGATCAAGGGCAAAATCTGAGAGAAGAAGGGTTCTGGTAAACGTACCAAATCCAGGTTATCTTCTTTAAAGCCTTTAAAAAGTTTTGTGCTTTGGGGAGTCACGGTTTTGATTCCTTTAACCTTCCGGATATTGTCCCCTGGCAGCATTTTCAAACTTTGCCAGGTCTTCAATGAACACCAATCCGATACCGCTGTGGGTTGGTCCATTGCGGTGTTTTGCGACGATCATCTCGGCTTTGTTTCGTTCTTCTTCGGCTTCGCTCATCGAATTGCGATGAATGAACATCACAATATCAGCATCCTGCTCAAGAGAACCGGATTCACGCAGGTCGGAAAGCTGAGGTTTTTTATCAGGGCGATGCTCTACTGCACGAGAAAGTTGTGCTGCTGTAAGCACAGGGACATTCAATTCTCGGGCAAGCACTTTCATATTTCGGGAGATATTTGATACTTCCTGAACGCGGTTATCTGTTCGAGAGTCGCCTGACATAAGCTGCAAATAGTCAACGATCACCAGGTCCAAGCCATGTTCCATGTGAAGTCGGCGGCATTTGGTACGTAAGGACAGCGGTGTGATGGCAGGTGTATCGTCAAGGAAGATCGTTGCACCACTATAGCTGTCTAAAGCCTGGAAGAAGATTGTCCATTCATTATCATTTAGCTTGCCGGAGCGCAGCCTTTGGGTGTCAATACGTGTATCCATGGCAACCAGCCTCTGCAGCAGCTGTTCATTGGACATTTCCATCGAAAACATGGCGACATGCTTTTTATGCAAAAGAGCGGCGTTTCGCAAAACACCCAGTAAAAAGCCTGTTTTACCCATGCCAGGGCGTCCAGCGACGATTAACAAATCGGATTTCTGTAAGCCTCCCAGGAGGCTGTCGATGTCGATCAAGCCGGTAGGGACACCAAAGATATCATCTGAACGCTTTGCTAATTCATCAATCCGATCATAATAGGTGCTGACGACCTCTTTGATTGGGACAAGATCGCGTTTAATTCTCCGCTCACTGACATTGAAAATGGCTTTTTCTGCTTCATCAACAACGGTATCAATGGATTGATCCTGGTGGTATGCCAGCCGAGCGATCTCGTTAGCAGCGTCCAGCATCCGCCGGCGGACAGCATTTTGTTCGATGATTCGCCCGTAAGATTCTGCATGAAAGGCGTTGGGTGCCCGGTTGATAAGGGAAATCAGGTAAACCTGACCGCCGATTTCATCCAATTGCCCACGGTTGGTCAAGACTTCAGTGACAGTCACCAGGTCGATGGGCTGACGCGATTCGTTCAGGTGCTTAAAGGCTTCCCAAATCCATTTGTTTCGAATAATGAAAAAATCCTCAGCTGTCAGGAATTGTGCAATTTCCAAATAAACTTCTTGATTGATTAAAACAGCACCAATTAAGGCTTCTTCAGCTTCCCGGTTACTTGGGAGGGTGAGTGCTTCTGATAGTGAATTGTCGCTGATGTTGAAATCGTCTGTCATGGGTCTCTTATCAAGATTTCTGGATGGTTATTGGTATTTTTATGTACAAAAAACCGGGATTCAGATTTACTGATATCTCCCGGTTAATTATAACCTTTATATAATGGATCGCTGGTTATTCCTGGTCATCGTCATCAAAGTCCTCATCGGAAGGAAGGTCATCGATATTGAAATTTTGAAGAAAATCTTCAAAAACGTCCAAATCTACGTCTTCCACATCTTCCTGACCTCGCACTTCAGCCTTACCCGTGTCTGCCTCGGAAATATCCTCTTCGGGGATAATCCCTGCCTGGCTCATAACATCTTCCGATACCATAATCGGCACATTGGTTCTTGCGGCAAGGGCAAGCGCATCGGATGGGCGGCAGTCCACCTGGCGGCGTTGACCATCAACATCCAAAATCAGGTTGCCGTAGAATACATCGTCCGAAAGTGAAATGACTTCAACCTGGATAAGGCGTGCATTGAGCGTGTGGATGAGTGTTTTGAGAAGGTCGTGCGTTTGAGGGCGAGCAACCTGGATGTCCTGTAAGGCGATTGTGATCGCTTCAGCTTCGTATAAACCGATCCAAATCGGCAAGTAGCGTTCCTGATTAACTTGTTTCAAGATCACGATGCGCTGCTGGTTGGTCAGGCTCACTCGAACGCTGTCGATCTCGACCTCAATCATTTTTACCATTAGGTACTCCTAGGATTTTTAGCTGGTTTGATTCTAACACGGCGCCAATCAGGACGCAACCAATAAAGAGGATAAATCTACGATTCTTTAAGCTTTTCGAGTATAATCGTAACACTTGATTTGCAGAAAGTCTTTCTTCAATTATGAGATTCTATCTTATAATAATTTCATAGAAGACGTTCTTCTGATTTGGTGTTGAGGATTCCCCAGGGAATCTCACGGTTTATTATCAAGATTTAGCAAGCGCTATTAACTACGTAAGAACTTTCCAGTGAATTTTTTTGATTTAATGATTTTGGAAAGAGAAGGAAATTATATTGGCACAGGAAATCACAATAACTGCCTTGATGGTAGAAGGCAGGCGGGGTAATCATTCCTCATTTGCTGAAGAATTAGGCGAAAAGGGCTATTCGGTAACAAAAGCCGCCAACGGCAGTGCAGGCTTGAAATTACTCGATTCATTGGATCCTAATATTGTGATTATTGATGCCGCTTCTCTCCGAACCAGTGGTGTGCGGATCTGCCAATCCTTTAGAAAATCTGATAACGACTTGCCGATAATTTTGATCGTAGATGAAGATACTTCTTTGCCAGAAATTGTCGATGCCAATTTAGTGCTTCGGCTCCCGTTCACCACCCAGAAATTAGTTAATCGAACCCAGATATTTCAACAAACGGCTGAAAAATTCATTGTACAGGTAGGACCGATTGAATTAAATACAAAAACGCAGCTCGTCTCCTGTAACGATCGGCAGACAAAACTCACGCCTCGCCTTATGGAAATTTTGAGGATGCTGATGCGGAATAAAGGGAAGCTTGTTAAACGGGATTTGCTTTTTTCACAGGTATGGCAAACAGACTATACCGGCGACACGAGAACGCTGGATGTGCATATAAGCTGGCTGCGACAGGCGATTGAGGAAGACCCCCATCACCCAAGGCTCATACAAACCGTCAGGGGGAAAGGGTATATCCTGGAAGTTTAGGATCATAAGGGTAAATTATTCCGAAATTATTTCCCCATGGGGGATTTTGTTTATCAGCTTGCTGATTCATTTCAGATTATAAACAGGTAATATTAGAATTAATTGAATAAATATCAACAGGACATTGACTATGGACTCAATTGAAAAGTCAAAAACTATCAAATTTGTGCTCATAAGTTGTGGCGTGGTTCTCCTTGTCGGCTGTCTCTGCCTCGGGATTGTTTTACTCTCGGGCATTGGGGTATCCAATTTATGGCCAATCGAATTGCCGGTAGAAAGCACCCAGGCGCCGATATCGACACCTGTCAGCAAACTGCCTGAAGATCTGGCAGGGACAATTGCTGAAATTGAATCACAGGTTGTTCAAATTCGAGGACTTGAAAATGTACAGGATGTTCAACACACCATGATTTCTGCAGAAGAACTTGAAGAAATTGTTGTTGAAGATTTCTTTTCAGAATATTCTGACGAAGATGCCCGCCAGGATGTTTTGGTCCTTTCAAGTTTAGGGCTGTTACCCCGAGATTTTGACCTTAAAGGGTTTTACGAAGCGCTGTACAGCGAACAGATTGCGGGTTTCTACGACGAGGAGACAAAAGAAATCTATGTCGTTCAGGGGCAGGATTTCGGTGCTTCAGAAAGATTGACCTATGCCCATGAGTTCACCCATGTGCTTCAGGACCAATTTTACGGGCTGGATGAGGGTTTGGGTATGAATCAGGAAGCCTGTGAAGAGGATTCTGAAAAATGTGCGGCTGTCCAGGCCTTGGTTGAAGGCGATGCATCGCTAACAGAAATTTTGTGGTTACAAACCCATGCTTCAATGGAAGATTATCGTGATTTGATGGACATGATAGACCATTTAGAAACGCCTGTGCTGGATTCAGCCCCACCTTATATGTCCGCCGATATGTATTTCCCCTATGAAACGGGATTGGCATTTGTTCAGCATTTGTACGACCAGGGAGAATATAAAAGTGTTGATCAGGCATTTGCTGACCCGCCTGTCTCAACCGAACAAATTCTGCATCCAGAAAAATACCCGCTTGATGTCCCCTTAAATGTTAGCTTACCTGACCTTTCTTCTCAGTTGGATGACACCTGGACTTTATTTGACCAAAATGTCATGGGTGAGTGGTATGTATATTTGATCCTGAATAAGGCGCATGAAGAAGGTTTCCGAATATCGGAAGAAACAGCGCAAATTGCTGCTGAAGGTTGGGGCGGCGATGCTTATGCAATTTATCTTAATGAAAACACTGATGAAACCATTTTTATTATGGATTCCCTTTGGGATACCGCAGAAGATGCAACTGAATTTATTGATGCTTTCTATCAATATGCTTCACAACGCTGGTCATCCCTTTCAGTTACCCTGTCAGACGCAAGGCTTTGGCAAGGCGCAGAAGGAAAAATTGCTTTTTGGCATCAAGGCGAACGAACGCTTTGGGTGATGGCACCTGACAGTGACCTGTTGGCAATTATTCTTTCGGAACTTCAATGACAAACGAAGAAAAGATTGATCACGGAAAAATTGATCCAGGACGAATAAAGGCGGTTTTGTTTGATGTCGATGGCACCTTGAGCAACACAGATGATCAATTGGTCGCGCGCATAGCCAGGAGACTAAAACCCCTTGCGTGGCTTTTCAAAGATCGAGACCCCCGCATGTTTGCACGCCGCCTTGTCATGGCGGCAGAAACACCGGGGAATTTTTTATATCAGATCGCAGATCGATTTGGGATTGATAAGTATTTTGCAAAGTACTATAAAGTCTTGTCTGCAAGTCGATTGGCGAAGAAGCCGAGCAAAGATAGGTTCTGGCTCATACCTGGTGTGCGTGAGATGCTGGAAGCGCTGTCTCAGGCGTACCCGATGGGTGTTGTCAGTGCTAGAGATGAAGGTTCCACCAGGGAATTTTTAGACCATTTTGAGCTGACATCATTTTTTGATGTGGTTGTTACATCACAAACCTGTCGATTCACCAAACCCTATCCTGACCCAGTGATTTACGCAGCTAAAGCCCTCGGGAAGGCACCCGTGGATTGTGTAATGGTTGGCGACACGATTGTTGATGTAAAATCGGGAAAATCTGCTGGTGCACAGACAATTGCTGTATTATGTGGTTTTGGTATGGAGAAGGAACTGGCACGAGTTGGGGCTGATCTGATACTGCCAACAACCCCGGATATCCAATCCTATTTGTCTTCTTGAACTTTCAATCGTTTTTTTGAGATCCCCGCCGTAACCTTTGATGACGTTATTGGTTATAATTCAAAGTAGAAAAATTCCAGGTGGGGGTTGCAGGGATTAATATTTTACAGGTTGGAATCATCAGGAGTGTCAATTTGATGACCGATAAAGATTTAACACAAAACTATATCCAAAAATATCCATGGCTTCGCAGGCGATTTATCCGTGGTTTGTTTAGCGGCATGATCGACATTCTGGCCAATGTACTTGTTCGCTGGGAGGTCACCGGGAAAGAGAATATTCCAAAAAAAGGTCCCTTATTAATTGTGGGAAATCATTTTAATTTTTTAGATACCGTTGCCCCAATACACGCAACTAATTGGCCCCTTGAATTTATTGGTGACTTTGAAATGCCGAATGCGCCAGCCCTTATGCGCATCTTCCCAAATCTCTGGCAAACCTTAAAAATTGAACAGGGAACACCGAATTTTGAGGCATTACAGGCTTCGGAGGCTATTTTAGCGCAGGATGGCGTTTTGGTTATTTATCCTGAAGGGCATGTTCACAGCGGTCCTTTACAGAGAGCACTGCCAGGTGCCGCTTATATGGCACTGCGTACAGGCGTGCCGATTTTGCCCATGGCGACAATCAGCGATAATAACTGGAAGCTTATTAAAACAATTACTGAAGAGAAGCGTCGTTTGGGTGTCTTTACGAAAATTGGGGAGGTCTTTGGTCCCTTAAAGTCCGAGCATGGGACCCGTCCTTCGAGAGATGAGATCCGTGAAACCGGCCATTTGATCATGTCTAAAATTGGGGCTTTGCTGCCGAAAGAATACCGGGGAAACTTTGACCCCGAGAACATTTAGGAAAATTCGGAATATGATTATTTTAAGGCTGGAAATGGTTGAGTCCAGCCTTTTTTGTATAAGGAGAAGGTGCTTGAGGTATTATTTGATTGTATGACCTCTAATGATTTTCAGATATTCTTGTCATAAAATTATTGGGTCAGGAAGAAATTAAAAGGAATTATTATGCAATATCGAGATTATTACCAGATTTTGGGTGTCAAAAAAGACGCGAGCCAGGATGAGATTAAGAAAGCATATCGAAAGCTGGCTCGAAAATACCATCCGGATGTAAATCCTGATGACCCTGGTGCTGAAGAAAAATTTAAGGACATCAACGAAGCTTACCAGGTGCTTTCTGATGAGGAAAAACGCAGCAAGTACGATCGCTTTGGTTCACAATGGAAACAATACCAGCAAACAGGTGGGCGTGCTGAAGATTTTGATTGGTCGCAGTGGGCAAACCAGGGTGCTCCCGGCGGTGGTTACCGTACGGTGTCCCAGGAAGAATTTGAGCAAATGTTCGGCGGCGGTTTGGGCGGATTTTCAGATTTCTTTACAACCCTGTTTGGCGGTATGCCTGGCGCCAGGTCTTCACAGCGGACTGCCCGAGGAACAAGGGCGAGCAGCATGCAGCGTGGGCAGGACATCGAACACAGCGTTCAGATCTCACTTGAAGAAGCTTTCAATGGAACCACCCGGCTTTTGACTTTTGAAGATGGACGCAGGATTGAAGCCAGCATTCCCCCCGGGGTGAAGTCGGGTTCTAAAATTCGGTTAAGCGGGCAGGGCGGCGCTGGGCCGCGTGGTTCGGGCGACCTGTACCTCAAAATTAAGGTGGCTCCCCACACGAATTTCTCAAGAGATGGTGATAACTTGAGAATCGATCAGCCGGTAGACTTCTTCACAGCGCTTTTAGGCGGCGAGCTTGAAGTTCCAACCATTGATAAGCGAGTCAAGCTGACCGTTCCTCCGGAGTCTGATTCGGGAAAGACCTTCCGGTTAAAGGGATTGGGAATGCCGAAATTAAACCATCCCGATAAACGGGGGGACCTGTATGTTACGTTACTGGTGCAGGTTCCTAAAAACCTGACGTCTGAACAGAAGACGAAATTTAAAGAATTACAAAAATCTGTCAAATGAATTTAATTTGTGCCCGGGTTATACCGGGCATTTTCTTTGCTGCTTTGTGAACTACTCCTGACACATTCAGTTTGTTGAATGATTAATAACAGTCCTGGATGATAAAATTCAGGTAGACATTTTCTTATCAGGTAAATGGAGCAATGTGATGAAACATAGGTTAGAAATTTTCTCAAGCCGTGAAGGCTTGAACCAGGCAGCTGCGGAATATTTCATAAAAGTGGCGCGCACATCCATACAGGATCACGGCATTTTTTCAGCTGCCCTTTCAGGCGGCAGCACCCCGGAGCCAGTTTACAGAAAATTGGGATCACTTGAAAATAAGGCGTGGGTAGATTGGGACAATATCCACCTCTTTTGGGGTGATGAACGCTGTGTTCTGCCCGACCATCCGGACTCAAACTACCGAATGGTCAGAGAAGCCTTGTTGGATCATATTTCTATTCCCGAGGAGAATGTTCACCGTGTCCTGGCAGAATATGAACCCCATATAGCAGCCCAAACTTATGAAGCGAGGTTAAGAGATTTCTTTAAAGGCGATTACCCGAAGTTTGACCTGGTTTTTCTTGGGATGGGAGATGACGGGCACACAGCCTCGCTTTTCCCCCATTCTGCAGGATTGAAGGAAGAAGATCGCTGGTTTATCGAAAATTATGCGCCTGCCATGGATACATGGCGATTGACACTTACTAAAAATGCGATCAATGCTGCCCGTCACATTGCTGTACTTGTGGTTGGGGACTCGAAGGCAGATACGCTGGTTGATGTGTTGGAAGGCGACCATCAGCCTGATGAAAAGCCAATCCAATTGATTGACCCCAAAAATGGGCAGATGGTATGGTTTCTGGACCAGGCTGCGGCGATAAAGCTGTCTGACCAGGAAAACGAACAGTGATTTCCAGGAGGCGATAATCTGGTCATGGCAAACCTGATCCCAATTGACACCCTAAAAAGATTCTCCTTGTTCCAGGATTTTGAGGAAGAAGACCTTATCAAAATCCAAAAGCTGATGCATTATCGAGCCGTGGAAAAAGATGAGATCATCCTTTTAGAGGGTGACCTGTCGGATCAGCTTATTTTTGTAGAAAGGGGATGGATAAAATCAGAGAAGACATCAAAAGAAGGCCGTCAGCAAACATTACGTTTTATAGGACCAATGGAAGTCATTAACGAATATTCTGTTTTCTCGGAAGAACCTAACGCAGCCACAATCATCGCACTGGAAAAGGCGAATATTTATTACCTCAATAAATCGGATGTCAAAGTCTTGTTGGTCCAATCTTCAAGTTTTGCCAGGGCGGTAATCGTGAACCTGGCGAAAAGAATTCAGATTTTGCTTAATCACGTTGAGAATTTATCTCTGTATTCTGTTGAACAGCGATTGGCTCGTTACCTGCTCGATGAGGCAAAGGACGGTATCGTCAGACGGCAAACCTGGAAAACCCAGGCAGAAATCGCTGCACATTTGGGGACAGTAGTCGATGTTGTCAACCGTATCCTGCAAAAATTTGAAAGGCAAGGCTTGATATCAATCAGCCGTAAGCAGTTCAAGATCCTTGACAACGATAGTCTTAAGGCAGTTACAGAAAAATTTGAATGATCAAGGGCTGTCACGCTGAATTTCGACTTTAGTCGAAGAAATTGTTATTTGGGGGCGTTATAGTAGAGGTAATTCTAATTAGAGAAAGGGAAAATTTATGCCAAAGATGTTTGTATTTGGTGTTGTGCGTTCATTGCACGATGTGTTCACTGCGCTGTGGATTGGCGGTCTGCTGACAACGGCTTTCACTTTCATGCCTGTTTTTAAGAACGCAAAGGAAAAAATAGAAGGGTTGGGAGCGCTTCTTGTTGCCTATCAAAAGCGAATGGGTGCCGTCGCCCTGGTCAGCATCTTTGGTTTATGGATAACTGGTTTACTGCTTGGTAAACAGTCCCAGGCTTATTCGGGATTTATGAGTTTTTCTAATACGTATAATGCCTTATTATCGGTAAAACATTTGCTGATCTTCGCGATGATCCTGATCGCAGTCTATCGCAGATTTATTCTCGGTAAAAAGATCATGAGTTTTGACGACAGCCAGCAAAAACTTTATGGCTTCCTTTTGATCTTGAATACTTTGTTAGGTGTGATTATATTGTTCCTGAGCGGGATCAGCTCAGCCATAGGCTAAGTCAACAGAAATTAAGGCAAAATAAGAAAATTTACCTCGAAAAAATTTAGTAAATTCACGAAATAAACACCTTGCAAATGTTTTTTGCAGGGTGTTTTTGCAAAATTATTGCATTTAATTAGGCTCTGCAAAGATTAGACATGCTTGACTGAAATTATTTCGGGGTGCTATGATACTAATATGTACTTAAAAGGCAGTAAGTGGTCAATGAACAGGCGTAGAAAACCATCTAACCCATGGTTAATTGGGATTCTACTGTTTGCTATTGGCTTTTTCGTGTATTTGAATATTTATGTTATCCCGACAATGCCGCCGCCTTTTTTGCCAACACCGACACCCACACGCAGTCCGCAGTCTTTCTCAGATGAAGCAGCTGCTTACCTGGCTGAAGGCAGGACGGGGCTGGCAATGGAAGCCTACCAGGCGGCAATTAAATCAGATCCTCAAGACATTTCAAATTACATCACACTTTCCAGGCTTCAAATCTACAATGGCGATTATGAAGGTGCAAAAGAAAATGCTGAAAATGCGCTCTTATTGGATAAGACACGCGTAGAAGCTTACGCCTTGCTAGGTTGGGCAAAAGGTTTCCTGGGTGATTACCTTGAAGCTGAAGCTGATGTAAAAGCGGGTTTAGCTTTGAATCCCAATGATGCCCAATCACATGCGGTCTACGCTTACATCCTGGCATTGCAGTCATCCAATAATGTTGGCGGACTTGGCACTCTTGATGCAGCCATTGAGGAATCACGTTTGGCTCTTGAGATCAACCCGCTGTTAATGGAAGCACGCTGGTCGCGCGGCTTTGTTTTGGAAATCACCAGCAATTATGAAGAAGCAATTCAGCAGATTCAGGCGGCAATCGAATTGAACAATTCTGTGGCTGACCTGCACATGGCACTCGGCAGGAACTACCTGGCTGTTGAATCCTATGACCAGGCAGTCTTTGAGTTTACGAAGGCATATTCACTTGACCCCAGCAATCCAGACCCGAATTGGTATATCTCCAGGGTCTATGCCCGAATTGGTGAGTTTGCAAAAGCCGTGCAGTATGCCGAGCAGGCTGTAAACACTGACCCAAGCGACCCATATTTGCACGGCAACCTGGGATCGATGTATTACCGTGACTTGCAATATAATCGAGCCATTGAATCCCTTGAATTGGCTGTCAGGGGCGGTGAAACAGAAGATGGGTCTGTGGTTGAAGGCTTACCCCTGGATTATTCCATGACGATAATGGAATATTACAGCCGTTATGGGCTGGCTTTAGCCCGTGTTAACCGCTGTAATGAAGCGGTGCAGGTGGCAAACGCTATGCTGCAAACCGTGCCTGACGATGAGACGGCGGTCTTTAATGCTGAGGCGATTATTGAAATTTGTCAGGAATTTCAGGAAAATCCACCAACACCGACCCCACCAGAAGATGGCGAAGAAGGTGAACAGCCGTCTGCGCCTACAAGTACCCCTGAAACACAGGATGAAGGCTAAATTAGCAGTTAATTGAAACGAAGCTATGTATTTACAGGGTAAAGAACCGACTTTCAGAAATAAACACAAGCAAAACAATCCCTATATGGTATTGGTATTGCTGGTTTTAATTGTTTTCTTTGGGACCGTGCTTACGGGGATTGCCAAAGGGGATGTTCAGCCGCTGTTTATGCCCTCACCTACCCCAACTCGGACAACAAATTCCTTTGTAATCGAAGGACAGACCCATTTCGAAGCTGGAAATCTTAACGCGGCGATTGCAGCTTATAAAAAAGCCATAGAGATGGATCCGAATGACCCTGATTTATATGTTCAGTTAGCGCGCATACAAACTTATTCTTCTGCTCTGGTGACAACGAACGCTGATCAAGTGGCGCGACTGCAAGAAGCTTTGGATTCAATCGATCGTGCTAAGGAATTATCACCCAACAACAGCGAAGTTTTGGCTGTGAGAGCATTCGTTTTGGACTGGAACTCCAACCCGATTCTGGTTGAGGATGATGTCTCAGAAGACCTATTAAATGAGGCGGAATCTGAAGCTGTTCTGGCACTGCAGATTGACAATACAAACACCTCCGCACTTGCCTATTACGCAGAAATCCTGGTTGACCAGAAAAAATGGAACCAGGCGCAGCAGTACATCGGGCAGGCAGTGGAAAGAAATCCAGAGTTGATGGATGTTCACCGCATCCAGGCTTATACCTACGAAACTTTGGGTGAATACAATCTTGCTATTCAGGAATATCAAAAAGCTATTGAGATCATGCCCAACTACACCTACCTTTATATTGCTGTTGGGAGAATTTATCGGCATCTTGGGAGCATCAATCCCCAAGTTTCCAAACTATATTATGATCAGGCTTTAGAAAGCTTTGCAACAGCTGCGAGTCTCAATGAGCAGCTGGGCATCAAGGATCCCATCCCTTATTTAGCAATTGCCAATACCTATGCCCAGGATGGAGAATTTTTTGTGGCAGCATTGAATGTGAATCGGGCGCTTGAATTTACACCTGCCAGCCCGGATGTCTATGGACAATTAGGGGTTGTTTACCACAAGTCACGTAACTACGAGGGTGCGATCCCTGCCTTTGAGTGTGCCATTGAAGGCTGTGATGCGGCTCAGAGCTGTGAGATCCGAGAATGCGACCCGGATTTTGACCCCATGGTTTCAGTTGAGGGTTTGCCCTTAACGGACAGCACCGTGGTTTATTATTTCACCTATGGCTCCGTCCTATCGGGATTGCACCGTGAAGGCGATGATAAGTGTGAGAAAGCAATGGGCATTTTTGATCAGCTTCGATCACGGTATGCGGATGATCCTTCTATTATGAGCATCGTCAGGGCGGGTGAAGAGGTCTGTACCTATGCAGAGATGGTGCCGGAAGCGACGCCAACACCGGAGGAATCAACACCGTAAATATTTGATGGGGGAATGTAAAAAATTTGTAAGAATCACCCAATACTCCCTTGACGCCATTTTTGAACAAAGGTAAGATTGAGTTGTTAGCACTCTCAGGATAAGAGTGCTAAAATGATGAATAAAATAATTTTAATCACTAATTTTAGATGGAGGAACGAATGGCAATCTCAATTAAACCTTTGGGAAACAGGCTAGTAGTACAACCCATTGAGGAAGAAGAAATCACCGCTGGAGGCATCGTGCTTCCCGAAACAGCCAAGGAAAAACCCCAGAAGGGTACCGTCCTTGCAGCAGGACCAGGCGAGCGCAACGATGACGGCGAACATATGGCGCTTGAGGTAAAAGAAGGCGACACAGTCTTGTTTGCAAAGTATGCTGGTACTGAGATCAAGTACGAAGGTAAGAAATTATTAATCATGCGAGAGAGTGACATTCTCGCCAAGCTGAACGAGTAATCGAAAAGAACCAAGGAGTAATAAGAAATGGCAAAACAACTTAAGTTTTCTGAAGAAGCCCGACGATCATTAAAAACTGGTATTGATGTTGTCGTGAAATCCGTGGCAACCACACTTGGCCCAAAAGGCCGTAATGTTGCTATTGACCGAAAATTCGGTTCCCCCACAATCACACACGATGGTGTGACAGTCGCAAAAGAAATAGAACTGGAAGATCCCTTTGAGAATATGGGTGCCCAGCTCTTAAAAGAAGCAGCCACAAAGACCAATGACATTGCTGGCGATGGTACAACCACCTCCACCGTTCTGGCACATGCTATTGTTACTGAAGGTCTCAAGAACCTGGCTGCTGGTGCAAACCCAATGCTCCTCAAACGAGGTATCGAAGCTGCTGCAAAAGCCGTTTCAGATGCCATCCTTGAGCAGGCAATTGACATCACCACCAAAGAAGAAATTGCAAATGTTGCTACCATTTCCGCACAGGAACGAGAAATCGGCGAACTGATTGCAGAAGTGATGGACAAAGTCGGTAAAGACGGCGTTATCACGGTTGAAGAATCACGCGGCCTTGAATTTGAGACCGAATATGTTGAAGGTATGCAATTTGACCGTGGTTATATTTCACCCTACTTCGTCACTGATGCAGAAAACATGGAAGCTGTGATTGAGGAAGCCCATGTTCTTGTGTATGACAAGAAGGTTTCTGCCGCAGCAGATATTGTTCCGCTGCTCGAGAAACTTGTGCAGGTTGGCAAACGCGAATTAGTGATTATTGCTGAAGACATCGACGGTGAAGCATTGGCGACACTGGTTCTCAACAAATTACGCGGTATGCTGAACGTTATTGCCATCAAGGCGCCAGGCTTTGGTGATCGCCGCAAGGCAATGCTGCAGGATATTGCCACATTGACCGGTGCAACCGTCATTTCAGAAGAAACCGGGCGCAAACTTGAGACCGTTACGATCCAGGATCTGGGTCAGGCTGAGAAAATTGCCAGCACCAAAGACGATACAACCATCGTTGGCGGCAAAGGCGATGCGAATGCCATCAAGGGTCGCATTGAGCAAATCCGTGTTGAAATTGAAAATTCAACCAGTGATTATGACCGCGAAAAACTGCAAGAACGATTGGCCAAACTCTCTGGCGGTGTTGCCATCATCCGTGTTGGCGCAGCCACCGAGACTGAGCTTAAAGAGAAGAAACACCGTGTCGAAGATGCCCTCTCCGCAACCCGTGCAGCGGTTGAGGAAGGGATTGTCCCCGGCGGCGGCGTTGCACTGATCAATGCCATCAAAGCGCTCGATGGTCTCAAAATGGAAAGCGCCGACGCACAAATTGGTGTCAATGTCGTCCGAAATTCTCTTGAGATCCCCATGCGAAAGATTGCTGCTAACGCCGGCCAGGATGGCTCGGTTGTGGTAGAGAATGTCCGCAGGGCTCAGGAAAAAGAAAATAATAAACACATCGGTTATGATGTTCTGACTGAAAAATATGTTGACATGATTGAAGACGGTGTGATTGATCCTGCCAAGGTGACCCGTGGTGCCCTGGAAAATGCAGCATCCATTGCTGCCATGATCCTGACAACGGAAGCTTTGATCACAGATATTCCTGAAGAAGAACCCTCAATGCCCGGCGGCGCTGGCGGCATGGGCGGTATGGGTGGGATGGGCGGTTTCTAGTTCCAACCCAAACATAGAAACTTCAAAAGCTGCTTCAAATTTGAGGCAGCTTTTTTGGTTCTTAAACTATCAGTAAGCTTAGAGGGTGTTGATAATTGTAATTAATAATGACCAATTTTCCCGTAGGGGCAACCCTGCTTAAGCCCCCAGCTCTTTTCTGGGGCAGTGGTTGCCCAGCCCGAAGGGTGCACGCGAGGCAGACACAGGGGTCTGCCCTTACATATTTTCTGAATTTTGTTATAAATATTATTATTTTGAAATCAGAATATATTTTACACAATCAATTTTGAACATTTTTGGTTTTTCAACACTCTCAAGTTTAGAAAGTTAACTCGAGAATTTCCGGATGGATTGATTTTTTGTCTCCGCTGGTATAATGTGAGGCATGCATGCATTGAAGAACTTTATTTTTTCGCTGGTTTTTAGTCTGTTATTATTGGTCCTATTATCATCCTGTACGGACACGCCACCTGAAGCGACGCAAACAAACACGCCTGAGGTGACAGCCCCAACACAGACGCCTGACCTACCAAGCCCAACCCCAATTCCTGCTGCAGCCGTTGTGAATGGTGAAAGACTGCCGTTGAGATGGTTTGAGAATGAACTGGCGCAATATCTCATAGCCCAGGAAGCTGCTGGGCAGCCTGTGGAAGATATTGCTGAGGCACGTACCTATGTTCTTGACGACCTGGTTGACCAATTTTTGCTTGCCCAGGCAGCTCAGGACGCCGGCATCTCTATTGAAGATGATGAAGTGCAGGACAGGATTGAAAATCTGAGAGCAGAGCTTGACCTGGATTCATGGATGCAAGAATGGGGCTACACAAATGAAAGCCTGGCGCAATCCCTCAAATGGCAGATGCTTGCGATCAAACAAAGGGATGAGATTATCAAGCTGGTCCCGGAGCGTGCCATGCAGGTTGAACTGCAGCAGATATTTGCCTACACAGAAACCGGCGCTCGAAATGCAGTAGGGAGCCTGAATGCCGGGACACCTTTTGAGGAGGTCGTCTTTGTTTATGATCCGGCAGCAGGGGGTTACCTGGGATGGGTACCGGAAGGATATTTGTTGATCCCTGCACTTGAAGAGGCTGCCTTTAGTTTGCCAGTGGGTGAGTATTCAGGGATTATTGAATCTGACATTGGCTATCACATTGTTAAGGTCTTGGCACGTGAAGAACGCCCCTTAAGCCAGGATGCTCTGCTGACCTTACAGCGTCAGGCGCTGCATGCTTGGCTGGCTGATAAACGTGAAAGCAGCACTATCGAGGTGTTGATCGACTGATTATGAGCCAACGACCGCCTCGAAGATCTACATCGAACAAAAGCCCCTATTCCAGCCGCGGCGGCATACCCAGTATGGCGACCCCTCGCAAGCCTGAACCCCCAAGGAAAATCGGTTTTATGGGATTTGTATTTCTGTTGGGGATCATCGCTGGCTTGGTTTGGCTTGGGATGCTGATTTTTCGGTTGGGTCCCTACCGTTCTGAGGAGGTGCCCGTGATGACGACACCCACAAATCCTCTGCCTCTCTTGCCCACCCACACACCAAGACTTTGGATGACAGAAGAGCCTAGCCTTCCGACCAGCACCATGACACAAACCATGACACCTACGATAACAGTTACACCAACACCTGAGATTTTGCCATTTATTTTGTTCGGAAAGCCCGAAACAATGAGCAGCGCGTTGATTCGACCACAGCTTGATTGTGATTGGCTTGTGATTGCAGGGCAGGTTTGGGATTTGCAGGGAGAAGCGGTGACGAATTCGGTTTCGGTGCATTTATTCGGCGAATTGAACGATTTTGCCGTGGATGAATTCCGACTTCCGGGAACGGAGAAGGCTTATGGGGAGTCCGGCTATGAGTTTGCACTGGAAGGTTTTGTTGTGGACAGCGAAGATTCCCTCTATATTCAGCTTGTGGATTCGAACAATATCCCGCTTTCAAATCCATATCTCTTACAAACCTTTGATGACTGCCAGATGAACCTGATCCTCGTGAATTTTAAGCAAGTAAGATAGCTTATCGAATAATCCGTGATTGTTAGAGCGTGCCAATTCCAAGCACGCTTTTTTGTTTAAGTTGGCGCTTGACATCTGATTTCTAAGGGGGTAAATTTATTTCGATAGATATCAATATAAAACGAAGGAGATGAATATGGAAGGTACCTTTGATGAATTATTAGCCTTTTTTAAGGCGCTTTCAGACGCGAACCGGCTCAGGTTGGTTGGACTGCTGGCACAGAAAGAATCGAGCGTTGAAGAGCTGGCAGCAATGCTAGATGTGAGTCCTTCTACGGTGTCCCATCATTTGAGCAAGCTGTCAGATATCGGATTGGTGTCTGCACGAGCTGAGGGTTATTACAACATTTATTCTTTGAACACAGGCGTTCTTCAAGATATGTCGCAGCGAATGTTATCGAAAGATACCCTGCCAGACGTCGCACGCGACCTTGATCGTGAAGCCTATGATCGAAAGGTGATGAAAGATTACCTTGCAGAGGATGGCAAGATTGCGCAGCTTCCCACGAACCGCAGGAAATTGGATGTGATCTTACGCTACCTGGTCGAGCAATTTGATTTCGACCGGCAATATACCGAAAAAGAGGTCAACGAGATCATTGGCGCTTTCAATGAGGACATATCAGGTTTGCGCCGGGATTTAATTTCCGTCGGTTTTCTTGACCGTGAACGGGATAGGTCTGCCTATTGGCGGGTAAGGCGGGAAGATTAATCGTTTCAAGCAGGGGTTTGGAATTGCCGTAGATTTTTCGACACTTTGTGTTGTGAACTTAGTTATAGATTCACGTTAAACCATTTGTGTTCATGGATAGATAATTGTTGTTGAATATTCGCGTAGGGGCAAGGCATGCCTCGCCCCTACATTTGTAAAAATAAAATATCGTCAAGTAAAAATTATTTTTTCAATTTGATTCTTGGTGCAATCGATATTTCTTCATCCCCAGCCAATAAGCCTGTCAGGGGTTTGGCGGGCAAAGCCAGCACCTTGCTATTGGCAAAGAATTCAAAATCAAAACCAGTATCATCCCCGGCTTTCAGTCCCGGAATAGGCATCAGGCGTGCCGTCAGGGGCTTATCCAGCCGTGAGGATAAGGCTGCCAGGTCCAACAGTACTGCCTGGAGAGCTTCCACGCTGGTATCCCCGGGCAAGGGGATGGTATCCAAACCGGTGCCGCAAACTGCAGAATACATTAGCAAATCGGTAACGCTCAACACGCCCTCTTCGCCGCGCTGTGCCAGTGTTAAATCTTCAAGCAGAGGCATCATCAATCCGTTGAAACCTGTGCGTTTGAAATTTGCTCGGTCGAGGGTGTCCGTCAGGAAGGCTGCAGCTGCCAGGCTGCCGTGCAAACCTAATGCAGGGATGCCCAGGCATTCAAGTGCGTGACCCAGTGAGATCGCCTGTGTGGGGAAGGGGGCTAAGGTAAAATCGATCCCTTTGAATTCAAACCCATACATTTTAGCTATTCGCTCGCCGATGTCTTCTAAATTTTTTGCATGGGTTTCAATGGCGTCGATCAATCCTGCTCTAGCGTCTTTCAAACTGGTTGCTGAAGAAAATGCCTCAACAGCTAAATCTGCGGCTTCAAGCGCCAGGGCAAACCCTGGTTTTTTACCCTCACCATAAGCTGCCGGGAAGAAAGGTGCAAAGGGTGGGACGTTTGCCAGGGCAGCAAAACGTAAGTTGGCAAAGCCGTGTTTTTCGAGGGGTGCTGCCTTGTGCATCACCTCGGCGCAAGCACGGACAGCAGGTAAGCTGATTTCACCTTTAGGTGTGGTCATATGCCCACTGAAAAATAGGTTGCCGGAATTGCCCAGCATTTCTGGAATCGCCCGAAATGAATTAATGTTTTCGGTGATTGCGGGACCAAGTGAAACATAATCGAAGCCTTCGCTGTGCGCTAAAACTTCGATCTGAGTGATTGCATTCGCATAGTCTTCACTCTCCAGGTAGCTTGTGAATGATGGTGTTGCCATGCGCACTGTTTGAACCGGATAACCTGCAGATTCAAACGCATTTTTAGAATCCCTTGATAAGATGCCTGCTTTTTGCAAGGCAAGCTGGTTAATTGGCCAGCGGGGATGGATAAAGTGGGTGATGGATCGTATGCGCATATCTTTTTCCTTTAATTTTGATATCGCTGTCGCAGAACTTCCCCAATCAGGATGGCAGCGGCGACAGCGGCGTTCAGTGATTCGGCGCGGCCCTTCATTGGGATGGAAATTTTTTGCGTCGCCCTGGACTCTCCTTCCGCGCTGGCGCCAAATGCTTCGCTGCCAATCAGCAGGGCACAATCTCCAGCTAAATCAGCTTTCCACAAAGGGATGCCGCCCACAGACTCTGCAAGAAATACAGGGATCGACCCCAGGTATGCGTCGATTTCATCCCAGTCTTTGTGCTGGATTGCTAAATGGAAGTGTGCACCCATACCAGATCGGACAACCTTGGGCGAAAAAGCGTCAACAGTACCTGGCGTCAGGAAAACAGCATCACCGCCGGCGGCTTCCGTCGTCCGCAGGAGGGTGCCCATATTGCCGGGGTCCCTGATTTGATCAGCGATCACAATAAGGTTTGGAGATTTTGGCAGGGGTATCGCTTCCCTTTTTAGAACAGCCAGGATGCCCTGGGGAGTCTCTGTGTCGCTGATTTCTGCCATCAATGCCGGACTGATTTCTGAGATATCTGAATCAGATTTTCCATGTAAAGATTTGATCAATGCCATGCCGCGCTCAGAAAGGCTTTCATCGTATAAAAGAAATTCAAGCGGCCAATTCACAGAAATGGCTTCCTCGACCAAACGGATCCCTTCCGCAACAAAGGCTGATTCAGCCTTGCGATTTTTGCTCGAAGACTGCAAGCTTCTGACGAGTTTGATCTTGCTGTTGCTTGAGGACGTGATCATTTCGGGCATATTGTTCCTTGCTATTGTGAATTTATGGGTGCTGCTTCAAACCGTATTATATTTCATTTGAAGGCATCAGGCGTTTCATCTTGTCACGGATGACATTTTTCGGGCCGAAAAACCGGGTTCGGATCAAGGCTTCAGCTGTGATGCTCATCATCCCATATTGCGCCTTGAAATTATTATAACGGCAGGGGTATGCAACACCGGGGTTGAATAATAATTGCCCATCAACCCACCTGGCTGTTTGATGATGGGTATGACCAAAAATGATGATGTCTGCATCGGGATAGTCCTGGTGCAATTGCCTGTAATAGCGGTCAAAGAGGTAGCCCTCACGGAAATAAGAAAATTTGTCGATGAGATAATGCAGCAAAGAACGATGCCCGTGGGCAAGGACGATTTTCAGGTTGTTGACAATCAGGGTTTGATGTTTTGGCAGATGCATCCCAAATAAAATATCCCGGTTGCCCTGAACGATGGTAACAGGGGCGATTTCCTCCAGCTTTCGAACGACTTTCCAGCTTGATGCATCCCCTGCATGTAAGATGTGATCAACGGCGTTGATTTTGAACGCTTTCAAAATTTCAAGCTGCAGGTGCCTGGCGCGATCGGGAACATGTGTGTCTGCAAGCACCCCGAAGGTGATTGTTTTGGGTTCACCGGGCATCGTTCATCTCTTTTTCTTTTGGTCTGAAGTAAACCCAGGTCAGAAATGTGCTGAGGGTGTAAAGCAAGCCGGTTGTGATGAACAGCGGCGAAAAGCCCAGGCGTGTTTGGACAAAGCCCGAAATAAAAATACCAATCGCTTGGCCCGTTTGCCAGCCCATACCCCGGACGCTGGCGATGGTCGCTTGTTCTTCCGGTTCACTGACTAACATGGCAAAGTTTTCGATCAAAGGAGATGACATCTGCATGAGAACATTTCGCAGCAAAAGACTCACAGCAGCAAGCCATAGAAAAGGTGAAAAGCCTAACGTAAACAGGAAGAATATGCTCGTCGCTTGTGTCGCAACTGTGGGAATGATACGGCTGTGGGTGATTTTAACCAGCCAGGGGGTGGACACTGAACCCAGAAAGACCATCAACGATGCAAGGCTGAATATGACACCGAGGAGGTTGTCGCTGATATCAAATTTTCCCCGCAAAAAGACATTGAGATAGGGGATCAGGATTGCCGCGCCAAAGCCTGTGATCAGATTGATCAATGCAAACTGCCTGACTACCGGTCGATTGGCTAAGTTCTTGAGAAGCTTTCTTGGAAAAATCGGTATTCGTGCATTGGCTCTTTTTTCTTTGTGCTCTTTAATCAAAATGGTTGGTATTAAGGCGCTGCTGGCGAAGATGATGCCTGCGGTAATCACCCAGCGATAGGACGCCGCACCGCCCTGGGAATACCCAAGCCAGGTTTCTAAGAGCCCGGGTATTTGTCCAGCCACCAGATTACCGATCATGTTTGCCAGTGTCAATAATCCAAAACTGAGGCTGAAGATCATGGCTTGATTTTCAGTTTTGCTGGCTGCCATAATAAATGGCGGGCGTGAAACTATAAAGAGCATAATGCCTGCACCCTGAACCAATCCGAAAAGGAAGATGAAAACTGGATTGACCAGGTGGATCTGCATGAACATCCCAATAAACCCAATACTCAGCCCAATCAACATGCTGTTTCTTCGACCGATTCGGTCAGAGAGCAAACCGAGGGGTAAGCCAAAGACTAAGGCTGATAATGGTGTGGCTGATCGGATCAAACCGAGCATATCATTATTGAAGCCAAGGGAAAGGATGTATAGATTAAAGAACAAGTCCCAAACGCTGAATGAAAAGCCATAAAGCAGGGTTGCAAGTAAGAAAAGTTTGGTGTCTCGATTAAATTGAAGGCGCATGAGGTCAAAAAATCCTGAGTAAAATTGCGGGTTGATTTTACCATGAGAGGCTATTAATTAGGACGAATTCAAGAAAAAGAACCCAAAATCTTATGACCCAGGAGTCAATAATCCATAATCCTTTCTTAAATTAAAAACACTTTTCGTTGCCCTCTTGTCGAAGGTGAAAAGTGTTTTTAAATATGGGTGGGTTTGTGTTTACAGATCAAGAATTGGTAAATTCTTTTCTGAAAGTCATCATGGTCTTATCCTTGTGATAGCCCAAACTTGTGTAAAGCTTCAGAGCCCCTGTCGGGTTGTTCGTGTCCACACCCAGTGCTACTTCCTTCATACCCAGGGCTTTGTGCGTATGCATACTGCGAATGATGAGCGCCCTGGCAATCCCTTTACGGCGCCAGTCACGATGTGTGGTAATTTCTTCTGTCCAGCCGCGTTTTTTATTGTATTTTCTGTTGTAATCACGATCGATAAAATTTAAAACACTGCCGACAACTTCATCACCATGCCATGCAACCTGCCAGAGATAGGGTTGAAAATATTTTGATTCTTTGTAGCCTTTAAAGCTCTCTTCACCAGAGTCTGTGAAACCCCAGTGGTCGCGAAAAGCTTCGATGGATGCATCCCAAATCTTCCGAACATCTTCTGATTTTACAGGGCGTGTTTCGACACCTTCAGGCAGTTCTGATGATGGGATATCCTGCAGGGATCGTGACATTTCAATGAAGTATCGTACTGGTTGATAGTTTTTCCTTTCGATGATTTGATTAAACCAGGGTTTCAATTCATTGCTGTAGGTCTGGAAAAAATGCTTGTGTCCAGACGGATGCGCTTTAGATATTTCACGTAAGCGATTTTCACACCAATCAATCATGAATTCTTCGATGCCCAGGTTTCGCCACTCAGGTCGGATATGCACAAAATGCGAGTAGATATAGTCTTCAGAGGCTTCCTCTAAACTCCAATCGACACGAGAATAGGCGACAAGCGTTCCGTTCACCTCTGCAAAGCACATATCATTTTGAGGATTGGAATTTTTCAAGTGCTTGTAATCGTTTTTAATGTCGAACACTGTCATTGACTCTTCGTCATGATCAGCGGAAGCAGCCGCCTCAATGACATCCAGCATTAAGGGGAAATCGGATTCACCCTGAAAACCCCGAAATTCAAGACCATCGATCTCTGGTATTCTTTCTAATAAATTATTGATTCTTACTTTCATTTTCTTTCTCCGTTAATTTTTTCAAATGAATTGTGCTGCACGAGGTGATTTTTTCCCCGACAGGCATGAAAACATGTGATCTTGAAACAATCGAAGCAAACCTCACTTTGCATATCATAAAAACACTTTCGACGCTTCTTTATCGACCTGCTCTCACCTTTTTCACCCTTCAACTGCAGCGCAATTGCCTTTATTCTTTTGTATTTTCGTGCTTGCCATTCGCTTCAGCCGCCCGTTCTAAATCTCGCTTATTCAGCTTGAATTTGAACCATGCTGGTAGGACGATAACCAATGCGAAGATGGCTGTAATATAAAATGGTGCTTGTGGGTTGATGGTCTTCCACAGCAAGGACCCAATGGCTGGGGCAGGCAGTGAGAAGATGCCCAGACTGGCATGGATCAGTCCAAAGCCTGTTCCCCGGATGCGCTCAGGTAAAACTTTGCTGAGCAGCGATTGGTATGCTGGCGAAAGCAAACCCACACCGACGCCAAACAAAGCCCATACCCCTGCGAATCCCATAAAGGTCTCAACGTTGATCAACATCAGCATCGCCATGAATTCTAAGAAGAATCCCAGGGCGATTGCCGCGCGCTCGCTGAATTTATCCGCAAACCAGCCAGCGGGGATGGTGGTGATCATCATGGCAATGCCGAAGAATGATTTGAGCCACCCGATTTGCTGAAGGCTCATCCCGCCAATCTCTTCGAGATAAAGCGGCATCAAACGGAATGACATCGAAAATGCAATATCACGCACACCGTCCGTCAGCAGCAGCCATGTCAGTACGCCGCCTGCCAGGGCAAGCCCCAGAATTGTTTTCATGTTCATCTTCAAGGACGTAAACGAAAACTCACCGTTTGCGTTTTGCCCACGACTTTTAGTGGCTTTCTTTGCCAGAAAAAGGCGGATTGTTGTTGCAATCAAGTAAATCCCTGCGGCAACTGCCAGCATGATTCTGAAGCCGTAGACATCCGCCAGCCAACCGGCCAGGGGTGGACCAACGACGGTCACCACGGTATAGATTGTGTCTGTGATGCCGTATACCTTTCCCCTGTGCTCCTCATCGGTCTCCTCGGCGATAAATGCACCAAAGCTGGGTCCGATCAGGGAGCGGGTAACCGAGTTCAATCCTTCGGAAAGGTAGAGCCACTGCCATGTCGGAACGAAAATGGGACTGACAAAAGCACCAACGCCGATCAAGCTGCCAATGGCTATGCTTTTCAGGCGCCCGATGGTATCCGAGACCCAGCCGCCTAAAACCTGCAGCACCAGGGGGATGATTTGCGAAATCGTGAAAAATAAACCGATCTGCATCACATCCGCCCCGAGGTGTTTGAGGTAAAGGGGCAGCATTGTGGCGTACATTTCCGAGGCAATATTGGCAAACACCATCGCCACCATGAACACGATCAGGGTGTTGGACAGCATTCGGGTTTTGGTGTTTGTTTTAGTTAACATTTCTTTTGTTTCCAGTATTTCCATAATAAATCTTCTTTCAAAAAAATCCCTCGAACTAAGACGATGAAATTTCTTTCGTCATCAAATCCTTGCCAGGTCGCAGTTCGAGCTCGTAGGTATCATATTTTTGTGTGACGTGCATTCCGGCTTTTTCGTAAAGCCTGGTGGCATTGGTCAGGCTGGTGGCATCCACACCCAGACCAGCCCGCTTCTTGCCGCGCTGATAAAATTCGTTGAAGGCGGTCAGCAGAAGCGCCATGCCCAGTCCTCTTTTACGCCAGGGCTTCCGAACACATAATTGGCTGACCCATGCCATATCGGGGTCTTCGGTCATTTTGCCTGAGTTTCGGCAAATCCCTGCAATTTGATCCCCGTCCTTGGCTAAAAACCAGAGTGTGGGGTCAAAATCCTTATTGTTCTGAATGTAGTGCTCCCACTGCACCATAAGATCTTCAATGGTTCGTTCAACAAAACCCCAGTGATCGCGAAAACCATCTTCCATTGCAAGGATGGCGTCTTTGAGTTCATTTTCAAGGTCAATGCTTACAATCTGCAGACCTTCAGGGATGACTGGCTGCTGCGGCGGATGGTCAAATTCAATCATCATCCGGTAATAATTTCGGACGAGGTGGTACCCATATTGGCGCAAGGCAGCATTTCGCAGAAAATCTTTGCTGGGAGTGCCATGATTGATGACTACCCTGGTGGCTTTTGGTGCCAGAGTCACCCGCTTACGGGCACAATCCTCAGCCCACGCCAGCATATCATTGTAGAGGCTGTCATCCCAATGCTCCGGGTGCAGGATACCCCAAACATACTTGGTGACATGCGGTTCCGAGAGATCATAGACGTCAATATAGCCAATAATGTTCCCCTGGCTGTCTTCAACAACCCTTGCGATCTCTTCCAGGTCAACACCAGGCGCTGTCCAATCGTTTATCATTTCATCCAGATTGGAATCCTTCCAGCCGTAGATATGCTGAGAATAAGCATTGAAAAGATCGACAACCGCCTGACCATCATCCAGACTAAAGGGGCGGATTTTTGTTTTTGTATTTGTTGTGTAAAGCATTTTTTCTTCTCCTTTTTAAATTTCACTTCTTATTTCATAATCATCCCGTGATCGAATTAATCAAAAAAACCACGGGTTTTGGCGATCCCGTGGATTTCAGGCGATATATCGTATTCTGAAAATAAAAAAGCCACGGGATTGGAGTTTGCCCATGGCCGTTGTGGTAAATTTAGGTTAAGCTAAATTAATTCAGGCAAACTCCGCGCAGGTAAATTAACGCCGATAAGATCGGTGGATTTGCTGCGTAGCATTGTGTATGTGTAAAATGCATTGCTCATGCGCGTACTGCCTTTCTTGTAAATTTCCAAATTTAGTTCGCCTGAATTCAGGCGTTTTTTGATCGTTACGAGTTTATCATAAAAAGTGAGCTTTTGTCAAGAGGAATTTTTGAATTTTCAGGATTTCTTTATAAACCACTGGTAAACAACAAATAACAAACCTGCCCCGCAGAGAGTGATCAGTCCGATGCCAAGGGTTTTGCCATCACTCAAGGTTCTGTGAAAGATTGATGGTGGTTCCGTGGGCGTTCGGGTAGGCGACGGTGTTCGGGTGGGTGCGGGTGTCATCGTTGGGCGCGGTTGTGTGGCTGTCGGCGTTGGGGGGATATCAGTGGGTGTGGGTGAAACGGTCGGGGTGGGAGTTATTGCCGTTTGAATGATCAATTGCTGCCCTTCAAATAATTCTGTGGTTGATTGGGACAACCCGCTGTTGGTCAGGATCCTGTCAATCGGTACCCCGTATGCTTCGGCAATGGTCCAAAGTGTTTCACCGTATTGAACGACATGTGTGATGATGCCATCCTCGTCCGGCGTGCTTGTGATGACCTGCTGAATATACCTGACGTTCTCATACTGTGATACCGAAGCATTTATTGATTCTGTGTCACCTTCATCTTTAACATTTTCAACATAAGTGCTTTCCCCGGGGAGGACGTTCAGGGTGTAGTAAACATAGCCATCCGAAAGGGTCACACCAGCGCCGACTGTGCCGGTTGCATATCCCATCATCGTTTCCCAGTGAACGGCATCTGACCAAACCGCATTGACGCAGTGTGAGACGGACATATCGGTTCCCATGGCGACGTTTTCTTTGATCCCATAATCAAAAGCAGTGGATCCGTCCGCCCGGGTGTGGGTCCAGGTGCCCAGGGACGCCATGTAGTCGCTTTGCGTTTGGGCAAAACCCATCAGGAATGAATCGACCGTGTAAGGAGCCAATCCCTGACTCTGGCGCAGGCTGTTGACCGCGTTGATCAAATCTGAAGCGCTGCCTGCCTGGGCAGATACGGAGGAATGGACTGGGATTGAAGATAAAATCACAACCAGAAAGATTATGATGGATTGTTTCACAATTTGGCGCATAATGGCATTATTATAGCGTGTTTGGATAAAAATGGCATCCACACCAGGGTGATCGCAAGATCAATATATACAATTATCTTTTGGTTTGTTTCCATAAGGACGGGGGGGACAAGCCCCCACCCCTAAAACACTTCTATTAAATTGACTTAATTCGCAATTAGATAGAATTTCTTTGTTGGGGGGTGTCCAAAAAGGTAACCCATTAACGCAAATTTCTTTTTTTCTTTAGTCATCTGGAAAAAACCAAACTTGAACAGTTGATATTAAATATTTCTATCTAATATCGGAGTGCGGACCCTGCCCTGGTGAGGGTCAGTCCGCAATTTAATCCTGATAATAATATTACTATTATGACAAAATAATTCTGGAACTCCGGAGGATTAATGTATCTGATATTATCGATATGTTTGAATATTTGTTTCCATTCAAAACGACTACCAAAAACTTTTGAGACAATACCCAGGGTGAGGATTCCAGAGCTTGAGTAATAAATGACCAACATGATTGATGGGTTTTGGTGACTGCATTTAAGGTAAAATCAAGTGGTAATAAATAATAATTTAAACACTAAATGAAGGAAGAAGAACATGCTTGATATCAACTTAATTCGCGAGGAACCAGATCTTGTTCGCCAGGCGTTAGAAAAAAGGCAGATGTCTCCCTCACCGGTAGATCAAATCCTTGTACTGGATGAACAACGACGCTCTTTAATTCAAGATGTTGAAACCATGCGCTCGGAACGCAACAGCGTCTCCAAGGAAATTGGCCGCATGAAGGATAAGGATGCCCGCCAGGAAAAAATTGATGCGATGCGGGTGTTGGGTGAAAAAATTGATGCTGTTGACTCAGAATTGAACAGGGTTGATGCTGATTTACAGGGAATACTGGCTGAAATTCCTAATATTCCAGATCCTGAGGTGCCAGTTGGTGTCGATGACAGTGATAATATCGTTCTTCGCACAGTGGGCGAGAAACCGACCTTTGATTTCGAACCCAAACCTCACTGGGATTTGGGACCGGAATTGGGCATCATTGATTTTGAGCGCGGCACAAAGCTTGCCGGCTCCCGCTTCTATGTTTTGAGCGGACACGGTGCACTATTACAGCGTGCTATGATCTTCTGGATGCTTGGATTGCACATCCGACAGGGGTACCTTGAGAAATATCCTCCCTTTATGGTGCGTGAAGAAATCCTGTTTGGGTCCGGTCAACTGCCAAAGTTCAGGGATAACCTTTATCGGGATGTCGAAGAGGATTTATGGATGGTCCCAACAGCGGAAGTGCCATTGACCGGACTCCACATGGGAGAGATCCTTGAGGAGTCGCAGCTACCTATTCACTATACAGCCTACACCGCTTGTTTTCGCCGGGAAAAGATGAGCGCTGGACGGGATGTGCGGGGTATTAAGCGCGGCCATCAATTCGATAAGGTTGAGATGTATGCCTATTGCAAGCCGGAGAATTCCGCAGAAGAGCATGAGAAAATGCTCCATGATGCGGAAGAGACGGTTGCTGCATTAGGTTTAACCTACCGCGTATTGCTGCAGTCAACAGGCGATCTTGGCTTTGGTTCGCATAAGACCTATGATCTCGAAGTCTGGGCACCGGGATGCGGCGAATGGCTGGAGATTTCTTCGATCTCAAACGTTGGTGAATTTCAGGCACGCCGTGCCGGCATACGCTATCGCCCATCAGAGGGGAAAGGTACCCAGTTTGTGCATACACTAAATGGCTCCGGTTTGGGCATGCCGCGTACACTGATTGCTGTTCTGGAAAATTACCAGCAGGCGGATGGGTCCGTGGTGATCCCTGAAGTGATGCGGCCACTGATGCAGGGTATCGAGGTAATTCGACCGCTCTAATGTCTTTATGGGCTGAAATTCCGCTGCTTTTTGTCGTCATTCTTGGAATGCTAATCGGCTTTTTTGGGCTGTTCCTTGTTTTCTTTCCGGGATTGACAGTGATTTGGGCGTCGATCCTTTTATGGGGTATTTCGACATCCTTTAACTATGACGTGGGACCGTGGACCTTTGCTTTAACTATCGCTACCTTTGTTTTGATAACGGTGCTGATGCTGTTCGGAAATGTTCTGGACAACATCTTCATGGCAGGTGGGGCGAGGACTAAAGGTGCCAGCTGGTGGTCGATTGCCTTGAGCTGGGTGGCAATGATCCTTGGCGGCATTTTCCTGTCGCCCATCGGCGGTTTGGGTCTGGCGTTGCTGGCACTTTTTGTCGGTGAGATACTTCGGATAAAGGATTACCGCGCTGCTTTTCGATCGACGTCCAGCATGGCGGCAGGATGCGGCTGGGCAGTGGCAGCACGGGCATTGATAGCCCTGGTGATGATCACCTTATTTGGGGTTTGGTATTTCTTGCTGTATTGAGGATTGAAAAAATCTATCTACGGCTGCTCAAGGGGGATTTATTGTATTGGAGTGAGGGGCTTATGTCCTGAGCCCAAGGGGCGTGAGGATTAGCCCGAAAAACCTTTGTTTAACATTCAAATCAGAAATTAATTGAAAGAATTTCTCTTGATTTCTGATTTTTAGGAAAAGTGAATTATTTCACTAAAACTTCGTCGGCCTAACCCTGACGTCGTGCCTCCTCAGGGCAGGGGCTTCACTCCAAAAATTCTATTTTTACTTGAATTCGATTTGCATTATTTCATGGATGTTCTCGCCTGGCGGGCGAGAAAGAGTGCGATTGACCCAGCCACAGCTGCATTAAGTGAATCAATTTGACCTTGCATTGGGAGGCGCATCAAGAGATCGCATTTTTCCCGAACAAGCCGCCGCAATCCCTGACCTTCGCTGCCAACCACCAATCCAATCCCCCCTTTGAGGTTCAGCTTTTGCGGTTCCTGGGCTTCAGGGCTGTCTTCCAGCCCGACCATCCATCCGCCAATTTCTTTTAGGCGATCCATGGACTGGGCGATGTTATGTTGGGCTATGTTGAGCCATTCTGTGGCACCGGATGACGCATTAACAACAGCCGGCGTGACCGATGCTGACCGGGCGGAGGGCAAGATGATCCCGTGAACGCGGAAGGCTTCCGCAGACCGAAACAAAGTTCCAAGGTTTTGCGGATCCTGAATTTGGTCAAGGAGCAAAACGAAGACCGGTTCGCCACGATCTTGAGCAATTTGGATTATTTTTTCAAGATCGCTGTAAGGGTAAGCACCAACGCTGAGTGCAACAGCCTGGTGATGAGGGTCAATGCCATCCAGGTCTGATCGTTTTACAAATTTAATTGGGATATTTCGGTTTTTTGCAAGAAGGATGATTTCTTCCAGGCGACCTTGCTGGCTGGCGCCTTGCGCTACCCAAAGATGATGCAGCAGCCTGCGATTTGCCCTCAAGACCTCATAAACAGGATTTCGGCCTGTGATCCACTCACTCAAGGCTTACTCCCAGTGCCAGGTGGAACCCTGGGGGGTATCTTCGATAATGACACCCAGTTCAGCCAGCTCGTCTCGAATGCGGTCGGAGAGCTGGTATTCTTTCTTTGCCCTGAGTTCCTGGCGCAAATCGAGAAGAAGGTCGATAAAAGCATCCGCACTGGAAGCAGCTTTTTCACTTGTCTCGAGTTTAAGACCAAGGACCCCTGTCAGTTCATTGAAAAGGTCCTGGGCAGGTTTTAATTCTTGTGAGGTTGCACCTTCTGACCGTGCCTGGTTGATCATCCTTGCCAGGTCGAAGAGATATCCCAATGCGCCTGCGGTATTGAAATCCTCATCCATGGAGTCATGGAATCCTTTGCGGGTGATTTCAACTTGTTCTTCCAATTTTTGGGTGATTTCACCAGGGGCACCTGAGGCACTTTCCATGGCGGGTTTGATAGCCGAGAGCAAGCGTTCAAGTGCGCGCTGGTTGGCTTCGATGACCTCATCGTTGAAGGTCAGGGGGCTGCGGTAGTGCGAGCTGATGACCATCAATCGCATCACATCACCGCTGTGATCTTCAAGAAATTCATTGATAGGAATCAGGTTGCCGGTGGATTTGGACATTTTCTCCCCCTTGAGTTGGAGCATGCCGTTGTGCATCCAATAACGCGCAAAAGGTTTCCCGGTAATTGCTTCTGATTGTGCAATCTCATTTTCGTGGTGAGGGAAGATCAGGTCATTGCCGCCGCCGTGGATATCAATTTGATCGCCAAGGTGCTGAAGATTCATTGCGGAGCATTCGATATGCCATCCAGGTCTACCAGGTCCCCAGGGGCTGTCCCAGGCGGGTTCGCCTTTTTTGGCGGCTTTCCAAACGGCGAAATCCATGGGGTTTTCCTTGCGAGCATCCACACGGATGCGGCTGCCGGCATTCATTTCTTCGAGCTTGCGGCCGGAAAGTTTGCCGTAATCCTTTGCTTTCTCAACCCTGAAGTAGACGTCACCGTCAACCTCATAGGCAGCACCTTTGTCAATTAAATGTTCAACCATTTTGATGATGGCGTCGATCTCGTTTGTTGCCCTTGGGTGTTCCGTTGGCGGCAGGATGTTTAAATCTTCCAGGTTTTTCTTGTATTCTTCAATATACTTTTCAGCCAATTCAATGGGATCAACACCCAGACGTTTGGCACGATCGATGATCTTATCATCGACGTCTGTAAAATTCATGACGTAATGAACTTCGAAACCACGATACATCAAATATCGGCGGACAACATCAAATACCATGGCAGACATGGCATGGCCCACATGCGCACTGTCGTAAACGGTTGGACCGCAGACGTACATGCGGACCTTTCCTTCTTCAATAGGTGAAAAGTCGGATTTTTCACGGGTGAGGGTGTTGTAGACTTTTAAGGACATCTCTGCCATCCTCCAAATTTTGCTGATTTTTTAAGGGATCAATCGTTTTCAGGTTTTGCAAATATCATTCGACCGGCAGCAGTTTGCAAGACTTTGGTCACCGTAATATCGATGGCTTTTCCTATGTACTTATGCCCGTCCTCAACGACAACCATTGTGCCGTCTTCCATATAACCGACTCCCTGGCCATATTCTTTGCCTTCCTGGATGATTTTCATTTCCAGGGTTTCGCCAGGCAGCAGGATTGCTTTAACAGCGTTGGCTAATTCATTGATATTAAGCACGGTGACGCCTTGCAGTTCGGCGACCCGGTTGAGGTTGTAATCGTTGGTCAGGATCGGGCAGCTTAACTGCCTTGCCAGCACTACCAGCCGTTCGTCAACTTCACGGACGCCTTCGACATCGATATCAGTGATGGTGACGGGGACGGCGGTCTCTTTTTGCAGTTCCGCCAGCACTTCCATCCCGCGTCTGCCCCGCTGCCGACGGAGGTTATCCGCAGAATCGCTGACATATTGCAGTTCATTGAGAACAAATCGGGGGATCAATAATCGCCCAGGAATGAAACCCGTTTTAGCGATATCGGCAATGCGTCCGTCAATAATTGCGCTGGTGTCGACCAGGATTCTTCGGGTGTCTTGCAGGCCTGTCGTGTCAGTCTTATCATCTGCGTCCGAACCGCCTTCTGAGAAAGAACGAAATACTTTCTGCAAGTCCTTTTCTCGGGAGACAAAGAGCACAATACCCAGGTAACCAAATAATAATACAGCGATAAACGGTATGATGCTGCCAAAGGGCGAAGGCAGTAATGAGATTGGATAAGCCAGGAGTGCAGCAGTGATCAAGCCAAAGATCAGCCCAATTAAACCATAAAAGAGCGAATGAGCTGATAATTTGCTCAATTGCTTTCGAATAGTATTGACAGGTTTAATGGAAATCCATGGTGCAATAAGAAAACCGATAATCCCCATCACAGCAGCTGTGATAATTTGATAAATGATCGTGGAAAGGGGGTTTGCTTTCCAAATTTCGTTGATTAATGAGCTTAGGGGTTCCCCTAAAAATGTGCCTGCAAAAACAAAAAGAATTAACCCGATAATTCGGGCGATAAGTTCAATAGACATTATAAATGACTCCTTTTAAGGTGCAAAATAAAATGATAAATCCTTATAAAATAATAGCACGGCAGCTATGATAAGTCAATTTTTTGATGTGGGGGAAAATAGTAAATCAGGATAAATGGAAAGCGGAAATTGATAAAATTAATGTGATTTGTGATTGGTAATCAGGCATATATGCAATGTTTAAGAGCTTGTATTAAAAACTAAGCAAACTCAATTTTCTTGATATATTTATAAGATAAAGAAATTGAGCTCCGATCCTTTATTATTAGATCGGGGCTTGTTTTTGATTATAACGGATCAGCTCATGCTGGGGGAGGTGTGTTAGCTGTCGGCTTTTTCCCGGCTGGTTTGATAGGCGTTTGAATTGGGGTGCCAGCGTCCGGGTTGAGCATCAGGCTCAATTGGGCTAAAGCCTGTGTGTCATAATTGCGGTGACCGCAAAGATCGCAAATCCAGGCTGGGAAATTCGGGACTGTGATCAGGTCATCCCCAAGCCAGGTCATTAGTGTGGCAGTTTTCAGCCTTTTTCTCCCGCCCTGGCATTGCATACACGGCTGGATTGTTGGGGGTTCGGTCGATGAAATATTTTCAGTCATATTGTTTTCGAGATTTATTGTACAGCCTTTTTTAAATATTTCAAGCTTAATTTTATCACTATTAATGCTTAATTCTGCACAGCCTGAACAATGTCCCGACCGTTTAATAGACCTGCTTCCTGTAAAGGCCAGTAAATTAATAAAGCCCGACCAACGACATCCTCATTTGGGACAAATCCCCACATGTGGGAATCGCTGGAATTATTACGATTATCGCCAAGAACAAAAAGCTGGCCAGGGGGAACATCCCACTCACCGCTGTATCTTGGGGGATCGGCGATATAAGGTTCGTAAAGCGGTTGGTCGTTGACATAGACAACACCATCCCCAATTTTCACATGATCACCGGGCAGTCCAACAACACGTTTGATGTAATCTAAATCGCTGGCGCCTGGTGCATGGAATACAATGATATCTCCAATAGAAGGTTCGCCAATTTTATAGGCCACACGGTTAACCAGGAGAAACTCGCCAGGCTGCAGGGTTGGTTTCATACTGATATTCTCAACGCGAACCCGTGCTGATAGGGCGTTTATCACCAGGAACAGGATCAACGCAAGCAGGATCGTTTCAACAGTATCAACGACAAAGCCAAAACAGCTTGATCGTTTAGATTTTTTGTTATTTATCGGCTGGGTATTTTCGATGTCTTGTTCTGTTTGGTATCTGTCTAACATTATTATCCGCTCATGAGAAATTTTGAGTTAAAAACCATCCTGGTATGACTTAATCATTATAATCCAGCCCCATTAATAGTAAAGCCTAATCTCGACGCTTTTTCAGTACCAATCGAACAGGTGTCCCAACAAAGGGGTAATCCTTGCGAATTTGATTTTCAAGGTAACGCAGATAAGTAAAATGAGCCAGCGCCGGGTCGTTTACATAGAGCATAAACGTGGGAGGATCGCTTCGAACCTGGGTCCCGTAGTAGATTCTTAAGGCTTTTCCTGTTTTCGAGGGTGCCGGATGCATGTCTTGTGCGCGCTGAATAATTTTATTGATTTGAGAGGTCGTCAGACGAACCAGTCTTTCTTCCTGAACCTGCAAAGCAAGGGGAAGGACTTGGTCAACGCGCTTCCCAGTTAGAGCTGAGATGAAGATCATTGGAACGTAATCCATGAAATTAAGTTCCTGGCGGATATGGCTGGTGTAATCGTTGATGGTGTAGGTGTCTTTCTCAACAAGGTCCCACTTGTTGACTGCAACAACGGCACTTTTCCAGGCATCTTTGATGTAACCAGCAATGTGGGTGTCCTGAACAGTAATGCTGGTGGTTGCATCGATGACCAGGATAGCAACATCAGCTCGTTCAATCGCCTTCATACTGCGGACAACGCTGAATTTTTCAACACCCGGAGAAACTTTACCGCGACGGCGGATGCCAGCTGTATCGATCAATGTCACGGGGATATCATTATAAACAAGTGTTGTGTCAACCGCGTCCCGGGTTGTGCCCGGTATGTCGCTGACAATGGAGCGTTCTTGTCCCACAATTTTATTGAGCAAACTGGACTTGCCGACATTTGGCTTCCCAACGATGGCAATTTTTGCGGAATTATCCTCTTCCATGTTCTCATCGATAGCTTCGATGTGTTTGACGACTTCATCGAGCAGGTCGCCGGTGCCGGTGCCGTGGAGTGCTGATACAGCAAAAGGTTCGCCCATGCCAAGCTCATAGAATTCTGCTACCACCTGTCGAATTTTTGAACTTTCTGCTTTGTTGACGACAAGGACAATGGGGGGCTTGAATTGACCGTCCACCATCTTTTGCATTTTTCGTAATATCTCGGCAATTTCGTGGTCTGCAGGGGTGACACCTGTTTGGCCGTCAACGATAAACAAGATCAGATCGGATTCTTGAATTGCCAATTCTGCCTGTTCACGAATTTGATTGATGAAATCATGTGAACCAATGGACAACGGTTCTTGCCCTTTTGTTTTGGTAGGGTCAATGCCGCCGGTATCCATGACATAGAAGAAATAACCGCTCCAGTCCGCTTCAGCCAAAAGGCGGTCACGGGTAGTGCCGGGAATCTCATCAACAATCGCCAAACGTTCACCCGTCAGGCGGTTGAAGAGGGTGCTTTTTCCAACATTAGGTCTGCCCACAAGGGCAATTACAGGTTTAGCCATAGGAAGTGATTATACCCGATAGAAAAGGTATTAATCTGCTATCTAGTAAAAGCAAGGTTTTCAAAAGAAAAACACACAAGAAGAAAAATGCTTGCTGAATTTTGCAATAAAAAAACAAATAACCCCTTCCCTTCAGGGAGGGGACAGGGGGTAGGTTGATCCTTAATTTATTGCAAGCCATGATGAACGCAGAAATAATTCGCATTCCTGTGCTTTTCCATTTCCTTCATTCCTTCACTGAGCGGAGTGACTTTTAAAAAGAAGATCCTGAAAAATGATATTTCCAGGATCATATTAGACAATGGAACCAAACTTGAAACCTTGAGGTTTACGGGATTTTAGTTAGATATGGTTACCTCGATGGTATTTGGCAGGATGGCATCGACGTTAATATCGCCATTTTCTAACTGGATTTCGGGTGCCAGGGTATAGGTACCGGGATCTCTATCTTCGAGATTGATAACGACAACCAGGTTTTCCAAACTGAGGTTATCAAGCACGTCAATTGGTCCTGAAAGGAAGACGTCGACATTTTCCGGCGAAACCGTCGCATTTAAACCAGTCGCCAATCCCTCAATTTGCACCGGGATATTGGTAAAGCTGATACTGCTTTCGATAGGATCGATCCCAATCCGTACGGTGATATTTTGGCTGCCGACCACGTTGATCCCCTCAGGCAGGTTCAGGGAAACCCGGATTTCCATATCCTGATTAGCCCCATTGAGATTGATGGGTGTTGTTTCAACGAACCCGGGGATGCTTTCCACGAGTTGGGGATTTGAAGAATAAATGGTGACTGTTGGTGGGTCGGAGAATATGTTTGTCAACCTGTAGCCGGATTCGATTTGTCCGCTGGTGACGATCTTCACCACGACAGTACGATAGCCGCCGCGCTGTGTGACCGGGATGTTTACCTGTACGCTGCTGGGCGTCATGCTGAGACCTTCAATTTGATTCCCCTGGGCATCGAGTGCAACCAGGTCAACCGTGCGCTGGATATCCTCTGAGACATCCACAATGCTAACCTCGGTTATGACCTTATTTATGGAACTGACAACTGATTCTGGCCCGGATAATATGACGGTATCCTGGGCTAATTCTGGTGTTTCTACATCAAAACCAATGGCTGGATTGCCAAGCATATTCACCTGGATTGGGAATTGTTTGGTAATGATTGAATCGAGTTTAACAAACACAGTTCCAGGGTTCATCCGAACCACCTCAGTGGGCGAAACGCTGATATTGACCTGGGGTGTCAGGGTATGGACACCGGCTTCAAGGCCGGAGAGATCCAGCGTTACATCGATCATGTTGCGGTCATTTTGTAACTGCGTGAATACCGATGAAGGGGCACGAATGGTCAGGTTGACCTGCTGTGAAATTTCGTTGACAATGGTCAGGGATGGGTCCAACCCGATAACCTCAATTTCTATGGGTTGCGGATATGTCTGTGTGACTGTTGGATCTGCCTGGGTAACGGCAAAAATCCACACGCCCACCGCAAATACGAGGGCTGTGAGTAATGTGGGCAGATTGCTGATGAGCTTTCTTGTTTGCTTCATGGCTGCCCCCCATGTTTTTCTTTTGGCTCTTTGACGTTGATGAGAGCTAATAGACGAGCCCATAAGCTCTTTCCAGCTTCAAACTCTGTTGGCTGGAAGAAGGCATGCAGTGTGTTTTGTAATCTTTCCATATTCAAACGCCGGATCATTTTTCCATTATGAGCAATTGAGATGCTGCCTGTCTCCTCTGAAACGACCACAGCAATGGCGTCACTGACTTCTGAAATTCCCAGGGCAGCGCGGTGACGCAAGCCCATTGTCCGCTCAGGTGAGCGATTTAAGACGCCGCTGGCTGAGAGGGGCATAACGCAGGACGCTGCCAGAACTTCGTTGTTTACAATAATAACTGCACCGTCATGTAAAGGTGTATTTGGATAAAAGATTTGTAGTAATAATTCGGGTGTGACAACGGCATGCATTGGAACGCCCGTCTCGGCATATTCAACCAGACCCTGCATGCGCTGGATCACAATTAAAGCACCATGATGGCGTTCAGAAAGCCGTCCGGACGCTTGAATGACGGCGTTTAGAGTCTCTTTGAATTGTTCCTCAGATATCATTCTTGACCTTGCAAGAAAGCTCACATTGCCAGCCCTGCCAACACGCTCAAGTGCACGCCGAATTTCTGGGGCGAAAATGACAGGGATTGCAAAAACAAGGGCAGGTAAAACAGCGCTGATTAACCAGGAGAAAGCGGGAAGATCAACAAGGCTGGTAAACAACACCAGGAGGATGATAATAAAGAATACTCCGCGTAAGAGGACAATGGCTTCTGTATCCCGAAGCAATAGCAAGAGAATGTAGAAGACCGCTGTTACCAGGACAATGTCCAGAAGGTCGGTCCATCGAAATCGCTGGATTAAGAAGGAGATGTCGTTTAGAATTTGTGTCATACTTTTTCCGCTTTAAGGTTTCTCACTTATCAATAATTTCAACAGGTTCTTTTAAGAATTTTATCCAGATCTTTTCATCAGCATTAATCTTTGATGCTGCCTCCTGCCATGCAGGATAAGGCAATTCGTCAGGCCTTAATTTTCTAAATCCAATTTTAGCAGGAAATAAGGAATTTTTTAGTGCTTTGTCTATTGTAATAAGAATTACTTCGCATTCCTGCTGTTCAATTTGATAATTAAAGGCATCAAGAATTGCTTTTTCCGAGAGCCTTTGCTGATCATTTGCAACCCAACAGTCAAAAGCTGCAGAAAAATTCCAGTTATCCCACAAAAGGAGACCTTTTAGTCGATCTTCCTTTAGAGCAGGCAGAACAATTCTTGAGCCCAAGGTCGCATACCAATCTGACGGCGCTTTCTCTGCATGAGATTGCCATAATATTTCGGCATCCTCTTGTGGAAAAGCACTCACATCCGGGAAATACCAATCACCAGATCTGAAAGGCATGGATTTATTTTGGCTATCAAATCCAATCATTGTGTTCGCAAGCCCGTCCTGGATTTGCTGCCATGTTTGTTTGAAACTGCCTTCAGTATTTATAACAATATCTGCTCGATTTAGTTTCTCGGACTGCGGGGGCTGCGCCTGAATTCTGTCTTTAGCATCATTTTCGCTCAGATTCCTGGTCCGCAGGAGACGGTCCATTTGATTTGAAACAGAAGCATGACTGACCCAAAGCACATCACAAATTTCAATCAGATCAGATTCGAGAAGTTTAATAGCTTCAATGACCACAAAGAACCGAGAAGCCTCTTTAATGCGCGTTTTGATTGATTTTGTGACTTCGGGATGGACAATCTGTTCGAGCTTTTCAAGTTGTCTGGGGTCTGAAAATACAAGTTTTCCTAATTTCTTTCTTGAGATTTTGCCGTTTTTTGTTAATATGCTGTCTCCGAAAGCTTCAATAACGGGTTGATAAGCAGGTGCGCCAGGATAAAGCATGCGATTGGCAACAACATCCGCATCGATTTCAAGCCCGCCAGAATTTGCCAGCATTTGTCCCACCACACTTTTACCGGTGGCAATATTTCCTGTCAAACCGATGATTTTTGGTAAATTCGTCATTTATTTTTAATCTCTCTGTGAAGTATACCCCAATTCACCTTCTGGTTTCCCGGGGTGCTATAATTTGAATATGTTCTTGGATGATCTAAAATTTGCAGCAATTGAAAAATGCGGGTTGAAGTCTGACAGGCTGATTCTGGTAGGCGTTTCTGGTGGGGCTGACAGCCTGGCTTTGATGTTTGGGTTGGAGATTCTGGGTTTTCAACTTAAGATTGCACATCTTGATCACAGTCTGCGTGAAGCATCCAATGAGGATGCGGATTACATTGAAAATTTAGCTGCTTCCCGGGGATTGGCATTTGTTCGCAAACGTGTGGATGTGGGGAAGGCGGCTGAGGTGCAGGGTCAGTCCATCGAGGAGGCTGCCCGGCATATACGTTATAAGTTTCTATTTGAAGAAGCGAGGACAATTGGTGCACAGGCTGTCGCAGTCGGGCATCATGCAGATGACCAGGTAGAAACGGTCCTGATGCATTTTCTGAGGGGGTCAGCCCTGCCGGGTCTGACAGGCATGGCTTATAAAAATATCATTCCCTTGTGGGATCCCAGCATTCCCCTCGTCCGCCCGCTGCTTGGGATATGGCGAGCCGAGATTGAAGCCTTCCTTATTGAATTGGGCGTTGAGGCACGGGTTGATCATACCAACCAGGATGTGACCTATTTTCGAAACAGGCTGCGCCATGAATTGATCCCTGAGCTGGAAGCATACAATCCCCAAATTAGAGCGCTTATTTGGAGAATGTCAGATGTTCTGAGAGAAGAAGACCGGTTATTAGATGAACAAACGCAAACTGCCTGGAAAGTTTGCCTGGTAATGCAAAATCACAACCGAATCATCCTTAATATTGCCAGGCTGATCATGCAGCCGCCAGCGCTTCAGCGTCGGTTGTTAAGATTTGCTGTTTCCTTACTTCGCCCGGATTTACGGGATGTCGGTTATGATGCCATTGAAAGAGGACTGGCTTTTGCGAATGATCCTTCACAAAATGGCGAAATAGATTATGTTGCCCGGTTGAATCTGGCGAAAATTGATGATACTTTGATTGTCAAAACCTGGGGGAGTGATTTGCCAGACTGGGATTTGCCCTTGCTGCGGAGTGTGGATTTAGAGCTGACTGTAAATCTTCAAACGACCGCAGCTTTAAGGCATGGATGGTCACTGCAAGCAAGGCTGATCAGCGAAGTCAAACCTGGTGACCTTGATAAGGCAAACTCCCTGGATCCAAATGAAGCCTGGCTTGATTTTGACCTTGTAGAAATGCCTTTGATGGTGCGTGGACGCCAACCTGGAGACCGGTGGCAGCCGTTGGGAATGCCTGATCACACCCAAAAACTCAAGGATTTTTTCATTAATGAAAAGATCCCGGAACATGTTCGGGATCTTTGGCCGTTGGTGTATTCGGGGGATGAAATTGCCTGGGTGGCGGGCTTAAGGCCTTCTGAAGCTTTCAAGATCACGTCAAGTACACAAAAAATTTTATACCTGAAGCTTATTCGAAAGATCGCTCAGTAATAAACCCTGATAAAGCCTTATAAAAATTTAAACGCTGGTTTAAGCTTCACCAGGTTCTTCGGCAAGGTTAAAGCCCTGCTGCATGGCCAATTTCCGCAATTTTTGGCGTATTTCACGAAATTGGATTTTTGAAACACCCAATTTTTGCCTGATCTTATCGGGCTCCACTCCCTCAATCAAGTCCTGTAAAACGCTGGTCCATCGACACATGTCAAATGAAATGCGTTTTTCAAGACCGGCAGCTTCTGTGATGTCTTCTAAAATGTATTCCAGGCGTCGTGGGGTCCATGGGAAAAGGCGTTCTTCCGGTTCGTATTGATTCACATATTCGTTAAAAGATTCAACCCAATCCTTTGTAAGGGGAATTTTTCTTTCCTTGTAGCGATAGCGGGGGTTGGTATAACGAATAAAAACGAAGGCTTTTTCAGGTTCTTCAAGGGATAGATGTTTCAGGGCAATACTCTGGCATTCGCCTTTTTTGACGGCTGTTTCAAGCAGTAATTTAATTAAAGTATATGGACGAGCATCAGGCTGTTCTGCATACCGAATCTCCCTGGCAGTTGCTAAGGCTTTTTCGATTTCTTCCGGCGACAGAATATCAGGCAGAGGGCTGGTTACTGAGCGTTGGACAAGTTTGTCTGCGGGGTCAACCAGTAAGACTGCGCTGTTTTGCAGCCAGCGGAAGAAGCTTTTTAGCGATGTGATACGTCGTGAAAGGCTTTTGGGGCTGCAGGGTATACCGCGATCATTTTCGAGCCAGTCCGTAAAGTTTTCGAGGTCCTTGAGAGAAATTTCTCCCAGGGTTTGGTCTGGCGGCAGAAAATCGTCGAGTAAATTAAGGTCAGCAATGAATGCTTTAACGGTGTGCGGCGATCGTCCCTGGTCATTTAAATAAAACCTCCAGGCCTGGATAGCAGGCTGGAGGAGGGCGTTCTCGGTTAGATGTGCAGGCGTACCTTTTTCTGTCGTTTGATTGGTCATGACACCTCTTCGATTTATTCGTGTAGTCGTGAATAATCTTAGTTTAAACCAAACGACAATTCTTGTCAATAAGCTTTATTGCAATAGTAAGGCTTCAATCATCACATCCCTGATTTTATCGTAGTCCGGGACAAGCACCTGGGCGCCCTGCATCGTCATCCAATCATAAGTATGGTCATAGCCAATGACATAGGATCGGATATCACCGTTCTTGTTGATCTCGTTGGCTAACGGCAAAAGTCCAAGAACATCGCCTAATTTGATATCAGTATCAACATAGTTGATATAAGCATTGTAGAGATCGGGTGTTTTGACAATAATGTCTAAACTCATCAAGCGGTTGAATATCGCTTTGATCACTTCCTGGGAACGCCTTGCTCGATCAATATCATTGGTGGAATAACGCGACCTGGCGTACCACAATGCTAATTCACCATTCATGTGCACAGAACCGGGGCCAACACTGCACCACCCGCTGGGATTGATCCATTTGGCGCAGGAATCACTTAAGCCATTTTCGGTTTGAACAGTAATTCCCCCAAGATTGTTGATGACTGATTTGAATCCATTGAAATCAACCAGCAGGTAATGATCTGGTCGAATGCCGAAATTTTCCTCGAAGGTATCTGCTAAGAGATCAAATCCGCCGCGTGGAAAAGCCACGTTGATCCGGTTTTCACCATATCCCGGGATGTACACATATAAATCCCTGGGGAAGGAGACTGCACTGACAAAACCATCTTCAGGATTAAGAGATACCCAAACGATAATGTCTGTTCGGAAACCACCTTCATCCGGTCTGGCGTCAGAACCCAGTAAAAGAATATTCACCTGGCCTTTTGGCTTTTGCAACGCCCTCAGTGTTGATGTCGGTGATGTCCCAGGGCTGCCACCCGGTTCTGGTGTTCCGATGGGGTCTACTCCGCCTTCTGTTTCGTCCGAAATTGGTTGAAATGGTGTTGGGGTGACCTGAGCTTGTTCCAATGCCTGTTTGGTTTGCATTGCGTAAGTATAGGCTAAGCCTGGGCTTTTATTTGCAGATATTCCTGACACCAGGATAAAACCCAGCAAGCCAATCAATGTCACAAATACAAATGCGGTAAAGATCTCAAGGATCTTCGGCGGACGATTTTTTCTTTGCTTTCTTATTTCATTTCTTCTCGAACTCATAATTCACCTGCTCTGACGGCAATGTTTTTTACTGTCTTCTTAATCTAATCAATTATAGCTTATTGTTGTTTATTTTAATCAATAATTCTTACGGGCAATTGCACCCGGAAGGTCGTTAACTCACCTTTCTTGCTCTTGAGCCAGATCTTGCCGTTGAGAACCCGAATTGCTCGTATGGCTTCCCGAATGGATTGGATGCTGCCAATGCCCGGGTTCATCTCTGGCTCAGCGCTGAATAACGATTTTTGTTCCTCAGGTGTCAAGCCTTTGCCATGATCCGTGACCTGGATGATGAGCATGCCAGTCTCGAGGGACAAATTCTGGCTGACCTGGACTTTTCCACCTGGGCTTGACGCTTTAATCGCGTTATCAAGCAGCCCAAATAAGGTGGCTTGGGTCAGTTCCGGGTCAACCTTGATCATTTGATGCCCGTCAGGATTCACAATTTCGAGATCGATACTTAAGGCTGCAAGTTGTGAAGCGATTTTTAGCCTGACGTTCGCAAGGATTGAATCAAGGCTCACAACCTGTGTTTCCATTGATAGGCGAATTGGACCGGTCTGCCCTTTTTCAATATTCAAAGTGTTAATCCGGGCTTCCGCTTTTGCCAATTCTTTCTTGAGCTGATCCCTTTCACTGTTTAATTGACGGATTTTCGCTGCCATTTGTTCCAGTTTTGAGGAAATGTCACTGCGATCCTCTGGTTGGGCAGAGAACTGGTCAATTTGCTCCTGTAATTTTTCAATGCGATTGACGGATTCAAGCTTTTCGATCTGGAATCTTGCTTTCCACTGCTTCAGTGCAGATTCCAGGTTTTCAACAGTGAATTCTTTTTCTAAAAGGTCTGCCTGCAATGCTTCTTTTTGATTAATGAGCTGCTGGATCTTTTCTTCCGCTTTGGTGAGCTCGATTTGTAATTGTTCATTATCATCGGGTGAAAAAAGAACCCTGCCCAGTGTTGGTCTAATTTGGTCAAATAAGGACGTCGTACCATTCTGCCAGGTTCTCTCGGTATAGGGTGTTAACAAAAGCACCCCACCGGCTAATGGCTCTTCATCCGAGGGTAGGGGGTAGGCAAACATGTTACCAAGACGAGGATAATTGATCAATTCGGTTAAGGTTTCAAAATCTCGTCCTCCTGTGAAGGACTGCGAAAGTTTTAATATTCGGTTTTCCTGCCAGGTCTTAAGAATATGGGGCAGGGAGTCAGTTGAAAGCACAGCCTGGTCTATGAAAACTTCCCTTATCAGGTCGTAACCTGCGATCATCTCAAAGGTATCATTTTCTTTATTCAGTTTAAATAAACAGCAAATATCTGCGAGTGACCCCAGGCTGAGTGCCCGGGCGACAGCCTTGAATTTATCCTGCTGCGTTTCCTGCAAAGGCACACTTAAAAGATATTCGATTAATGTGGGTTTGGTATCCACCCGCTTTTCTTCTGAGGTTGTTTTTGGCGTTTCGTGAATTTCAAGGTCTTTAGCTTGGATCTTTGAGAAACGCTGTACGATGACGATCGTCCACGGCAGACTTAATATTTGTGCCAGACGAACGGCGCCTAACCTGAGTGCCAATGAGTCTATCAGAATGATCTCAAGCGCATGCCCTGATGCAAGCACAAGCATAATACAAACAGCGATGACCCACTGCGGCGGGCGCTTTATAAAGGTCAGAATCAGGCCGAGGGCGATTAGTAAGATGGCGCCAAGCTGCCAGGAAATAATGACCATGTCCGGGTCGAAATTGCCTTCGGTCCCGCTGAGGTTGGTCATGATCAAGATTACTGTTGAAATGATGAAAAAAGCCAGGGTCAGGAAAATATTGACACCTGTCAGGAAAAAGTTTGGGTCATCTTCGTGGAAAATCCAAAACAGCCAGATGATCATTAAGGTACTTGCAAGGGATTCGAGCAGTGAAAAGGTGAAAGGTGTCAAGCCCTGGACCAGGCTGGCTGAAAATAAAACGATGTGGATCAATAATAGGGTGCTGCAGCCAACAAGTATATGCCGGGCACGTTCTTCGCTATTAGCGAGGTTAAGTCCGGGAATTGCCAGTCCAGCAATCAAAACAATGGAAAGACTGATCACCAGGTGATAAAGTAAATTACCTGGAGGGCTTGTGAGGATATTGGTGAGATAAGATAAATCAATTTCCACGGATTATTTTTTCTTCCCAAGAAAATAATGTTTCATTTCAATATTCACTCTTGCAAGTTATGTTCCAGTATGGAAATTTTCATTCGTCGTTAATTTATTGAAAAGCAAAGAAGGGCGGCACATCCTGATGTTGCAGACAGCAGTGATTCATGAGTATCGTATTAAATTTTAGCAGAATAATTGAACTATCTTCTGATTTCTACCACAACGCCGGTTTCTGCCCAGGTGTACAAAACTTCAGCGGCTGCCAGATCTAAAATAATGCAGCCGTAGGATGCGGGTGAGCCCAAGGTGCTTGCCCACAAACGCCGACCGCTGGAAAGGAGGGGTAAGCCGTGTATGCCGTTCATAAAACCAGGCCATGCCTCATAGATGCCCATGAAATGCGGCATGTACAAGTCCCAGTTGGAGGCATAGGCGTTCAGTTCGTGGGTTTGAACCTGAAAAATGCCTGCCATTGTGGGTGAATTTGAGACGCCTGTGCTAACGATATACGTATTACGAATCTCCCCATTTTCATAGACCGTCATGCGTTGTTCGCTGATGTCAACCACAATACGTTTGTTTTCCACAACAGGCAAGGGAAGCAGGATATTCTTTGAAGGGATGTCTAATACCATCCCGCTCTTGATGTTGTTGGTCGTCAGTCCTTCATTGGCTGCCATGATATGATACATGGGCATGCCTAATTTTAGCGAGATTGACCATAAGCTCTCGCCCGGGCTAACGGTGTAGCTTGTGGGATTGTGCCAGAGCATCAGGTGAGGTGTTTGTCCTTCTTCCCAGCCCTTGACGATATTCTCAAGCTGCAGACCCTCGAATGAGCGCCCCTCACCAAGGTCTTTTTCCCATGTTTTGATTAAATCTCTTACATCGTCCTGGTCGTACGCGATGCCCACAGCATAATCCTCAGGCTTGACAGACACCCAACTTCGTTTAATTTCTATAGGCACTGACCATTTGAAGCGTTCATCCAGGATTGGATCATAAGCCGTCAGGCTGAGGTCCTGTGAGATGACGGTTTCAATTTCATCTACCACCGGGGATAAATCGAAGACGGTGGGGGATTGGGGTTTGATCTCCAGATGATGAGTCCCGGTCAACATAATGTTGAATGCGTCTTCAACCAGGCTCTGGATGGTGCTGTCGATATCAAGCTTTCGCCCTTCGGCGCTTTCGTGGGTAAGCCACTGTCCATCTTTGTATTCGATTTGGGCATCTAGCGGTGTGATGTCAATGGATTTCACAAATTTTACCAGCGTTTCTCTTGCGATGGTTTCGTCAAAATAAAGGACAGGAAATATGACCTCAGGCTCACCCTGTATGGATGCGCGAATATCTTTTAATGGCGCTTTGCTTCGACCAACAGCAAAAGCAGCATTAGCAGTACCCTGGGGGTCAATCCACAAACCCAGTTCTGCTGGCGAAACCCAGTAAGAAATTTCAGGGTCAGCATTTGAAATGAGATTGATTCGACGGTTATTATTCCAGGTGAGATCTATCCAGTCAGATGTCTCCTGGATGCTCATCATGCCCACCGGTTGATCGTAAACGAATACCCAGGGCAAATTCAATTGCTGTACCTGGAAATAAATGATCACAGCACTGCAGACCAGGACTGGCAGAAGTAGGAGGAGGGCACCCAGGCTGACCCATAAACTGGGCGAACCAAATCGCTTTGGGTGCTTTTTCTCTGCACGATGGATCTCACGATTAATGTTGGTTGTATATTTTTCAATGGATTGCAAACTCGCCATAATATTTCCTTAAAAGATGCAGGCTAATATAATTATAAACGTATCGCATAGGTATTTTGTTCCAATAAGCGATCATTAAAAACTTGAAATTGTTTGAAAATCTTAACTGGCAGGGTCTGGCAGGCGCTTTTGGTTATAATAGGAATAGCATGAAAGCAAACGACGGCAATTTACAGGCCAAAATCAATGAATTTAATGAGGAACCCAAATGATCATTTCTATCTTGTCCTGGATCATACTCAGCCTTATTTTGGGTTGGCTCACATTTCCACTGGCATTTCGCCTGTTTTCCAAACTTTCTGATCGGGGGTACACCTTCAGTCGTATCCTTGGTTTGCTGTTGTGGGGTTTTGGCTTTTGGATTTTAACGTCGCTTAATTTATTGCAAAACCAACCGGGCGGCATTGTGTTTTCACTGGTCATTCTGCTTGTGATCAGCATTTGGTCAGGTTGGAAAAAACGTCGTGAAATTTGGGATTGGATCAAGTCCCATTGGCGATTAATCCTTGTTACCGAAATTGTTTTTATAACGGCTTTTCTATTTATGATCCTGGTGCGAGCTTCGAACCCTGAAGCAACCGGCACAGAAAAACCAATGGAGCTGGCATTTATCAATGCCATCCTCAACTCGAAATCATTCCCACCAAAGGATCCCTGGTTATCTGGCTATTCGATTTCCTATTACCATTTTGGGTATATCCTGGCTGGGATGATCGCGAAGTTGACCGCCACCAGCGGTGGTGCAGCTTTTAATTTAATGCTGGCGCTGGTCTTTGGCTTGAGTGCTGTGGGTGCTTATGGTGTCCTCTACAACCTGCTTGTTTTGTTAGGTTATAAAATTAAGAAAGCAATGGAGGCTATATCCTGGGCTTTATTGGGTCCTGTATTTTTATTGTTTGTCAGCAACCTGGAAGTAGTCCTCGAAATGCTCCATCAGCGCGGCATTGGCTGGGATCTGAGCACAGGGACATCCCAATTTTGGCGATGGATCAATATTGAGAGCCTTAACCAGCCGCCGAGCCCACCGCTGACCCTGATACCACAGCGGTTTTGGTGGTGGTGGCAAGCTTCCCGTGTGATCCAGGATATTGATCTGCTTGGCAATGTCAGCAGCCTTTCGCCTATTGATGAATTCCCGGCTTTTTCCTTCGTTTTGGGCGATTTACACCCCCACGTGCTGGTGATGCCCTTTGTAATGCTGGTGATTGGGCTGGCTTTAAATGTTTTCCTTGGCGGGATGAGCGGCAGAACAAAAATTTTAGGCTTTGCTTTTCCTTACCGCCTGGATCAATTTTTTCTCAGTGCCTTAATATTGGGCGGGATTGCTTTTTTGAATACATGGGACCTGCCCGTCTATTTCACCTTATTGACCGGGGCTTTTGTTTTGAACCGAGTCTTTGAGAAGGGTTGGTCGTGGCAGCGGTTTGGTGAATTCTTGCTGCTGGCATTTCCACTGGGGATATTCTCATTAGCCCTTTATGCGCCATTTTTGATAAGTTTCCAGTCGCAGGCAGGCGGGATTTTACCGAACATTTATTATCCAACCCGAGGGCTGTATCTATGGTTGATGTTTGGGTCGCTTTTTATCCCCTTGTTTTTGTTTTTTGGCTATTTGTTGCGAAAAAGAGAAAAGGCAGATTGGCGGTGGGGGGCTTTAATTGCGCTGATCTTGATCGTGGTTCTTTACCTGGTTTCAATACTTTTGGGGATTGTGATCGCGAATATGGATATCGGTCAGCAAATGATCGCTGCCCAGGGGCAGACGAGCCTGGGCGGCATTCTTCTGGCAGCCCTCAAACATCGGCTGAGCTATGGCTTTGGAGTGCTGACATTAGCACTTTTGTTAGGTCTTGGACTTGCGTACCTCCTGGGTGCATCTGTGAAGCAGGATTCGGATGATGATAAGCCATCTCCTTTCCCCTTCGTTTTATTGATGATCGTTTTGGGGGCAGTCATGGTGATTGCGCCGGAATTTGTTTACCTGCGGGACAGCTTTGGTGCCCGGATGAACACAATTTTTAAGTTCTACTACCAGGCATGGATGCTGTGGTCCCTGGCTGCGGCATTTGGTGCAGTGTTGATCCTCAAAGAGGGCAAGCTTGTCTCAAAAATTTTGATTGTCATTTTCCTTCTACTGGGTCTGATTTACCCGGCACTGGCTTATGATGAAAAAACCAATGGTTTTCAGGCTTCACAAGGATTTACCCTGGATGCAGGCGCTTATTATGCGCAGTATCAACCAGATGAGGCAGCTGCGATTGACTGGTTGTCACAAGCGCCGGATGGCGTTGTCGCAGAGGCGGTCGGCGGTCAATACTCGGGTTATGCACGGGTTTCCACCTTAAGCGGTCAGCCCGCTGTCCTGGGTTGGCCCGGGCACGAAGGACAGTGGCGGGGTGGGTATGAAGAAGTTGGCAGCCGGGAATCGGATATTCGAACTTTATATAAAACGCCAGATTGGTCAGCAGCACTGGAAATTATCCAGCGCTATCAAATCAATTATATTTTTGTGGGCAGCCTTGAAATGAGCACATACGCCCTCAATTTGGATAAATTTGAGCAGAACTTATCCCCGGGTTTCCAGCAAGGCTTTGCGACGGTTTTTGTCGTCCCTGAAACTTTGTCGGATTGATGCGGGTTTTCACTCAGAATACGCCAATTGACTCAGGGGTAGGCGTTAATATCATCGAACAATCAGCAGTCTTTTGTGGTAGGATTTTTCTGGACAGATAATAAAAAATTGAAAGGTTACCGAAAGATGGTACGAACAAGATTTGCACCCAGCCCAACCGGATATATGCATATTGGCAATTTGCGAACAGCGCTTTATGCTTACCTGACCGCTCGTCGGAATGACGGCGTGTTCATATTGCGCATTGAGGATACAGACCAGGAACGCAATGTGCCTGAAGCCCTGGCAGCAATTTACAGCGGTCTTACCCTGGCAGGCTTGGTATATGATGAGGGACCGGGGAAGGATGGCGGTTATGGTCCTTATATCCAATCTGAACGCTTGCCGATTTACAAAAAATATACCGATATCATAATTGAAAAAGGTGCAGCTTACCGTTGTTTTTGTAAAAAAGAGGCTCAAACGGTTGAAGATGAAGGACCCGTCCGAAGGGACCCCTGCAGGCTGCTCACGAAAGATGAAATTGAACAAAAATTATCCGCAGGCGGAAGCTTTGTGGTTCGGCAGCGTATTCCTGACAAGGGGAGTACCACCTTCGCAGACCACGTTTATGGTGAAATCACCGTTGAAAATTCACAGCTGGATGACCAGGTTTTGTTGAAGTCGGATGGTTTTCCAACTTACAATTTTGCCAATGTTGTTGATGATCACTTGATGGCGATCACCCATGTGATGCGCGGGCAGGAATACCTGTCTTCAACGCCCAAATACAACTTGCTTTATGAAAGCTTTGGCTGGGATATTCCGGAATATGTCCATTTGCCGCTGATCATTAAAGAGGACGGCAGCAAATTCAGCAAGCGCTTGGGCGATCCCTCTTTTGAGGACCTTGTGAAAAAGGGCTATCTGCCGGAAGCAATCGTCAATTACATCGTCCTGCTGGGTTGGAGCCCGGGAAATGACCAGGAGTTCTTCACGCTGAAAGATCTTGAGGAAGTCTTCAGCATTGACCGGATCAATAAATCCAGCGCGGCTTTTTCCTTTGATAAGCTGAACTGGTTAAACGGGGAACACATCCGTGCCCTGTCACTGGATGAATTCCATGCCTTAGCTGAGCCATATTATCCAGAAGCGCTCGGCAGTTTCAACACTCGCAAAATCAGTGAATTATTGCAGGTGCGCACGGAGAAATTACCTGAAATTGCGGAAAAAATAGGGTTTTTCATTGAGGTGCCTGAATATGATATTGAAATGTACCGGCATGAGAAATCTAAATGTGACCCGGAAGTCAGCCTTGAAATTCTCAAGTTGGTCACCCCGGTTTTGGAATCATTGCAAAGCTGGGATAATGACAATCTTTATCTCACTTTGAAGGATTTTGGGAAAGATAATGGTTACAAAACAGGGACGGTCATGTGGCCAATTCGCACAGCCCTTTCAGGGGTTGCCGTGACGCCGGGCGGTGCGACGGCATTGGCTGAGATATTGGGTAAAGAAGAAACCTTAAAGCGCATCCAGGCGGGGATTGATAAGTTAGAGAGAGCATTGCGGTAGTTTTTCATTTACCAATGAAAATTCATCTAAATTCCATTATGAGGGTAAAGTAGGGGTCCGGCACAAAGCGTCGAGGGATCGAAGACGGCTGAGCCCCTACCTTTCATAGTGAATATCTTTTCGCCGAATCGCGCCATGCATTATTGAGATGATTATAGAAAGCTTGTTGATCTTGAATTCCCATTGCAAGTTTTATTACAGGGTTTTTAGATGAATCCCCTTCGATGAGCATTCCTGATTGAAGATCTTTTATAGATGGCTCAATACTGAAATCTTTGATGTTGAATAATTCAGGCTGTGTGAGATAAACCGCCGGCAGCAAATCCCATAAATAGAAAACAAATTTTCCCGTGAAAAGCCCAAAGGCCAGCAGCCATTGAAATATGGTCCATTTGAGACTGCGTGGCCAATAATCTGCATTGCGGATATCCTTGAAACGATAGGGTGCATCCAAACATGCCTGGGCGCTGAACACCGTCACCGGGCAATGTGCATTTAATACGCTTTGAGCGGCAATTGGGTTGGCAGACAAATTCAGTTCCTGAAGATTGCGATAACCGAGCTTAACCGGTTCGAGATAACCACCCATCAGGTGGATTGCTTTGAGCTTATGAAAGAAATCCGGGTCTAATTGCGAAGCAGCGTACAAATTCCCAAGCGGCCCGGTTGCAAGCAGGATGATCTCACCCGGGTATTGGTTGGCGGCTTCGACCAGAAATCGCGCTGCCGGCGTGTCCGGGGTTTGACCTGGCTGACCTTCGCCTTTAAGAACGGGAACATTCAAATCAAGGTGATTGACAAGCTTTGAAGTTTGGGGATAAACCTGGTCGATGCGGCCGTTGCCAAAGGTTGTTGTGATGCCCAAAAGGTCAAGTTCCGGCACCCCCAGGAGGTACATCAATGTCAGCCCATCATCAACCTCTTTGAAGGGAAGTCCAAGGGTGTTATCGCAGTCGAAGATGATTTTTTGAATCATGCATGGATTTTATCATCCATTGAAAACTCTTGCTAATTGATGATGGTTTTTTAGTTTACTGGTGGGTACACCAGCATGTAACAGGGTTACACAGTTTTAGATTCAGAATGGTTTTGTATCAAGGGCTATTCCCAAGCTGCGTTCTTATATATCCAGAATGTTTGGTAGGTCCAGTTTTCTTTCCGAAGCCTCTTCAGAAAAATTGCGAAAATATTTTGGAGGTGAATTTTCACCTTTAAGCCGAAGCACCAAGATATCATTTTGATAGGACCAAATATAAGTTGCCGCCTTGGGATTAATGGAATCATTGACTTGATCTGTTTCAATGATGAATTCATTGCCATGTGTTGAATATGTGCCTGATGATACAACCATGGTATCCATGTAGTAAGTCCATGTACCGTCCGGATTTATCTCGAAGAAAAACCCTCGAATTACCTCATGCTCAAACAGACCTGTGGGGAAATGGTTTCCAATACAAGCGCCTAGGGGAAAAGTCAACAGTAGAAGGTTTACGAGTAAATAGGTGATTGTCTTTTTCATGATTTTCTCCTTTTTCATCTTTCAAGATAATTTTTAATCCTGAAAGTGAAGAATGACGTGCAATTGAATTTGATCAACTTTCGTCTAGAAATGTCTTTTCTTTTGCTGTTGATTTCGTTATGAGCCCTGCCAGCTGACTTAGATAGCTAAAGAGCTCATCCAAACTTATAAATACTTCTGGCTTCCCTGTCAGTGGGCTTTGCAGACAAGCTCGCTACATCATTTTCCTTTTGTCCACGATCTCTGTGTCATTCCAATCCCACCACATGCGCAGCATGTATGAGTGACAGTTCTGTTTGACACCAATTTCTCACATGATGCGCATGTTTGATCTTCTGGCACAAGACAGCCGGTGATTTTGGTGGATTATGGCACTTTTTTATAGCGAACATGGTCAACAGCGACCAGCCGTCCGCCACAGGGATCAGGTGTTTTGGCAATAAGATATAAAATCTCATCTTGATATGATCACGAGTAAGCAAATCTCCCAGGATTTTCGGAATCACATACTGTATCTGTCTCAAAATCGAATTGATCACCGTCGATTGTGTATGTTCCTTGAGATGCCTCTTCACCATTTGCAAAAAAAACAAATGATCCATCATCCCTTTCTTCCCAGTCATAGTCATTGGAATATAAACCGCTCGATAGGTGAGTAAATTTTCCAGTCGGGAATTTGTCACCGGCGCAAGCGCATAAAGAAACTAAAAGGAACAGGGTCCAGCCAAGTAATACAAAACGTAACTTTTTCATTTTTTCTCCTTTTCATCAGGTAAAAGTTAGGTTACAAAATTGAAAGAATATCAATTTAAATTGGGTTATTTTTTACTATGGCGTGCAACCTGGAGAGCTTACTGGTTATTTGTGAAGCTTACAGATATCTTTCGTTTTAGTGTCTAAACAATAACAAATGAGCGTTAGGAAAACGTGGGGAAATCGTATCCAATCGATCAAAATTGACCTTTACAGTTTGAGTTTGTATAATGGAAACAGGTATTAATATATGAAATGGCATTTTAAGTGAGAGAGCCATGACACACCTCCACATTCACCTTCTGGGACCATTTGAAGCATCTCTTAATAGTGAACCGGTTACCGGATTTCATTCTGACAAAGTGCGGGCTCTGCTTGCCTATTTATGTGTTGAGACAGAAGGTGCGCACCGCAGGGAGAAACTGGCTGGTTTTTTATGGCCGGATTTTCCTGAAAGCGTTGCTCGGACAAACCTTCGTTCGGCGCTGTGTAATCTCCGCAAGGTGATAGGCGATCGTCCGCAATCAGGAAATGCCCAATCATTAGCAAATTTCCTGTGTATAACTCGTCAGACGATCCAATTCAACCTGGACAGCGAAGCCTGGGTGGATGCCCACACATTTGTAAAAAACCTGGAAGCAGTACATCCCACGATTGCGGAACTTGAAGCAGGAGTGGCATGCTATCGAGGTGAGTTCATGGCGGGGTTTTCGGTACCTGATACTACTATCTTTGAGGAATGGCTGCTGTTTCAACGGGAGCTTTTTGAACGGCTTATTCTGAAAGCCCTGCACACGCTGGCTGATATATACACCACTCAGGGTGAGTATGCGCGAGCTTTATCCCACGCCTGGCGGCAGGTTGAGCTGGATCCGATGCGCGAAAAAGCACAACGGCAGTTAATACGTCTCCTGGCTTACAATGGGCAGGGTGGTAAAGCATTGATCCAATATGAGATCCTCCGTCGTTTACTGGAGGATGAAATTGGTGTTGAACCCTCGCTGGAGACGACAAAGTTGTATGAGCAAATAAAGGATGGCACATTAATTATCCCTGCATCAACTTCCACAAGTCTGCCGGCTTTCCTTTTCGAAGAGGAGCTGGAAAGGGCTGCTCAGCCAGTTTTCGTCGCTCGCGAGGGTGAAATGGCTCGATTGGAACAACTGTTTAATCGAGCACTTGCTGGCAAGGGGCAAGTGGTATTTATCATCGGCGAGCCAGGCAGCGGAAAGAGCGTCCTGGCGAGTGAATTCATCCGACGAGCGATGACGGCACACCCGAAATTATTGGCTTTAAAAGGGCGATGCAATGCTTATACGGGCATTGGGGACCCCTATTTACCCTTCCGAGAGATGATTGGGATGCTCACCGGTGACATCGAGACAAGATGGGCGGGTGGTGAAATCAGTGGTCAACATGCCCGGCGCTTGTGGAGTGGACTGCCTGTCGTTTTACAAGCCCTCCTGGAGAATGGGATCGATTTGATTGACCGTCTTATCCCAGGTGCTTCATTACTGGCGCGTGCTCAAGTTGGCACGCCTTCACAAGCAGCGCGATTAAAGGAGATACTTGATGGAAGGAAGTTCTACAGGTCTGAAAAAGACTACATGGATCAAGCAGATTTGTTCGAGCAATACACCAAAGTTTTACAGGTGCTTTCTCATAAATTCCCTTTGGTACTGATGGTGGACGACCTTCAATGGGCAGATCCCGGTTCGATCGGCTTGCTCTTTCAACTTGGGCGCCGATTGAGGGGCAGCCAAATTCTGCTTATTGGCGCTTACCGCCCGGAGGAGGTTGCAATGGGACGCCCTTCGGCTGATTCCGGCTTGGAACGGCATCCACTGGAAACCGTCATTCATGAATTCCAACGTGATTTTGGGGATATCATTATTGATCTTGATGATACGGAAGGTCGTACATTTGTAGAAGCCTTCCTTGATTCAGAGCCAAATTGTTTGGACATTAACTTTAGACAGGTGTTTTATCAGCATACCGGCGGGCATCCACTGTTCGCCGTTGAATTATTGCGTGGTCTGCAGTCATGCGGTGATTTGATCAAAGATGGGTCTGGACGCTGGATTGCGAGACCTGATTTGAACTGGAATACTCTTCCGCCGCGTGTGGAGGCGGTGATTGATGAACGGATCAAACAGTTACCGGAGGTTTGGAGGTCTATCCTTGCTGCTGCCAGCGTCGAAGGTGAAGTATTTACAGCTGAAGCAGTTGCTCGGGTTATGGAAATAGATGAAGATCAAGTCCTGGGATGTTTAAGTGGTCCTTTGACTCACAAGCACCACCTGGTCCAGGCGCAAGATCTTGAGTGGGTGGGTGACCAGCGTCTGTCGCATTACCGCTTTCGTCACTTCCTCTTTCAAAGATACCTTTTTGATCAATTTGACCCGGTGCAGCAGGCGCATTACCATCAAAGTTTGGGAAGTGTGCTTGAGAATCTTTATGGGGATCAGAGAGGAGAAAAGGTTGCATCCTTAGCATGGCACTTTGAGGCGGCTGGGATGAAATTGAAGGCAGCAGAATACTTGCTCAAGGCAGGAAACCGGGCCGTTCAATTGTTTGCTTATGAGGAAGCTATCGCACACCTCAGACATGGCCTTGAGCTAATTGAGAAACTACCCGAAACACAACAGCGTGACCAGATGGAAATGTCCTTACAACTTTCCCTGGCCATTCCCCTGGGAAGAATCCGGGCAGTCTCAGATGCCGAACTTGGACAAATCTATGCCCGGGTGAGACAACTGACGCAAAACGTTGAACCTTCATTGGAATTGTTCCAGGCTTTAGCAGGATTAAAGTGGTATTTCGATCTCCATCTTGAGCTTCAGAAGGCACTAAAGCTGGGTCAGGAGATGATCAACCTTGCTGGATATCTTAAGATGCCAGAGTTATCAATGGTAGCTCATACAGCTACTGGAGTCACACTTCTGTATTTAGGTCGAGCTGATGAATTTCTAAAGGAGCAGCAGCGGATGTTAGCCCTCTACAATGCTGAATGTGACCGTGTTCTGGTTCAGAAGTTGGGATGGGACCCTTTAACAGAAGCACTTATCAAAGCTGGGTGGGCTTTATGGTTCCTGGGTTACTATGATCAATCCGAGGAGAGTTACAAAAAGGCTTTAAACCTGGTCAGAGAAGCGGGACATCCTTATTTACAAGTCAATGTTTTTATGTCTGCCGCATATCGTTACATTGGCATGTGTGAAGTAGCGAGTGCCCGTGAAATGGCTGCTAAAGCAATCGCTATATCCAGCGAGTATGGATACTCGTTTTGTTTGGGGGGCAGTTTGGGCACAATGGGTTGGGTGTTGGGAGAGGAGGGTCAATTGGAGGAAGGGATTAACATGATCCATCACGGGCTGGCGATTGTAAAAGAAATCGGGTCATGGATTCTTTATCAAGAAGAGCTCTCTCTACTCGCCGATACCTATCGTAAAGCAAAAAAAATCTCAGAAGGATTGGCTACCGTCGAAGAGGCTCTGGCGATGGTTCACGAGAAGGGATTTCGGCTCGAAGAACCCGGATTATACAGACTGAAAGGCGTGCTGCTGCTTTTGGGAGGGGAAGCAAATAGTGAGGCAGAGGTTTGCTTCCAGCGTGCGATTGATGTCGCTCGTCAGCTCAAGGCTAAGACCTGGGAATTACGTGCTACTATGAGCCTGTGTCGCTTGTGGCAAAAACAGGGTCAGCGGGAAAGGGCACGAAAGATGCTAGAAGAGATTTATGCCTGGTTCACAGAGGGATTCGAGACCCGCGATTTGAAAGAGGCGAAAGCTTTGTTAGAAGCGTTATCATAAGCCCCCTTTTTGTAAAATTGGAATCCACCGAATGGATGAGCTCACTTAAGAAACATCTCGCTAAAAACCACTTCCTCAGTTTCTGGATCTTGCTCTCTATCACCTGCTGGGGATGGGGTGCTGGAGAGTTATTTGTCCTGGTTGCAAGCGCACAGGATGATTATCAGGAACAAAATACATGAGATATTTAGAAGCTTCTTCTTTTTAATTTTTTTCTTCTAGTTAGCTGATCCTATTCATAATTTTGATCACCATTGGCTTGAGGTTCCTGACCAGCCTGGATTTGCAGGAAGTGATACAGGTCATCCAGGCTGGCAAACATAAGTCGTTTATTGCTGTACGGACTCTGCAGGGAAGCCCGCCAAAGGCCGCCCTCTACAGTCGGACACACCCCGTTATTACACTCTCGCCATAGGCGAAGGATGTAGGCAAAATAATCTTTTTGATTGGCTCTCTTCTTCAGGTTGGGCATGGGTATCTTTAGTGTTTATTTTGACAATTTTGTGAAGATTTATTGGGGTCCGAACCAGGACCAAGATGTAGTATCACGACGTCCATCACAAAGATCTTCACCTATGACTTCAAAACTTAACCTTCCATCTTCATGAGTCCAAGTATATGTGGCACTACCACCATTATGTTCATCGCAATAGGTGTCGTGGAGAAAATGAATCTCATCATTCTCTACGGAATAAGTTCCAGTGGTCGTAACGCTGTCACCAAACCACAAGGTCATAGTCCCGTCGTCTCTGTATTCCACTTTGCTCTTTCCATATTTGTAAGTCCCAGTGGGGAAGGCCTTATTGCTGCAAGCGCTTAATGTTAAAGCCAGGATCATGATACAAGTGATCGTCCATATATTTTTTTTCATCGTTTCTCCTTATTTATTTGTTTAGATTGAATTATTTTATTTTTTTATCCATGCATGGACCGTTCTATCTGAAATACAGGATAAGAAACAAACCATTACTTTTCAAATGACCTCCTCTCCACGGGATCAATGACAGTTTTACTGAACATTCCAAACCTTAATTGCTCCTGTGCCCAGCGGGGGTTCTGATTTCTCCCACTCAGACTCAATGCACAGGTTTTTTAAGTTATTCGAAGAGTACGATGGGATAAAGAGATGTTGGAATTTCTCCAATTCTCCGCTCAGTCTTTCGCCTTCTTGATTAGAGGATAGCAAAGAAGCGTAACGAGAACGTAACGCTAATATGATGAAAGAATTCTCAGAGGAAATGTGAATTTAAGCGGGTGAATTATTCTAGCAAATTCAGAAAGTATTTTCTTTGATGAATGGATCAAACAACCCCCGCACGAAATCAATATCAACATACATGGATAATTTCCGGTAGGTATCCGGGTTTTTCAGCAGGTGATCGCCGCGCTGGTACTGCACCCATGCCATGGCGCACCAGGAGACGCCGCGCAAGCAGTTGAAGGGGTCACGCAGGCGGGTGCGTGCTTCGATGGTATCTCGCAAGTGTGGATCGGCGATGGACTTTTTATAAGCGTCCATCATCAAAGTCTTATCGGATTGGGACATACGATAATCCGTTTTCCAGAGGGTGGTGGTTGGAACGCGAAAGTGCGAAAGGTCCTGGGATGGGTCGCCCCAAAGGGGTTTTTCCCAGTCGACCAGGTGTATGGTGTCTGCCTCCCGGTCAAGAATCCAATTTGAATTGTTGACCTCTGTGTTAATGATGCAGTTCCAGGGGTCCTGTTGGTAGTAGATTTCCCGGTGACGGGCTTCTCCTGCCCAATCGCGCACCTCAATTAAGTAATCGCGAAAGTTTGGGTTAGCCAGGTCTGACTCAAGATAAACTGCCATCATTCGCAGGCAGCGCTGATAGGTCAGTGTCAGCGGCAGTTCTTCACGGATCAAATGATTTTCTCCTTCAGGTACTCCAATTTGATGGTAGCGCGCCATCAAGCGTGCTGCTTTTTCGTTGTCACGATTGTAATCGAGCTTTTCTCCGCGTATGTAAGACATACCAAGAATACCGTAGGGCAAAAATTTTAGAGAATTATCAAGGAAGTAGGGGATGGGGGCGACACCTGAAGGCGAAAGCAATTTCAAGGTATTGAACTCATACGCAATTTGCTCTGGCAGTGAAACACCAATTTGGGAACCGGTATTAACGCGCAGCACCCAGGTCGATTGCCCCTGTTTAACCAGGAAGTTCATGTTGTATTCACCCTGACCCAGGGCTTCCACTGAAAATTTTTCATTGGGATCCCAATTGGGTACATCCAGGAATTTATTTTCGTATAGATAAGCTTTGGCTTCGGGAAGGAAACTGTGAATTGACAGGTCGGGCATGGGGTTCCTCTAATATGGTGATTGGTGAGATGTGATTGGTGATTGGTGAAAATACATTACAAATATTTTGTATCGTGAGATTAATTCATGCGTCGCAAGCTGTTGATCCCGTGCATGAATGTTAGATAGGGATGGCGGAAGAGCATCCGTGGCCCGGCATACCGCATGACTTTTCTGATTTGCTCTCGCTGATCTGGCTTGTAACAATGGACCGGGCAGCGGACACAGGTCGGCTTTCGCCAGCCAAAGGGGCAGCTGTCGATGCGAATTGATGCATAATCATACAGGGATTGGCAATCCGGGCACAATTCACCTTTTGGCGAATGATGCATACCTTCGCAGTAGATCAGAATCATCTTGTGGACTGTTTTTCGCTCACGTTCCAAGGGTATATTTTCTTGTTTTGGTAGTGTTGTCATTAATGTTTACTTTTTATAAAAATTAAGTTATCAGCTTCAATTTCAAGATGAAGATTATCTCGATCGGCTAAATATTGAAAGGTATGTCGGCTGAAGAAGCTGACGTGAGTCATGTCTTTGATGTAATGCATCCCTGAAAATTCCTGTGGGTCTTTCACAAGCTGGGTCATAATCCCCAGCCAGGCGCCTGGCTTGAGAAGGCTGAGCAATAAGCGCCAATCTTTGTCCGGTTTGTAGAAATGTTCTATTGTTTCGGTGCAGGTTACAAAATCATAAGAGTTATCGAGAACAGCTGGGTCCGGAGAATAATAGGGATCGTAGAGTGACATCTTAAATCCCTTTTTTTCCAGAATCATTGCAAGCACAGGACCTGGTCCGCTTCCAAAGTCCAGACCATGTTGGGGTGGGGGACCAATCCGCTTGAGAAAGGGTTGGGCAAATTGGTTCAAGAATTGATGATAGCCCGCATCTTCAGGATTATTCTGATGCAGGTCATAGCGCGCCTTTTCTTCCTTCTTTGAAAGTAAATCATCACGTGAGACAAAGATCAATTTGCATTGTGGACAGCGCAAATAATCACGCCTATTATCACTAAAGAATGGCGTGGTGGTGGTGAATTGGCAAAGTGGGCAGGGTTCTATCATCAATATTTTATTAAATAATTTTTTCCATAACAGATATTATTGTACCGGATTTGTTAATTGCAAAATTTTTGAATAACGCAGATTGTAGGCAAATGGAGTGGATTAAACCCTTTGAAAAGGTTAGAATTCACTAATTCAAATTTTTAGATAATGGTATATAAGTTTTATATTTTTTATTTTTATGAAAGTGAGGTGTTCTGTTGGCCTTTCAAGTTGATAGGAGGAAATTAAAGAAAATGTCTCCAGATGAGATAAATAACCTGGAGGCTGGTATCTATCCAGATTATGTTGTTGAGAATCTATTTCAATCAGCAGATGAAGAAGAAATTAGCATTCAAGAAACACATGCACTTTTAAAATTAATCATGCGCTCTCCAGAACTTGATCAGTCAATTGAATATGAAGAAGCCATTTATGAGTTATATGATTACGAGGTCGAACAAAATCAAGGGAAGGAGTTGCTTTATTGGACTTTAGTTGGAATTGCTTTTTTTTCTAAGAATGATTTTGATTCCTTAATGTATCAGGATTATGTAGATTATGGTCGAGGATTACTTTACGAAGGCAATTTTGCTGCTTTTATTACAGTATTGAAAAAATTGGTAGAAAAAGAGCCCATATCACAATTCCAATTTGTTGAACTGGTCAAAGATTTTGCTAGGTTGAATCAGATTCCTCTTGCAAAAAGCCTGGATGATTTGGGTAAGAAAATATTCGTTTCCCAATGGGATTCAGATTTTTTGGAAAAAACAATTTCAGAACAACATCCACAACAAGGAGATTTTCATCAGTATAATTTGAAGATTGATGATGGAATTTTCAATGTGCTAAAAGAGGAAAACATCGATTTCGAACAGGATTATGAGGATTTTGAGGGGCTAATTTCCATCGAAGAATTGTCTAATCTGATTAAGTCAGATCCACCTTTAGAAAAATACCTTCCATTTGTTCCAGACATGGTTAATTATCTCTTTATTTACTGGGAAGAGGATCGAGAGATCAGCTATAAAATACTTAATATGTTGAGGAATCTATCAAACAGTATCATGCCTGAACTGGTTATTTTAGGCGACTTGTTAAGTTTTGATCAAGAAGATGTTTTTATTTCTAAAACTTTTGGCAAATATCAAGGGTTTAGCTGGAGTCATATTGAAGAATTCATCAATAATCCAAGGCTTTGTTCTGAAATTCGAGGGAATGCAGGCTTGATGTTAATGGATATCGCCCAAAGACATCCTGAGCAGAGGTCAAATATTATTGATATTTTATCGACAATCATAGGGGACCCTCCCCAGGATACCCTAGAATCAGAGGCGCTGGTCACCAGTTTGGTTGCTGATGTGCTTGATCATGATTTGTTTGAGTTAAAAAAAGCAATTCTCAAAGCCTTTAATGAGAATAGAATTGATCCAACTGTCGTTCAATCACGGGATTTTACCGGGATTTGGAATCTGGAAGGTATCAAACTCGATCAAATTAGCAGAGGAAAACCAATATTCTTAGAATGTAAGGCTTGTGGAAGAACACGACGTTATGGTTTCGATTATTTATTTTTAGACATCGAACAAACCTTGAAGGGTTTTGATTGGGACTCTCTCCATTTCTTCATTGACCATCCTGTGATCTGTTCAAAGTGTGGCGCTGTAGATAATTATAGAGTGGCCTCAAATTCAATCATTGGTCTAATGCCAGGGTTATTTCTAAACGATGAAGATACCCACTTCACGGAACTGATTGATGAACGTATTTTTATGATTATTTTTGATTTTGTTGTCGATTTAGGACTTGAAGACATATCTTTTAGTTCTGTTCGGCAGTATGTGCTTTCTGGTAAATCTCAGAAACTTAATCCATTAATCCTGGGTGAATATTACCGCGTTATTGGTCATTTCAAAGAAGCATTGGAGATTTTTCGAAAAGCGCACAAATTGGATCCAGAGGACAGGAAAGGTCTATTAATGCTGGCAGCTGCAGAGCATGATTTTGGCGATAAAGAAATAGCCAAAATTTTATATCAAAGGGTTCTTTCTTCAACAAACGGAGATATTTATTTATCCATAAGTGATTATATAAATAGAATCGCCTTAGCTGGTTTAGCAAGTTTGAATGAAGGTCAATCGAGTCTATTTCCCTACCCCAATAATATTAATGGTGTAAGTTTACTGGATTATTTACAAGAACATAAAAAGGGAAAAAAACGAAGACGTTAGGGAAACCTAATTGCAATCACCAAAATGATGAGAAATTGTAGGTTACAATTGTTGAAGTCATTGGACAACATTTCGTGAATTTTTTGGATCTAAAACCCAGATTTATTGATAATATTTTGAAAAATTAACATTCTTAAAAGACAGTTATTATGGGAAAGTTTTGTAATATTTTCCCAAAGCGTCTAATTCAACGCTTTCTATTCATATATAAAGAGGATTCTATGTCAGTCCAAACACAATCCACATATCCCGTTTTTGTTATGTGCGGAAGGGATCTCAAACGACGTAGGTTAATGGAAGTTGTTGATCCAGGGGGAAATTACAAAACAAAAGCCTTACTCCCTTTTTTGGGAAAGCGGCTGATTGACTGGCAGTTAGAAGAATTACGAAAATCCCCTTATGTTGAGGGTTTGTATTTGATTGGTTTGAGTGAGGATGATGCAAAATTTGATTATCCTATTCATTATGTACCTGGAGAGACCGTTTCTGATTTTGGCGATAAATTGTCATGGGGATTGGATTACCTGGAAAAACTTGGGAAAACTCCTGAAATTGTTATTGTTAGCTCATGTGATGCACCTGGTATACGCATCAATGAAATTGACGACTTTTTTTTGGCGATGCAAGAGGACCCTGGAAAGGACGCCTATATTTCATTGGTTCCGGAAGAGGTTGCTGAAGTCGTATTTCCAAAATCCGGCAGGGTTGTGGCACGTTTTCGGGATTTTGATGTTTTCCCCGGTGAATTATTTGCCCTCAGTCCACGTGCCATCAGGGTCCAGAAAAAGGTGATTGGTGAACTGGGTTTGCAGCGTCGGAAAATCAACCGCGCAAAAAACAAGATTGATTTAGGTCCGATGTTAAGCTACCTGGCACATAAACCAGGCACCTGGCCGTTAATTATTAAGTATTTAAGAGGGAGAGCCTCCCTGGGTGATGGTGAGCGTGTTTTGTCCCGGGTCTTCGGCTGCGATATTAAAGGGGTTATCATCCCCGAAGCAGGATTTGGCATGGATATGGACCTTCCTGAGGATTATTCACGCCTGGAGGATTACATTAAACGAACGAAACTGGATCAAGAATGATCTCTTCAGACCGGGGATAATTGAACCAAAAAATAAAGGTGCATTCCATTACGAGTGCACCTTTATTTTTTCTTCGAGAAGGTGTCGTTTTTTGCTAGTAGACCTTTTGATCAAATGCTGGTTTTTCAGGTTTTTTGACGGTCAGACTAAAAAGTGCCAACAGCAAACAGAGCCCAATAAAAAAGAGTAAAACCGGCTGGTAGCTGCCGATCCAATCAAAGGCGTAACCGAAAGGTAGGGGACCAAGTGCTGCCCCGATGATGGACATGGCTGATGTAAAACCGTAAATGCTTCCCAGGTGCAGTCGACCAAAATAGGTCGGCCACGCAACGGTACTGATTGTGCGTATGAACCCATTGGCGCTTCCTAAAACGATCCCAAAGGCTAAGACGGATCCTGTGCCACTTAGTAGCAGTACAAGCCCAAGGGAACTCCCCAACAAAACCAGACCAAATGCCAGCAGGTAGCGTAGTGGTAAATGGTCACTGAGATAACCCACGAGGAGATTAACCGATGCTCCCGTAATCGAAAGAGGTAGAAAGACCCCAGCAGCAGTTGCAGCATCCAATCCCTGGGATTGAAAGATGCTGACCAGGTGAAAAGTTAACCCGGTGATCAACAATGTGAAAAGGGAAACCCCTAATCCAAAGGTCCAAAATGCCTTTGTTTTCATGGCTTCTTTGAGCGTCCAATTTTCTTCTACCTGGATGGGCTTTTCTTCAAGAGCATTCTCAGACAAGGGCGCTTTTTTCCGTCCATCGGGCTTGAGCCCATGCTCCTCCGGATGATTTCTGATGAAAAAATACCCCATGGGTGCCATGAAGATCAGCAGGCTGATACCGAGAATAATATATGTCATTCGCCATTCAAAAGCAGTAATTAGCCTATAAACAAGATTTGGGAAAACTCCCATCCCCAGCAAGGACATGATCAGTCCTGAAACACCCATGACCATGCCGCGTTTTTGCACCCACCAATGATTAATTGCAGTTTGACTTACCAATCCCAAACTGCCCTGACCCATCATGCGAATGAAGATAAAACCCAGTCCGACCATCAGTGCATTTTGGACTAAGCCCATAAAGACGAGGGATAATCCAAACAATAACGACACAATTGTGATCATCCACCGGGTGCCTTTTCGATCAATTTGCTTACCCCAAAGCGGCAAGGAAAAACCACCCACCATTGTGCCAAAGGAATAAAGGCTGCTGATCATCGATCGGCTGAGATTGAGGTCCTCGATCAGGTACTCAATAAAGATCGATTCGGTATATGTCTGACCGGGACTGGTCATTATCATGCCCAGGGTCCCAACCGCCATAATCACCCAGCCGTAAAAAAAGGGGGTCTTTGTAACAAGGCTTTTAGCGCCTGATTTTGAGGGTGTGATGGTTTTTGCCATAATAAAAAAGTTTATCGTTTATAAATGATTTAATTTTCAGAGTTCAACTCTACCACAAGACTTGTTCTCATTGCTAATCAGGATAGGTCTATTTGGAAATTTTGGAAAAATATCTAAAGGTTATCAATTTTGATTAGATTAAGATTTCAGGGAAATTGATGTGTTTACGGATAATGACCAGGGGGTTTGGCCCAATCAGCGGTAGGGGAGAACGCCAGGCTTTCCGAAAATCTTCATCTCGCATCCAATAAAGTTCATTGATATTGTTTCGCCAGGGATTGATGAACCCCCAGGGGGTGCTGAATTGATGATCAGCCTGGTGCTGGGGATCATAAGCCGCCAATATCATCGTGTGCCCTGCAAGTTTGTTTAAAGAATTTTGGTTTTGGCTTGTGCTCCCCAGGTAAATGGGGGGGACAGATCGGCGAGACCAGAGCAATGTCACAAGGGGGACGGCATCGGGGTCATTTAAGATCCAGGGCAAGATATCAATGTCACCATGTTGATAGCTCGCTGTGAGGGGCAGATGATGCTTTTTTGCTAAATAATGGACGATGCGGGCTTGCATGCGCGGCGTGACAGCCCAATTGGGGATGACTCGCATAAACCTTCCTCGCCACCATAATCGATTGATCTCACCTGATAGCGCGATGGGGTCAATGTGATAGTCCAGCAATAAACGGATTGCAGCAGCAATGGCGTGAAAACTGCAGGTATTGCCCTGCTGCCGTACCTGTAGGGCGGCTAACTCAGTCTCACTTTTTGTGTGCAGGGTCTTTCGTGTTAGATTACGCATTGGCAATCAGGGTTCCATGGATGTCATCGAATAAATGCTTTCCCTCAAGGGCAGACCACAAGAAAGCTTCCCCGTCAAAGCCTTGTTCCGAGTCATAGTGATATAAACCCGATTCCAAATCTCTTAAAATCCGATCAAACCAGGCGTCTAAACTGCCGGCGATCAAAGGACGTTCAGGATGGTTTTGAAGGAATAAGATCACCTGTCCATGCCGCTGTGGTTCTGGTGGGTCTGTGTCGAGGCAGAAGTAATCACCATTACCACTGGCAACGATCGGGATCCAAGCGCTGTACCACCAGGCTTTGCGAACATAGGGTGAGTTTTTTGGCGCAAGATCAATAAAAGCGCCTTTTTCAGCAAGCATGTGCAGCAAACCCCATGCCGCCTGTGTTTCCTCAATAGGCATTAACCGCCAGTTGCCAATCATCCCAGCAGATTTTCGGGTTTCGCCGTTCATGATCAGCAGAGCCTGTCGTAAGCTTTCAGGCACTGCAAGGCCGCTTTTGTACTCGAAGCTGTCAACCGCCATTGGCTTAGCAGGCGGGCGAACAGTTATATCAGGTGCGTGCTGCCGCATCCATGTTTGGATGCGAGCAAGGGTTGTGGTAATGGGAAGCACTTGATTCATATTTAAACCTTATGAAGATATATCCAAAAAAATCTGTTCGTAGTGACATAAGATTTGCTTCTTTCCAGGGCATTTTTGGTCTCCTTTTCAAAACCATTTTTGCCCTTATTCTACAGAAAACTGTTACCTATGTCTCCGAACATGTGTTACCTATCTCCCCGGTCTATACAGCAAAGGGAGAGGGTCTTTAAAATGATTTCAAAATCGAACTGATACCTTTTCTAAAATTACTGAATATTTTGTAAGCTTTTTCCAGCGGTTTTTTTGCTTTTATTATAAGCTCTGCATTTTTTTAATTTCTGACACAATAATTATATTTGCTTTTATCCCCTTTTATTTCCCCTTCTTCGTCGATGGGATTTTGGGGGTGGATTATGCCCGGTGATAATTTCCTTCTGACGCTTTTTCGCGGCTGGATTCTTCTCAACATAAAGTTTTTCCCCGGTGAAAGGGTCCTTCTCAGTATAGTACATCACACTGGCATATGTTGAGGGGGTGGGGGTGAATACCTGCACCTGTTCGGGTAGGACGCCCAGCTCTTTTGACGCAAAAGCTTTGAGCTTGTGCATATCGCCCAGAGTACACCCGGGATAAGCCGCAATCAGGTAATAACTGAGGAATTGTTTTTTCCCAAGCCTCTTGTTCATGGCATCAAATCGATCTTTAAACTGGAGCAATTTACCTAGGTCAGGTTTACGCATGCGTTCCAGCACTTCTGGCTGGGTGTGTTCGGGGGCAATTTTAAGCTGACCTGATACATGATGCTTAACCAATTCCTCAAGATAAGCCTGACCATTTTCCTCATCTGAGAGGATCAAATCGTAGCGCAAACCCGACCCGATAAAGACTTTTTTAACGCCTTCAACTCGGCGTAGTTTTTGTAGTAATTCCGTTTGCACCCGGTGGTCAACTGGCAATGCCGGGCAGACTTCGGGATAAATACATTCCTTATCAAGGCAGGCACCTTTACGCAGCTTTACCGGACATTCAAAGCCGTACATATTGGCAGTGGGTCCGCTCAGGTCGTAGATGTAGCCCTGAAAATCAGGCATCCCGGCAATTATTTTTGCCTCATTAAGGACGGATTCCTGGCTGCGCCATTGCACGGTTCGCCCTTCGTGAACGGCAATCGCACAGAAATTGCATTCGCCGTAACATCCGCGATGGGTTGGGATGGAATAGCGTATGGTTTCAAGGGCTTTTACTTTTCCTTCTTTCTCATAATAAGGATGCTGAGCCCGTTCAAAATCCAGGGCGTAGACTTTATCCAATTCTTTTTGAGAAAGGTTTGGAAATGGTGGATTTTGGATCAGATACCGATCCTGGTGTGCTTGCACCAGTCCTTTGGCACTGCGCGGGTCATTATTTTGATAAAAAGTATGAAACATCTCAATGAAGGCATCTTTATCTTCAACAACCTGTTCATAAGACGGTAATTCCAGGAAGTCATTCGGTATTTCTTTATCGATGTAACACAGACCGCGAATCTGCCCTGGATCCTCATTTTTATCCAATGCTTCAGCTAATGCCAGCACTGTTCCCTCTGCCATGCCATAGATCAAATAATCGGCTTTGGCATCAAACAGGGCAGAACGACGAATAGAATCCTCCCAGTAATCGTAATGGGCGATGCGCCGCAAACTGGCTTCAATCCCACCAAGAACAATTGGCACCGAATTCTTGAAATAGCGGCGGATCAGGTTTGCATAAACAAGGGTTGCCCGATTAGGGCGCTTGGTGTTGCGCCCACCCGGTGTGTAATCATCTGTGCGGCGGGGGCGGCCTGTGGCGGTGTAGTTGGCAACCATTGAGTCAACTGCGCCAGCGCTGACGCCCCAAAACAGCCGGGGTTCGCCCAATCTTGTGATGTCATCCGGGGATTGAATGTCGGGCTGGGCAATCACTCCAACTTTGTAGCCGGCATCCAGCAAGACCTTCCCAATAACGCTTATGCCCATAAAAGGGCTGTCAATATAGCTGTCGCCGGAGATGAGAACAACATCAAGCTGCTCCCAGCCGAGCTGCGTTAATTCACTTTTTGTGGTGGGTAAGAACATATATTGCCTTTGTGATTGGATTTGTTGCCATGATTTTACCTGATGGGGGGAAAATAAAGTGAATGGGGAGTAGGTACCAGGTAGCAGGTATTAGGTACCAGGAATTAGGTACCAGGAATTAGGTACCAGGAATTAGGTATCAGTGTGTCGTCCTGATTTACGTTGACAGGATATGTAAGGTAATGTGCGTTTTATTTCAACCCACATGCAATTTGCCAGGCGTAGGTGAGGATGGGATAGCAATTGTTAGAAGGAATTGAAGTTTTAGAATCTCGCCCAATCCTGAAATAAGTTTGATAATTGAGTCGGTGTTAGTGTCTTATTTACCCCCGCTTGGGGGATCAGGGGGGATCTTT
>JARGGB010000050.1 GCA_029210815.1 Candidatus Brevefilum sp.
TGCCAATCGCACTGAAAAACGATCTCATATCCCCATTACCGCCCTCCGGGTCGCCGGCGGCGGCAGCCAGAGCCCGGGAGCCATGCAAATAACAGCGGACGTTTTCGGATTACCTGTTTCCAGACCGCATGTTTACGAAGCCTCAGGCTTGGGTGCAGCCATCGATGTAGCAGTGGGATTGAAGTTCCATCCGGATTTTGCCACAGCCATCGATGAAATGACCCGATTGGGGAAAACCTTCGAACCGGATCAAAAACGGCACGAAATGTACACGGAACTCTTTGAGAAAGTCTATAAACGCATGTATAAACAGCTCAAACCGCTGTATAACGACATCAGGGAGATCATAAAATGATAAAGGAAGGTAGCATGAAAAAGCCTGGTTTCACGGGGCAAATAACTTTTTTGCATGCTGAAAACCTCCAGAAGACAAAGGCGTTTTACGCAGACACTTTGGGATTGAATTTAGCACGCGACCAAGAAACCTGTTTGATATTCCAGATTACGGACAGCGCTTACCTGGGCTTTTGCGAGCATATCGAATCCATCAATCAAGGAAGGAAGATCATCCTGACCCTTGTGACTGATGATGTTGACGCCTGGTACAGGGACCTGGTTGAGAAAAATGTTGAGATCATAGAGCCGCCTAAAGCCAATCCAAAGTACCAGATTTACCATTTTTTCCTCAAAGACCCGGATGGCTACTGGGTAGAAATCCAGCGCTTCGACAAGCCTTTATGAGTCGCTGTCCTAAGCCTGTTAATAATCAACCCGGATAATTTTAGACAATGCGTATAAAACAATTTCGCTCAATGTAATTGAGTAATATCGCTCTGAATAATCATCCAGGGATGCACCTTTTCAATTTCAATACAGAGTTGAATATTTATGCCAAAACAGTTTTCGCTAGTCTGCATCGAAGACGAAAACGAACATCAACGCAACGGGCCAATAATCTCGATGGGTATAATGAATTAAATATCACATGAAAGGACTGATTATTATGCGCAAATGGATGAAATTTCTGCACTGGTTTATTATTTTTATCTTTATCCTTGAAATTGGCTATGGGCTCTATATGGTTTTCTTTGTTGTGGGTGGCTCACGATGGCCCTTGATGGCAAGAGCAGTTGAAACGCCGATAGAGATTATATTGAAACGACGTTTGTATGCCATTGAAACCTGGATTGCAATCGCAGGATTGGCGGTTTACCTGGCTCTGACGGAATTTCTACCAATTCTCTTCGATTCATATATGTCAAACCCCAAGACTACTCCTCTCGAAAGCTATGATTAAAAACATCGTCTTCGACTTGGGCAACGTGCTGATTGACTATAACCCCAACCGTATTGTCAATGCTGTTTTCACCGACAAAAGCCTACAAGATCAATTTCTTAAGGAAATATTTCAATCGCAGGGATGGAAAGACCTCGACCGTGGGGTCCTGACCTTCGAGGAACATACACGAGATCTGGTTTCAAGGTTCCCACAATATGCCAGGGAGCTTGAATGGATTTTGAATAACTGGCATAAAGACCAGCCAGATGTGCGCGGTATGTATAAAGTGCTTGAAAGACTGCACAATCATTCCTACGCCTTATTCGTTTTATCCAATGCAAGTTACCGATTTTACAATTATGCGGTATCGAACAAGCGGTTTTTTAAATTTTTCGACGGCGTTACCTTTTCTGCCGATCTAAAGCTCTTGAAACCGGAAAGAGAAATATACGATCGTTTCTGCCAGATTCATAAGTTGATGCCCGGAGAATGTCTGTTTATTGATGACCAATCAGCAAATGTCAAGGGGGCAATTGAAGCAGGTTGGCAGGCTTACCAATTCAAAGATACTGAAGCCTTAAAAACCTATTTGAATGAAGTTCTAGATGTTGATTTCTGAAATCTATCGAAACCAGAAAGAAATCAAGGTTTTCAGCCAAGCATATTGACCAAACCCATTATAATTATCAGGATATTTGAAAGCATAAAGGATCAAGTGATAATTATCTTTTTGGAAACAGGATCTTGGAGGCGAAAAATAGTATTGTGAAAAAATTTTCGCTGCCATACGGCAAGTCACACCTTGATTTTATTATTGATTCAAAATTGTATGCTGAAAGCATTCTCCCTAATCCGACCAAACCTTTGGAAGACCCTGGGCTGGCTATCACGCAGGCGGTAATAAATCCCCTTGGTAATGTCCGCCTAAATGACTTCCTCTCCGCAAGTTCGGTCGGCATTGCCATCAACGACAAGACCAGGCCTGTGCCGCACACAAATCCCGTGGTCAGCTTATTGAGTCATATAGAAAGTTTGGGATTTGAACAAACATCGATCAAATTGTTCATCGGCTCGGGCACACATAAACCCATGGCAAAGGATGAATTCGAGAATATCCTGCCAAAATCAATCATTGAAAATTACAAGATTATCCCCCACAATTGCGACGATTCTCCCATGGCAGACCTGGGAAAGACAATGTTCAACACACCGATCAAAATTAATCGGGACTTTTATTCCTGTGACCTGAAAATTGTCGTGGGCAATATTGAACCGCATCACTTCATGGGCTTTTCGGGCGGCGTCAAAACAGCAGCCATCGGACTGGCAGGGCGTGAGACAATCACTGCCAATCACGCCATGCTGATCCATGACATGGCACAATCAGGGATTTATCACCGCAATCCTCTCAGGCAGGAAATTGAAGAAATAGGGCAAAAAATTAAAATCGATTTCTGCCTGGGATCCGTCCTGGATGAGGATAAACAAATATTACAGATTTATTTTGGTCCGCCAAATTTGGTTATGCTTGAGGCTATCCCTTTTATAAAAAATATCTTTGGGGCAGAAGTATCAGCACCTTTTGACCTGGTGATCGCATCACCCGGCGGTTATCCTAAGGACATCAATTTTTACCAGGCTGAAAAGGGCTTGACCCATGCCGCAAGGATCACCAGAGATGGCGGCTGTGTGATCATACTGGCGGAATGCGCAGAGGGTTCTGGAAGCGTCACATACGAGGAATATGTATCAAAGGCAGGATCAAATCGTGAAATAATCAATCAATTCAACAGCGGTTTTTTCGAAATCGGACCGCATAAAGCATTCCAAATTGCCAGGGAAGCGGAACGCATCCATATTGTCCTGGTCTCAGAAATCCCACCTGAGCGAGTAAAACAATGGAAATTAACACCGGGCACCCCCCACAAATTAGACCAATTGATAAGAAGCTTTACATCAACACTGCCGCCAAACGCGCGGATCGCCATCCTTCCTGCTGCATCCAGAACAATGACGGAGATAAAAAATGAATAAAATGGACTACATGGACAATCCACAACTTGACGGGGATGAATTCTATTGGAAAGGAAACCCCACAGGCGTCCTGTTGATACACGGCTTTACTGCAACCACAACGGAAGTGCGTCTTATCGGCGAAAAACTTCGTGAGGACGGTTTTACAACCGCTGCACCACTGCTTCCCGGTCACGGCACAAACCCTGATGATCTGAACCAGGCAAGCTGGCAAATGTGGCTTGGAAAAGTAAAAGAATTTTACGAAAAAATGCTCAGAGATTGTGAAAGGGTGTTTGTTATAAGTCAATCGATGGGCGGTCTTTTAGCCATCGAATTAGCTGCACATCATCCTGAAATTGAAGGCTTGATGTTGTTTGCACCTGCAATCAAGGTAAAAGGGTTGTGGTTGAGCCACTTTCTTAAGATCTTTACAGACCACCTGGATAAGGAAAATGCGGATGACGGACTGCCATGGAAAGGCTATAATGTTTATCCGCTTAAGGCTGCTGCAGAATTGCATAAATTGCAGATGCACGTTAAGAAACAATTCGTAAAAATTACGCAGCCAACCCTCATTTTTAGCGCGGGACATGACAACCACCTGACACCAGAAGTCATGCAGGTAATTTTGAATGGAATTCGATCAAATGAGAAGTGCCATATCTACCTGGAAAACAGCCCTCATGTGATTCTCCTGGGTGAAGAATTGGATCAAGCTTATGACTACTGCTTGAACTTTATCCAACGTCATTCATCATGATTTTGTCTGATCATTAATTTATCCATCAATCTACAAGTTTAGAAATAAAAAAAGAAACTCACCACAACCGGGTGAGTTTCTGAATTTTTCTGATTTTCATGAGTGACAATGTTTATCTAATCTTCCAGCGCTTTTATTAATTCCCGGTTAAAGTAAGGGATATCAGGCACTACTCGTCCCCACACAATGTTCCCGCTGCGGAATGCCGGCTCATCGCGCCAGCTTGCACCTGCGTTCTCAATGTCATCCTTGATACCGAGGGACCCGGTTGCGTCGTGCCCTTCAACAATCCCTGCGCTGATACCAACCAGACCCGCATGGCAGATCATCCCCACAATCTTGTCAGCATCATACATCGTTTTCACAATCTTTTTCACCGCATCAATGCGTCGGATTTTGTCAGGTGCCCAACCCCCCGGCACGATCACAGCGTCGAAGCTTGCAGGATCAACTTCATCAAAGCTAATATCAGCTTTTCCCTCCATGCAGTTTCCATGTTTCCCAAAGTAATATTTTCCAGCTTTTTCACCTGCAACCACAACCTCAGCCTCTGCTTCTTGCATGCGCATGACCGGCACAAAAAACTCCAGTTCCTCAAAACCCGGACCAATCAAAACCAGTATTTTCTTTCCTTTCAGTGTCATTCTTTATCCTCCTTATAATCAAAATAAGATAATTAATTGTATCGATTTCTGCCGTGTTAGTCAAAAACAAATGGAGAGTTTTGAAAATTGCAATTAATAATGACCGATTTCCACGTAGGGGCAACCATGCTTAAGCCCCCAGCGATTTTCTGGGGCAGTGGTTGCCCAGCCCGAAGGGTGCACGCGAGGCAGACACGGGGGTCTGCCCCTACATGTTGTGCAAATTTTGTTATAAATATTATTACTTTGAATTCAGGTTAAATATCACACAAGTTTTTTAAGGATCATTTATTTCTCAATACTCTTCATGCCTGGTTAAAAAATCAAAAGTGCTCATAACAACCTATTTATTTCCTAATTTGACACCGGTTAAATCTAAAGGTAAACTTCAGCACCTGTTAGAAATTTTTCTGCAAACCTCACTTAATTAATGTTAAAATAGGATCTATAGAAGATCAAAAGGACGCTGATTCATATCAGATTGTCCTGAACTTTTGCCCAGAATTCATTGTCGTTGAAAGCTGTTATACAGAACATCACAGCTCTGGAGAGGAATGCTCGTGCCTGATAAAAATTATTACGATCTAAATTTAAAAGAAACCGTATCCGATAATCATTTACTCGGTCTGTGGCGGTTAATGAAGGGCTACCACTGGTTATATTTGGGAGCAGCAGCCTTGTTAGCTGTGGCAACATTAGCCAGAACCGGTATTGCTCTCGTGATTCGGCGCTTCGTCGATGATGTCATTCTTGCGGGCAATTATGGCTCAACCCTGACCATGATCATCGTCATCTTCATCGGGTTAGCCTTCATCCAGGGGATCTTCACATTCCTTTCTGGATGGCTTACATCTAAAACTGCCGAGAGCGTTACCCGGCGTCTGCGAAATTTTCTGTTTGATCACCTGCAGCGGTTACCCTATGCTTATCATGCTGAATCGCAGACAGGCGATTTAATTTCACGCGCAACCTCAGATGTTGATGCTGTCAACCGGTTTTTCAGTGAACAGGCAATCGGTATCGGTAGAATTCTGCTCTTGTTCATTGTCAACTTTGCTGCGATACTACAATTAAATACCCGTTTAGCCCTTTACTCCGTCATCGCAATCCCGGCGATTATTGGTGTGTCCATCTATTTCTTCAGTAAAGTCTCAAAAGCCTACGAAAAATACCAGGAGCAGGAAGCCTCATTAAGCAGCCGCTTGCAGGAAAACCTTACCGGCATTAGAGTTGTCAAAGCCTTTGCCCGTCAGGGGCATGAGCAGTACAAATTTGACCAGGAAAACTGGGAGAAATTCAAATTAGGTAAGAAATTACTCTCAATCCATTCCCTCTTCTGGCCGGTATCTGACATCATCTGCGGCATTCAGATGCTCTCATCATTCTTCATTGGGGCATTATTCGCACTGAATGGCGAGATTTCCGTCGGCACCTACCTGGCTTTCACATCAATGGTCATCCTGATCATCTGGCCGATACGCGGTTTGGGACGCCTGATCGTCCAAACATCCACTGGTATGGTTTCCTACAGCAGGGTTGCCGAACTTCTTAAACAAGAGCGTGAACCTTTAACCGAAGGTGACTACCAGCCAGAAGGCAACGTCGAAGGGGAAATTATTTTCAAAAACGTTTACTTTGCCTACGAAAAGGACAATCCCGTCATAGAAGATATTAATTTCGTATGCAAGCCTGGTGAAGTGATTGCCCTGTTAGGATCAACCGGATCAGGAAAAACCTCTTTGGTTAATTTGCTGCCGCGTTTCTATGATCCCACGGATGGCATTATTACCCTGGACGGTGTGGATATAACTCGTTATCCCCGAAAATATTTACGATCTCAAATCGGGATTGTTGAACAAGAACCCTTCTTATTTTCAAGGTCCATTCGAGAAAATATTACTTATGGTGTACACAGGGAAGTTTCTAATGATGAAATCACCCAGGCAGCAAAATTTGCAGCCATTCACGATGTTATTGAGACCTTTCCTATCGGTTATGACACGATGGTTGGCGAGCGCGGCGTAACACTATCCGGCGGCCAGAAACAGCGTGTTGCGATTGCACGGGCACTGCTCAAGAACCCTCGCATTTTGATACTGGACGATTCGACATCCAGTGTGGATACCGAGACAGAAGCACAAATCCGTGCAGCCCTTGAACACTTGATGAAAAATCGGACGACTTTCATCATTGCTCACCGTATTCAAAGCGTGATGGATGCCGATTTGATCCTGGTCTTTGATAAAGGCAAAATCGTTCAAAAGGGGAAACACGGCGAATTGATGAAAGCAAGCGGTATGTACCGTGACATCTTTGATATACAGACACGCATCGAAGTCGAATTAGAAAAGGAAATTGCAAGTGTCAACATATAACGAATTTGAAGAAGAACAATATGGAAAATTAAACGCCCATATTTTTAGGCGCTTGGTGGCGCTGCTAAAACCCCACTGGAAATATGCCGTCGGCTTTTTGCTTTGCATATCGATGGTGTCTGCCATTGATTCTTACACAACCTTTCTTAGCAAACGGATCATTGATGAGGGCATTATTGCAGGCAGCAGGGAAGCCATTGTCCAAACAATTATTTTATACGGAAGTGTTATTTTGCTGCAAGCTTTAGGTGCCTTTGGTTTCATCTACCTCGTTGGCATCTTAGCCGAGCGAGTGCGCTATGATCTGCGAAAAAAGATGTTCAATCACCTCCAACAGCTTTCCCTTTCCTACTTCAGCGAAACGCCTGTCGGTTGGATCATGTCGCGTCTGACCTCAGATACAGAGCGCTTGTCCGACTTGATGACCTGGGGCATCCTGGATGTCACCTGGGCTGTGATCAACATCACAACTGCAGGCATTTTTATGTTCATCATCAACCCGAACCTGGCGGTTATTGTGTTCATAATGCTGCCGATATTGATCATTGTCGCTATTCAATTTCGAACCCGCATCCTGTATCACTATCGCCGTTCACGTAAGATGAACTCAAAAATCACCGGTGCATTTAACGAAGGCATCAGCGGCGTGCGAGTTATCAAAGCCCTGTCTCGCGAGGATTCTAACCTTGGAGAGTTTGCTGTTTTAACTGAGGGCATGTACGATGCCAGTTTCAGGGCAGCCTGGCTTTCAGCTTTATTCCTGCCAACGGTACAGGTGATCAGCGCTATCGGGTTGGGCATTGTGCTCTGGCGAGGCGGCATGCAGGTTCAGATTGGCAACATGACCATCGGTGGTATTCAAGCCTTTGTTTCCTACATCACATTCATCATGTGGCCCATCCAGGACATCGCCCGTGTTTATGCACAAATGCAAAACGCTGTTGCATCCGCTGAACGCATTTTCGGATTGATAGATACGGAGCCAAGTGTAAAAAACCGAATGTTCACCGTTGAAACAGAAAATATTGAAGGTGATATTCGTTTTGAGAATGTCCACTTTTATTATGAAGAAGATGATCCCGTTATTAAGAACTTGAATTTCGAGGTCAAACATGGCGACATGATTGCCCTGGTTGGACCGACAGGCGGCGGCAAGTCGACAATCGTCAACCTCCTTTGCAGATTTTATGAGCCAACGCAGGGAACCATCTACATCAACGGTGTGGATTACCAGGATATGAGACTGGAAGACATTCAATCCAGGATCGGTGTGGTGCTGCAAACGCCTCACCTATTCTCTGGCTCTATTCGAGATAACATCCGCTATGGTCGCCTTACAGCCACAGATGAAGAGATTGAAGAAGCGGCAAAAATGGCTGGTGCCCATGAGTTCATAAAGAAATTCGAAAAAGGTTACGACCAGGATGTCGGCGAAGGCGGCAATTTACTCTCAGTTGGACAAAAACAACTGATCAGCATTGCTCGTGCCTTGCTGGCAGAACCAGAATTATTCATTATGGATGAGGCGACCAGCTCCGTCGACACCCTTACTGAAGCCTTGATCCAGCAAGGTATGGATCGCCTTATGGAAGGGCGTACCAGCTTTGTGATTGCACACCGCTTATCCACCATTAAACGAGCGGATAGAATTCTTGTGATTGAAGATGGTCAAATCGCAGAAATGGGCACCCACAGGGAGTTGATTTTGAAAAAAGGGAAATATTACAAACTTTATACCCAGCAATTTCGCCAGGAACTCGAAGCGCAGTACGATGTGCTCAATCAGCCTGAACCAGCGCAAGCAAATTAGTTCAATTTATATCTGCAGTTTTTGAACTATAGTGGCAACCTTCACTGCCCTCTCCCGTTGGCAAGGGAGAGGGTTTTTTACATGGACATCAACAAGTTCTAGTTGTGGTTATTTGCCATAATGCTTGAACATTTCAATCACCGCATCCATCTCTTGGTCATTGAGAATGGTTGGCTCCCCCACTGACTTTGTCAGCAAATATAAATGAGAAACATACTCGATCATCTCTGCAGTCGTAAAAGCCTGTTTTAGGTCTGTTCCGACGCAGACGAGTCCGTGATTAGCCATCAAAACAGCATTTGATTCACCAATAACAGAACAAATATTATCAGAGAGCTCCTGTGTACCGTATGTGGCATAAGGAGCGACTTTTACTTTTTTACCGCCAAAACCAACCAGGTAGTGGACTGCCGGCAATTCCCAACCTAAACACGCCAAAGCAGTGGCGCAGTCTGAGTGGGTATGAACAACAGCATTGATATCGGGACGCAAATTTTGCAATGCACAATGAAAAGCGATTTCAGATGTCGGTTCTAAAACGCCCTCGAGCTTGCGACCCGCAATGTCTGTCACAACGATGTCTTCGAGATTCATGACATCATAGGCGAGCCCTGAAGGCGTCACAGCCATCATTGTCTTTTCCGGGTTGCTTAAGCTGATATTTCCTCCGCTACCTTTGACCAGCCCGGAGGATAAAAGCTTTTTGCCAAAAAATAATACTGCTTCTCGTTCCGTTTTCAAATGCATCCTCAACCTCCTGACCACTTTTCAACAATCCCTATAATAAAATTTATGTTACCATAATGTCATTCTGAAATTCACTTAAATTTAACAAGATCCGAGATCATAATCTTGAGTAATATTGAATAATTCAATAGCCTGGACAAAAGGAATAAGTAAATGAAAATTTCCAACAAAGAAAATCTACCTGAGATGCTGAACAACCCCGGCGGTGAGAATTTGCAGGAGATTTTAGGTCTGGTTGCAGGTGATGTGACCAGCCACAGTCTTGCAGAAGTCCACATACAGCCAAGGAACAAATCATCAAAACACTTCCATAAACATTCAGAGGAGTCCTATTTTGTTCTCTCTGGTGTTGCCAGCGTAGAAATTAACAACACAACCCATCAATTAACCCCAGGTGAGGCTGTCCTGCTTGAGCCGCTTGATGTCCATCAAATTTCAAACCAGGGCGATCAAGAATTGGTTTTTCTGGCTGTTTGTGTGCCAGCCTGGTCTCCCGATGATTCCCTCGATATCGAAGAGGAATAGCCGCTAATGCAGCTTGCTGTTAATTATTCACTCCCGCTCGCACGCCTGATCAAGGATGGCTCTGTTCAAGTTGACCTCATCAAATGCCCTGATTGGGAAGGCATGCTTGAAGAAGCATCCCTTTATGGGCCAATCACCATCCATTTTGATCTTAAAGCAGGTTTGGGCAGCATATTTGAGATTGATTTTGAAAGAATTAAAGGATTCAAAGAAAAAACAGCCACACCACACATCAATACGCACCTGGTTGCACCGCCTAATTTTGACCCTGCAGACGCAATCGAGAGATCAAAGCTCAATACCCTTTGGCGTGAAGAAATCAGCCGGATGACGGATTATTTTGATTCGAAAGGTGTCGCCCTGGAGCATTTCCCCTTCACTGAAAAAACGCCGCATCTGCGTTATGCAACGGATAGCCAGGTCTTCACAAATGTCATCGTGGATACAAATTGCATGCTGCTGCTTGATCTGGCACACGCCCGTATCACTGCAAACACCCTGGGCATTGACGTGAAAGAATACATATCAAATCTTCCGCTTGACCGGTTGGTGGAGATGCATATCACAGGAGTCAGGTTTTACAATGGTGTGCTTGAAGATCATTTTGAGCTCGATGAGGAAGACTGGGTTTTGTTTGATTGGGCATTAAACCAGATACGATCCGGGGTGTGGCGAAAGCCAGAAATGCTTGCTTTTGAATACGGCGGTATTGGGGAGGTTTTTGTCTGGCGCACCAATCAAGCTGTGCTTCGGGAGCAGGTGCCAAGGCTATATCAAGCTGTACACGCAGTATGAGCCATTAATTATGACTGGACCTGGCTATTCTCTGGATCCTGTGCAACAAATACCTGATCAGCAAGCCTTACTCCCAGCACAACGTCTCTTTTGTTTACTTTAATCCTGACCGTTTCATTGAAAGCCAGCACCTCTTCCACATGGATGCGGGCACCTGGGATTAAACCCTCTTTTTCAAGAAACGATAGGCGTTCATAATCACCTTCGATATTCTCATGAATCCGCTTAACAACAACGCTTGAGCCGGCATTTATTGCTGACAGGGGAATCCACTGACTGACTTCACCCTCAAAGCCTGGCAGTGGATTGCCATGCGGGCATAAGCGTGGATCTGCCATTTCCGATTGAAGGCGCGCTTCCACTTCTTTCGAAAGCGTATGCTCAATCTGGTGTGCTTCACGGTGCAATTCCGACAGCGGCAATTTCAGAACACGAGACAGCATCCACTCCGTCAACATATGCCTTCTGATCAAGCTCATCGCCATTACCCTGCCCTGCGATGTGAGTGATATTTTTTTATCATCATTGATCTCAATCCATCCATCCCGACACATTCGCTTCAAGGTTGCGGTTACTGTGGGAGGTGAAACATCCAGGGATTCAGCCAGCCTGGCACCGATCACGCGCTCCCCATCACGATCAAGGGTATAGATCACGCCCAAATAATCTTCAATTGTCGGACTTGGCTTTTGGTTTTCAATAGACATCATTATCACCAGATCGATTTCTTTGCTTCAATTGTAGCATTGGATAATTCGCCGTCAAGATTGCTAATAAATACTTACCAAATACAAAAACTTGAAATATTATTCAAATTAGTTCAGTTTAAAGGTAAGATTATAATAATAATGAGAAAGGAAAAAGAAAATGGCAACTTTAGGACAAAAATTACGTGAATTACGTCATCAAAAAGGCTACAAACTCAACGAAGTCGCAGCAGGAGCAGACCTCTCTATTTCATTCATCTCCCTGATCGAAAGGGATCGCGCATCAATCTCTGTCGAAAACCTTCAAAAACTGGCAAATTTCTATAATGTTCGCCTGTTCCAAATTTTCCAGGATATTGAAGAAGAAGACGCTTATGTCGTCCGTGATGAACAAGTAAAAGCCTGGCATGAGATCAGTTCAGCCAATAAATTAGCGCTGATCTTACGCTCACCTGAGGATAATTTATCCTTCAAAGCAATTCAGGCAGTGATTCCCCCTGCAAGTGTCCACGAGAGCTTCAAAGTTCAAAAAGGTGAAACCTTTATCCTCGTCAGAGAAGGCCAGGTGGAAGTCACCATTCCTAATAAAAGCCCAGTCCAACTGAATCAGGGCGACAGTGCTCACCTGACAAGTTTCAAAGGCACCCTGATCAAGAATGTAAATGAAAGCCTGCCTGCAAAACTATTAATCGTCGCTTCAGCCACAACCGAAAGCCTGGACAAACAGGGAAATTTGCTCACTTATGACGAGCTCACGGAATAGATATCGAGATTAAAGATGGGACATTCCGTTGCTACTGAACATATGGCTTAGTAAACCTGGATGTCACCTGTCAAACTGAAAATGACCTCAAAGAGCAATAAGATATCCTGTATATCCTTCTTTGCTCTTGTGACTCCGTTTCATTATTTTCAGCTTGATTATTGATCAACAGATCTGGCAAACAAACTCAGAACATCAGGCGAGAACTTTTAAATCACAAAGGAATTGCATTTAAAAGTCCAAAAGATATTGACATTCGAGAGATTTTATTGTATTATTTAGATAAGAATTGTCGTATATTTTCTCCTTATATCCGCCAATTCCCAAGTGACAGTTTATACCACTCTCAAATTTTTCTCTCCCTCTCTGAAAACCGCTCACCACGTGGGCGGTTTTCTCTCGAAAGATTGAAGGTCCACCATTTTCAAGAATTAATATATTCTTTAGATGGTAAAAGTAAAGAAACCGTCAGGAAATTTAGAAATACAAAAAACCTGAAAGGGTTCCTTACCACGAAGTCGATTTTTTATTATTCCAGGAAAAATTAGATGACCATTGAGGCTATAATGAACCTACCAAAATTAACAACCGCACAGATGGCAGAAGTTGATCGACTGATGATCGAGGTTTATAAAATCTCCCTGATCCAAATGATGGAAAATGCCGGCCGAAATTTAGCAGATTGTGCTCAAAACCTAACCAGAAATATTGATAATCCCTCCTTCTTATTTTTAATTGGGTCAGGGAACAATGGCGGCGGCGGTTTAGCTGCAGCAAGGCATCTTATCAACCGAGGTTTTAATGTTAAAGTCAAACTCATTAAGAACCAAACAAAACTAAAAGGCGTTGTTAGTCAACAATGGGAAATAATTAACCACATGGGTGATTACATCATAGATGACCCGAACCCTGAGTACTTCGATTTAATCATCGATGCCATGGTCGGGTATGGTTTAAAGGGAGAACCAAAAGAGAATCTTGCTGCATGGATTAGTCGAATCAACACCTCAAAACGATCAATACTTTCACTCGATGTCCCTTCCGGATTGGATGCCACTACAGGCATTCCTTTTTCCACATGCACAAAGGCAACCGCAACATTGACACTGGCATTGCCCAAGCGCGGGTTGTTGACCGAAGAAGCGAAACCATTTGTCGGGGACCTGTACCTGGCAGACATCAGCGTTCCAAATCACCTATACAAAACCATGGGATTGGACGTTGGGGCAATCTTCAAAGAGGGTCCAATCATCAAAATTCTTTAATCCGAATTGAGTAATAGGTAAGTTTCTCATTTGTTAAAATGGTTTATGAAACTACCATTAAAATTTTGAATTTAACCTTCAGGCGTGTATAATTCACAAGTTATGAAATTATTACTTCGTTTTGCTAAAAAATATGCATGGGCGCTGGTTGTTACGATTGCCAGCATGCTGATCCTGGTTGGCGCACAATTATTAATTCCATGGATCATCCGGCAATTAATCACCCTGGTCACCGAGCAGCAGCTGTCCCCCGAAACAATGAACGTCGTTGAACGGCTGACGCTGATCGCCCTGATCACCTTCATCGCACGTGGGATTGTCCAATTCCTCAGATCTTACATGGCACATATCGCCGGCTGGGGTGTTGTGTCCGATGCCCGCAAATTTGTTTACGAACACATCCAGAAGCTTTCACTCCACTTTTATGAGGACAAACAGACCGGGCAGTTGATGTCCCGGGTTGTCAACGACACGGAATTATTTGAAAGGATGATCGCACACGCAATCCCGGACATCCTGGTCAACATCATTACTTTCATCGGTATCACAGCGGTTTTGGCAAGCTTAAATTGGCGACTTACGCTCTACAGCATGGCACCCATTCCGCTTATCATCCTGGCGTTAATTGCTTTTTCAAAATATGTTCGGCCGGCATTTCGCCACCGCCAGCAGAAAGTGGGCGAATTAAACGCGGTCCTCAATGACAGCTTTGCAGGCATCAGGGAAATCAAAGCGTTTAACAGGGAGAGCGAGCAATTAGAGCGAGTAGAAGTCGGCATCGAAAATTACCGAACTTCACTACTGCATGCCTTGCGCCTGATGGCAATTTTTCAGCCCTTTATTGATCTTTCAACCTCCATCGGTCAGCTTGTTGTGATCTTCTTTGGCGGTCGGATGGCGCTTGAGGGTATCCTATCTGTTGCAGACCTGGTTGCCTTCTTCCTTTATCTTGAAATGTTTTACCAGCCCATTCGTGCCCTTGGCATGTCCTGGGAGCATATTCAAGAGTCCCTGGCAGGTTTTGATCGCGTCGCCGAACTACTCTCTGAAGAACCGGATGTCACCAATCCGCAAAATCCAAAACACCTGCCCGAAAAGATCAATGCACACCTGGTTTTTGAAAATGTGAGTTTCAGCTACAGCGACGGGGAAATAATTCTTGAAAACATCAACCTGGACATCCCAGCCTCAAAAGTCGCTGCCCTCGTTGGCCCGACTGGCGTTGGTAAATCCACACTGGTCAGCCTGATCCCCAGGTTTTACGATGTAAACACAGGCACAATCAAGCTCGATGGCACGGACATTCGTGATCTGGATTTAGAAACCTTGCGACGCAACATCAGCATCGTCCTCCAGGATGTCTTTCTATTTCACGGAACGGTCAAAGAAAATATCTTATTTGGCAATCCTAAAGCATCAGATGAAGAAATCGTTGAAGCCGCAAAAATCGCCAATGCTCATGAATTTATTATCAGCCTGCCTGAGGGATATAACACGCTGATCGGCGAGCGCGGGGTGAAGCTTTCCGGCGGTCAGCGGCAGCGCATATCAATTGCTCGTGCGGTGCTCAAAGATGCCCCGATTTTGATTTTGGATGAAGCCACCTCTTCTGTGGATACTGAAACAGAATTACTGATTCAGCAGGCACTGGAACGTCTGATGAAGGGACGTACAACCATCATCATCGCCCACAGGCTCTCAACCATTCGTAACGCTGATAAAATTGTCGTGCTCAAGGGCAAAGAGATCATTGAACAGGGCAAACATGCTGAATTGTTAGAGCACGATGGCTTGTATAAAAAATTGTATACTGTTCAGGAGAGCATGTAAACGATACGAAAAAAAGCGATGAATACACATCGCTTTTTTATTTTTCTAGCGGCATAATGGTGTTGTCGCGTTGTTCCAGGGTGATGAATTCTACCTGGCCCCGCGTGAGCTCAATTAATTTCCCCTTGAAAGAGTCAACATTTTCATCTGCTAATCGAACAGTCAATGTGACATCAGCACCAAAAGCTTTATCGCGTATTCGTCCAAAATGATTGGAAATAATCAATTGGACCTGTTCAAACAGCGTATAAGGAATGACAAACATGATTGTTGTTGTTGCCACTCGCCTGGCAAGGGGCAGCGCTTCCAATAAATTACGAACGCTGTCGCCATAAGCACGGACCAAACCCCCTGTCCCCAGTTTTATCCCGCCAAAATAGCGCGTGATGACCAGCACGATATCACCAATGCCGCTGCCCTGTAACACAGAAAGCGCAGGTCTCCCGGCAGTCCCTGAAGGTTCGCCATCATCAGAACAATGGGCGATTGTCGAGCTGCCATGACCAATCAAATACGCCGGCACATGATGTGTTGCATCCGGATATTTCCCTTTAATTTTACTGATAAATTTCTGCGCTTCTTCGACGGAAAACGCAGGACCCGCACTGGTAATAAACCGCGAATTACGATCGATAAATTCTGTTTCGATGCACCTTGCCGGGATGAGATGAAGATCAGACATAAAGACTTTCAAATAATAAAAGAACTTTAGGAATGATTTTACCCCATGGAAATTAATCAGCAAAAGGGTGAATGAATCCTTCTATACTCAAGCAGGGCTAACCCTCATCCCAACAAGATTAGATTAAAAAAATTCTAACCAAACAACATCCGGAGTGAGGCCTTCAGGCCGATACCGCTTTATCTGGATTAAAAGGGAAACGATTCCAGAAGTAAACTTGTATCGATTTTGAGTAGATCACTTTACGAAAAAATCAATCGGGCTGACCCTTACCAGGGCAGGGCCCTCACTCCAAAGGTTGAAATTAACCAAAACATTTGCTCACAATGCGGCTAAGAAGTGAGGCCTTCCAGAAGAAGGATTAAGTTCTCTTCAATGGGATTAGACTCAGTTCACACAGCGCCAGGATACACACCATGGGCAATCAATCGATCCTGTAGATGAATCGACCAGGTGCATATCCTGGAGGATGTCTAAAAGGGCATCCAATATTTTTTATACCGACGGCGCCTTCAAATTTACTTAGGACCATACCATTTCACAGAAAGCGAATCACGGCGCCCCTCACATCTGTCTTCACCGATTACCTTAAAGCCCAATCCATGATCATCAGCATCCCACTTATATGTGGCAGGACCTGCGTATGCAGCATCACAAAATGAATCTTTCCAGGTAATCTCATCGCCCTTTACGGAATAGGTTCCCTCAGTCACAACCTCATCATTGCTCCACATTGTGAACGTCCCATCATCCCTGTATTCCGTAACGAACTGATTGTGGCTGTAAGTCCCGGTAGGGAATCCGTCATTGCTGCAAGCGCATAAAGTCGCTGCAACAAACAGAATAAAAACAATTGTCCAAATAGCCTTTTTCATTTCAAACTCCTTTTCTAAATTTGAACTTTTTTAAAAATCATCTTTTATATCCCAGGATGACCTTATCTCAAAACAAAGAACATCCATGGGTTCTTCCACTAGAAAGTTACGATCGAATTTAATACCTTGATATTAACCTTGTGATGCTTCAATCTTTGGTAAACCCTTTCTCATAATGGTTTATCCTTTGCTTTGCTTGAGGTTTGATCTTTCGGTTTCAATTGATCCTGTAAAAAATAGATTAAATCTTCCAGGCTGGTGAACATCACTCGTGTCCGGGTCTGCGTGCTCTCAAGCGACACTCGCCAGAGAATTTGGTTTGATGGTGATTCCTCATTTTCGCTAAGCTGCCAGATACGCAGCAGGTAAGAAAAATAGGCATCTTTCTTTTTCAAATCCCTTTTCATATCCATATTAACTTCTCAATTCAAAGGTCAAGACTTCCAGCAATGGCCCAAGATCCAACTTTCTGTGCAAATTTAAGGTATAAAAGTAACGCCTTTTCTGTGTAAATGCTGCTGCATATATTCCTTTAGAGATGTCATATTTTTGTGCTGGTCACTTGTTAGATTTAGAATAACAAATATGCATATCCAGAACGCACTTGAATCGCATCCTAAATTCTTAAAATTAGTTTAATTTACTGTATAATGGGTTTAAGGATTTGACATTTTCTTTGCGGATTTGAGGGAGGGGCAATGGCACACTTATTTATCCGACTGCTGGGTCCTTTCGAAATACTGCTTGATGGCAAACGGAGGACAGCATTCCATTCAGATAAGGAGCGCGCTTTGCTTGCCTATCTTTGTCTTGAAGCGGAAGTCCCCCATCGTCGTGAAAAATTAGCCGGCTTATTGTGGCCAGATTACCCTGAAAGCGCTGCCCGTACAAACCTGCGTAACGCTTTGGCTAATCTTCGTAAGGTAATTGGCGATCGCCCTCAAAACCCTGGGAAAGAAGCATCCCCCACCTTTCTTCACATCACCCCCAAGACCATTCAATTCAACATCGATAGCGAAGCATGGGTAGACGCTTTGGCTTTTTTATCAACCCTGGAAAAATCGCAGGCGACAGTGGCTGAACTTGAAGCTGCCGTTGGTTGGTATCGCGATAACTTTTTGGCAGGGTTTTCTCTGGCAGACAGCAACTTATTTGAAGAATGGCTTATCATCCAGCGGGAGCGATTTAGAAGACTAGCTTTTGATGCCCTGCATCGGCTGGTTGACGCTTACACAACCCAGGGGGAGTATAAACAAGCCCTGGTTCATGCAAGGCACCTGGTCACGCTGGATCCTTTACGTGAACGCGCACAACAATGCCTGATGCGCCTGCTGACTTACAACGGGCAATCCAACCAGGCGCTTGTTCAATATGAAACCTATGCCGGTTTGCTGGCTGAAGAAATCGGTGTGGCGCCCCTTGATGAAACAACGCAATTGTATATAAAGATCAGGGATGGAACGCTGACGCCCCCCAAACAAAACGCGATCTATTTACCAGCCTTTCTAAAGGATAAGAATGGTTACGTTGTAGATCAATCCGTTTTTGTCGGTCGCACGCGTGAAATGACACGACTGAATCATTCGCTAGATCAGACCTTGGCTGGTAAGGGGCACGTGGTTTTTATCATCGGTGAAGCTGGCAGCGGTAAAACGGCGCTGGCAAACGAATTTCTTCAACGGGCAATGAAATCTAACACGGATTTGTTAGCTGTGAGAGGGCGAAGCAATGCCTATACAGGTATTGGCGACCCTTATCTGCCTTTTTCGGAAATGATGGGTATGCTCACAGGAGAGATTGAAGCAAGGTGGGCCGGCGGCGAGATAACCGGAGGACACGCTCGCAGCTTGTGGTGTAGTATGCCCGATGTGTTACAAGTGCTCCTGGATAAGGGTCCCGACCTTTTCGATCGTTTTTTATCAGGGAAATCTTTACTATCTCGCGCTCGTGCTGGTGCCCCTGACCAGGCAGTTGAATTAGCTGAACTGCTAAAGAGCAGGGCAGCCTCCGCATCTGGATCAGCCAACCTGCAGCAGACGGACTTGTTTGAGCAATATACCAAAACTTTGCAGAAATTATCGCAGCAGCATCCTTTAATACTCATGGTGGACGACCTGCAGTGGGCAGATCCCGGTTCCGTTGGCTTGCTGTTTCACCTGGGGCGCCGTCTGAACGGCAGCAGAATACTGCTGATTGGTGCTTACCGACCTGAGGAAATTGCCACGGGTCGTATGATGGCGTCTGGGCATGAACGTCATCCCCTGGTGCCTGTCATCCAAGAATTCCAGCTTGAATTCGGAGATGTTTTCATTGATCTCGATAAAACCGAAGGACGAAAGTTTGTCGATGCTTTAATCGATAATGAACCCAATTGCCTACCTGAAGAATTTCGGGAGGTTCTTTTTCAGCACACAGGCGGGCATCCCCTGTTTACCGTTGAACTGCTGCGAGGTCTGCAGAGTCGCGGTGAATTGACCAGGGATGAATCGGGATATTGGAAGATACAATCATCGCTTCAATGGAAATTCTTGCCGCCGCGGGTGGAGGTGGTTATCGCCGAAAGAATGCAGAGACTTCCCAACGAATCGCAGTCGATCCTGACGATTGCCAGTGTCGAAGGTGAAGAATTCACAACTGAAGTCATCGCTCTGGTTACAGGTGTAGATGAAGAACAGATTCTGAGTTGGTTAAGCGGTCCATTAGCTCACAAACACCACCTGGTTCAGGCTCAAGACCTTGAGTGGTTGGGAGATCAGCGCTTATCTCATTATCGTTTTCGCCACTTTTTATTTCAGAAATACCTCTACGACCAACTCGACCCGGTAAAACGGGCGCATTTGCATCAGGCAGTGGGAACAGCCTTAGAGAGACTCCACGGCGAGGAAGTGGGAAAGTTGGCTGTCTCATTGGCTCGCCATTTTGAAGAAGCGGGGATGACGGTCAAGGCGGTGGAATATCTGCTTCAGGCGGGGGAGAGAGCTGCCCGACTGTTTGCAAACGACGAAGCGATCGACCACTTTAAACACGGAATTGAACTGGTTAAAACCATAGGGGATACACCACAGCGCGACCGGTTGGAACTGGCGCTGCAGCTTGCCCTGGGCGTTCCTTTGATGGCTAGGCATGGATTTTCAGGTGAAGAGCTAGCTCAAACCTATGGACGGGCTTGGGAACTGACACGCGGAGGTGAGGCGTCATCCGAACGCTACCAAACGCTGGCGGGGTTAAAAGCATATTACGATGTCCACGGGGATTTTATGGAAGCGAAAGAGATCGGCGAAGAGTTGCTGCGTATCGCAGGCCAGCTCAAGGACCCGGGACTTACCGCTTTAGCCCACCATCATTTAAGCGTCACCCTGCTTTACCTGGGCAGACCCACTGAATATCTTGGCCATCGGGAAAAGATGGCTGCTTTGTATGACTCACAGCGAGATCGATCCTTGGGTTACAAAGTAGGCATTGACTCACAGCTCGCTAACCTATCTCACGCAGGCTACGGTTACTGGTTTCTGGGATATCCAGAGAAAGCACGGCATCTCAGCCTAAAAGCTGTGAACCTTGCCAAAGAGTGGGGGCATCCCTTTTTCCTGTCATTTGCGCTCATGTTTGCTGCTTACTCAGCCTTCTATCGACGAGATCTTGAAACTGCACGTGAAATGGCGCAGGAAACAATAGCCGTCGCGAGTGAGCATGGTCACCCGCTTTGGCTGGGAGGTGGACTTACCACGCTGGGTTGGGTTTTGGGTGAGGAGGGAAATCTGGAAGAGGGGATTGCCCAAATTCAACGTGGACAGGAGATATTTAAAACTATTGGGGCATGGTTGGCGTACACAGGAGACCGACCACTTTTAGCCGAGACCTTTCTAAAAGCTGCAAAGATGCAAGAGGGTTTGGCTGTTATCGATGAAGCGTTAGCCCAGATAAAGAAAATGGGGAGCTGGATGGTAGAACCGGAAGCACACCGCTTAAAAGGGGAGTTGCAGCTCCTGGATGTAGATATGGAAGACGAGGCAGAAGCCTGTTTCCAGCGTGCCATTGATGTTGCTAAAGAACAAAAAGCAAAATCCTGGGAACTGCGAGCGACCATGAGCCTGTGCCGATTGATGCACAAGCAGGGCAAGCAAGATCAGGCGCGAATACAGCTTTCAGAGATCTACAACTGGTTTACTGAAGGCTTCGAAACGCCTGACTTGAAAGAGGCGAAATCACTCCTCGAAGCATTGTCATAAAACTTTTTCGCCTGAACCTGGTGCAGATAGGTTATGAGAATGCAGGAGCCTGTTATTAATGCCAGGCTCCTGCATTTAACACGTCTCAGACTCTAACTGTGTCTTATTTTCCACCCGGGTCCATGATCACACCGGAAATCTGATAAGTACTCGACATGGGGCTGTCTTTGAAAAAGTTTGCCCGGGCTTGCAATCCCTCATAATCCCCGTAGCCGCGCATTAAAGCAGATATATAACTGTAACCTTCAAGTTCAGTTATCTCTCCTACCCAAATGCCCTCCCAATAACCGCCCTCATTTTCGAGGTGGATTGTGCCCCACATCGGCCCGTAAGGGTACGTCGTTGTAAACTGGAAGTTCCAGTTTACTGTCAGAAACACATCGCCGCTAACACGTGGTTCACCGGGCACTGTATCAGTGCATTCAAGCCACCCATTACGCACATGATAAACACCATCTTCAGAGAACCATTCTCGCCCATCCGACGTAATTACATCTCCGCACACCTCAGAACCTTCATAAGGCGTTCTGATTGTTTGAGCGGACACGGGTTTTACCATG
>JARGGB010000051.1 GCA_029210815.1 Candidatus Brevefilum sp.
AATAATCAATCTAATAATTTGGGTGAATTGTCCCAATTTTGAACACAAACTATAGCAAAAAATGGCGGACTTTTTTTGATTTGACCAAATCACACATCATTTTCATTATTAAGAAAAACCTCCAAAAATCTCCTACCCCCTGAGATCCGGAAGCATTAGTAATGCAAGCGACCGGAGATTCTACCTGGAGCATAACGAAACCCCCGAAGCGAAGCGGAGGTGGACCATGGGCATTCGAACCGGCAGATTTAAATAAAAAAAAGCGGGCGACCGGATTCGAACCGGCGAATGTCAGCTTGGAAGGCTGATGCCTTACCACTTGGCGACGCCCGCACAGCACTTATTTTACGTTAATCAGGGTCTTTGGTCAATAAGATTTTTACATTCGATTCCCCTGCGAGAAAATACGTTATGATTATTAGGATAAATCCAGGAGAACTTTATGAAAAAGTGGATCAAAAAACACATCTTTATCGTTTATATTATTATCGCCTTTGGCATTTCATGGTTGGGTTGGTCCATTCTGATTCTTACCAGCACTGAGCCGTCCTTCTTAAATCCCTTGAAATTACTTGCCGCCTTTGGCCCCAGCATCGCTGGTTTGATCGTGATTGCCCTTCATTCCGGAAAGGTAGGCTTGATAAAAATATGGCATCGCCTGATAAATTTGAGGGGCATTCGATGGCACTGGTACCTGGTCAGCCTGATCATCCCTCCAGCCATTATGCTGGCAGCGCTGGGCATCCACATCGCTATGGGAGGCAGTGGCCTATCTTTCAATGACCCTGCAGAAATTTATCGAGTGATCCCGGTATTTTTCCTTGTTCTTATTTTCAGCGTTTTAGGTGAAGAAATCGGATGGCGAGGTTTTGCCCTTCCCTGGCTTCAAAGACGATTCACTGCCCTTCAAAGCAGCCTGATCCTGGGTCTGATATGGTCTGTGTGGCACCTGCCCCTGTTCTGGATCCCGGGGGATTTTCACCAACAATTGCCACTATTGTGGTTCCTGATCCAAACAATGTCCATCACTATTCTTTATACCTGGATGTATAACGCTACAGGCGGGAGCTTGCTGATGATCCTCTTGCTGCACACCGCCAGCAATACCGCTTTTGGTGTTCTGCCGATGCTGCCTGAGGCTGCAAGCGGCTCCTTACGCCCTGCCTGGATACTTAATATCCTGCTCGTTATCGCAGCCGTACTTGTGATCATCTTGAACAGACCTGGCACATTGGCAAAGCATAAGCCTAGACAAACCTTCAACTAAGAGAAGTCAGTTTTCATTTTAATCTTGGGAATTATTCGCCTTTAAGCGCTTTCCCCAGCAATTCCCGGGTCACCCCCGGGTCAGCTTTGCCGCGCGTTTCGCGCATGATCTGTCCCATGAACCAGCCAAACAAGCCTTCCTTGCCGCCCCGGTAACTGGCAAGTTCCTCCGGGCTCGCAGCCAGCACCTTATCGATGGCTGCCTGCAGGGCAGAATCATCACTGACCTGGGCTAATCCTTCTTCCGCCACAATGTCCCCGGGTGCCTTGCCGCTTTCCTGCACCTTTGCCAGCACGGATTTTCCCGTCGCATTATTGATCGTGCCCTTGTCCACCATTTTGATCACTTCAGCCAGGTGTTCCGGACGCAAAACCAGTTTGTTCGCACTGATCCCCAGCTCATTCAACATCCTGAGGATTTCATTCATGATCCAGTTAGAAACAACCTTCGGGTCGCCGCCGTAAGCTTCAACAGCAGTCTCATAATAATCTGAAAGCGGTCGGTCCCCGGTGAGGATATCTGCATCGTATTCAGGCAGTTCGTAGTCATGCATAAATCGCTCACGCCGCTCAAGGGGAAGTTCAGGCAGATCAGCCAGGACCGCATCGCGCCAATCTTCGCTCAGTTCCAACGGAAGCAGGTCCGGTTCACGGAAGTAACGGTAATCCGCAATGGTTTCCTTGGAGCGCATCTTGGTCAGCCGCTGCTGGGCATCATCCCAATCCAGGGTCCATGATTCCACCCTGCCGCCCAACTCTACCAGCTCAATCTGCCGTTCGACCTCTTTATTGATCGCCGCTCGCACCGCTTCAATCGAGTTCACGTTTTTGATCTCACTCTTGGGATTCAAGCCAGTGAAACCCACCGGACGAATGGAGACGTTGGCGTCACAGCGCAAATGCCCCTTTTCCATATCCGCTTCCGAAACGCCCAGCCAGCGTAACAACTGCCTCAATCGGATCAGGTACTGCGCAGCTTCATCCGCAGAGCGCAAGTCCGGACCGGTGACCATTTCCACCAGGGGCACACCGCAGCGGTTGAAGTCCACAAAGCGCCGTCCGCCCTCATACTTGGTCTTGCCGGCGTCCTCTTCCAGGTGCAGTTTTTCGATTTGCACACGACGCATCGATCCATCGGGCATGGGCAGGTCCATATAGCCGCCTTTTCCCAGTGCCATGTCATACTGCGAAATCTGGTAGCCCTTGGGCAGGTCGGGATAAAAATAATTCTTGCGATCAAAATGCGATGTCAGGCGAATTTCCGAATGCATGGCAGCAGCCAGTAAAGCACCTTTGCGCACAGCCGCCTCATTCAATACCGGCAGCACACCTGGCAAACCGGAGCAAACGGGACAAATGTTGGTATTGGGCGGCTGCTCCCAGGAATCTGCTTTGCAGCTGCAAAAGATCTTGGTAGTCGTGTTAAGTTGAATGTGGGTTTCAAGCCCAATCACGGTTTCGTAGTCGGTCATATTTTTTTATCCTTTAGAAAGTGCCCCATCTTTTTGCAAAATTCTCTCAACCCAATTCCCCAGAAGGGGGTAACGCCATCCTCTGCCAGTAAAGGCAAAAACTGCTGCGACGAAGTTGACCAGGTGAAGGCTGATCACAATAAAAGCGATGATGCACAATCCTACCAGTATGATCATGATCATGAAGATAGAAAGGAAGAAGTAGATTGATGGGGATTCCGGTTCAAGCGTATCAGCAATCACATTTGTCCCGATAAATGTCCCTGTGCCTGTTATGATCATCAGAACTATTTGGGCTTTCAGTAATAACGCTGTTACAAAGCTGATTATTCCAGTATAAATTGCTGCTTGCAGCGCATGAAATTTTATATAAGGCGACTCATCCTTCTTCAGCAACCAGATAATAACAGCAGGAATGAAGCCCAATAAATAGGCAAAGCCTGCAAGTAATTTCTCATCTGATGATCGCTCCTGGTTGGTATTTTCCATCAAATCATTCCACAAATTTCATGACCTGGGGTTTGATTTTGCGCCAATCGGCATCAAGCGTCGCCTGTTCATAAGCATGCCCAACCTGGAACAGGGTGTCTTCCCTGTAATCAGGCGCCTGGAACTGGAGTCCAATCGGTAATCCCTCAGATGAAATCCCACCGGGGATGGAGATTGCCGGGATGCCGGCGTGGTTGGCAGGGACGGTAAGCTGGTCCGCATACTGCATCAACACCGTATCCCCATAGACATCCCCCAGCTTAAAGGCTGTGGTGGGGGTGGTAGGTGTCAGCAGGGTATCCAGACGATAAGCCCCTTGCGGATCAAAAACAGCTTCAAAATCAGAACGGATTTTACTGCGCACCTTTAAAGCGCGCTGGTAATACTGCTCACTGTATTGGGCGGCACTGACGTACATGCCCATCAAGATGCGTAATTTCGGCTGCAAGCCAAAACCTTCTGCCCTTGTCTTGCGGTACATCTCGCGTAAATCTGAGAACTCGCTTTGTGTTCGATAGCCGTATTTAACGCCGTCAAAACGATGCAGGTTGGAAGCAGCTTCCACACGGCTGATGACAAAATAAGTCGGGATTCCATAGGACATGTTGGGCATGGGGACGTTCTCGACAATCTCGGCACCCTGGTCAGCCAGAGCCTGGGCTGCGTCCAGGATTGCGTCGCGAATCTCTTCCGGTAAATCCGCCACCACGACCTCACCGGTTTGAAGATCGGGATAAGGGATGCGCATATAATCCGGGGAAATACCGATTCGCAAGCCCCTGACATCCTTATCCAAACTCGAAAGGTAATCCGGCACCTGCAAGGTGGCAGCTGTACTGTCACATCGATCTTCACCAGCCATGACTGAAAGCATCAGGGCTGCATCGCCCACATTGCGGGCAACGGGACCCGGGCAATCCAGGGAGGACCCAAAGGCGATCAAGCCGTAGCGGGATACACGGCCGTAGGTAGGTTTGAGTCCCACCACCCCACAAAAGGCTGCCGGCTGGCGGATTGAGCCGCCGGTGTCCGTGCCGATAGAAAGCAGCCCCTCACCTGCTGCAACAGCAGCTGCCGATCCGCCCGATGATCCCCCGGGGACATAGTCCGTATGCCATGGATTTCGAGTTGCAGGTTGAAAAGCCGAAGATTCCGATGAGGAGCCGTATGTGAATTCATCCAGGTTAACTTTGCCAAGGGTGATCGCGCCTGCCGCTTCCAGTCTTTCCACGGGCGTGGCAGTGTAGGGGGCAACGAAATTGGCTAACATCCGTGAACCAGCTGTTGATGGCGTGCCCTTGACGCAAAAGATATCCTTGACGGTGATCGGGACGCCTGCGAGAGGACCCGGGTCTTCGCCCGCGCTGACTCTCCTATCCACATCCTGTGCTTGCTGATAGGCGCGGTCCTTCGTCAGGGTGATAAAGGCATGCACTTTGCTTTTGTCTTCATCACTGATTTCACCATAATCCAGCACGCCAGGGCGGCCGTCAACCGCGCTGATCCGTTCAAAGGCATCCTCCACAACCTCTACGGCTGAGAGTTCACCCCGTCTTACCTGTTCTGCAATGCTTCGTGCAGTCTTATCCATAAGTGACATGGTGTTTATTCCAATTCTGTGTGGGGAATATCAGGGACAATGAAATAACGATCCTCAACCTGGGGTGCCTGCGCCAGGATTTCATCCGGGTTATCGCAAGGCTCCCAACGGTCTTCTCTTAATGGGGGGCTGTTTTGATCGGTGTAAGGTACACCGTGAGATGCAGGGGGTACATTATCTTCCAGAGGTACCGCTGCAAGCTGGTGGATCGCCTTTAACTGGTTGTTCAATTCCCGGCGCAGGTACTTGGCTTCTTCAGGATCAAATGCAAAAGCCGCCAGTTCAACCAGGTGTTCAAATAATTCAGGGGTAATTTCATCGGTCATGAGTGTTTTCTTCCATTCAAATAGATGTGGTCTTCATCACAATTCTAATGATATATGATACCTTAAACTCACCCTAAATGGCGGGAGCGAGTCTAAAACACCAAGTGTCTTACGGTTAAGTTTTTACATACAAATATCTTCTTCTATTCAAGAACAAAAATTCGCTCATGAATTTTCTTCTTGTTCACAAATATTTCCCCAATTCCTTCAGCAGCGCCTGCGATTCCTTTAAATCTGCTGTCTCAAATCCCTCTGTAAACCAATTATAAACCTTGCCCAAGGTCTGATGGGCTTCTTCAAACCGGCCTTGCTTTTCCCACAAGCGTGCCAAATCGGTTGCTGCCCGTAATTCAAAGGTTTTAGCCTTCTGCTCCCCTGCTATCCGCATTGCTTCCAAATAGCTTATTTCAGCTTCTTTCGTAGCACCGGTGTTTTGCATCAGTTTGCCCTTGACCCGCAGCGCTTCAGCCTTGTAAAAACGCTCTTCTAAGTCTTCGATTAATGCTTCTGCATCCTGGATGGCTTGTGCTGCCAAGCCCCATTGGCCATCTTCAAGATAGGCTTCTGCCAGAATGGTTAACCGCATAGAAAGCTGTGATATTGTCCCACAAGCCTGGAAGGCTTCAATACCCTTACACATACGGCTTATCCCTGTTTTCGACGCACCTTTTTGGACATCATAGAAACCCGATAGGAATTCAAAATCTGCATAATGAAGCTGCATAGGATTCTTTTCCAACAGCTTTCCTAAAGACTCTAAAAGCTCATCCACTTCATCTGTTTCTCTGATCAGCAAACGCAAAAACCCGGTAAGATCCTGGGCAAAACTCAAGTTACCTGGGTCGTTCAGGAAAAAACCCAAATCAATGGCTTGTTGGCTGCGATTCAACGCTTTTTCTGGGAACCCCAGCATCCACAGTGTCCAGGACGACCAGAGACAGCTCGCCACACCCGCATCCATCCCAAAAGATTTACGAAATTCGCCATGCACATGAGGATCGTAGAAATCAACCATCTTCTGCAGATTAAATAAGGCTTCCTCTAATTTTCCCAACCACAGAAAGTTGAAACCGTATGCCCAATTGACAACTCGGATAAGCAGCTCATCCTCGCTTCTCCTGGCCAATAGTTCGGCGCCTTGCATTAACGCATGGGCTTTATTGTACTGCCCCCGCATTTGGTAATATGCGCCGATGGCGTGGAAAACAGGAAACTTTTCCACATTCAAAGGAATGCGTTTGAGCAATGCCGCCATCCTGTCATTAATCAGTCTCATATCTTCTGAAGCGAAACCATGGGCAAACATCAAAGGGGCACTCATGACCAGCAAGAGGTCAAATTCTCGTTTATCTCTATCCATTGACTTTGGTTTCTTTTCCAACAAGGATAGTGCTTTTTTGAAATGGCTGATGGCGTCTTCATAAGATGAAAATTCAATTGCTCTTCTACCAGCAAGATCGTAGTAGGTGATGGCTTTATCATCCAATCCTGCCAATTCAAAATGGATTGCCAGCTGCACCGCTATTTCTTCCATCTCCCCAACATAACGTTCTTCCATCGCCTTGCCAACAGCCTCATGCAATTCGACGCGCTCAATTGTATCCAAATGATCGTACAGATACTTCTGAAAAAGAATATGGCGAAAACGATAGCGAGACAGGCGCCCTCCATCAATCCGCTGACTGCTGTCCGCCTGGACCAACCTAAATTGATGATCGAGTTCCTCGCGAATGCTGGTCAACACATCTTCCTCGGCGATCTTAAGAATATCTGCAAGGACCTCTGCAGTAAATCGTTCGCCTTCAACACTGGCTGTTTTTAGAAGATGCAATAAGTCATCCGGAAGATGGCAAAGGCGTTCTTCAATTGCAGCTTCAATCCGGGATGGCAGGTGATCCCAATCCAGGGATTCCGAAACCATCCATACCCCAGCCTCATTTTTGATCAGGTTCCCCCTTTGCTTCATATCAAACAACATCTCAACCGTATAAAGCGGATGACTGTGCGTGTAATAGTATAAATCGTCCCGAAAATCATCCCCTAATTGATTTGGCTCCTGGTCAAGATAGGCATCAATGAAACCTCGATCTGTGATTTCATCCAGGTCAATCAAGATATCACCACATTGAAGTCTGAGTTCGTTGACCATATCTGCCAGCGACAGGGACGTAACATCAACACTCAATGTGCTTTGAACGGGTCGGAATGCACCAACCAGCAGGATGTGTGTATTGGATAATTGGCGTGAGAGATGAAAGAATAAATCTAGAGAGGATTGATCCGCCCATTGGAGGTCATCCACAAATATTAGCAGGGGCACATGATGAGAAATCTCACTCAAAACACGACCATATTGTTGAATGAGATCTTCCCTGGTGATGGGATGTCTTTCAGACTTCTGATCGACTAATTCCGACAATTGGGACAACCAGCCTGGTTCCTCCCGAAGGACATAAGAAACCCGCTGCAAAAGGGAAGACCCGGATACAAATGTCCCGATTAGTTCTGGCCCATGTTGAACCAATGCTTGAGCACAGGGTACAGTCAAGTGCCACATACGGCGAGCATGGTCATGAGAAATAGCGCCAGCCTCCCAGCGGTGTTCCACCTGGCCGCTTAACATTTCTAAGATTTCCCTGAATGGCAGAAAAGGATCCCCGGAGCCAAAGTAGGCATGGCTGTTTCCCCATGCTGCTGCCACTTGTGGATAAGTTTCTAACATACCCCGGATGAATTCCTGCACCAGGGCGGTTTTCCCCTGACCAGGACCGCCGGTGACCAACAAGAGCCCTCCATGACCCTCTAAAGCCTGGTTCAAAGCCCCAGACATCCTTCTTAGTGACGCCTGGCGACTGACAAAATGAGATCGTTCAACGGGTGAATTTGGAGAGCGTAGAAAAAAAGCAGGTGGGGTGGGCGGTGCGGACAGTGTCTTTTCACAAATTGCTTTATACAGATTTACCGTATCAGGGCTGGGGGAAATATCCAGGTCCTCTGTCAGGGCATTGCAGCAGCTCTCATATTGTGCTATGGCAGCGCTTCGCTGCCCAGAAAAGTACAGGCAGCGCATGATCAGGCGATGTACCTCTTCCCGCCATGGATCCAGCCCAATTTGCCGCTGTGCACATCCAATAGCCTGGCTATATTCCCCAATCAATTCATAATAATTCGCCAATCGATTAAGAACCTCGTAAGCCATTCGATCAAAACGCTCACGTTTAAGCACCATCCATTCTTCAAAAGGGATGCTGTCAGGGATCGAAAAACCTTCCATGAACCGCCCTTTATACAGCTCTGCTGCGTTCATCAGACTTACAAAATCAAGGGGATTCTGCTTGGAAAGCTCGGATTGCGCTTCGAAATCAACCACATCAAGATGATAATGGCAGCGGGGATTATACTGAACCGTTTGGGGTGTAATCAGCAAGTAAGGCGGTTGAGCGGTTCGATCCCCCAGTACTTTACGGAGATTGGATAAAGCATAACGCAGGTTTGAAAGAGCTGTGGTTTCCGGGACTTCAGGCCAGAGCAAGGATCCTAATTTTCTGCGCTGATGTAAACAGTTTGACTCTACAACCAGGTAGGCAAATAAGGCGCGTACTTTGTTGGACCCAAAGTTTGACAGTGGTTGGTCACCCCGCATGAGCTGCATTGAACCAAACAATCGAACATTAAGCTGGTTCATCCCCACCTCGCTGGTTGCGCGAAAAAATTTCCGCATTAATAATTACATTATACAAAAATCTATTGTTAAAACAAAATTATTTCGGCAGAATTTATCACGATTTCCCCACGCTCATTTGTTAAGCTCTAGTCAGGTTGAGATCATCATGACTTCTCAGCCAAAATAAATCAAATCATTTACCTGAAGGAGGTAAAAATGAAAACAAGATATTTCATAATTCTTATTTTTGTGGGGGTTTTGATCCTGATGACAGGGTGCACAGAAAGGGAACTCGGCGTGGAAAACGAATGGCGGCTTGCTCACTCTGGAAAAGGGAAACAATGGGCTACCAATGCTGAGGTAGTATTTGGACCCGGTGATAAATGTTCGATGACAATTTACAAAGATGCTTCCAGAGGCTCCTTCGCTTACAAAGTTCTTGTGAAAGATGACACCTATGATAATTATATTATCGCCATTGACACACTGGATGAAGGATACACCATCGAAGATTTAAAAGCACATACAAGCCCAAGTGTTGCTCCGAAATTTGCCAATCTCAAAAGGTATGATGTCTTCGACCCGGGCAGCACCACATTCTTGGGAGGCAGTGTCAACATTGATGAAGACGAGCTTTACTTCACCTGTATTGTCCAGGGAGAGGATGAATGGAAAATTATCGGCTTTTTAGGACCACTGACAGTGAAAGACCCCTATGCCAAAGAACCTTAAGAGGATAATTATTCTATCCATGGATATTTTCAATGTTAAATAACGACTTCAAAAAACGATCAGGAAACCTGGTGCTGGGTTTCCTGATCAGAAACATTCGAGAATACCTAAGTTAAGATGATATGTGATTTTGTAAGGACATTGCATTCCAGACGATAGAAATGCGAAGCAACTGCAAAAATATGCAAGCCTTATTAAATGAGGAGGCCCTTATGGAAAAAATAACCTATCACTCATTTCTTCTCAAACTGTGGCTTGTAAAACAAAACGGAAAATTATCCTGGTTAGCATCCTTAGAAGATCCTCATACCGGAGAGCAAAAGCATTTTAACTGTTTTGAAGATCTGTTTATTTTCTTTCAGCAATTAAAAAAAGACCTTGAAAGCACCCTCAAGACCCCCTGAGCTGCAGTTAACCCAATTCTCCCATCGTGAACTACATAAAGAAATTATCAATTCCAAAAATTCAACCTCACAAATTTTTACTGGTCCTGCGAGAGTTCTTTAAGCAAAACCAGTGATTCCTTTAGATCAGCCGTGTCAAAGCCTTCCGTGAACACATTGTAAGCTTCCTCCAGAACCTGACTTGCTTCATTAATCCGACCCCCCTCACGCCACAAGCGCGCAAGGCTTATCGCTGCCCACAGTTACATGGTTTTAAGCTACAGTCTTCTTGCCAATTATAGCGCTATTAAATAAGGTCTTTCAACTTCATTGACCCCTCCGCCCTTATATATCAGCATTCCTTACCCAAATCACATCAGGATGGGTGATTGCCCATCCTGATGCTTTTTAATTCAAACCAGTTTTTAATTAAGCTTGCTTAGTTTACTCAACGCAGCAGAAGCGGCAGAAATAACTTTGACCCTCTCACCCCATAGTAATAACTGGAAGCCACCAAAGACGAGATTTCTTCTTCAGTCGGTGTAAAGACACCGGATGCCTGGGCGGTATTGCTGTATTGACCCTCCACAACTTCACTGCTGGATGAACAGGTGATGGTTTCATTCCCTTCAAGGCCATCCTTCTCACAAGCCACCACTCCCACCGGGTCATCGCTGATACTGAGGTCTGCAACAGGCGCATTGCTTTCATTCTTTACTTGATAAGTCCATGTCACACTGCTGCCAACGACTAATTCAGGACCTGGCGGACTCTCCACATTAATACCGTTGGTGTACTTCGTCAGGGTTAATCCCGGAGCCGTATAGCCGAAGTAGTGGCTGGGATCACTATCTTCCACGCTTCCTAATTCCTGGCTGTTCGAGACCGCAACCACCCTGGCTGACACGTGCCCGGATAGCGCTTGCTGGTCGGAATCCGCCGTAATTTCAGCTGTACAAACAAGGCTTGGATCCCCAGGATCAAGCCTTGTTGATGGACAGTTAACCGTCACTCCCTCATCATCGGTCACCTGGATATCAATAAATCGAAAATCTGTTTCAGGGTTGCTGACTTCATATTGCAAAGTGATTGGCTCCCCAACCGGGATATATGGTCCGGGCGGCAGATCCGCGTCCACACCATTTGTTGACTTTTCAATGGTAATCGACGGGTTCGCACCAAAATAAGCGCTTGCATCCGAATCCTGTACCTTTTCAGTTTCAAATCCATAAGGTGTCCCCTCAACATAAGCCGTATTGTCATATCGTCCTTCGATCGCAGTACCGCTTGCAGTACATGTCATTGTGTCACCCGGCAAAAGCTGTCCGTCGACAAGTACCGATGTTTCGCAAGTGATCACAAGACTGGTGTCGCTGTCGGTCACAAGAATATCACTGATGGCAAGGTTGCCAATATTCTCAATAAGATAGGTCCATTGAACCGCCCCATTTACCAAAATATAGGGCGGGTCATATAGTCCGATATCCACCCCATTGGTCAATTTTGTAATTGAAACACCAGCATCACTGCCAAAGTAATGGCTGGGATCGGTATCGGAGACAGGGCTGAATCCCGTTGGTGGGTTAGCCGTCACTGAACCGATATTTGCATACTGCCCTTCTGTGGCTGTTCCGGAGGCTGTACAGACCATTGACTGGTCAGGCTCCAGGCTTGTTCCAGGGCAAGAGACCTCAACGCCCTTGTCATCCGTCACAACAATGCCTGTCAGCGAGACATTACCGGTATTTGTTATGACATAAGTCCAGTAAACAGTCTCTCCAATTTTAATAAACGGACCGGGCGCTTCATCTGCATCGATCCCGTTGGTCTTCTTTTCAATGGTGACGCCTGTAGTAACCCCATAATAATGGCTTGTATCCTGAGCTGTTACAGGTTCAAGACCACCTGGAGGTGTTGCTGTCAAAGTGGCGGTATTGGTGAACTGACCTGCCACGGCGGTCCCACTGGCAGTACAGGTGGTCGAGGTATCGGGGGCAAGGCTGCTGACCGGGCAGTTGATTGTAACAGAGGGGTTGTCAACGATTGAGATCCCAACTGTGACATTGCTTGAATTTGTTGCCAGATAAGTCCAATTAACTGGTGCACCAACTGCGACCAATGGACCGGGTTCTGTAGCGCCATCCTCCCCATTGGTTTTCTTAACCAGGCTGATATCCAGTGTGGTTCCAAAATAACTGCTGCTGTCTGTATGAAAAACAGGACTCAAGGGAGATGGGGGCTCCCCAGAGGCTAAGGCGATATTTGTGTAAGCGCCTTCTTGTGCTGGTGCAGATAGGCTGCAGGTTGTGAAAGCGCCTGGATCGAGACTGATCCCATTGCACCCAGTTGCTATCCTATCATCTGCGCTATTTGTAGGGGTACCATTATCATCCGAGACCACAACATTCGATAGAATAACATTGCTTGTGTTGGTTACAAGATAAGTCCAATTCACCGTGGACCCCGTCAGGACGTAAATAGGATCGGGGTTTCCTTGCTGGTTATTGGTTTTCTTGTCAACGGTGATGCCTGTTGTTGCGCCAAAATAATAAATCGGGTCAGAATCATTGATCTGAGGTAAATAATCTGGTGGGTCAGCCGTTACAGATGCCGATCTGCTCTGCTGCCCAACCAGGGCTGTCAGCGATCCCTCACATAGATAGCTGGCACTAACATCAAGGCTTGGGATCGTACAAACATTGGATCCCTCATCCGTCACCACGAGATTAGACAACGGCACATTTCCCTCGTTCGAAACCACATAATCGAGTGCCAATGTGCTGTCAGCCATTACATACAGTCCAGGTGCGCTGTCTGCGTCTGTTTCATTGACTTTATAATTTAGGTCAACCTGCGTGATAGCACCAAAATAATAGCCGTGATCCTGCACGGGTGTCAGGGTTCCGACAGGGGGAATCCCTGTAACCGTTGCCACATTGTGATATTGACCCGCAACAGCTGTTCCCGTTAGTGTACAGGTATGCGTGGCACCAGGATCAAGTGTAAGGCCTGTACAGGCGACTCGATCATCAAGGGTGTTTGCAGGCGTCCCATTATCATCGGTCACCGTTACATTGGTTAATGGAACATTGCCAGTATTTTGGAGCTCGTATGTCCAGGTCAAAGCACCATCAACTAAAATATATAAGCCAGGCTCAGATTCGTATCTAATGCCATTTAACTTCTTTAGCATCGTAATCGCAGGTGCACTGCCAAAATAATGGCTCAGATCAAAATCACTGACATTCGGCCCAACCGGCGGCACACCAACAACGGTACCAGTGTTCTCATACTGACCGGCAACCGCAGTCCCACTCGCCGTACAGGTCATCGATTCGCCTGGCTCAAGGATGCTCTTTGGGCAGGTGATAGTTACACCTTTGTCATCAGTAACATTTATGCCTGTTAATTGCACATTGCCTGTATTCGTCACCACATAGCTCCAGGTGACGGTTCCATCCACCTCGACATAGACCTCACTCACCAGGTCCACATCCTGATCATTGGTAAGCTTGACCAATTCAGTGTCAGGGACCACCCCAAAATAATGACTGGCATCCACATCGCTGACGACTGTTCCGAGTAGCGAGTCCTCGGCTGTCACAATACCCAGGTTGCCGTATTGATCCGGTTCAGCAAAGCCTGACGCAGTACACACAATGGATTGATCAGGATTTAAACTAACAATCCCACCACAATCAACCACAATACCTTTGCTGTCGGTTACCTCCACATTGATGAGCGGCACCTCCCCATTGTTGGTCACCTGGTAAGTCCAGGTCAGGGGGGTATCTGGTAAATAATATACTCCGGGTGCTTCGTCTGAATCCAAACCGTTGGTAAATTTCTCAATTTGAACTGCTGGCATGGGTGCTATTGCCATTATAGATAAAAAGGCATCCTGGGATTCGTTTAACGATTGATCGAATGCGTCGATGGTCACTGGAAAGTCTGTTGATAAGGTATCACCAACCAAATAAGCTGATACCAGATCATCCATCACAACAGCTTTAGGGGTGTCAATGTTCGAGCCGCCAAAATAGCTAGAGTAACTGCGAAAACCCGGGTCGTCTCCAGCTAAGAAATATCGCGTGATAAACCCATCGCCATTTCCTGCATTTGCTAATTGAAAGGCATCATCCGTGAGAGGAAAATCTAGCGAGGATGTATCGCCTACCACGACCACGCCACCCAGGGCATCAACAGCAACCCCATAAGCGTGTTCGGATCCAATGCCGCCAAGATATGTCCCATAAATTGTGGATGATTGATCTAGCTTCAAGAGAAATGCATCATTCAATCCCCCAGCATAGGTGGATCCATCCGTCACCGGGAAATTTACTGATTTTGTATAGCCTGTCACATAGATATCACCAGCGCTGTCCAATGCCAATGCAGTCCCCCGTTCATAGGCTTCCTGACTGCCAAAGGAGATTGTCCCATCAAAAACCCTGACCGAATCCACAAGACCAATACCTGTCAGGTTGATCACAAAAACCGCTCCACCAGTAATCCTGCTTAAAAATTCAGAGGAATTGGTTTCCCCAGTGACCCAGGCAATACCGTTCTTGACATCAATGCCGTAACCAGCATCGATGTACTTACCACCTTTTAAAGTTGAATAAACGGTTGTCCCGTCAGAATTTAACTTACAAACAAAAACATCGCCGCCTTTGAAATAAGTGCTTGAATTCGTCGTTGGAAAATCGACCGAATTGGTGATTCCGGTGATATATGCCTGATTATTTTCAACAGCGATGGCATAGCCGTAATCATCCGCCGTTTGCTGTGGATCCGGCACAGCGCCACCGATCAATCTAGAATAAATCAACCCGCTGCCCGCCTCGTTCAATGCAATCGCAAAGACATCAACATCCGCAGCATCCCCAGCAATGGGAAAATCAGAGGAATCCGATTCGCCAGTCACATAAGCAATCCCATCCTCTACCTCCAGAGCATAGGCAATCTCAATACCATTCCCGCCAATATAGGTCGCATAAACCAGGCTGGGTGGTGAATCATCCATATTAAATTTTGCTACAAAAGCATCCTTGTTTTCCAAAGTTGTGTCCCCAATGGTGACTGGGAAATCCGCAGATAAGGTAGCTCCTGCGATATAAACATTTCCCTGCAGATCGAGAGCAACATCAAAAGCTTCCTCACGATCGGTACCACCCAGGAAAGTACTGTAAGTTAATTTGTCAGCAGGATTGCTCTCAAGAGGCACTGAGCTTGCTGATTGAGGATAGACTTCAACCCAATCGCCGTAAACCAGCCGTGCCGTCCCTTCGGCACTCAGCGCACCTTCGGGGCCTTCCAAACCCAGGGCTGGCAGGCGCAGTTCACCCAGGGATGTGGACAGGATCGTACCATGCGCATCGATCGCAACAGCCTCAGCTCCCTGGATCCACAAGCGCAGTTGATCCAGGTCAGCCCCTGTCTGGATTTCATATTCCCAATCGAAGCCAGTTTCCGTGGAACGAATCACCAGGTCCACACCCGGATATAAATGCCGATAGCGCAGCAGACCCCATAAGGGCAGTTCCTTCACCCAACCAGCCGGGTCCTCTCCTTTAAGATAGGAAATGTGACCAGGCATTTGCTGCTCCGCTCTCAGCACCACATTTTGATTGGCACCGGGGAAGCTGACCTTGAGGTTCACGCCTTTCACAGTCTGGTCCGCGGGTGGTCGTTCCCCTTTCGCCAAGGGTGTGGTGGCTTCAACTTTGGTGAGCCAGATCGCATCTTCAGTGACCCACAGTCCACCGCCTGCACCCCGAAGAAAATAAGCCTCCTTATGCCCGGGAATTTCTTCGGTCGGATACTTAATGAAACCCATCCCCCCGGCTGGCGGATTCTGATAGCCATCAAAAAAATCCCCCTGGGCAAGAACTGCCAAGGGTTGGCTAAAGATAAAAATTAATGTAATCAATAATGAGAGCATTTTCTTAAACATTTTAACCTCCCAAATCCTCAGAAACCTTCACCCCGTAAATTTATGGTATGTCCTTCGCTTTATTACGTCGAAACCAGAAATAGGCACATCCCAACCCCGCTGCCAGGATCAAGCCAATGCCAACGATTATCCCTGTTGGTTCGCCTTCCTCTTGAACCCCATCGTCGACCACCAATTCTGCCGCCACTGTTGTCGTAGGTGTCGGTGATAGGTCCACAGTCTCACCGGGCATAAGCCCAGATGTTTGGGTTTCATCCACCGGTGGTACATCCCCGGCTTCAAAGGATGAGGTCGGCGTACTATCCAGCACCTCGCTTACCGCAGTGCGTTCAACCTCAGCTGTGGCTGTATTCATCGCAGCCGCCGTGGCTGTTTGCGGTGTCGTCGGCTGGGGCGTGGGGGTGCTGGGGATGGGCGTTTCTGTGGGCTGTTGTGTCGCTGTTAGCGCCAGGGTGGCTGTAGGGATAGGTGGTTCAAGGGTTGGCAGACTGATACTCCCTAATTCAGATGAGGGGACCAGCATGCCATATGGCAGGTTTCCGGTGCTGAACCCCCCTGCCAGCCAGAGACCCTCGCTGGTTAACACCCCTGCCCTGGCACGATCAGCATCCGCCCCGCCTTTCAACCAGCTGTTGATCACTGCACCTTCAGGGTTGATTTGGACGATAAAAGCATCTCCATTCCCAAAGTTGTCCCAGGTCTGCTCAATACCCAAGGGGAAAACCGAAGAATAAGTCTCACCTACCAGAAACAGTTCACCCTCTGTTGTCCGTTCAATATCGTAAGCATAATCAACGCCAGTCCCACCAAAGTAAGTTGTCCGCTGCAGTTCCCCATCGATATCGATAGCCATTAAAAATCCATCATAATTCCCACTGTAATCCCCTGCTGCCCCAGGCAAGTTCCCTGTGCGGGTGCCGCCAGCCAGGAAAATCCCACCGTCCTGGTTTGGAGAAATGGCAAAAGCAATGTCTGCTTCCCGGCCGCCATACATTCCAGCAAATTCTTGTTCACCATCACGGCTGAAACGGGCGGCAAAAGCATCACCCTCACCCTGGTGCGTTCCACCAAAATCCCTGGAAATACTCTGCCCGACAACCCAAATCTCATCTGAGATAACGGCCAAATCAAAGGGTGCATCCAGGGCACGACCACCGAAGATTTTCAGCCAATCCAGGCTGCCGTCCAAGGCCACCCGCCCTAAAAAACCATCGGCATCTCCCAGGGCAGCACCAGGCAGCAGGTCGCCCGACCAGGTAATACCGGTCAGGTAAAGAACATCATCATGGAGAGCCAGTGCCCTTCCAGCATCCTGACCGCTTCCCCCAAAGCGGCGTGCCCACAAAATCCCGCTCCCATCCGCGGCAAGTGCCATCAGTAGAGCATCATTTTCACCGGCATTCCCTGGTGCACCCGGAAAATCTCTTGACCAGGTCTCACCAAAAATATAGACAACACCTTCCCTGACAGCAAGTCCATAAGCCGCGTCATCATCCGCACCACCGATCAGGGCAGTGAAGACCGGGGTGCCGTCCATGCGAAGTTTAACCAACAAGATATCCTTCATGCCGCCGCTCAGATCCAGATCATTTTCTTGCAGCTCACCCTGATAATTGACCGCCTCCCCCAGGATGTAGATATATTCGCCCTCAACGGCCAGGGCATAGGCAGCGGTCCGAAACGTTTCCTGGGAATTACCAGCATCCGCGTGAGCCAAATGTGGAAGACTGAATATCCCCAGGAAAACCAGGAAGAGTAAGCATCGTCGTCTTTGGCAGGTTAAATACATAAAACCTCCATAAAATTTCTATTTGAGAATTAAAGGTAAATAAATTGCGGAAGCCTCTGCCGGCTGATCATCATTGGTGATTATACAGGTTTTGCTTTCGCCAGCAGCCAGGGACAATACACCATTTTGATCGCAGTCACCTGAGAAACCCTCAAAAGTGTAGCCGGGCAATAAAGTCTCAGTCACGGTATAAGTGCCAGGATCAACAGAGATGGTCTCGCCGCTGGTCACAGGTTGACCATTTAGCAGCAGGTTGAAATCATCCGGTAAAGCACTGCCGCCGTTATCGTTAATCACCTCTTTAATAACTGTTATAAAGGCTTCCTGTTCAGAGATCGGCATGCGGATCAATTTCTGCCGGCCCGGGTCAGTAACCCAGATATAATCCAAAGTGCCAACAATCCCATATGGTTCCGAACCTTCAAGTAGACTGTAGGATAAAACACCTGTAAGGGGGTCCGTTTGTGTACTGTTAATGTCCGTCCAGGTAAATGTGCCGTCTGGTTCTCTACTCGCGATGTTTGTAAATGGAACGTCTAAAGTGATGCATTCAGGCGTCATACTTGTCTTAACAACTTGTTCAGCCACGATGATTGATGCTTTACCGGCTGTGTTTGGATCCAATCGCCCAAAACTACCGCTGGCATTTGTATACCAGACTTTTCCTCCTCGCAAGTCCAAATTACGGGGTTGTTCATCAGTTGGCAAATCATAGGCTGTCATCGTGAGTGAATCGGGGTCGAAGCTGACAATCTGCCCATTCAATACATCCTCAGTCCATAATAATTGGGTGCCATCTGTCCGCAAATTTGAATCAATTGTATGAATATCTCCCCCTGTTGCAAATTTTACCAATCTTCCGGTGCCAGGGTCCATATGCATTAAACTGTCATTTTGCCAATTTGTCATCCACAGCATCCCATCCAAAATAATGAGATCACTGGCATATACTGGGCTTTGATATAAACATAATTCATATGTGGACAAATCAAACCGAAAAATCCCATAGTTGGGCGCATAATAAGGCGCTAACCACAGTGAACCGTCCTGATAGCTGAGCGGGCCTAAGTTAAGTAAATTTTCAAAATAATAAGCAAGATCCCAGTATTGAACAGCGTTGGTCTCCAGATTCAAATTGCCAAACACAGTATCTGAGATTGTCCACCATACCACGTTTGACTGTGTCTGGACGACATCCATCAATTCAACACCGCCGATACCCCACCAATTACGGTAGTTTCCTGTTTCTGGGTCAATCATCCACAGCTCATCCTGACGATCAATAATGAACAGGTCACCATCGATTCCAACATAAAAACCTGCAGCAACCCCTCCAGAGTACAGGCTGGTCTCCTGTAAAGGGACAATCACACCATCAGCAACAGCCAATGAGGTATGGACCAATATTAAAACAAAAAGAAATGTAAGAATTATTGAAGAAAACTTAAAGATTCGCATGGATCTCATCTCTCATCATCTCAATGATAAATAAAAAATACCTATTGAAAAATTTAGGGGGCGAAGGGCTTGCACCCACCGCCCCCATACAAGGTTGATCAGAGTGAGGGGTCAACCTGATCGATTTATTAATATTGCTGCCTTAGGCTAAGGTACAGGCCAGGACCAATCAAAGTACTCATATCCATTGTTGTACCCATCCAACTCCGCAGCTAATTGCAGCATCTCTACAGGTTCGCCAGTTGCAATGGCTGCATTGACTGCTGCGATCACCTCTGCAGAGGTCATCGGGAAGTAAGGCTCAACCGTGCCATGGAATTCCTCGTGGAATGAGGCATTTAGCAGGGATGCCACACCCGCCCTGAGCAGGATTTCGCCAGCACCAACAGTACCAGTACCACCTTGTAAGCGCAGGGTTTCCAGCAAACTGAGTTGATTGAAGTTCTTATTGATACCTTTTGGCTGTTCAGTACCTATATCGCCAAGCTCAAAGCCTACATCCGTTAACAGGTCAGTTGTTTCGTAAGCAGTGTACTGCCAGGCATCATGGCCAGAAGGCGATGAACTGGTGTGATTCTTCCAGAAACCGGGCGTGAATGCCCAGTATCGAGGTACATAGCAGGCCTCATCGCTATCCGTTACCGTTTCAGCATAATCAGTGCCTGGTCTTGCAGTTCCTTCAACCGATGCAATATTGCAGATTGATCCACTGTCATTGAATCCAGCATCAATCGGACCGAATTCGCCGCAGGTAACAGAAGCACCAACAGCCAGTGTCTCGTATGTGCAGAAGACATAAGTTTCTTCTTCGCCAAGTAATCCAGCAAGGACGGGGTCTGTAACCTGAACATTCTTTAAGTCGTATTCACCGGTGTTGGTCACAATGAAGCGATAATACAGGTCAGTAAATACGAACATATCTTCCAGATTATCTTGCCATTCAGAATAACCCAGCACCTCGTCATAGCCTCTGATCTGCTTGTCAATGGTGATGTCGATATAGTAGTTAGTGATTGTGCAGGTGATGTCATCGCCTACATCCATGGTCACCGTACCGCCCAGGACTGCAGGGCATTTCGGATCGCCGGTGATCTCACCAAAGACATAGAATTCAAGATCTGTTTCATCGATTGCGTATGCTACACCAGCCATCTTTTCATATGGAGTACCCGAAGTCGCAGCTAAACCACCGATGGTCAATAAGAAGTCATCCGGTAATGCTGTGCCGCCAACCACTGTCTTGATCAGCGTCAGCTTCGGTGCTACATCATCATTCGTGATCGTGCAGGTGATGTCATCGCCTTCGTCCAGGGTGATCTCGCCGCCCAGGACTGCAGGACATTTCGCATCCCCTGTGATGCTCACAAAAGTGTAGCCAGTCAGCAAGGTTTCATTGATTGCATAGGGTGTGTTTGCCATGTAAGTATTTTCCACACCTGATAGGACGATCGTGCCGCCCACCGTCAAATC